>JBBKVP010000076.1:0-3882 GCA_037968495.1 Pontixanthobacter sp. | reverse complement strand
AGAAGCAGAATGATCGGCAAGACAATTGCGCTAATGACATAGAGCCAGCGATGGCGCGGACCCGGATTGCCTTCCCGGCGCGCAAGCATCTTGCTACGATCTAGCGTCCAGCCGAGCATCCCCATGTAGCGGTCCATCCATTTGCCGGCACCATGTTCGGCATGGCCATGTGCCTTGAGGAAATAGGCCGCAAGCATCGGTGTAATCATCCGCGCGACGGCCAGGCTCATCAGCACAGCGACCACGATGGTTATTCCGAAGTTCTTGAAGAACTGGCCGGAAATACCTGGCATCAAACCAACCGGCAGGAACACCGCAACGATACAGAAAGAGGTCGCGACAACCGCAAGGCCAATTTCATCAGCCGCATCGATCGATGCCTGATAGGCGCTTTTGCCCATGCGCATATGACGCACGATATTTTCAATCTCAACAATGGCATCATCGACAAGGACACCCGCCACCAGACCTAACGCAAGCAAAGAGAGCTGGTTGAGGTTGAAGCCCAGCAAATCCATGAACCAGAAGGTCGGGATTGCCGAAAGCGGAATGGCGACGGCTGAAATCACCGTCGCGCGCCAGTCACGCAGGAAGAAGAACACTACGATCACTGCCAGAATGGCGCCTTCGATCATGGCGGCAATCGAGCTTTCGTACTGGCTCTTGGTATATTTCACCGTGTTGAAAAGCGGGGTGAAGCTGATGCCGGGATTGTCTGCTTCGATCTTTTCGATCTCGATCAAAGCAGCGTCAAACGTTGTTACGTCGGAAGCACCCTTGGCGCGGGACATGAAGAAATTCACGACTTCCTTGTCCTGCACCTTGCTGATCGATGAGCGCTCGCTGAAGCCATCGCGAACATCTGCAACGTCGGCCAGTTTGATGGTACGTCCGCCGCCGAGCTGGATTTGCTTCTGCGATAGTTTGAAGGCCGTGTCGGTGCTGCCGAGCACGCGAACCGATTGACGCGTGCCGCCGACCTCGGCCATGCCGCCAGCTGCGTCGATATTGTCGACCCGCAGCAACTGGTTGATCTGGCTTGCAGTCACGCCGAGCGAGCGCATTTTACCCGGATCTAGCGTAACCTCGATTTCGCGGTCTACGCCGCCAAACCGCCCGACTTCCGCCATTCCGTCGACTGCGAGCAGTTGCTTGGCTACCGTGTCATCGATGAACCAGCTCAACTGCTCGATGGTCATATCGTCGGCTTCGACTGCATAAATGCCAAGGAAGCCGCCAGAAATTTCCTGCTTGCTGATTCGCGGTTCAAGAATTCCGTCAGGCAGACTACCGCGGACGGAATCCACGGCATTCTTGACCTCGGCCGTGGCATCATTGGGATCGGTCCCGATTTCGAATTCCACGAAGGTGTTGGAACTGCCCTCGCGCGCTGTCGAATTGAGCGATTTGACACCATTAACATTGCGAACAGCGGATTCGACGATCTGCGTTATCTGGTTTTCGATTTCGGTCGGGGCGGCACCCGGCTGCGAAATCGTGACATTGACCGCCGGGAACTCGATATCCGGATTGTTGACCACATCCATCCGCACAAAGCTGATGATCCCGGCCAGAAAGAGCGCGGTGAAGAACACCAACGGAATGACGGGATTCCGTATCGACCATGCGGAAATATTATTGAAGTTCATGGCGGTTATTCTTTCGCCATGACTGGCTTGACCGTCTCACCCGGATTCAGGAAGCCGCCAGCCCGGAGGACAACTTTTTCAGCTCCTGTCAGTCCGCTGCGGATCGTGACGCCATTGGCCGTAACATTGCCAAGCTCGACCCCGCGCCGTTCGACCTTATTATCCTTGCCGACAATATAGACGTAGCTGCCCTCATCATCCGATTGCAGTGCGCTTTCGGGCAGTTGCGGGGCAACCACTGTGCCGCTTTTGATGACTACAGAGGCGAATCCGCCGGGGCGCAGCCCCTCGGCATAAGGCAGCGAGATACGGGCGGTCCCCTGACGGTTCTGTGCGTCGATAATTGGCGAAATCTGCCAGACTTGGCCAATGAAGACCTTATCGGAACCAACTGGCGTCACTTCAGCCGCAACTCCGGTTGAAACCTGAGCAAGATCGGTTTCACCCAGCCCCGCCATCAGCTCCATTTCGCCGCCCTTGGCAATGGTGAAGAGCGGCGGCGAGCCAGCGCTAACCACCTGACCTGGCTCTACATTCCGCGAAAGAACCAGCCCGCTTGTCGGGGCATAGACATTAAGCCGTGCGTTGCGCGCTCTCAGCTCGGAAAGTTGCGCCTGCGCCACTTTGACGCGTGCATTCGCGGAATCGCGTGTCGCTGTCAGTCGGTCGATATCAGCTTGGGAAATAAAGCCGCGCTCGACCAGTTTCATCGCGCGATCAAGATTGGCTTGCGCCAGCCGTGCGTCGGAACGGGCCACGTCGATCTGCGCAGCTTGCCCGGCAGCCTGCTGGTTCTGGACCGAACGATCTATGCCGACAAGCAACTGACCCTGACGCACAAACTGCCCGGCTTCCACGGCAACGGAGATTACGCGGCCACCTTCGCCCACAACGCCGACAGGCACTTCGCGGCGGGCAGCCAGTGTACCGGTGGCGACAATTTCACCCTCGATAGTCGCGCGGCCAGGCGAAATGACCGTGATCGCAGTGGCTTGGTCAGATTTGTCGGCGGCAGCAACTGCTCCGCCAGAACCTTGCATCACATACCACGCGATGATCGCACCGCCGAGCACGAGAAAGGCGATGATCCCAATCATCCACTTGCGGCGTGAGCGTTTTTCTTCGGCTTGGACAATATCGAGCGGATCACCCTCGATAGAAGCGTGATCTTGGTCCATAGAAATGCCGGTTTCGTAGTTCATATCGGTTCACGCGCTGTGTTACATAACTATAGCACCGAGGGCAAGCCGCATGCCATGCCCCCGCTTTAACTATCGCGCACGGCCCTAGACCTGACCTGTCGCACGAGCAATCGGCAGTTCTACGAACGACAAATTCCATCGGGTGAGCGCAAAACGCGAAATTTTATGGGCAATGGCAGAAAACACACCATGTGCCGCCAACAAATAGAAGAGGGCGGGGCAAGCGTAAGCCTCCCCCACCCCCGCGGTAACTCAATAATTTTGCGGTGAGCTATTAGCGCACGCGGCCACGCTGAACGAGGTTCACGATCGCAAGCAGAATGACAGCACCGACAACGGCAATAAGCAGACCGGTCAGCGAGAATTCTTGTACGGAACCGCCAATGCCGAGGAGCGGGCCAACAACCATGTTGCCGATTACCGAACCGATGATACCAACCACAATGTTCCAGAAGATGCCCATCGAGGCATCACGGTTCATCACCAGGCTTGCGAGCCAGCCAGCGACGCCGCCGACGATAATTGCAATAATCCAACCCATATTAAATCCTCCTGTTAAATCCGTGAGCCTGCATACCGCATAACCGGTGCTTCGCCGGCCCAATCAGCATACAAAACGGGCCGCACGGGGTATAAGTTCCCGCGCGGCCAAGGATGACTACCTGCTTTTGAGGGTATTGTCGCGCATCTGACCGGATTCCGGCCGCCGCGCTGTGGACGAATGCCCTAAGTCAGTATTTCAACTGGCGTTCGTAAAGGTCGCGGTAATGCTGGATGCGGGTGACCCGGAGGCCCTGCATGCCCGAACGATCAACTGCGCGCTGCCATGAGGCAAATTCTTCCAGCGTCAGCGTATACCGCTCCAGCACTTCGTCGATCGTTAGCAGACCGCCGTTAACGGCTGCCACAACTTCAGCCTTGCGGCGCACGACCCAGCGAGTGGTTTCGGGCGACGGAAGATCGTCGATCGTTAGCGGCTCACCGAGCGGGCCAATGACCTTTGCAGGCCGGATTTTCTGATTTTCAATCAT
>JBBKVP010000075.1:0-53695 GCA_037968495.1 Pontixanthobacter sp. | reverse complement strand
GCCGAGTTCGTCATATAGCTTGGCCATCAGGTCGGGGCCGTGGTTCTTGGCAATGGGGCCGCCAAATTCGCCGCCCTTGCGGGTGACATAGCCAAGGCCCGCAAAGCCTTCGCCGCGCGCCCATTCGTTCATGCCGTCAAACCAGCGGCGGCCCTTGTCGCCCGTTTTGGGCGCCGGGATCGCTCGGACGACGCCGCCGCCTTCGACGATCTTGGCGAACAGGCCGAACTCCGAACCCTCGAAATGTGAAGAAACATCGGTGATCTCGATCGGGTTGCGCAGATCGGGTTTGTCCGATCCATATTTGAGCATCGCCTCGGCAAAGGGAATGCGGACGAATTCGGGATCGACCACCCTGCCCCGTGTTTTCTCTTTTGGGCCCTGCCAATCGGCAAATTCCTGGAACACGCCGGCCAACACCGGCTCAATCGCCGCGAACACATCGTCCTGCGTGACAAAGCTCATTTCGAAATCGAGCTGGTAGAATTCGCCCGGGCTGCGATCCGCCCGAGCGTCCTCGTCGCGGAAGCATGGTGCGATCTGAAAATATTTGTCGAAGCCGGCGACCATGATCAGCTGTTTGAACATCTGCGGCGCCTGCGGCAGCGCGTAGAATTTGCCGTTATGCATCCGGCTAGGAACCAGGAAATCTCGCGCACCCTCGGGGCTGGAAGCGGTCAGGATAGGAGTCTGAATTTCGTTGAAGCCCAAGTCAGTCATGCGCTTACGAAGTGACGAAATCACCTGACTACGCAGCACGACATTGCGGTGCATCGTCTCACGGCGCAAATCGAGGAAGCGGTTCTTCAGGCGAATGTCCTCGGGATAGTCCTGCTCGCCTGCGACTGGCATAGGCAGCTCATCAGCCTTGGACTGCACCGTAACCGAGCGCGCGAACACTTCGATATGGCCTGTCGGCAGGTTGTCGTTTTGCGTGCCATCAGCGCGCGCCTTCACATCGCCATCGATGGTAATGACGCTTTCGACCCGCAGCGACTCCAGAATGGCGAGCGCGGGACTGTCTTCGTCAGCCACAATCTGCGTCATACCGTAATGATCGCGCAGATCGACGAACAACACGCCGCCATGGTCGCGCTTGCGGTGGACCCAGCCCGATAGGCGGACGGTTTCGCCGACATCGGCTTTCGTCAGGGCGGCGCAATTATGGGTGCGATAAGCATGCATGGCAGGTTTGGTCTTTTCGGTTAAAAATATCAGGTTTCGCGAGTTTGGACCGCCTATAGCAGCGCAGCGCGAAAAGCGCGCCCCTAACACCCATGCAGGGCGCTTTTGTCAAGGCTGGCGGCACTTGTCCCCCGCCTATGCGCCCCTTCGGACTGGTTGCGAGCCGCAGCGCCGCTATAAGCTTACTCCATGAAAATCCATCCGCTGATTACTGATAGCAAGTCCGTCGCCGAAATATGTGAACGCTTCTCCACCGCCGATTTTGTGTGCGTGGACACCGAATTCATGCGCGAGAACACTTATTGGCCGATCCTGTGCCTGGTGCAGATTTCCGACGGCAAGGAAGCCGCCGCGATTGATCCGCTGGCCGAGGGTATCGATCTTACCCCGCTGCTCGATTTGATGACCGACAATGAGGATGTCCTGAAAATCTTCCATGCTGGCGGGCAAGATGTCGAGATTATCGTCAATCTGACCGGTAAAACGCCGCATCCCATTTTCGACACGCAAATTGCGATGATGGCGATCAGCCAGTCGGAACAGATCGGTTACGCCAATCTAGTCGATGCGTGGCTGGGAATTACGGTGGACAAGGGCGCGCGTTTTACCGACTGGAGCCGTCGTCCGCTGACCGACCGCCAGATCGAATATGCCATTGGCGACGTAACCTATCTGGCCGAGATTTTCCCCAAGATGCTCGACAAGCTCGTCGAAACTGGCCGCGGCGGTTGGCTAGATATCGAGATGGAAAAGCTCGCCACGGTAAGCAATTACCAGACCGATCTGGAGACCATCTGGAAACGTGTTCGTGCGCCATCGCGCAACGCTCAGGTGCTTGGGCGGCTCAAGGCTCTCGCTGCATGGCGCGAAACCGAAGCGCAGCATAAGGACATTCCGCGCGGCCGCATCATGCGTGATGAGACGCTGGCCGACATAGCCGGTAATCCGCCCAAACAGCAGGGTGATTTGGCCAAGGTGCGCGGATTATCAAGCGCTTGGAAACAAAATGACATTGGCCAGCGGATGATGAAAGTCATCGCGGATGCAGAACCTTTGCCTGCCGACGAAATGCCAGCAAAAAACAAGCGCGGCGCGCCGCTTGGCAAGGAAGGCGCATTGGTCGCTGATCTGCTCAAACTACTGCTCAAGATCCGCAGCCGCGAGATCGATATTGCCAGCCGGTTGCTGACGAAGGCTGACGAGCTGGAAGCTTTGGCTACTGGGATGCGCGACTTGCCGATTCTCAACACGTGGCGTTATGATGTGTTCGGCAAGGATGCATTGGAACTGGTCGAAGGCCGTATGGCCTTTGCGGTCGAGAAGGGCCGGTTGAAGATGACACGAATTGCGGGTGAGCCGGAAGTAAGCGAAGCCGCCGAAGCCGAAGAGGTTGGCGAACAAGCAGCGGAATGAGTTCATATCTCCCCACGATCAAGCAGCTGCAATATCTGGTGGCGCTGCACGAACAGGGCCATTTCGGTCGCGCGGCAGAGGCAAGCTTTGTCTCTCAATCCACGCTATCTGCTGGAATTCGCGAGCTAGAATCGCTGCTCGGGGTAACCTTGGTAGAGCGCAGCCGCCGGGTTGTGCGCTTCACTCCGCTCGGCAATCAAGTCGTGGCCAAGGCGCACCGCTTGCTGCGCGAGGCGGAGGAGCTGACCGATCTGGTGCAAGCCTCCGGCATACCTCTCTCGGGCGAACTCCGCATGAGTGTGATTCCGACGATTGCCCCGTTTCTGCTACCCCGCATTCTGCCGCGCCTGAGGAAAGAGCGCCCCGCCCTCAAGCTGTTCCTGCGCGAAGAACCAAGCGCGGCGGCCATCGAGTCGCTTAACAGCGGGCGCGCCGATTGCGTGTTGCTCGCCCTGCCTTTCGCAACTGGCGAGGTCGACAAGGCGCATATTTGTGATGATCGGCTATTCGTCGCCTTTCCGAAAGATGATCCTGTCGAGCTGCCCGATACCGTCAACGCATCGATGATCGACGAAGGAAAGCTGCTGCTGCTCGAAGACGGGCACTGCCTCAAAGAACATGCGCTCGCCGCGTGTAACCGCCCCGAACTGCGCGGCAATTCCACGATGATCGGCACCAGCCTGCACACGCTGGTCCAGATGGTCGACAATGGCCTCGGCGTCACAATGCTACCTGAAATGGCCATCGACGCAGGCATCCTGCACGAAACCGAAGTAGTCGCTCGCCCGCTAGCTGCAGATAATGCCAGCCGCGAAATCGCAATCGTTTGGCGCAAGGGTTCGCCCAGGGGTGCAGAGTTTGAGTTGTTGGCTCAGGAATTGCGGGCGGGTTAGCGACAAAACCTCTGCGACGCAGATCGAAATATCGGTTTTAGAGATTTAACATCAGTGAATGGCATTGGATCGCTCACTACAAATGGCGCTGGATCTTGACCACTGGCCGACCAACACGAGAACTTCTGCCACATTCCTCGCGGGTCACTAATGACAAAAAAAGAAACGCCAGAAACAGTAAAATTCCATCCGCTTCGATCGGCAAACCTTAGTCGGTAAGGATGCAAATTGAAGTTTATGGCATCCCCTTTTTCAATCACGAAATTTGTGCGCTCAACGAAGACAGCCCAAGGAGGAGAAGCACCTTCCTTGAAAAGTAACGGGCTTACCAACTCTTAGTATGGCCCAAAAGTTAAATCATTGACCCTTCTTGAGTGGACTTCACGCCAAATTGTCTGGACCGCGAACCTCAATAGCTCCTTAGGCTTTGGGTTGGCTACAGATTGTGCTTTTGTCCCGCGATTCTTCTTCCAGACCCCTTCAATTTTTCGTACAAATTCAATTGCATATTTATCAGCTGAGGCAGTCATTGCTTCGTGCTGGGCGCAAAGAAGATCGGTCACAAAAACGCCGCCTTGGCTTGGTTTTGCTCCAGAATAATGTCGAGAGGCAGAAATTACGTGCTTTGCGTCTCGACATAGGTCGAGCGCGAATGCTTTCGGGATTATATGAGACTTGACTGTTTTAATAGAATTACAAACTCGGCAACCCACGCTCTTCAATCCATATGCTTCAAACCGGCGCGCAAATAATCCCAGCCGGTGATGACTGTCAGCACCGCAGCTGCCCATAGGCAAAACAAGCTCGCGACATGAATCCAGCTGTTGGCAAAGGTCGCGCATTGCTCGGCCAGCGATTGGCAGGGCTGGCCGTGTACCGCTCCGCCCAGGATCAAGCCGCCCAGGGCGAACAGCTGGAAGGTCGTTTTCCACTTGGCTAGTTTGCTGACCGGAACGGACACTTGCAGACCACCCAAGAATTCGCGCAGGCCGGATACGGCGATTTCGCGCATCAGGATGATAAGGCCGGCGATCACGTGCATATCACCCACATACGGCCCGCGCAGATAGCCTTGCGCGGTCAGCACCAGAATGACCGCAGCAATCATCAGTTTGTCCGCAATCGGATCGAGGAATTGGCCCAGTTTCGACACCGTCCCGCTAGCCCGCGCCAAATAGCCGTCAAAATAGTCGGTAATCGCCATCAAGCCATAAAGGCCCCAGGCCAGCCAATAACCAAAGTGCCAGTCCGGCCACCACAGCAGATAAACTAGCAGCGGGATGGTCGCGATGCGCGACATCGTCAGAATGTTGGGTAGGCTCCACATGGCCGCACCCGTAGCGGTAAGCGGCCCAGTGCAAAAGCAAACTCTTGCCCTTGTCCCCTACTCCCACTCCTATAGGGCGGCGGAACTGCATTGGCTGCACGACGGGGCTTAATGACCACAACGACGCATTTATTGGCTCGCCGGCGGTTTCTACCGCTCTTCATCACGCAGCTGTTCAACGCATTTAACGACAATCTGTATAAGACAGCAATGGTACTGTTCGTCGTTTACAGCGTCTATAATTCAGAGGCGCAGGAGGCGAGCTTTAGTGGCCTTGCTTCCGGCTTGTTTATTCTGCCTTTCTTCCTGCTGTCGGCACTGGCTGGCCAGCTGGCAGACATGCGCGACAAGGCGTCGATCATCCGGGTTGTGAAAGCTTGCGAGATCATCCTGATGGTGATCGGCGCGTCGGGGCTTTATCTCGCGTGGCAAGGTATTGCGGTACAGACTATCGCGATCCCCTTGATGCTGCTGGCGCTGTTTCTGACAGGAGTGCAGTCGACTTTCCTCGGCCCCATCAAATACGCCATCCTGCCGCAGCATCTTAAAAAAGAGGAAGTCCTTGCAGGCACAGGATTGGTCGAAGCGGGTACTTATGTGGCTATCCTCACTGGGACGATTCTGGCGGGCTGGATACCGGTAGAATGGGCAGCTGGCGGCATCATTTTTACATCAATCGTGGCCTATTTCGTGAGCCGACAGATCCCTTCTGCACCGCCGATGGGGCAACCGGATGAGAAGCTCGACTGGAACATTTTTCGCGCGTCCTATGTGCTGATCCGGAACACCATGCATGACAAGCAGGTGTTCTATGCCATCCTCTCCATCAGCTTCTTTTGGACCATCGGCGCTGTTCTGTTCATCCAGTTCCCGCCGCTCGCCAAGAATGTGATTATGGCTTCCAAAGAAGTCGCAAGCCTGTTCCTAGTGGTATTTAGCGTAGGCGTTGCCATCGGCTCAGTGTCGATCAACGCCCTGCTAAAAGGCACGGTTTCGGCGAAATACTCCCCGATTTCAGTACTCTTCATGGCCGCGTTCGTGGTGGCGTTCTACTTCGTATGCCGCCTGTGGCAGGCGGATCAGCCGACAGAGTTGCTCAATGTGGCTCAATTCATAGCGTGGCCAATGGCCATCGTTTTGCTGCTTTGCCTGCTCGGTATCGCCATTGCAGGCGGCATGTTCGTTGTGCCGCTCTACGCATTCCTCACCACCAAGGTACGGCCAGAGCATGCCGCACGAACGATTGCCGCGAACAATATCGTCAATTCAGGCGCGATGGTCGTGGGCTCGGGCTTAGCCATCGGTTTGAGCATGGCGGGCATCTCGGTTACGGAGCAACTCTTGTTGAGTGCGGGAATGTGCCTCGTGTCAGCATGGCTAGGACAGCGGCTCTACCATGCAGAGCAGGCGCATATTCCAATCGATTGGTAGCCTAAATCAGGCGAGGAAGATGCTCGCCGCCATAAAGCATGCGCAATAGGCCATCAGGAATTCTTTCGCATCCTGCGCATTCAAGCGCCATTTCGGCGGCATGGGTTGGCGCTCTGCGCCTTGGCGAACATGCGGGGGCAGCGACATCAAGAAAGGATGGCGCGCGGTTTCGTCTGTCAGGACCAATGTGCTTCTCATAGCCCGGATGTTAACCTGATGCTAACCATCGTCCAGCCGGTTTACCGGCATTGTCACAAGACGGGACGTTAACCCTGTGTGCTCAAATTGCTGGAAACCTCTGACGTCATGGATTGAAGCGGTAGTCAGCGGGCGCTAGAGCGATGGAATGAACTCTGGACCTGAAAAAACTGCCGCCAACTTACTGGTAGAATGCCTCGCTGAGCAGGGTTGCGACCGTATCTTCACGGTGCCGGGCGAAAGCTTCCTCTCGGTGCTGGATTCGCTGCATGACACCGCTTCGATCGAAACTGTGATCTGCCGTCAGGAAGGCGGCGCATCCTTTATGGCCTGCGCCGATGGCGCGATGACCGGCAAGCCTGGCATCTGCTTCGTCACACGGGGGCCCGGCGCCACCAATGCAACAATTGGCGTGCATGTAGCGATGCAGGATTCGCAACCGATGATCCTGTTTATCGGTGATGTCGATAGCCGGATGCGCGACCGCGAAGGTTTTCAGGAAGTCGACTTCCCCGCCTTCTTCGCTCCCATCGCAAAATGGGCAACGCGGATCGACGATGAACTCCGCATTCCCGAATATATTGCGCGCGCATGGTCGGTCGCCATTTCCGGGCGTCCCGGACCGGTCGTAATCGCTTTGCCGGAAGATATGCTGTCGCGAATGGTCAAGGGCTCGCCCCGCCCTGCTGTGGTTGCGCCTGCGCAAGCGGTTTGCCCCGACGCGATGCAGACAATGATGCAAATGATCGGTGATGCAGCGTCACCCGTCGCGATTGTCGGCGGTGCCGGTTGGAATGCCAAGGCACGCGAGCATTTCACCATCTTCGCCGAGCGGATTGGTATCCCGGTCGCGACCGCGTTCCGCAGACAAGACGCAGTCCCGCCATCGTCCAGCGTCTATGCCGGAAACCTTGGATACGGCCCGAACCCGAAGCTGGTCGAGCGCGTAAAGCAAGCCGACCTTCTGCTGGTTGTGGGCGCACGAATGGGCGAGGCAACGACCGATGGATATGAGCTGGTGACGCCCAACCATCCCGATCAGGTGATGATCCACATCCATCCCGATCCCAATGAGCTTGACCGCGTTTACCGGACCGATCTCGCCCTTTGCGCCGACATGGGCGAATTCGCCGAAAGCGCTGCCCTGTGGGAGGATGATATCGTAAACTTCGATGCGGGCGCACAGGCGCATGCCGAATGGAAGGAATGGTCCACACCCTCGCCCGATCCGGCAACCTTTGACACCACGCTCGACCTGTCAGCCTGCGTCGCGATGATGCGCGATCAGTTCCCCCCCGATACGATCATCTGCAACGGCGCTGGCAACTTCTCCGGCTGGTGGCACCGCTACTGGCCCTATGAAGGCTTCCCGAGCCAGCTTGCGCCGACAGCGGGAGCAATGGGATATGGCGTCCCGGCAGCCGTTGCTGCCACCTGCCGCCATCCGGAACGCAGCGTCGTTGCCGTGGCAGGTGACGGCGATTTCCTGATGAACGGGCAAGAGCTAGCAACTGCCGCGCAATATGGGCGCGACCTGCTGGTGATTGTCGTCGACAATGGCGCTTACGGTACAATCCGCATGCATCAGGAGCGTGAATATCCCGGACGCGTTTCCGGCACGCAGCTATCCAATCCGGACTTCGCCAAATTGGGCGAAGCATTTGGTGGCTGGTCGCGGCGCGTGGAAACCACCAGCGAGTTCGCCGAAGCGCTGACCGAAGCAAAGAGACGCAGCGGTTTGCGCCTCTTGCACCTAGTTACCGATATAGAACGGCTGACCGCGGGCGGCGTTACGCTATCCGCATTGCGGAACCGCAAACCGGCTTAGGCTTCGGACATTTTCAGCACAATCTTCCACTCTTCAGGAGTGACTTCGCAGACTGACAGCCGCGACAGCCGCACCAACTGCATGTCCGCCAACCGCGGTTCTGCCTTGACCTGTTTCAGCGTGACCGGCGTGGCCAGTTTGCGTTTGGGAATGATCTTGACCGCGTTCCACTTCTGCTCCGGATCAGTCGGATCCATGATGCCGTCGACGCTAATTTCGGCGATACCAACAATCTCCAAACCTTTGCGGGAGTGATAGAAGAACGCTTCATCACCCTTCTTCATCGTCGCAAGGTTGTTCCGTGCCATGTAATTGCGAACCCCGTCCCAGGTACCTTCTTTCTCGGCCACTAGGTCATCCCAGCTATATTTGAAGGGCTCGGACTTCATCAACCAGTATCGCTTTGCCACAAATCACTCCATTTTGCTGTTGTTTGGCCAATTTAGCACCCTTTGGCACGGCATGCTCCAGCTACCACCAAATTAACCCTATATTTAGTGTCACGTGCGAAGAGACGGGTGAACTAACAGGGAAATCTGCGCGTGGGTTTGAATGAACCATCTAGCAATGGCGGTGAAACGCGGCTCGACAATGCCGGACGCGACATTGTCGCGCTTGGAATTGCCATCGCTGCGATCATCATGTTTCTCGTCACTGGTGGCCGGGTCCTGCCCCAGGCTGTTCGGGCTTTAGCGCAAGGCGGAGCCGCTCCCGATGCCCTTCTCGTAAACGCCGTATTGCTTAACATTGCTCTGATCATCTTCGGTTGGCGTCGTTACCGCGACCTCACTCAAGAAGTTGCTGACCGCCAAATGGCAGAAAATGAAGCGCGGTTGCTAGCCGAAACTGACGATCTGACCAAATGTTTAAACCGCCGTAGCATTGGGCCCGCAACCGAGCAGCTAATTGTATCAGCCAAGGAACGCGGCCAGCTCGTCGCATTCTTGATGATCGACGTCGACAATTTCAAACAGGTCAATGACGTCTATGGGCATGCAGTCGGCGACGAAATGCTTCGCACCACTGCGGCTCGCATCAAGCAGGAATTACCCGCAGGCTCCGTAATTGCGCGGCTTGGCGGTGACGAATTTGCCTGTGTGCTGTCTTATGATTCGCGAAATCCCAAAGCTGTCGACCAATACGCGGAAAAGATAATAGAGGCCGTCGCGCAGCCGATCAAATTTGCCCAGCAGGAACTCAATGTGACCGTATCGGCTGGCATCGCCGTTGCTGACTTGTCAGGCCAATCTGCAATTGAGGCCGAACCAGGGATTACCAAGACCCTGATGCACAGGGCCGATATTGCGATGTATCATGCGAAGAAGCAGGGCCGGAACCGGTTCTTCTTGTTCGAAATGCCGATGGAAAACGAACAAAGGGTCCGCAAGGATCTTGAAAGCGGGATCCGCCGCGGTCTCGAAGAAGGCGAATTCGTCCCGTTCTATGAGCAGCAGGTCGATTTGGACTCAGGCAAATTGGTTGGCTTCGAAATGCTCGCGCGCTGGATATCGCCTGATATGGGTATTGTCGGGCCCGACATTTTCATCCCGGTTGCCGAAGAAATGGGCGTGATCGGTGAGCTGTCCGAACAGTTGATCAGTGTGGCCTTGGAAGACGCAAAGACCTGGAATCCAGCTCTCACCCTATCGGTCAATATTTCACCGTTTCAGCTGCGCGACCCATGGTTCTCGCAGAAAATTCTAAAGCTACTTACGAAGCACGGGTTCCCGCCCAACCGGCTCGAGATCGAGGTTACCGAAAGCTGTTTGCACGAAAACCTCGCAGTCGTGCGAACGATGATCACAAGCCTAAAAAATCAGGGTGTTGCAATCAGTTTGGACGATTTCGGCACAGGCTATTCCAGTCTCGCCCAACTGCGCTCGCTCCCGTTTGACCGGATCAAGATCGACCGCAGCTTCGTGTCCGAAATGGACGAGAACCTGGGCAATTCGAAGATTGTCGATGCAATCGTGTCTCTGGGTGAAGGCCTGAAACTGCCCATCACGGCAGAAGGGATCGAAAACGACATAGTCTTGGACCAACTTAGAAAGCTCGGCCCTCTTAAAGGTCAGGGATATTTTTATGGCCGGCCTGAGGACGCCGCAACTGTGAGCGAGCGCCTGGCCATGCTCGATCTACTGGCATCGCCGCCAGCGCAACATGTTTTGCCTGTAGAAACACCCAAGACCCAAGCTAACTAAGCGCTTACAGCCCTTCGCACTGGACGGCGCAGGCCCCGCCGCATAAATGCGCTGGCGAAATGCGCGTACCCTTCACCAAGATGCATGGCCTCGGCAATGACTTCATCGTGCTTGATGCACGCTTGGATTCGCTTCCGCCAATGACGCGCCGCTCGGCTGCCGCTCTGGCTGACCGCAAGACCGGCATTGGCTGCGATCAGCTGATCATTCTCGAACCATCCGATAAAGCCGACTTCAAAATGCGGATTTTCAACGCTGATGGCGGCGAGGTGGAATCTTGCGGTAATGCATCGCGTGCCGTCGCGCTTAAGCATGGCCAGCCAGCGCGCGTTGAAACAAATGGCGGAATTATCGACGTTGCGCCGACTGATAGCGGTGCACGGGTCGACATGGGCCAGCCGCGTTTCGATTGGCAGGATATTCCGCTCGATTATGCGATGGATACAGCGGCCCTCCCCCTTGCCTGGGGTGAGCTGGCAAATCCCGTTGCGGTTAATGTCGGCAATCCTCACGTGGTCTTTTTCGTGCGCGATACCGACACGGTTCCGCTTGTCGATCTGGGTCCGCAGATCGAAACCGACAGCGTATTTAGCGAAGGGGTGAACGTAAACGTTGCCACTGTCGTTGACCGCAAACACATTTTGCTTCGCGTATGGGAGCGCGGCGCAGGCCTCACTCGCGCTTGCGGAACCGGCGCCTGCGCCACGGCAGTTGCCGCCATTCAGGCGGGACTTGTCGAGAACTCAGTCACAGTAAAACTGCCCGGCGGAAATCTCACAATCGAATGGGGCCCCGGCAGCGGGATCATCATGTCGGGACCTGCGCAGGAAAGCTTCGCGGGCCATTTCGAATGGGACGACTTCGTATGAGTGCAGAAGTAGTTTCGCTTGGTTGCCGATTGAACATCTCCGAAAGCGAACGCATCCGCGAAATGCTGGGCAAGGAGAGCAATGTCGTTGTAATCAACAGCTGCGCCGTCACATCAGAGGCTGTCCGGGCCACGCGGCAGGCGATCCGCCGGGCGCGCCGCGATAGGCCCGACGCCCGGTTGCTGGTCACAGGCTGTGCTGCAGACATCGAACGCGATGCCATCGCCGCGATGCCCGAAGTCGACGGGCTGATCGCCAACACCCAAAAACTAGACTCGCGCGCTTGGAATGTTCCGGCTCAGCCCGAATTCGTTCCTGCGCAGCGGACCCGCGCATTCGTCGCGGTACAGAACGGCTGCGATCATGCCTGCACCTTCTGCATTATCCCGCAAGGGCGCGGTCCCAGCCGCTCGCTGACTATCGGCCAGGTCTTGCAAGAAATCGAGCGGCACATGGCACAGGACGTGGCTGAAGTGGTGCTGACAGGCGTCGATGTTACCTCTTGGGGTCATGATCTGGACGGCACCCCGCCGCTAGGCCAAATGGTCCAAGCGATCCTCGACGAATTTCCCGAACTGGGCCGCTTGCGCATGTCGTCGCTTGACGGGATCGAGATTGATCCGCTGTTGTTCGAACTATTCGCCAGCGAGCCGCGCCTTATGCCGCATTTGCATCTCTCGTTGCAACACGGCCACGACATGATTCTGAAGCGCATGAAGCGCCGCCACAACCGCGCCGATGCGGTTTCGCTGGTGCAGCAACTTCGGATGCGCCGTCCGGAAATCGCCATCGGGGCAGACCTGATCGCGGGCTTCCCTACCGAAGGCGAAGCGATGCATGCAGCTAACCTCGATATCATTGAGGAACTCGGCATCGTGCACGGCCATATTTTCCCTTACTCGCCCCGCCTCGGAACACCTGCAGCGCGAATGCCGCAGCTCGACCGCCGCATTGTCAAAGAGCGAGCAGCTCAGCTCCGCACCGAAGTAGCGCGGATTCGTGACGATTGGCTTGGCAACCTCATCGGCACCGACCTGTC
Organism: Pontixanthobacter sp.; assembly: GCA_037968495.1. Classification (GTDB taxonomy): domain Bacteria; phylum Pseudomonadota; class Alphaproteobacteria; order Sphingomonadales; family Sphingomonadaceae; genus Aestuarierythrobacter. The sequence goes on along the minus strand of JBBKVP010000075.1, from coordinate 41,311 downwards.
GGTGCTCACCGAACGCGACGGCAGCGGTTATTCGCAGAGCTATGCGCGTGTTCACTTGCCCGAGGGCACTGCGGCGGGCACCGTAGTTTCAATGCGCCCGACCAAACTCGAAGAAGGACTCCTCCTATGAGCGAGACAAGCTGGTCTGACCGGCTTTTTGGCGGCTTCAAGAAAACGTCGGAGCGCCTTTCGGAAAATCTGACCGGCGTTGTCGGTACGGCGAAGCTGGACGATGCGACGCTGGACGATGTCGAGGATGCGCTGATCCTGTCCGACCTCGGCCCATCCGCCGCCGCCCGTATCCGCGCCAAATTATCGGAGAAGCGGTTTGGCCTCGCGATCACCGAACAAGAATTGAAAGAAGCCGTCGCCGTAGAAATCGCGGAAATTCTGCGTCCGGTGGCAAAACCGCTCGAAGTAACCGCCTTCCCCCGCCCGCAAGTGATGTTGGTGATCGGAGTGAATGGCAGCGGCAAGACAACCACGATCGCCAAGCTCGCGCATCTGTTTCAGGAAGACGACTACGGCGTCATGCTGGCCGCAGGCGACACATTCCGCGCCGCCGCCATAGGCCAGCTCAAAGTATGGGCTGACCGGCTCGGCGTGCCGATCATCAGCGGCGCAGAGGGCGGCGATCCTGCCAGCATCGTGTTCGATGCGGTGAAAGAGGCGACCGAGACGGGCATCGACGCGCTGATCGTCGACACGGCGGGCCGCTTGCAGAACAAGCGCGAGCTGATGGACGAGCTCGCAAAAATCCGCCGCGTGCTGGGCAAGTTGAACGAAGCAGCCCCGCATGATGTCGTGCTGGTGCTCGACGCGACGAACGGCCAGAATGCGCTGAACCAGATCCAGACTTTCCAGGAAGTCGCAGGCGTGACCGGCCTGATCATGACCAAACTGGACGGCACCGCGCGCGGCGGCGTGCTAGTGGCAGCGGCCGAACAATTCGGCCTGCCGATCCACGCCATCGGTGTGGGCGAGAAAATTGACGACCTTCGGCCCTTCGATCCCGATCTGGTGGCCCGCGTTATTGCAGGAGTGGCCTGATGGCTGACGAACAGATTAAGCCTGAAGCCAAACCGAAATCCGGTTGGGTAAACTTGGCAGTCGATTACGGGCCGCTGCTCGTATTCTTCCTAGTCTACAAATATTACTCGCCCGAGGAATCGGAAGCAATTGGCGAAATCGGCGCGATGATCCGCGGCACGCTGGCCTTTATGGTCGCGGCGGTAATCGCTCTGGTCGTGTCCAAAATTCGGCTAGGCAAAGTGTCTCCGATGTTGTGGTTCTCGACGGTCCTGATCGTCGGCTTCGGCGCGCTGACGATCTTCTTTGGCGACCCAACCTTCGTGCAGCTGAAACCAACGATCATCTACACCATTTTTGGTATCGCCCTTCTGATTGGATATAGCCGGGGCAAAGCGCTGCTGAAATATCTGCTCGAAGCCGCCTTCGAAGGCCTCGACGATGCCGGATGGCTCAAACTCAGCCGTAACTGGGGTGTGTTCTTCTTTGGCCTCGCCATCCTGAACGAAGCACTGCGTTACCAACTTAGCTTCGGTGACTGGCTTGCGGCAAAGCTGTGGGTGTTTATTCCCGTCACTTTCCTCTTCACATTTACGCAAATTCCCATGCTGCTGAAACATGGTTTAGCGATGGAAGATGCAGACGAAGTTATCGAGAATCCCCCGACCGACTGAATGAACAGCTAGATTTTCATCTGGCTGCCGAGCTCAACCACGCGGTTGGTTGGCAGGCGGAAGAAGTCCATCGGCGTTGCCGCGTTACGCATCATCCATGCGAACAGTTTCTCGCGCCAGATCGCCATGCCGGGATTGTCCGCGCTGAGCAGTGTCTGGCGGCTGAGGAAGAAGCTGGTCTTCATCATATCAAACGGCCCGCCGCACATATTTTGACGCGTGATCGCCTCGACCACGTCGGTTTCTTCCATGAAGCCGTACCGCAGCGTTACGCGGAAGAAACCTGAGCCGAGGTCATCAATGGCGCAGCGGTCTTCTTCCTCAACGTAAGGAACCTCATCGATTTCGACTGTCAGCACCACTACGCGTTCGTGCAGCACCTTGTTGTGTTTAATATTGTGCAGAAGCGCTGATGGAACGCCCTTGTTAGATGAAGCCATGAAGATGGCAGTGCCCGACACGCGGGTAGCGCTGCCATGCGCGCTCTTGGCGAACACGTCGAGCGGGAGAGCGGCTTCGGTCATGCGGGCCCTCATCAGCTTCCTCCCGCGCGCCCATGTCGTCAGCAGGACAAAGATCACTCCGCCGACCAGCAGCGGGAACCAGCCCCCGTCAGGAACCTTCATCAAATTCGCGGCGAAATATGCACCATCGACGATAAAAAATACCACGATGACTGGGATCGCCAGCCACAGTTTCCACTTCCACACCGCTACAAGCAAAACGCCCATTAGCGCTGTATCGATCAGCATCGCGCCGGTAACGGCGATGCCGTAGGCCGAAGCGAGATTAGATGAATTCTGGAACGTCAAAACCAGAATAATCACGGCAACAAGAAGCGCCCAGTTGATCGCCGGAATGTAAATCTGGCCCGCTTCACGCTCACTTGTATGCTGCGTGGTCAGGCGCGGAATGAAGCCCAACTGGATTGCTTGGTGAGTGATGGAGAAGGCACCCGAGATCACGGCTTGGCTCGCAATGAAGGTGGCAAAAGTCGCAAGAATAACCAGCGGAAGCCGCATCGATTCCTGCGCCATGAAGAAGAACGGGCTTTGGATGGCTTCCGCCGCACCCGCACTATCGAGCGAGATAATCATCGCGCCCTGACCGAAGTAGTTGAGCAGCAGGCATGGCATGACAAAGCCAAACCATGACAGGCGCATCGGGCCTGGACCAAAATGCCCCATATCGGAATATAGCGCCTCTGAACCCGTCACAGCCAAAACTACCGAACCCAGCGCAAGAAACGCCAACATCCCGTCGGTTTGGAAAAACACCAAAGCATAATAGGGATTGAGCGCCATCAGAATACCCGGTTGGCTGACAATCTGGATCACTCCTAGTGTCGCAATGACCGTGAAATAGACAATCATGACGGGGGCAAATAGCGCCCCAACCTTGGCAGTCCCGCGCTTCTGGATGAAGAACAGAAGAACAAGCAGAACCAGCGCAATCGGAATAACGAGCGGATCGAGCCTGTGGTCTACTACCGTCAGACCCTCAACCGAAGACAGCACCGAGATCGCAGGGGTAATCATACTGTCGCCATAGAACAGCGCAGTCGCGAAAACGCCCAGCAGCACTGTCAGCCAGCCATATCTGGTCTTACCAACGCTGCGCGTAAGCAACGCAACCAAGGCTAGGCTGCCGCCCTGCCCCTTATTATCTGCGCGCATCAAAATGCTGACATACTGGATCGAAACGATCAGCGTCATCGACCAGAAAATCAGGCTGACGACACCGAGGATATGCAGCTTGTCCAGCTCAAGCGGATGCGGCCCGACGAATGTCTCGCGGAAGGCATAAAGCGGGCTGGTTCCGATATCGCCAAACACGATACCAATCGCGCCAGCGGCCATCTTAGCGATGTCCGAATTGCGGCGCTCTGCAGGATTCATTGGTTGAGACATGAGCTACACGGGTATCCCGGCGAGGCTGCGGCGCAAATTATGCGCCAACCCCCAAAGATCGCGGCCCCTAGCAGCACTGGTTCGCACCTGCAATATCGCGACTCAGGCGGCGTTTTGCAGGGATTTACTCCGTGACGATCGCCGCCAGAGCTTGATCCAGCCGCTCGAGCCGCATTTCAAGCTCCTCGCGCCAAGGGGCATCTTCTGGCGTGCGCGCCAGCATCTCGGCCCAAATAGCCCGTGTCCGCAGCGGGTCGCCTGCGCGAAGATAGGCAAAGCCGAGGAAATATCCCGGGCCGGGATGGTTTGGCCGCGCCTCGATGGAACGCGAGAATGCTTCAAGCGCGGCGGGCGAGACCTGCCCATCAGAATGTTCGACCATAGCCAAACCCATCGCGAGCCACGCCTCGGCATCCTTCGGGTTCTGCTCGACAGCACCCTTCAGCAAGCCAGCTGCATCCTCAAACTGCCCCTTGCGGGCGAACCCGTCAGAGATTGTGACATAGCGAGAAGGCGGAAAGCCTTCATCAAACATCGCGCGCCGCGCGTCGACCAGCGCCTCGTCATTGTCTGATTGCAGCCCGGCAAGGTTTGCGGGAGCGCCCGGCTGCTGCGGCGATCCCTGTAGGGCATAACCCGCCATGCCGAGCGCCAGTGCCGTGCCGAAAGTCGCCCAAACCTGACGCGGCAAATCGAGGAAGTAAGCGGCCATACCAAAGGCGGAGACCGCCAGTGCGATCAGCAATAGCCAGCTCATGCCTCGGTCCTGCCCTTGCGAACCAAACGGCGGCGGAGGATGAATGCACCGAGCAAGAACAGAACTAGTGGTAGCGCAAATAGCGGCCAAGTACTGGAAGAGATACGCGGCGCGTAGCTGACATAGTCGCCATAGCGATCAACCAGCCAGCTGCGGATTTGTTCAGGGCTTTCGCCCGCCATCATCCGCGTACGGACCTGATGGCGCATATCGCCTGCCATGGGGGCATCACTATCGGCAATCGACTGGCTCTGGCACTTGAGACAGCGCAGTGTGAACATCAGCTCTTGCGCCTCGCGCTCCATCGCCGGATCGTCAAGCTGGCGATTGGCATAAGGTGCGGCAGGCATAGAATCCTGCGCGGCCGCCGCCGTGACTGAAGCGAGGATCAGCACGATCAAGATAAGCAGCTTCACTGCGCAGCTTCCTTCAGTTTTTCGAGCAGCATCGGGACATGCTCTGCCCTCACATCACCAATATGCTGGTACGTGATGATCCCATTGCCATCGACCACAAACGTCTCGGGCACGCCGGAAGAACCGATTTCAAGCTGCACAACAGACAAATCGTCCGCGCCGATGCGGCTGTAGGGATTACCGTTTTGCGCGAGAAAACCGGCGACATCCTCCGGCTTGTCACGGATGGCAACCCCGACGATCTCCGCGCCATTTGCCTTGAGCGTCTCCAAATGAAGAGCCTCGGCGATGCAGGGCAGACACCAGCTGGCCCAGACATTCATCAGCTTAGGTTTTCCGTCCTTGAGGTCAGCGCTCGAAAGGCCCGGCACATCGGGAATGGATGGCTTGAGTACAAATTCAGGCACTGGCTTTCCAACCATGCGGCTCACAACTTCGCGGTCCATCGGACGCATCAACCCGCTTGTCACCAGCGCGACAAAACCAAGGAATGCCGCCAGCGGCAACCAGAGATACCAGCGGCGGATCATGTTTGAGAGTCCTCCCGGCGCTCTGCCAAACGGCGGCGAACGTAATGGCGCTTCAGATCAGCAGCCAGACGGCCGATTAGCGCCAGGAGGCCGCCCAATGCGACCAGAATACCGCCGAGCCAGATCATCGGCACAAATGGCTTCCACCACAGTCTAAGCTGGCGGCGACCATCTTCGATGCCGCTACCCATGACGGCGTAGAGTTGCCCGTTCCAGCGTGTCGCGAGCGCGCTTTCGGCTGTCTCCCGCTCCGGCGACCAGAAAGTGCGCGACTGCGGCTGCAGCGCAATCGGAGCGCCACCTTTATAGCTTGCCTGCAAATCAGCCTGAAGCGCGGTCCAATTGGGTCCGGCGACCGGTTCCACACCGTCTAATGTGATCCTCCAAGGGCCCACCTCGGTCACATCACCGGCGCGCGCAGCAACGAGTTTTTCGACCGAAAATGCGCTCTCGCTCGCCATTCCAAACAGCGCGACCGCAATACCAAAATGCGCGGTCACCATGCCCCAAGTAGCCAGCGGCGTGCGCAACAAATTGCGCCCCCGGAGCGGAAGCAGGCTGCCGATAGCAAGTGCTGCGGCGAACGCCAGACCCAAGGTGGCCAAAACGTTTGCATTGCTGAGAAATGCGACGAGCGCGCCAACAGTGACAACCCAAATTGCAAGTAAAACAGCAGGTTTGGACACCCTCTTCGCACCATCTTTACGCCAGCGCAGCAACGGCCCCACTGCCATCACGGCCAGCATTGGCAGCGTAAAGATCGCTCCGACCGGATTGAAATATGGCGGGCCGACGGAGACTTGAACTCCGAAGGCTTCGGTTAACAGCGGATAGAGTGTGCCGACCAGAACCACGGCCAAAATCGCGCTTAGCATCACATTGTTGAACACCAACGCGCCCTCACGGCTGGTGGCAGTGAAGCGCTCACCTTCCTGCACGGTCCCGGCTCTCAGAGCAAAGATAGTAAGCGCTCCGCCGATGTAGATAGCGAGCAACACAAGGATGAACGCGCCGCGCTCCGGATCGATGGCAAATGCATGCACGCTGGTCAGAACACCTGAACGGACAAGGAATGTGCCCATCATCGACATGGAAAAAGCGACCACGCCCAGCATAATGGTCCACGCCCTCAGCGCATCGCGAGCCGCCAAGACGCTGACCGAATGAAGCAATGCGGTCGCCGCCAGCCACGGCATCAGTGATGCGTTTTCGACGGGGTCCCAGAACCACCAGCCGCCCCAGCCCAGCTCGTAATAGGCCCAATAGCTGCCCGCCGTGATGCCCAGCGTCAGGAATATCCATGCGCCCAACACCCATGGGCGCATCGCACGAGCAAAATCGGGTGTGACTTGCCGTGTCAGCAGCGCTCCCAAAGCAAAGCTGAAGGCGACCGACAGGCCGACATACCCAAAATACAGCGTTGGCGGGTGGAAGGCGAGGCCGATATCCTGCAGCAAGGGATTGAGCCCCTGCCCCTCTGCCGCCGGTGTCGGCAAACGCTCGAACGGATTCGATGACAGCAGCAGGAAGGCATAAAACCCGAGGCCGACAAAAGCCTGCGTCGCAAGCGTGGCCTGCATCGTCACTTCCGGCAAGCGGCGCTCAAGAAAACCGATCATCCCGCCGGCCAATGCCATAACGGTGATCCACAGCAGCATGGAGCCTTCATGATTGCCCCACGCGCCGCTGAGCTTGAAAATCATCGGCTTGGCTGAGTGTGAATTCGCTGCAACCAACTTCACCGAGAGATCAGTCTGGGCGAACAGCCAAAGCAACATCACAAAGGCAAAGCCCGCCAATACGCCCTGAATGACGGCGGCAGGCCGCGCGAGACTGGCCAGCGGTCCATCCGGCTGCCTGACAGACATGACGCCTGCAATCAGCTGTAGCCCGGCCAGAGCGGCCGCCAACCACAATGCTGCGAGCCCCAGCTCTGCAATCATGGCACGGTTTCCGAAACGGTTTGCTCGGCCTGCGCTGCGGTCATTTCTTCAAGTTCTCGCGGCACGTAATTCTCATCATGCTTGGCGAGCAGATTGTCGGCCACAAATGTGCCATCTGCTCCAAGCTTGCCTTCGGCAACGACGCCGGAACCCTCAACAAATAAATCGGGCAGTATTCCGGCAAAACGGACGGGTACTCGCGCTTCACCGTCACCGACGATGAAGGAAACAGTGACCCCATCGGGCATGGTTTCGAGCGTGCCCGCTTGGACCATTCCGCCCAGGCGCACAGCTTGCGATGGCGTGGGAGGTTCCGCGACCATCTGTGTGGGTACGTAGAAATAGCTCGCCTGATTGCGGAGCGCATAGGCCGCCAGCAACGCTGCCGCGATCAGCGCGACTAGTGCGACGACGACCAGAACCAGACGCTGGTGTTTGGGTTTAAGCGCACTCATTTGCGTTTCGCCTCATCACGCTTCGCCTCTGCGCGGCGCATGGCGAGCCAGCTCCAACCGGCCAGCGCGAGCGTTGCGATAATCGTCACTGCGTAAGCTGCGACGACAAAGCTCATCTGATCGAGACCCTCGCGCATTATACGACTGCCTCGGCAGCCGCAGCCTTACGGCGCAGACGCGCTTCGGTCTGCCGCTGAGCCAATAAGGTCCGCATCCGCGCGAGCACAATGCCGCCAAACAGCAGGGAGAAGCCAAGCGTCGAGCCAAGCAGCGGCCACAGGAATTCCGGATCAATCGACGATTTTCCCATCGTCAGACTGGGCGGTTGATGCAGGCTATTCCACCACACGACCGAGCGATTGATGATCGGAATATTGATCGCCCCGACCAAGCCGAAGATGGCGGCAATCCGGCTGGATGCGCCCTCGCGGTCCACGGCCTGCGTCAGTCCGATATAGGCGAAATAGAGGAACAGCAGCACCAACATACTGGTTAGCCGCCCGTCCCATACCCACCAGGATCCCCAAGTCGGGCGCCCCCAAATCGATCCGGTGACGAGGCAGATGGCAGTGAACACCATGCCGGGCAATGCAGCCCCGCGTGCAGCAAGCGCAGCCAAGGGATGCCGCCAGACCAGTTCCACCAGACTGGCAATCGCAATCGCCGTCCAGCCGCCCATACCCAGCCAAGCGGCAGGCACGTGGAGGAACAATATCCGCACAGTTTCGCCCATCAGCCGGTCAGGTGGAGCTGCAAAATAACCCCATGCCAGCGAAGCGACGACCATCAGCAATCCGGACACCAATAGGAGCGGCGTCAACGGGCGCGCAAGCTTCAAAAAGCGGGTTGGATTTGCGTATGCATGCATGGGACTAATGTCGCCATTCTCTTGGCAGTATCAACCACCTTCGGCAAGGTTTTGCGGCAGTATTTAAGCCGGTCAGCGACCGATCAGCTTTTGAGCCATGCGGTCGGAAACGACATCGGACGAAACGCCTGTCTGTTCGCTCGCCTGCCAGATTTCCATCAGGCGGCCCGGTATCTGCGCCAGCCGTTTGCGGACTTCATTGATGTCGCATGGCTCGCCATGCTGGCGGCAGAGATATTCCAGCGTCACGCTGATGATCCCGCCGGCATTGATCACATAATCAGGCGCGTAAAGAATATCACGTTCAGCCAGCAACTGGCCGTGCTTTGCCCGCGCAAGTTGATTATTCGCGCCGCCAGCCACGATTGGCGTGTCAAGGCGAGCAATGCCTTCTTCGTCAAGAATCGCACCGAGCGCATTCGGGCTGAACACATCGCAGGTGGTGCTCATGATAGCGTCTGCTGCAACGGCAGAACCCTCAAGTTCGCGCGCAAGCTGTCCGGCGCGGTCTTCATTGACGTCAGCCAATGTCAGCTTGGCACCGTCACGCGCCAGCAGACGGGCGAGGCCGCCGCCGACGCTGCCAACGCCTTGGATCGCGACATGGACCCCGCGTAGGTCGCCCTTGCCCAGCTTGTGGTGAACTGCGGCCTTGATGCCGTGGTAAATGCCCATCGCCGTGAAAGGACCGGGTTCGCCGCCTGCGGTTTCGCCGTCCGCAACTGGCAGGCCGGAGACATAGGGCGTTTCCTTGGCGACAGCGACCATATCGGCTTCGCTGATGCCGACGTCTTCTGCTGTAACATAGCGACCGCCCAATGCGTCTATTGCCTTGCCGAATGCCGCGAGCATTTTGGGTGCCTTCGTGCCGTTCTTATCTGCGAGGATCACTGCCTTGCCACCACCCATGGGCAGACCGGCCATGGCATTCTTGTAGCTCATGCCGCGTGACAGGCGCAGCGCATCGCGCATGGCGTCTTTGGGTTCGGCATAATGCCAGAACCGTGTGCCGCCAGCGCCGGGGCCCAAATGCGTGGAATGCAGTGCAATAATTGCCGTTAGGCCTGACGCACGGTCACGCACAAGCTGCACATGCTCGTGATCGTCAAAATCCGCTTCGGTCCAAAATGCCGTCATGATTGCCCGCTTCCGTGGCTGGTTAGCCTGAGTGTCGTGGCAAATAACTTAGGGATATGGGGCGATCGAGGGGTCTTGAACCCCCGACCTCCGGTACCACAAACCGGCGCTCTAACCAACTGAGCTACGATCGCCATATCCATATGTGTCTTGCCGCTATGCGGGCTGATAACCCTCACGTCGCTTGGGTCAAGCAGTGATCAGCAAGGCGGCGAGCCTGTTACATAGGTGCCGGTCATTTGGAAGCGAAAACTGCTTTCGCCCGCTCCAAACGTAAGATTATTTCGTTCTTGAGAAATGAGATGTGCGCACTATCGTCACATCTATGGCCAATCCGGGCGAATCCTCAGCCGCGCATTTGACTGCCCAACAGGGAGTCCAGCGAGTCCCCTCGCCCAGGCTCGAGCTGTTCCAGCGGCGCGGCTTTCTCTCGCCTGATCATTGCTGCAAACTGATCGAACTGATCGATGCGGGCCGCCGCCCGTCAGAAATCGCCGATCCCAATGGTGATGATTATTTCCGCACAAGCGAAACTTGCGACTTACCAAACGATGCGGAACCTGTGCGGGAACTGGAGAAGCTGCTGGAGCCCTTCACCGGCATCGATCCAAAATATGGCGAACCGGTTCAGGGCCAACGCTATGATGTTGGGCAGGAATTCAAGCAGCATACTGACTATTTCGAACCAAATGGCGAGGACTTTGTGAAATTCTGCTCGGTCGCGGGGCAGCGCACGTGGACCTTTATGATCTATTTGAACGAGGTTGAGGCGGGCGGAAGCACGCGCTTCAAAGTGATCGGCAAGACTTTCCAGCCAGAGGTGGGCAAGCTGATATGCTGGAACAACCACCGCGCAGACGGCAGTCTGAACCCCGCCACGCTCCACCATGGTATGAAGGTGCGTAAAGGCGTAAAGTATGTAATGACCAAATGGTACCGCGAGAGGGAGTGGATTTAGGCATGGCAAATTATGATGGGCTCAAGGCAACGTTGAAGGCCAGACTGGCCGAATTGATCGAACGCGCTGAAGTGATCGAGGACGATTTGCGTCATCCGCTCGATGCCGATTCAAGCGAGCAGGCAATCGATCTGGCTGATGATGAGGCTCTCGCAGGGGTCGACGATGTTTTGCGGCAAGAGATTGGCCAAGTGCGTGCGGCGATGTTGAGGATCGAAAACGATACATACGGCACATGCGCAAAATGCGGGGAGCCAATTGCGATGGAACGGCTGAAAGCGCGGCCCATCGCGACGCGCTGCATCAAATGCGCCGCCGCCTGAGTTTCCGTGATGTTTGACGGGGCGGGCAATCGGACCGGAGCCTGCCATTGCAAAGCGGTCAAATTCGCCGCCATTTTTCCTGAAAGCCCCGCTCCGCATCGCTGCAACTGTTCGATGTGCACGATGAAATCGACCATTGTGATCGATTTGCCGCAAGAGGATTTGACTGTCCTAGAGGGGAAGGAATCGCTTTCCTACTATTCCTTCGGAACAGGCGCGGCGAAACATTGGTTTTGTTTGGTCTGCGGGATTCAGGTATTCCAGAACCTCCGGTCGGATCCCGAAAAGATGTTGGTCAATGCTGCCTGCGTCGACGGCCTCGACATCTGGGCGCTGGAAAGCATTCCCATCCACGACGGCCGCGACCGCCACCCGAGCGACACCGGCAATCCCCGGCAATCCCCGGCAATATGTCAGAGTGCAGAAGCTAGTTCACGAGTAGGTTGACCCAATGACGAAAAAAGGGCGCCCCCGCAGGACCGCCCTTCTTGATTTCTGCAATGTGACGTCGCTTACTTTTTCTTGAGCGACAATCCGCCGAAACGCTTGTTGAACTGGGCAACACGGCCGCCCTGATCGAGCTGGCGCTGACCGCCGGTCCAGGCCGGGTGGCTGGTCGGGTCGATGTCGAGCGTCATAGTGTCGCCTTCCTTACCCCATGTCGAACGGGTCTGGAATTCGGTTCCGTCAGTCATCTTGACGTTGATCATGTGATATTCGGGATGCGTATCGGTCTTCATGGTCTCTCTTTCCGTATATGAGGGTCCGGTACCGACCGGCTCCCGTGCGGATGCAATTTCAAAGGCGCGCCACTAACCGCAGCAGCGCCGGTTGGCAAGCTTTAGTCGTTGCAATCAGTAATCAGCTGGCGGATCGGCAACCATTGCGGTGAATTTCACGTCACAGGTTACTTTGCCGTCCACTTCGGCGCGGCCCCAGAATTTGCAGACGCGGCTGCGCTTCTGAACGAATCCAACGTGCAAATTCAGCAGGCAACCCGGCTCCACCGGAGCGCGGAACTTTGCTTCTTCGATTGCCATGAAATACACGAGCTTGCCGCTTCCGGCGAGTTCGAGCGTTTCGATGGCAAGAATCGCGGCAGCTTGCGCCATCGCTTCGATCTGGAGAACACCCGGCATGATGGGAGCGCCAGGGAAATGGCCCTGGAAAAACTCTTCATTCATGCTGACCGCTTTGATCGCGTGGATTTCTTCACCGATTTTCAGCGAAGCCACGCGGTCGACAAGCAGCAGCGGATAGCGGTGAGGCAGGGCCTTGAGGATTTTCTTGATATCATAGGCGGTAACCGCCTTTTCTTCACTCATGGCCCTGCCCCCGTTTGGTGTGTTTAGCGGCCCGAAGTTGCCGGCGCGGCAGGCTGTTGGGCTTGCTGGGCAGCCGCGGCAGCGCGTTGCTGGCGGACTTGCTCGGGCTCCCAACCAGCGGGCGGAACGATCTGCGCGCTCGGCAGCAGACGGTTCAGCTCATCAAGCACGGGCTGATTGAGGTTGAGCGTATCGGCGGCATACAGCACGGTATCGGGACTAAGGACGAGAGTTACTTTTTTTGCTTTGGCTGCGTTTTCAAGTGCCGCATTCAGCTGACCACGAATCTGCTCCTCAACATAGGCCTGGCTAAGGGCGACAGGTTGCAGAATAGTTTGCAATTCGCGCTGGCCGGACTGTTCAAGGCCCTGAATCGCAGCTGCCTGTGTCTGCAAGGCATTGCGATCTGCGCCCGCAGCCTGGCTATCTGCGCGCAGCTTAGTGACCATAGGATTAATCTGCGCCTGAAGCTGCGCCTGACGGGCCTTCGCTTGATCGAGCTGAGGCTTGTATGTCGTCTCGCGCTGCGTTTCTGCAACACGGAATGCGTTGGAATTTGCGATCACGGCAGGCAGGTTCACCACCGCAACGCCTTGCGCCGACTGAGCTGCAGCAGGCGCGGAAAACATTACTGGCGCGGCAGTAAGCATGAGACTAGCGGCAAGCACTGGCTTGATAAGATTTTTCATTAGAATTGCGTTCCTACGTTGAATGAGAATTCTTTGGTGTCATCGCCATCCTGCTTCGCGAGGATTTTGGCAAAATCGATCCGCAGCGGTCCGAAGGGTGAATTCCAGTTCACCCCGATACCAACAGCGATACGTGGCTTTATAGAGTCGCCAACAAACTCCTCGGTGAACGGAGCGATGTTTTGTTCCAGCGGATCAAGCGGTGTGACGCCATCGGCAGCGAACATATTTGTCGTAGCGAGGTTGTCCTCGCCGACGTAGAGCAGCTCGCCGGCAGAGTTGGCGACCTGATAGCTGATACCGTCCGGGAACGGGCTTTGCTGCAAGATCGGATCGTTGATGCTGAATAGAGAGCCTACATCGAGGAAAATCGATGGACGAAGGCCAAGTTCGCGGGCACCAGCGCCGAGCGGAATTTCAAGCTCTGCCCGACCAAGGTAATAGGCGTTCCCGCCGAGCGAATCGTCGCTCAAGCCTTCAGCGCGCGTCTGTGCGTAAACGGGATTTCCGTCTGTATCGACACCGGTCAAACGGCGGCGCAAGACGCGTGGGCCAACGCCGCGAACATCAAAGCCGCGCATCTGCGGTTCGCCCAGGAAGAACCGGTCGGTCAGACGGACATTGTCTTCGCCCGCTCCGCCGCGATCTGTCAGACCGCGAATTGCGCCGCCTTCCGCTTGCAGCGAGAAGATAAAGCCATTGAGAACAGGCCAGTATTTGGCTGCCTTACTGCGCAAACGGAAATACTTCACCGATCCGCCGATGCCGGCAAAGTCACCAGTAATCGAAGCACTGTGACCGCTTGATGGACGAAACCGGCTGTTCAATGTGCTGTTCGCCAGCGTCAGACCCAGGATCGAACTGGTACGCTTACCGATCGCTTCACACAAGTAACGGCCTGCGAGCAAAGGCTCGCAGGTGCGCGTTCCATCACCGTCGAGATCGAGGAAGTAAGTGTTTTCATCCAGCGTCACGTCGTCGAAATTCAGCGTGTAACTTGCGATAAGCGAAGTGTATTCACTGAGCGGAACACCCACTCGTGCCTGGAAACCGGTCGTCGACTGTTCGTAAGTGGCACCGTTGTCGCGGTTAAAGTAATTATTGTTGAAGTCGCGGCGATAGACATCGACGCCAGCCGAGATGTTCTTGTCGAACAGATACGGTTCGGAGAAACTCAATTGAGCCGATTTCGAGTTACGCGAATAGTTGACGCTCGCTCCAACAGTCTGACCGCGTCCTCGGAAATTGCGCTGCTGGATGGAGCCGGCAAGGATGAAGCTTTCGAGACTGGAGAATCCTGCCGAAAGCTGAAGCTGACCGGTCGGTTTTTCTTCGACATTGGCGGCGAGGATAATACGGTCAGGCTCGCTTCCGGGCTGCTGTTCAACTTCAAAACCTTCCTGGAAATAGCCAAGGCCATTGATGCGATTGGTCGAACGTTTGACCTGGAAGGAGTTGAACGCGTCGCCTTCTGCGATGCGAAACTCGCGGCGGACAACCTTGTCCTGCGTCAGCGTGTTGCCGTTAACGTCGATGCGCTCGACATAGACACGCGGCGCCTCTGCCAGAAGAAACGTGACGTCCATCGTCAAATCTTCAGGGTTACGCCGGAACTGGGGCCGCACATCGGCAAAAGCGTAACCGAATGCGCCAGCAGTCTCGGTCAATTGCTCGACCGTATCTTCGACAATCTTGGCGTTGTAGAATTCGCCGGTTTTCATCGGCAAGTTCTGAGACATCCGTTCGCTGTCGAAATCGCGCAGCTGGCTGTCGACGTCCACTTCGCCGAATGAATAGCGTTCCCCCTCTTCCACCACATAGGTGATGATGAAGTCGCGTTTGTCTGGCGTCAGCTCAGCCACCGCAGACACAACGCGGAAGTCGGCATAGCCTTCGGTCAGATAGAACTGCCGTAGTTTCTGTTGGTCAAACGCCAAGCGGTCGGGGTCATAGGTCGTGTTGGAACTGAGGAATGAGGTGAGGCGCGCCTGCTTGGTGACCATTTCACCGCGCAGCTGGCCGTCCGAAAATTCTTCATTGCCGATTATGTTGATCTGGCGAACTTTGGATTTCGGACCTTCGTTGATTTCGAAAACGACATCCACGCGGTTCTGGTCGAGCTGAACCATTTGCGGTTCAATCGAGGCGGCAAATCGGCCCTGCCGCTTATATAGCTCCAGGATGCGGGCCACATCGGCGCGGACCTTGGAACGAGTGAAAATCTGGCGCGGTGCAAGTTTGATCTCGGGCCGGATCTTGTCTTCTTTCAGCCGCTTGTTGCCTTCCAGCACGATGCGGTTGATGACCGGATTTTCCTGCACGGTGACCAGCACATTGCCGTTCGCAAAACCGATTGTGACATCGGAGAATAGCTCGGTCGCATAGAGTTCTTTCAGCGCTTCGTCAGCTGCGGCCTGCGTATAGGCCTGGCCCGCGCGAAGGCGCATGTAACTGACGATAGTATTCGGCTCGAGCCGCTGGGCGCCCGCGACCGAAATCGTCTTGATGATTTCCTGTTGCACCAAAGGCGCACCGACGGGAGCATCCTGTGCATGCCCGGCGTTCGGCAATCCTGCGAGCACAGAGCCGCAAAGCAAGGCAGCAGCCATGCGTGCGCCGACACGTGTAGCAGTTCCGTTTCCAGAACTCTGGAGCTTGGTCCGTCCAATCATCAACACGGCATTCCCGTCAGTTAAAGCAACATTCGCCAGACGCACCCTCAAGCCAAGAAAACCCGGGCCGCGCACAGTTCCCGCGCGCTCTGCCCTATCGGTAGTTTTCAATCAAGCTGGGCGCGGCGGCCAATCGCTGCGGTTTGCGTCCTTTCCCCGATTATCTCCCGAATATCGGGAGCGAGGCCAAATCGTTAAATGTGACGAAGAGCATCAATGCCAGCACAAATGCCACACCGGTGCGATACGCCAGTTCGTGACCACGTGCGCCTACAGGCTTCCGGCGGATTGCTTCTACCGCATAAAAAGCCAGGTGCCCGCCGTCGAGGGCTGGGATTGGCAGCAGGTTAATGAATGCCAAGTTAATTGAGATCAGCGCAGCAAACCACACAAAGGCCTCTGGCCCTTCGCTGAGCTGCTCGCCCGAATATTTTGCAATTTTTATCGGGCCACCCAGTTCCTTCACAGAACGGTCGCCGCTGATGATCTGGGCTATGCCGGTAACCATCATATCGAGCACGTCGGCGCTTTGTTTGACCGCCAAGGATACCGCTTCTCCGGGGCCAACCTTAACGAACTTACGCTCAACCGGTTTTGATTCAATGCCGATCAGTCCGACTGTGGAGGCGTTACCGAACTTGTCCTTCTGCTCGAAGCTCCCGATTTTGACGGGCATGCTCCGGGTTTCGCCGGCGCGCAGATATGTCAGCTCGATCTCGCGGCCGGGATAGACCAGAATGCGGCGTTGCAATTCACGGAAACTGGCCAGCTTCTCGCCATCAATGGCGACGATTTTGTCACCGACCTGCAGGCCTGATTCTCGCGCGGCAGAAACTTCGGCAAACTTGGCGACGATGTTCTCTTGCGCGGAATCAGCTGGCACAGCTTTGCCGTAAAACATTGCGAATGAAGCAAAGATCGCGAGCGCAACAACGAGGTTTGTAACCGGCCCAGCCGCCACGACCAATGCTCGTTTCCACAAGGCTGCGAATTGGAAGCTGCCCTCGTTTTCAGCATCAGACGCGTCACCGGCATCAGGATCGGGAATGCTTGCGGGGTTCATGTCGCCTTTGAACTGGACATAACCGCCCAGTGGCAGCGCCGAGATTTTCCAGCGGGTGCCGCGCTTGTCGTTCCAGCCGAACAGTTCTTTGCCGAAGCCCACGGAAAAGGCATCGGCCTTGATCCCGAAAATGCGGCCGACCAGCAGATGGCCGAGCTCATGCACAGTCACCAAGGGCCCCAGCACAAGCAGGAAACCCAGGACCATCATCCAGATAGGGACAGATTCAAACACTTATTCTCTCTCCAGCAATTCCGCTGTACGCCTGCGCGTTGCGGCATCGACCGCCAGTACTTCTTCAAGGCTGGCCGGCGCTTTCACATCGGCCCGATCAAGGTTGCGCTCTACCTCTGCAGCAATCCGCGTGAACCCGATCTGACCGGCGAGGAAGGCGGCAACCGCGACTTCATTTGCTGCGTTTAACACAGCTGGCGCAGCTCCGCCCGCCTGAATCGCTTCGCGGGCCAAGCGGGTCGCCGGGAAGCGAGACTCGTCGGTCGCTTCGAAATCGAGCGAACCGATAGTCGCGAGGTCCATCGGCGCAATGTCGGTCTCCATGCGCGACGGCCATGCGAGCGTCGAGGCAATCGGCACGCGCATGTCGGAGGGGCCAAGTTGCGCCAGCGTCGATCCGTCGCGGTACTCGACCATCGAATGCACCACCGACTGCGGATGCACGATGATCCTCAGCCGCTCCAGCCCGACGGGAAACAAATAATGCGCCTCGATAAACTCGAGGCCCTTGTTCATCATCGTTGCGGAATCGACGCTGATCTTCGCGCCCATGTCCCAATTGGGATGTGCGACGGCCTGATCAGGCGTTGCCTGCTCCAGCTGGGCCTGCGTCCAAGTGCGGAAGGGGCCGCCACTCGCCGTCAGCGTAATCCAGCGCACATTGGCAAGGTCATCACCCGCGAGGCACTGGAAGATCGCATTATGCTCGCTATCAACCGGCAGCAGCGTGGCGCCATATTTCTTGACCGAAGCGATCATCACATCGCCTGCAGAAACCAGCGCTTCTTTATTGGCCAAGGCGATAGTCCCGCCCTGCTCTATCGCCGCCATAGTGGGAGCAAGGCCTGCGCATCCGACAATCGCAGCCACAGTGACGTCAGCGCCCATTCTCGCGGCATCACATAGCGCCTGCCTGCCGCTCGCGGCCTCGATGCCGCTTCCTGAAAGCGCTTCTCGCAATTCGGCAAGGCAGCTCTCGTCAGCGACGACAGCAAGTTCTGCGGAGAATTCACGCGCCATCGCGGCGAGCTCGCTCACACTGCAATTGGCTGTGAGCGCTTTGACCGTCCATGCCTCGCGGTTGCTACGGATCAGGTCGAGCGTCGATGCGCCTACCGAGCCCGTCGCACCAAGGATGGAGATTGAGCGCATTATGTCAGGTGGCCAAATTGGCGAGAATACCAACCACTAGAGCAACCGGCAGCAGACCATCGATACGGTCGAATATACCGCCATGCCCCGGGATCAGCTTCGAGGAATCCTTCACCCCTGCCTTGCGCTTGAGCCAGCTCTGAAAGAAATCACCCATCTGCGCCACAACGGCGAGCACCGCCCCGATAATGGCGGCTGGAATCATTTCCGGTGAAGCCTCTTCGAGCAATTCCATCACCGACTCATAGTGGATGGTGTAGTGATAGATGACCACGATCGTGCTGAGGAACAGCGCGGCGCCGATCATCCCGCCGACTAGGCCCGCCCAAGTCTTCGACGGGCTGATCTTAGGCGCGATCTTGGGACCGCCAATGCCCCGACCAAAGAAATAGGCGAAAGTATCGGTGAATATCACAACGCCGACAGCGGAGCCAAAGTAGAGCAGATCAATATCTGCCAGCACACTCGCCGCAACGCCGATATAGACCGCACCGGCCAATATCGCCGCAAGGCGGTAGGGTATGTTCTGGGTCGCTTTCACGACCAGCAGAATGAACTCAACAAAGCACAACAGCGCAGTCAGATAGATAAACCAGCCGAGCAGCGGATCGCCTTGCCAAACCGCCACGCCGAGTATGGCAATCATTACGATCGCGGAAACAGCGCGCACCATCAGGTCTGACTTCTTTGCCGGGGCGGCTGTTTCAGCGTCCACCATAACGTCGCTCCCGGTTGGCAAAATCGTCTAGGGCCTGCTGCAAATGTTCAGGCGTAAAGTCAGGCCACAGAGTATCCACAAACAGCATTTCCGCATAGGCCGCCTGCCACAGCAGGAAGTTCGACAGGCGTACTTCCCCGCTCGTGCGGATTAGCAGATCGAGCGGCGGCAAATCGGCCGTGTCGAGATTGGCGGCAATGCTCTCGGCAGTGACTTCACCAGCCTTGGCCGCAGCGCTGGCCGCGCGGACGATTTCGTCCTGCGAACCGTAGTTCAGCGCCACCGCCAGAATGCGCGAGCCCTTGGACGTGCGCTCCAGCGCATCTTCAAGTTGTGCGGCAATATCCGGCTCGAGTGCCCTGTAATCCCCAATGATTTTCAGCCGCACGTCGTTGGCGATAAATTCGGGCAAGTCCGATTTGATGAACTTGCGGAGCATCCCCATCAGGTCGCTCACTTCATCCGCCGGGCGCTTCCAGTTCTCGGAAGAGAAGGCGTAAAGTGTCAGGCAATCGATGCCCATGATTTCGACGCTGCGGACAAGCTTACGAACCGCTTCGACGCCGCGCTGATGCCCCATGGCGCGCGGCAAATGCTTGCGTTTTGCCCAGCGGCCATTGCCATCCATGATGATGGCAACGTGCTTTGCGCGCAATTCGCCATCTGCTGAGCCATCCTCCGCCATTGTCAGTTCCAGACTCCCACAACCCTCACTGGGTCATGATTTCCTTTTCCTTGTGCTCGGAAGCCACGTCGATTTCGCCGACATATTTATCGGTCAATTTCTGGACCTCATCCTCAAGACGCTTGCGGTCGTCTTCGGAGATTTCCTTGGACTTCTCGTCATCCTTCAGCGATTCCATCGCATCGCGGCGCACGTTGCGCGCGGCGATTTTCGCCTTCTCGCCATATTGACCGGCAAGCTTGGAAAGCTCCTTGCGGCGTTCTTCGGTCAGATCGGGGATCGGCAAACGGACGTTCTGGCCGTCGGTCATCGGATTAAGGCCCAGACCAGCCTTGGCGATGCCCTTTTCAACTTGAACGACATTGCCCTTGTCCCAGACCTGCACGCTGAGCATGCGCGGTTCAGGGGCAGAGACGGTCGCGACCTGATTGAGCGGCATCAGCGCGCCGTATACTTCAACCACAACCGGATCGAGCAGCGTCACATTGGCGCGTCCGGTGCGCAGACCTGAAAGATCGCTTTTCAGCGCTTCGACGGCACCAGCCATCCGGCGCTCAATGTCTGATTTATCGTATTTGGCCATAGTCAGGCTCCCTCTTGAACGATTGTCTGGACGCTTTCGCCTTTGAGCACCTTCGCCACATTGCCCCGCTCGCGGATCGAGAAGACCACGATGGGAATGCTGTTTTCGCGGCAAAGCGCAACGGCTGTCGCGTCCATAACTTTAAGGTTATCGGACAAGACTTGTCCGTAAGTGATTGTGTCAAAACGCACCGCGTCAGGATTGCCCTTGGGATCCTTGTCATAGACCCCGTCGACGCTCGTGCCTTTCAGCAAAGCGTCGCAGCCCATTTCCGCAGCGCGCAAGGCGGCGCCGGTGTCGGTCGTAAAGAATGGATTGCCGGTGCCCGCAGCGAAGATCACCACGCGGCCCTTCTGCAGGTGCCGTTCAGCGCGGCGGCGAATGTAGGGCTCGCATACCGAAGCCATCGGAATGGCCGACTGCACCCGCGTCTGCACGCCGATCTGCTCCAACGCATTTTGCATCGCGAGCGCATTCATCACGGTGGCGAGCATACCCATGTAATCGCCAGTCGTCCGGTCCAGCCCGCGCGCGGCGCCAGCCACTCCGCGGAAGATATTACCGCCGCCGATGACGAGGCAGACTTCGAGGCCCGTTTCCTTGGCCGCTTTCACTTCTTCGGCAAGGCGCGCGACATAGGCCGGATCGATCCCGTATTCCTGTTCGCCCATCAACACCTCGCCCGAGAGTTTGAGCAAGATGCGCTTATAATCAGGGGCCGATGCAGGGGGTGTCATGGGGCGAGAAGAATCCAACTGGTTTCTGGTTGCGGCGGTCCTTAGCCGCATGGCCGCATACGCGCAAAGGGAAAGCCTGTGGAAGGTTATGCAACCGATTTCCGCCAATTGACTTGTAATTCTGAACGGGCGTGACTCAGGCGCCCAGCTTTTCTTCGGCTCGGGCGTCTCTGCGCGCATACTATTTTGGCACCGGCTATATTGCTATTGGCTCTGTGCGTAGCGGAGAACCAAGCGGTAATCTCGCGTGTTAGTTCGCGAGGAACACCCGGCGTTCAGACTTAATGGCGATATCATCAAAACTATAGAAGATCAGGTCGATATCGACCGCTGCCGTGGCGGTTAGATGGGCATACAGCACCGCAAACGGGAATCGCAGCCAGTTGCGGCCCTACAGCGACAACCTTTCGGTAAAACAAACTTTCGGCATCCCCGCTGCGACAACCATTTTCCTACAAGCTGCGCTGCCGCTGCGGCAGCAGGGTTCTTTCTCATCGTCGGATATTGGTAAGGTGAAGCGCGCCCGTTTAGGTATTTGTGCGAAACGAATCTTTCTCGCGCACCCCCTTACAATTGTCACCTGGCCAAATGGCCAACTTTTTCATATGACTGGGTGTTAAATCTCCGGGCTACAGGGTGTAGCTTGTGTAACCCTCGCAGAACTTGGCGCGCCGAATTTTTCCGGCCCCGAAACACAAAAAGGCCGCCAAACCCGTGAGGATCCGGCGGCCTGAATTAGTTCAAAGAACTTTTGTCCTACCCGCGTTCGCTGGAATGACGAGTATTAGGTTTGCTTAGCCGCCAACAGCAGCCGCGACTTCTGCTGCGAAGTCGCTTTCTTCCTTCTCGATGCCTTCGCCGAGCTGGAAGCGAACATAGTCCTTCAGCACGATTGCGGAACCTGCGGCCTTGCCGGCAGCCTCTACGACCTGTGCGATAGGTGTCTTGTTATCCATCACGAAAACCTGGCTGAGAAGCGCGTTTTCCTTGGCGAACTTGTTCACCGCGCCTTCGACCATCTTTTCCTGCACGTTTTCGGGCTTGCCGCTTTCGGCAGCCTTTTCAGCAGCGATGGCGCGCTCACGAGCGATCACGTCTGCATCGAGGCCTTCAGCGTTTAGAGCCTGCGGGAAAGCGGCGGCAATGTGCATCGCCAACTGCTTGCCAAGTGGTTCGAGAACGTCCGCACCGGCTTCGCTTTCCAGCGCAACCAGAACGCCGATTTTGCCGAGGTTCGGCGCAGCGGCATTATGGACGTAAGGAACGACGATGCCGTTCGATACCGAAACGGTCTTCATGCGGCGGACCTGCTGGTTTTCACCAATGGTCGCGACATTATCGGTCAGCTTGTCAGCGACCGTGCCGCCATCGGGATAGGCAGCGCCCTTGAGCGCTTCAACGTCATCACCGTCCACGCCAAGTGCGGCAGTGGTGGTGTTACGAACGAAGCTCTGGAACTGGTCGTTCTTCGCAACGAAGTCGGTTTCCGAGTTCACTTCTACAGCAACGCCCTTAGTGCCTTCAACGGCAACACCGACGAGGCCCTCTGCCGCGGTGCGGCTGGACTTCTTCTGTGCAGTGGCGAGGCCCTTGGCGCGCAACGCGTCAACAGCAGCTTCGATGTCGCCGCCAGCTTCGGTCAGTGCCTTCTTGGCGTCCATCATGCCTGCGCCGGTTTTTTCGCGCAGTGTTTTTACATCAGCGACTGAAAATGCAGCCATTGTTTCCATGTCCTTTTATTAAATGTGAAGGGCGCCGGACCAGCTACGGTCCGGCGCACCCGTTGTTTTTTAAATGGGGTCGCGCCTCAGCAGCGCAACCACTCAGGCCGTAGCCGGGGCTGCGGCGGGGGTTTCGGTAGCGGCTTCTGCCGGCGGGGTTTCCATGGCGCCAATATCGGCACCTGAATCGACAACACCCTGATCACCGCCCTTGCGGGCCGCTTCACTGATCGCATCGCAATAGAGGCGAATAGCGCGAGCCGCATCGTCATTACCCGGGATCGGGAACGCGATACCGCTTGGATCGACATTGGTGTCGAGCACGGCAACCACGGGAATACCAAGAACGTTGGCTTCCTTGATGGCGAGCTCTTCCTTGTTGGCGTCGATGACAATCATCACGTCAGGAATGCCGCCCATGTCGCGAATGCCGCCAAGCGACAGTTCCAGCTTCGTGCGTTCCCGTGTCAGCTGAAGGGTTTCTTTCTTGGTCAGACCGGACATTTCCCCGCCAAGCTGCTCTTCAAGGGTCTTGAGACGCTTGATCGAACCGCTTATGGTCTTCCAGTTGGTGAGCATGCCGCCCAACCAACGGTGGTTTACGAAATGCTGGCCCGAAGCGCGGGCAGCTTCAGCGATAGGCTCTTGCGCCTGACGCTTGGTGCCGACAAACAGAACCTTGCCGCCCGACTTTGCAGTCGCAGCGACGAAGTCGAGTGCACGCGCGAAAAGCGGTACAGTCTGCGACAGGTCGATAATGTGAACACCGTTACGCGCGCCGAAAATATACGGCTTCATGCGCGGATTCCAGCGGTGGGTCTGGTGGCCGAAGTGTGATCCGGCCTCGATCAATTGCTGCATCGTGACGGTAGGTGCCGCCATAAGTAAATTCCTTCCGGTTATACCTCTGGAAAGCTGGAACCATCTGCGGAGAACCCGCGTCGGCACCGGTATGAGCGCTTTCCATGTGAATTTGCCCGAGGGCATTGCCGTGCTTCTAATTAGCCAGAATCGGCCGAATGTCTGCAAAGCGATGGCCATCTAGCGGGGGTTGTCAGAGAAAGCCAGAGTCAATTCACCGCAAATAGAATGCGGAATATCGTTGATACCGCTTGACAGTGCAGAACAAATAGAGAACATTACCCTCACATGGGAACATTCCGGCTGAATTGGTGTTCTCCACGCAATGTCCACAGCTTGTCAACAGGCTTATGGGCACTCGGAACAGGACAATTACGATGCTTGCTTTTGTTATCACCGCTGGTTTTGTCGCAATTGGCGCCCTCGCCATGACCACCCTGGCTGACAGCTATTACCGTGCATTCACCAGCTACGGCCGCTTGCGCCGCGAAGCTGCGTTCTGCGGTGATCAGCGTGTTGCAACAATCAGTTTTCAGAAGGAGCGCATCACGCGCGCTCCGGCGACAGTAATGCCTATTGCGGAAGCTTCTTCACGTCGAGCGGCGCGACAGGTGGCCTTATGTCCTCAGCTTCAAGTTGCCGCTTAACCCGGCTATAGCGAATAATGCCAAGCGGCATGAGCGCCAGATAAGCGACACAGATCGCGATCAACGTCCACCATGGCTCGCTAAGTAAAGCTGCAAATAGCAAGCCGATACCAAAAATCATCTCGAGACGAATGCTTCGTTGAGGCTTGATCGCCGACCAGCTGAGCGTAGCGATGTTAGAAATCATAAAGAACGCCATAAGCGCGATCCAGACCGCATTGACAATCGGATCGCGGAATTGCTCGATGTCGGTCGCAATCCAGAGATAGAACGGCAGAAATGCCAGCCCTGCCCCAACCGGCGCTGGCACGCCTGTCAGGAAACCAGCTGATTTGTGGGGCTGCTCGTCTTCGTCAATTTGGGCATTGAAACGCGCCAGACGCAAAGTCGCTGCTAGTGCGAATGCAAGGCAAGCAAACCAGCCGAAACGCGGCCAGTCCTGCAGCGACCATAGATAGATAATCAGCGCGGGCGCCATACCGAACGAAAGGGAATCGGCCAGGCTGTCCAGCTCAGCACCAAACCGGGACTGTGCCTTAAGCAAGCGAGCAATCCGGCCATCAATTCCGTCCAGAACGCCAGCCAGAATGATCGCAAACAAACACATCTCCCAATTGCCAACAATGGCAAAGCGGATGCCGGTCAGGCCTGAGCACATCGCCGCTGCCGTTATTGCATTGGGCACAACCGACCGAAGCGAAAGGCCGCGACCGGCAAATCGGCGTTTACGCATTTCACCTTCGGAGGACTTAGGCCCTACCCGCTCGCCATTATCGTCCATTATTGGCTTACACCCTCGATAAGCTTCTGTTCGCCAATTTCGGCCAGCACGGTCTCGCCTGCAATTACCTTTTGACCCAGCAGTACTTTCGAATCCGTTCCTGCGGGTAAATAAACATCCACCCGGCTACCGAAACGGATCAGGCCAACGCGCTGACCGGCGGCAAGAATATCGCCGGGCTTCACGAACGGAACAATCCGCCGCGCAACCATGCCGGCGATCTGGGTGATGCCGATGGCGACCCCGTCATTCCGCTCGATCAATATATGCTGGCGCTCATTCTCTTCGCTGGCCTTATCGAGGTTCGCGTTGAGAAACTTGCCGGGAATATAGAACAGGCGGCGCACTGTTCCACCAATAGGAGCGCGATTAATATGTACATCGAATACCGACATGAAGATCGAAATTCGCGTGACCGGCTCGCTACCTAGCCCGCGCGCGCCGCTGCCATCATCGTTCTGTAATTCTCTTGGCGGGCTGACTTGGCTGATTAGGGACACCATTCCATCTGCCGGAGATACTATCGAACGCTCGCTTTGCGGAACTACCCGTTCAGGGTCGCGGAAAAACGCAAACACACCTGCAGACAGCGCTAGCATTGGCCAACCGATGATCGACCAATCCAGGAAGAGGAGGAAGATCAGGCTTATGCCAACTGAAATGACGCCAAATTTGCGCCCTTCCGGATGGATCGAGGGCAACTCCCAGCCGGCTTCGCCTCGGCCACGGTTGTCTAATAAATCACCTGCCATTGGTTTCACCTAGGGACTACATCTGTGCACGGCAAGGCGGTGCAGGTAACCAAACCGTCGTCATGCTGCCTTTCGCACAAATACCGTACCCGCAGAATATCCAGCGCCGAAGCTGCAAATCAGGCCCGTATCACCAGCCGCCAGATCACTACTGTGCTTATGGAAGGCAATGATTGATCCTGCGCTGGACGTGTTTCCATAAGTATCGAGCACTGTCGGACTTTCGTCCTCATTAGCCTCATGCCCCAAAACGCGGTGCGCGATCAGGCGGTTCATTCCGGCATTGGCTTGGTGCAGCCACATGCGGCGCAACGTTGCTGGATCAATGTCCAATCGCTCCGCTTCTTCAAGGATCATGGCCGCAACCATTGGGACGACTTCTTTGAAGACCTTCCGGCCTTCTTGGATGAACAACTTATCCGCATCCTCCGCCGTTTCAGGATGGGTGCGATTGAGGAATCCGAAGTTATTGCGGATATTATTCGAGAACACAGTCTTCAGCTTTGTGCCGACAATCTCCCAATGTTCGGCAGGAGCGATTGCCTTGCTTTCTACAAGCACTGCAGTTGCGACATCGCCGAAAATGAAATGGCTATCGCGGTCGCGCCAATTGAGATGTCCGGAAGTAATTTCAGGGCTGACAACCAGCACAGACTTTGCATTCCCCGACCTGATGTAATCCGCTGCGGTTTGGATTCCGAACGTCGCCGAAGAGCAGGCAACATTCATATCGAAACCGAAACCATCGATCCCGAGCGCCTGCTGGATTTCAATCGCCATGGCCGGATATCCGCGCTGCATATTGGACGCAGCGCACAAAACAGCATCGACATCTGCAACATCGCGCCCAGCCTGTTTCAATGCCTGCTTGCAAGCATCCACACCAATCTCTGCCATTATCGACAGCTGATCGTTGCTACGTTCGGGCAAGCGCGGGCACATGGTATCGGGATCAAGCACAGATGCCTTGTCAACAACATGGCGTGCCTTGATGCCGCTCGCCTTCTCGATGAATTCAACCGAACTGGGGTGCAGCGCTTCGGCCTCGCCAGCCGCGATTTGCTTAGCATGCTGGGCGTTATGCTTTTCGACATAAGCGTTGAAGCTGGCAACCAGTTCTTCGTTCGAGATAGATTCTTCCGGCGTGAAAAGCCCCGTGCCGGAGATAACGGGAATGTGCTCTATATCCATGCACCGCTAATAAGACCCACCGCAGCATCCTGCAAGCAAACCGGCCGTCGCACTTTCAATCTGAGGAGGAAGGCGATGTGGTGGACAGGATAGGATTCGAACCTATGTACGCTTGCGCGGGCAGATTTACAGTCTGCTGCCTTTAACCACTCGGCCACCTGTCCACATCATCGCCTGATACCGGTCCAGCCTAAACCGGGTCCGGTCAAACACCCCATAATTGCGGGGCTGTAGTGCCGAGTGCGCGGGTCAATGGCGAAGCGATGCTTGCCTGTCAACTGGCTCGCTGGCACAGGGCGTCATAAGCAGCATTTCAGACAGGAACAATCATGGCTAAACCCGAACGCAAACGCGCGCTAAGGGGCCGCGCTGGCCGCATGAAAGGCGGGCGCGGAAGCGGTCGAGCAAGCACTGGCCAAGTCCGCTTGTGGGGCCGACATGCGGTCGAAGCTGCGCTAAAAAACCCTGATCGCAAGCATCAGAAGCTTTGGGCAACACCCGAAGGCCTCGAATCGCTCGATGGTGAGTTACCCGAGCATTTCCCTGTGGAGCACGCATCTGCCGCAGATCTTGGCCGGCTGGTCGCGCGCGATGCTCCACATCAGGGCCTGGTTCTGGAATGCTCGCCGCTGGATGAAATCCACTTGGAGGATGTGATGGATGGGACGGCGCACCGTCCGCTTGTGGTCCTCGATCAAGTAACCGATCCGCATAATGTCGGCGCGATCATCCGATCTGCTGCGGCATTCGGCGCTGCTGCGGTTGTAACGCAGGACCGCCACGCGCCGCCCGAATCCGGAACGCTGGCTAAATCGGCTTCGGGTGCGCTCGACACGGTGCCTTGGGTTCGCGTCGTAAATCTCGCGCGGGCATTGGAGGACATGGCAAATGCAGGCTATTGGCGCATCGGTCTCGCCGGAGAAGCTGAGGCCACTCTGTCTGAAGCCCTTCCCACTGGCCCGGTTGCTTTGGTGCTCGGCGCCGAAGGCCCTGGCATGCGGGCCAACATAGCTGCACATTGCGATGCACTGGCCAAATTGCCAATCACTAGCGCAGTCGAAAGCCTGAATGTTTCCAATGCTGCAGCAATTTCGTTATATGCTGTAGCGGCAAGGGGTATCGAAACCGAGGGGGAATAAACGTGAAATTTCTGACATCAACCAAGCTGACGTCACGTGCGCTGGTCGTGACTAGCATGTCTCTGCTGCTGGCAGCCTGCTTCTTGATGCCCGGCAAGTTCACATCATCCCTTGATCTGAGGAACGACGGAACCTTCACCTACAGTTACGACGGCCAGATATTCTTCCTCGGCCTTAGCAAACTTGCGGAAATGGGCGCAAAAGAGAGCTCTGAAGCCTTCACCGAAGAAGAGTGCTACGACGACGGCTTCGAGGAGCGACCTTGCACTCCCGACGAGCTCGCCAATCAAAAGATGGGCTGGGAAAACGGCGCGGCGACCAGAGTCGAAAATGCTGAGAACGAGAAGGCTATGGTCATGGCCATGCTGGGCGGCCTCGACCCTTCCGATCCGGAGTCTGCGCAGGAATTTGCTGAAAAGCTAAGCCGTCAACGCGGGTGGGACCAAGTTGAATATCTTGGCGACGGCATGTTCGATGTCAAATTCAACATCACGAGCCGCATCAGTCACGATTTCGTGTTCCCTTCAATCGAAGGAATGCCGGTCCCTAACTACTTCCTGCTACTGAACCGCCGCAAGGACGGCGCGATCCGGATGGACGCTCCTGGATTTGCGCCGCAACAAGCCAATCAAATGTTCGGCGGCGGAACCATGCAGGCGGTCG
Organism: Pontixanthobacter sp.; assembly: GCA_037968495.1. Taxonomy (GTDB): domain Bacteria; phylum Pseudomonadota; class Alphaproteobacteria; order Sphingomonadales; family Sphingomonadaceae; genus Aestuarierythrobacter. The sequence continues at coordinate 12,698 of JBBKVP010000075.1, read as the reverse complement.
CAATGCGCGGCGCCATGACTGAAGGCGGCATAGTCCCGTCAATGCCCGAATTGGACGGAACATTCATCCTGACAACTGACGGGGAAATCCTCGCCAACAACACCGACGAAGGCGCGCAAGCTGTCGCCGCCGGGAGTAAGCTCGAATGGCAGGTCAATGTTCGCGCCACTGCCGCACCAACAGCGCTCGTAAGAATCGCTAACTAAGGCACCTGCTGAACATAATATCCACGCAAAGAAAAACCGCACCGCCCCGATATGGGCTGGCGCGGTTTCTTTTTCTGGCAGTGTGGCGGCAATCGCCGCAATAAGCACGTCTTAGTTGACGGCGTCTTTCAGACCCTTTCCAGCCTTGAACTTTGGCTGGTTCGATGCCTTGATCTGCATTGGTTCACCGGTACGTGGATTGCGGCCCGTCGAAGCCTTGCGGCGAGCGACGGAGAACGTACCGAAGCCGACCAAGCGAACTTCATCGCCCTTCGAAAGCGACTTCTGGATCGCACCAAATACGCCTTCAACGGCACTCGCGGAATCGCTCTTAGAAAGGCCGCTGGAATCGGCGACTGCGCTGATCAGGTCATTCTTGTTCATTCGGGGGTCCCCTGTTGAATGGTCAAATATCAAACTACCGAGTGTGCCCGGCAATGGCGATTAGTTGAAACACTTAGCCCCGCCAGTGTCAAAGGCAAATCGCGACTAAGCGCACCAAGAGCGACATTTTTAGCTGCATTTTCGATAAGTTGAGCAATCAGCCGGCCATGAAAGCCGGTAGCATTGCTACAACATCGAACCACCCCGACCCGAGTCGCTGCGTTGCAACATGGTCAATGAGCGGTCGGTGCCGCCCCGCCATGAGTGCTGGCTGGTGAGGGCTGGCTAGCAAGGTCATCAGCCTCGGTCCACTCAATCGCAACCGGTGGAGAAGTCAGCGCCCGCTCCAGGACCTGATCGACGTGCGAGACCGGAACGATCTCCAAGCCAGCGGTCACATTGTCCGCAATCTCGGCAAGATCCTTGACGTTCTCTTCGGGGATCAGGACTGTTTTTATGCCGCCCCGGCGCGCTGCAAGCAGCTTCTCCTTCAAGCCGCCAATCGGCAGAACCCGGCCGCGCAGCGTAACCTCGCCTGTCATCGCAACGTCTGGCCGTACAGCGATACCGCTAAGCGTGGAGATGATCGAAGTGACCATGCCAACGCCAGCACTTGGGCCATCCTTAGGCACAGCGCCTTCGGGCAGGTGGATATGGATGTTCTTGCGCTGGAAGATCGACGGCTTAATCCCATACGCGGGCGCCCTCGCCTTCACAAAGCTGAAGGCCGCGGCAATGCTTTCATTCATCACATCGCCCAGCTTACCGGTCGTCTTGATCTCGCCCTTACCCGGCGTCGTAACGCTTTCGATGGATAGCAGCTCGCCGCCAACTTCTGTCCATGCAAGGCCAGTCACCAGACCAACCTCGGCTGTGTCTTCGCTCATGCCGTGCTTGAATTTACGCACACCGGCGAAGTCACCGAGATTATCCGGCGTAATCGTGATGCCCGTCGCTTCCTTCTCGAGGATTTTGCGGAGCACTTTACGGGCCAGCCGAGCGATTTCGCGCTCAAGCGTCCGCACACCAGCCTCGCGTGTATAGTAACGGATCAGGTCGCGCAGACCTTCGTCGGTCAGCTCGAACTCGCCTTCGGTCAAGCCGTGCGCTTCGATCTGTTTGGCGATCAGATGGCGTTTGGCGATCTCGACTTTCTCATCCTCGGTATAGCCTTCCAGACGGATAATCTCCATCCGGTCAAGCAGCGCCTGCGGCAGGTTCAGGCTGTTCGCCGTCGTGACAAACATGATGTCCGATAGGTCGAGGTCGAGCTCCAGATAATGATCCTGGAACTTCGAGTTCTGTTCCGGGTCCAGTACCTCCAGCAAAGCCGAAGCCGGATCGCCGCGGAAATCCTGACCAAGCTTGTCGATCTCATCCAGCAGGAACAGCGGATTGCTCTTCCCGGCCTTCTTCAGGTTGGTAACGATCTTACCCGGCAACGAGCCGATATAGGTCCGGCGGTGACCACGGATTTCCGCCTCGTCACGCACACCGCCAAGTGACTGACGCACGAATTCGCGGCCCGTCGCACGAGCGATGGATTTGCCGAGGCTCGTCTTGCCGACACCCGGCGGGCCGACGAGGCACAGGATTGGACCCTTCAGCTTGTTGGTTCGCGCCTGAACGGCGAGATATTCGATGATCCGATCTTTGACCTTTTCAAGCCCGTAATGGTCTTCGTCGAGAACGGCCTGCGCCTCGGCGATATCCTTCTTCACCTTGCTCTTTTTGCCCCACGGCAAGCCTAGCAGAATGTCGAGATAGTTGCGGACGACGGTCGCTTCGGCGCTCATCGGCTGCATACCCTTGAGCTTCTTCAGCTCGGAGTTCGCCTTGTCCTTGGCTTCCTTCGACATTTTGAGCTTTTCGATCTTCTGCTGGAGTTCGCCCAGCTCGTCGCCATCTTCGCCGTCACCAAGTTCGGACTGGATCGCCTTCATTTGCTCGTTGAGGTAATAGTCTTTCTGCGTCTTTTCCATCTGGCGCTTCACGCGGCCGCGGATTTTGCGCTCAACTTGGAGAACCGACAGTTCGCCCTCCATGAAGGAGCAAACCATCTCCAGCCGCTTCAGCGGATCGCTTTCGGACAGCAGCGCCTGCTTGTCGGCAACTTTGGTGCTGATCGACGCGGCGATGGCATCGGCGAGTTGCCCCGCATCATCCATATCACCGAGATCGGACACAGCATCATCGCCGAGCTTCTTATTGAGCTTCGCATATTCGCCGAACTGATCGACGACCGTCCGCATCATCGCCGTGACTTCACTGCCCGCAGCAGTTTCGTCCGCCGGCATATCGACCTGAGCGACAACAAAGCCGCCTTCTTCGTGCAAAGTTTCTAGATTCGCTCGCGCCGTGCCTTCAACCAGCACGCGAACTGTGCCGTCCGGCAATTTGAGCAGCTGCAACACCTGTGCGACCACGCCCACATCATACAGATCGTCACGCTCCGGATCGTCGCAGCCGGGATCAAGCTGGGCGAGCAGGAAGATATCCTTGTCACCCTCCATCGCCGCCTCAAGCGCCGCCACGGATTTATCACGCCCTACAAAGAGGGGAACAACCATGCCAGGAAACACGACAATGTCGCGCAAGGGAAGGAGGGGGAACAGTTTCATTTTATGCAGTCCATTTTTGTTTGAGCCGTTGCGATTTCAGGCGCGGCACTTGCTTGACCTCCAATATGGGCACCACTCGCTCCGCCCGCAATGGCACCGCCTGCGAAAGCTGCGGATACGGATGAAAGTGATACATGTGACAGGGTTTTAAGATAAAAAATCGGCGGTTGGTAAGGGAGGGTCAAAGGGCCCAATGTTGGAATGGTGATGGCAAAAGCCGATCATTTCTCACTCATTACCATCGTAGATCAGAGTAGGACATTGACCATGTCCGCTAACGACACAGTTGTTGCCGTGTAGGGCAGATCAACTGCTGCCTGAAAGCTGCCATTCAATCAAATACAGGTTGACAGCCGGAATGGGCCCTTAGCGGAAACACAGCGTATGAGAGCGCAAGAGGCAGAAGCCGTTGTACATCAACTGCCCCAGTTGATGAAATCACGGTTTGATTGTTTGATCAATTCTGGGCCTAAAAAAATCATTATGACATTTGTTAGCAAGCAAAACAAAGTCGGCTTTAAGATATTGGAGACAGCATCCCGATCATCGCAACCAATCCAATGACCGCTACCGCTAAACTAACCTCAATTGCTAAGCTTGAGCGTAAGGAGGCTAAAGTCGAAGCAGGGTCATATTCCAAGCCGGTGCTTGCCGTTGCCCAACGTCGGCCAACTACCGCATTCCTAAAACCACATAGGAGCATGAATGCGACTAGCAGGACTTTTGTCGCCAACAGTTGACCATAGCTTGTGCTTAGAACCACACTGCTATTCGGTAGACCAAATATCATCTGTGCATTGACCATCCCGGTGACGCCAACCAGCGCGACGAGGGCAATTCCAAGCGGTGCAAACCGATGCATCGCAACTAACAGAGGCTCGTACGGCATCGCGTCCGGCTGGCGATGGGCTGTAACGGTAAGATGCAAAAACCAGCCTATCGCGCCAAGCCAAAGCCCCGCAGCCAGCAGATGGACGGTATCGTTAAACCTATGGAACAGGCCTAAAATGCCTTCCAGTCCAGCGGCGTGACCACTCCAAGAAAAGCTCGCCACAGCCAACCCATAAAACGCTGCAGATGTTGCCCACGCGAAGCGGAAACGACGCCTCAGCAATAGTGCCGTCAGAGCAGCCGATAGCAGAGCCATACGAGCGACAAATGCCCACCCTAAACTGGTTGTGGTAATCAGAGATTCAACAGTGGCCCAGTCGGTTGACCACACCGATTGCCCCATCATCGCGGCAATGCTCTGCAACATCAAAGCGGCTGAAAGCAGCGGAGCAAGTACAGCTGAGCCGATCAAAGCGCGATCAAACCACACAGACTGGTTCGTTGCCGATAGCCAGCGGAGGCCCACAACTTTGTATCCAGTTAGCCCAAACAGCCCAAGCAAAGCGGAGTAATGCAAGAACCGCAGCAGAACTTGGAGCCAGTCATCCATTTGAGTGGCCTAGCGTACCGTAAAATTTACAGTGCCCTTCATCCGGTGGCCGTCAGCGCCTGCGGCTTGCCAGCGCACTTCATAAGCACCCGTTTGCAGAGGCTTGCGCAGCGATAAGGTGATTGTTTTATTGCCATTAGACCAAGCCGAAGTAAAATTCCGGATCACGATCGGTTGGTGACCTTTCATGCCAGGCATTGCGGTCATGACAATGCTGGTTGCGACTGTCGGGGGCAACAATACTTCACTGAAGGTCATGGTCACGCTGCGAGGGCGAGCAACTGCTGCGCCTTCTGCTGGCGTTGAGGCTGTAACCCGAGTGTGGGCCTGCGAGGCTACTGGAATGCACACAGCCGATACAGAAATCGCAAAAACCCCGATCTGTAACATATTACAAAATTTCATGAATTTATCCTTTAAAAATTAGACGCGCTCAAAACCAGAAACGGATGCCGACGACATAATTGGTCACGCTGCTGTCTTCGCCGCGCGCGGAAGCGTAATCTGCGCTACCGCCTACTCGCCAGCTTTGCTCGACACCGATATAGGGCGCGAATTCACGCTTTATTTCGTAGCGCAGCCGAAGCCCGAGCTCGACTTTATCGATCCCTGCGCCGATCCCGAGTTCGGGAATATCCTGTGCGGACAGGTTAATTTCTGTGCGTGGTTGCAGGATTAGCCGCTGCGTAATTTTCTGGTCGAGTTCAGCCTCGAAACGGGCTGTGAGGTCGCCGCGATGCGAAAGAAATATCGCTCCATCAACCTCAAACATATAAGGCGCAACGCCCTGAATACCGATTACAGCATGGGTTGTGTCCGGTCCGCCGATGTCCTGACGCACGCCAGCTTGCAGATCGAAAAATGGGGCAATCGCGCGTGAGTATAGTGCCTGAACCTCGGCATCTTCGACTTTCTCACCGAAGCTGCCTTCGCCTTCGCTCTTGAACCAGAACCGCTGCGTTGTACCGCCATAATAGCCCTGTATATCCCATAGATAGCCATTGCTGCCTTGCCTCACTTGCACTTCAGCGCGGTCAGCCTGAAACCAGAATAGCGGATAGTCACCATGCGTTTGCTGCAATTCGCGGCGCGATGCGCGCATGGCATCTGCGCCCCAGATTGCGTCGGCAGCGCGCGGCGGGCTGGTAGGCGCATCCGCTGGCGGCGGCGTTTCCATTTCGGGACCTGGCGAAGCCACACCTTCCACCATGTCATGATCCATAGCACCATGACCCATTGCAGAATGGTCCGCCTTGTCCTGCTCCATTGTTTCATGGTTCATCTTGCTATGGTCCATCGAGCCGTGATCCATGGCCAAATGATCCATATCTTCCATTCCGGAAGGTTGGTCTGGTTCAGCCGAAGCTGGCATAACGAGGCCACCGTTTGGGCCAGCGTACGGGTCGATGGGTTTTGCCTGCGGGGCAGATGACGGGGCTGGCTCGGGTGAAGTCGCTGGGGTAGCGTGGCATTGCGCATCATGATCCTGCGCTTGCGCCGATACAGGTAGCATCGCCGCTGCCAAAGCGGGCAAAATGATGACTGAAGTTCGGCTCATGATGCCGCTCCAGGACCAGCAACCGTCACCGTCTGCATCATTCCGGCATGCATATGGTAAAGGAGATGGCAGTGGAACGCCCAATCGCCCGGCTCGTTTGCTGTCAAATCAAACTGCGCGCTAGCTCCAGGCTGCACGATCATAGTGTTTTTGCGCGGTTGCAATGCAGATGACTGCCCGTTGACCATTTCAAAGAACATTCCGTGCAAATGGATCGGATGCGCCATCATCGTGTTGTTGATCAGCTTGACACGGACCCGTTCGTTCCAAGCGAAGCCGATTGGCACGTCGCTAACCGCGCTATACATTCGGCCGTCGAACGACCACATGTAGCGTTCCATATTTCCGGTCAGATGCAATTCAAGCAAGCGTGAGGGCTCACGAGTGTCCGTGTTAGCATCGCGGGCAACCAGCATCCGGTAATTTAGAACGCGGTGATCGACATCGCGCAGCCCAAGGCCCGGATCATCCATTTTGTCCACGGGTGCCATTGATACCATGTCGATACCCGGACCAATTGCTACATCGGGCGGCAGGAGCGACGTATCGCGCATATTCATGCCGTCCATGCTCATACCGGCCAGACCGCCACTATCGCCCGACGACCCGTGATCCATATTGCTGTGATCCATAGATTCTTCGGCCTTCGGCTTCTGGTCCATACCGTCCATTTTATTGCCACTGCCATGATCCATTTCACCATGATTCATGCCCATATCTGCCATTGTAAGCAGAGGCGGATCGCGCAATGCCGGAACTGCGGCGCGAGCGCCGGGCCGGCTTGACAGAGTAGCGAGGGCCATCCCGGAGCGGCCCATAGACTCGGCAACGATGCTGTAAGCCTCTGCGCCGTTTGGTTCGACAATCACATCATAGGTCTCGGCAGTGCCGATCTGAAATTCATCAACCTCGACCGGCCGTACGGCCTGCCCGTCGGTGGCGACAACGCTCATGGAGAGGCCAGGAATGCGGACATTGAAGAAAGACTGAGCAGATCCGTTAATTACCCGCAGTCGAACGCGTTCACCCGCGCGGAATAGATATTCCAAACCTTCGGATGGTCCGCGACCATTGGCCAGGAAGGTGTAAGTGGGTGCGCCAATATCGGCAATGTCGGTTGGCATCATCCGCATTTTCGCCCACATGCGCCGTTCCTCGGCGGTCATCGGGTAATCATCGGTCATCGTATTCTGCTGGCGGTTGAAATAACCTTCACCAGTACGAAGCCGGTTCATGATGAAATGAGGGTCGAGCGTCGTGAAATCGCTCAGCAGCAAAATATAATCACGATCAGCTTTGATTGGATCTCCGCCGCGAGGTTCAATGATCATCGGTCCATAATGGCCGGATTGTTCCTGAAGCCCGGAATGGCTGTGATACCAGTAAGTGCCCGATTGCCGGACCGGGAATTCATAAACGAAGGTTTCTTTCGGCTTTATGCCGGGAAAGCTAATGCCGGGAACGCCATCAAATTGAAATGGCAACAATAAGCCGTGCCAGTGGATCGAGCTGTCGACACTAAGATTATTCGTAACGTTGAGACGGACATTCTGCCCCTCTTTCAGCCGAATGAGAGGTCCGGGGACACTACCATTTACAGCAACACCAGGACCGCGTCGCCCCTCAACGATCCGGTAACCGCTCCCAATCGCAAGATCAATAATTTCGCCGCCAACCTCGTCAAAACCGGCGGGAATTAGGGCATCACCTCCGCCATGCACGCTGTGGCCGCGCGCCCATGAGGGTATAGCGGCAGACATGTAGCCCAAGCCCGCGGCGCCTGCGCCTACAGTCAGAAAATTTCTTCGATTCAGCTTAGTCATATTTCTCTTTCGGATAACACCCATCATATCTGTTACGCGAGCAGCGGCCTTTACCCTCAAAATATGATTGGTTTTTTTGGGACAGTAATTCAGTCATTTCAGGCTGGCTTCGAGAGCGTGGTTATTTGAACAACATCCACAGAGCCATTGCGACCATCATCACGTTTTCTGTGAGTGATATAAAACCAAGTGGGACATTGCTATCTCCTCCAACGCAGGCGCATTTCAGTTCGCGTTTGTCGATATAGACTGCTTTAAAAACTGAAAACGCGCCAATCGAACCGATGAATAAGGCCACGGGTATTGCAATCCACATGAAAACGCCCGCTATCATCAGCAGACCCGCCAACCCTTCGCCGAAAGGATAGATGTAACCATAGCGAACCCATTTTTGGGCAAGCAGATCATAATTTAGAAACATTGTCGAAAAACTGCGAACATCCTGAAGCTTTTGGATAGCCAGAGCGCACATCGAAAAAGCAATGAACCATTCTGCGGCTAGGGCCGAAAACCAGCTGCCGGTCGCAACGAACGCCGCCCCCACAGCCATCAGGAATGTCATCGCAAAAATTGCAATTACCGGCTGATAGGAAGTCGCGTCTCGGTCTTTTACGCTTTTTCCGAAGAACTTCAGGACATCATCATGTCCGCCAATACGCTTGCCGTCGATAAACGTCTGCGGAGTAGTATCGACCCCATGCTCCTTCTTGAATGCATCGGTTTCCTCGCGCGTTTCAAGTTGATGATCCTCAACTTCGTAACCCTCCCGTTCGAGCAAATCCTTAGATTTGAGACCGTAAGGGCAGGTATGATCTTGCATTACCATGCGGTATAATTTCGCGGTTCTTGTTTTATTCATAAGCCTTATCTCTTTTTTGCATCATCATAAAAATATGTGATGCGGAGCAACTGATAAGCAGAAAGCCTGTCATCGCCTCAATCGCGGCCAAAAACTTGAGATGGCCAAGCGGAATTATTTCTCCGAGGCCCAGCGTCATGAGATTCACGAGCGAGAAATAATATATTTCCATCCAGCTGTTTTGTTCAGCCATTTGGAACCCGCCTAGCCCCGCTTCGCTAGAAATCCAGAATGCCGCCGCGAATATTCCCGCTGCGATAATTTGGCCGAACGTTGCTGCCATCAGCATTAAAAGAAAGCCTCGCAGGTCTGGCAATTTCCTTTGCGTCAAGTATCTGTACGACTTACCCAAAATAAGGAAATGAAGGCTGCCTGCGCTTAACAGTGCGCCGAACGCGATCATGATTTGCCAAAGCATCGACATTCACTCAGGCAAGCAGATACTAATTGCTGCCATCGGGAATCAAGCTACCTTCAAACTTAGGAAGAGGACGGGCCGCAGCCTCAGCATCTGTCGTGGCTTTTCCATTTTGATTTATATCCTTAATGAGCCACTCCATTTCCTTGATCTCGCGGCGCTGCGCTTTGATAATGCCGTCAGCTAACTCCCTCACGCGTTTATCTTCAATGTTGGCGCGCTCGCTTGTAAGTATGGCAATGCTGTGGTGCGGAATCATGGCCTTTTGCCAAGCCTGATCGGAAATGGTGTCCTGTGAGCGAACGAGAAATAATGATCCGGCAAAAACCAGCGCCGCGCCAGCCAAGATTACCGCATTCTTACGCTTGTCCTGATACATTCCGAGCATGAACAACAGCATTATAATTGCCATTGCTGCGCCCATATAAACCGCCATCCAAGTACGCGTTTCACTGAAATATACGTGCTCTAACGAGTACGTATTGAGATACATCAAGCCGAACATCACCAAGGTCGATGTTAAAATCATCGCTATGAAATGCTTATATTTGTCCATGTTCGTTGCTCCCAGTGTTTTTGCGGTATAAAATTAATATGCGGATCTGGAATATTGGTTACATTGAATTTGTACGAAACGGTGGAGCGCTATCCCTCAAACTTTTCAGTTTTTCTCGCAGCCGATTTCTGGCGCGGTAAATTCGCGTTTCTATCGCTTTTTCAGTGGTACCCAGAATTGTCGCAGCTTCTGCCTGGCTTTGGCCATCGAAAGTGACGAGAACCAAGGCTTCCCGAAGCCGAGTGGGTAAGTTGGAAATCTCTTTTTGCACAAATTGTAGTGACTGTGCTGCTTCAGCGCTTTCCTGCTGATCTGGGCTATCCGTAGCGACTTGCTCGACCTCATTGTCTGCGCCGAAATCAAAAATCCGCATGACTTTGCGTTTGCGTAGCTGGTCCCTGCATTTGTTCAAAACAATGCGCGTTACCCATGGACCAAATGGAAGCGATTGATCAAATTGGCCAAGTTTGAACCAGGCTGCTGCCATTGCTTCTTGCACTGCATCTTCAGCATCGGCGCTGTTACCCATTGTTCTGCAGGCAAGATTGGTCATTCTTGACTCATGTCGGTGCATCAGTTCATCAAAGGCCTGTCGCTTACCCGCATTTGCCTGCGCTATAAGCGCGCCATCTGGTTGTTGCGCGTCATCACGCGCTGATAGGGTCATTCCTGATTGGCGGTCAGCGCGTTGCCGACGCGGATATCAAATGCTTTTTGCTGCTCATCAGTAAGCAGGCGTCGCATATTAAAAATATGCTCGACAGTGGCTTTCTGCACAGCGCCCATTTTCTCATGCACTGCTTCAATAGCCAAGCTGACTTTGGGGCCATATTCATGCTCAGCTTCCATCGCAGCTGCGAGGTCAGCATTCGCCGCCAGAAGCGACAATTCCAGCGATTTCTTTTTTATCGCAAAATCCGCTTCAAGCGCCTCTAGCTGCGTCAATTGGCTAGCGGTCAGATCAAGTTCGTCATGTACGAAGCTATGGATGCTTTGTGTTTCGGCATCCCGCTGGGACCAGTAATTTGCGCCGTAGGAACCTAACCAACCCGCCGCTAACGCGAGGGCTAGCAATATTAAGATACGAAGTGGTCCGAATTTCATTGGGATATATTCAGCAAGCCAGCAGGTGAATAGTCTGGACCATCGACAAGACTGCTAAAACTTGACTGCGCCGAAGCAGGTTGTTCAGCGGTGCCAAATCCTGCGCCGATTGCCACTACAAACATGACCCCAGCAAGAGCATTGATCTTGTAAGAGCTACGTCGCTCCTGAATTTCGCCGATGCGGGACCAAACGGAGCTGCTAAAATCCGCTGGCAGCGGCTCCATGACATCTGCCCTCAGTTTGTTCAGAATATTGTCCAGATTGCTGGTCATATCGGCCTCATGAGAAAAATTTCCTACCGCTGTTACGCATTTCCTCCCGCTGTTACGCATTTGAAGTCGTCTACCCCTCGAAAATAATTTCAAATTACATTGAGGGGTCAATGCAGTTTGCCCGTAACAATAACAATGGAAGAAACTACTCGTGCGTATTGCCAGCTCTAATCGAGATCATGCCTCGCAGGAGGTCAATGGAACAGGTGCGTTACCATCGAACAAAAACAACGGGAATATGAAGGATATCATCATGCTGAGTAAAATGAGGAAAGTAATCACGCATCGAACAGCGGGCACGGCTTTGCTTCTCTCGCTCGCAGCCTGCACGACTGCGGCGCAGGCTGCTCCGCTTGTCATGTTCCGTGATCCGGGCTGCGGATGCTGCGAGAAATGGGCCGATCATATTGAAACGAATATGAAGCAGGACGTCGAAACACGGAACAGCAATGATATGGCCGCTGTTAAAGACGCAAACGGCGTGCCGAGCGCGCTGCGATCCTGCCATACCATGATTGTCGAAGGATATGTCATCGAAGGGCATGTTCCCGCAGAAGCCATCGCCAAATTATTGCGCGAAAAGCCCGCTGGAGTGAATGGCCTTGCCGTCGCGGGTATGCCAGTCGGTTCACCGGGGATGGAATATCAAAATCAAACGCAGCCTTATCAAGTGATCGCTTTTGGTGAAAGCGGCCAACGCGTCTTCGCCAGCTACAATTAATCACTCCGGCCCCCGAAAGGAAATACGATGACTAAACTTGTAATTTTGATGAGTGGCTTTGCATTGTTCACAGCAGGCCCGTTATTGGCCCACGAACATGGAGCCGATAAGTCTTGCGAGCGCAAATGTGAAATGATGAAAGACGGCAAGAAAATGGCGGGCATGATGATGAAAGATGCTGATGGTAAAATGTCGTGCCAAATGATGGATCACTCGAAGATGGACCACAGCGAAATGGACCACAGCGAGATGGATCATTCTAAAATGCCGGCCCCCGAAGCGACTGACCAAGCGCAACCAGCCATGGACCATTCGACTATGGACCATTCTAAGATGGATCATAACAAGATGGAGTCCAAGAAAGACGCACCTGAATAAGCATTAAATCGGCTCGGAGCTTCGCTTTGCGAGGCTTCGGGCCGCCTATTTTCCCATTTTGCCGAACAGGTTCACTAGCTCGGCGATTTTCTCTTTCTGGTCAGCCTTGCTACCGGAATTCAATGCCTCCTCCACGCAATGATTGGTGTGGATCTCCAGAATTTTCATCTTGGTAGAGCGCAGGGCGGCTTCCATCGCGGAGAATTGCTGGAGGATATCGATACAATAGCGATCATCTTCCATCATTTTAGCTATTCCGCGCGCCTGGCCCTCGATCTTACGCATGCGCACGATTTCTTTGGTGAATTTGTCTGTCATGATGCCCTTATGCCAAATTTTGGAGCGTGATCAATC
>JBBKVP010000074.1:0-4103 GCA_037968495.1 Pontixanthobacter sp. | reverse complement strand
GGCGCTGGCGAAGCAGAGATCATGGCCGCCGCGCGCGATGCATCGATCCTGCCCTTTATCAAACAACTGCCCAAAGGCCTTGATACTGAAGTCGGCGAGCGCGGACTGAAGCTATCTGGAGGTGAGAAACAACGCGTCGCAATTGCCCGAACGTTGGTGAAAAACCCACCAATCCTGCTGCTGGACGAAGCCACGAGCGCGCTCGACAGCCGGACCGAACAGGATATTCTCGCAACCCTTCACAAGGTTTCCGAAGACCGCACGACGCTCAGCATTGCCCACCGCCTATCGACAATTGCAGATGCAGACCGCATTCTGGTGCTCGAAGCTGGAAAGCTGGCCGAAAGCGGCAGCCATAATGACCTACTACGCATGGACGGCCTTTACGCCGACATGTGGTCACGCCAGCAGAGCGAGAGTGACGAGGTGTCTGCTTAAGGTCTTGCGCGGATTCAGTTTTGTAGCGTATCTTTCGCTTCGAAGGATGCGAATATGACCGACACGCCTACAATCGGAGCGTTTCTCGCAGAGAAAATTCCACACATCTTCGTGCTCGATTTCTCGCGCTATATGATTGCTGCGTCGCTGGTTGCGGGAACGGTCTGGCTGCTGTCCAAGACAAGTTGGGCAAGCCGGAAAATCCAGACCCGCGAAGCGACGCGGGCTGATTTCAAGCGCGAGTTCACCTCATCTATCCGCACGGTGGTGATCTATGTGATTGCTATGCTCCCGGTCATCTGGCTGTTCACAGCGGGATATCTACCCACCTATCAGGGTGAATATGGCTGGGGCACTTACGCGCTCTATCTGACCGCGATCATCTTCGCGCATGACGCCTATTTCTATTGGACCCACCGCGCGATGCATCATCCGCGCCTGTTCAAGACCTTCCACCTGCATCATCACAAGACGATCACGCCCACAGCATGGACAGCCTATAGTTTCGATGTGGGCGAAGCGTTCGTCATGGTCGCCTTCATGCCGATCTGGCTGGTGCTGGTACCAACACCGGGCGGCGTCATCTTCACCTTCCTCGGCGTGATGATCATCCGCAATGCGATGGGCCATGCCGGACTGGAACTGCACCCACGCGGCTGGGCCGGCCATCCGGTGCTGAAATGGATTTCGACCACGACGCATCATGACATGCACCACGGTGGCAGCTTCAAGCACAATTTCGGCTTCTACCTCACCTTCTGGGACAAGCTGATGGGCACCGAGCATCCCGAATATGTCGCGACGTTCAACCGCGTGACGGGCACCACAGAAACGGCCACTGCGCCAAAGACTGTCACGGGGACTGCTGCCGAAACCGAAAGCCCTCAAGCGGCCTGATCCCTACCTGGAATACCTATTTGGCTGCGGCGCGCAGAGTCTCGTTCGAGAGGTCCAGCTCCGCAGCCGGAATGACTTCCACGTAAGGGCGCAGTTCGCGAATCCCGTCAATAAACTGCTTGGAATCTCCGACGATGATCAGCGTTGCTTGCGCCGGATCAACTGTCGCCCTGGCCGCCGCTGACGCATCTTCCGCGCTCACTGCTGAGAGCCGCTCCGCCAGCCGAGCCGCTTCAGCCGGTTCGATACCCTGCTGCAACAGACCGGCAACAATGCCGTTAAAGCCCGAACTGGTTTCGAGCGAACGCGCATAGGAGCCGCCAAGGAACAAGCGGCGTTTCTCTAGCGCCTCTTGTTCGAGCGGCTCAGTGCCGAGGCGCGCGAATTCATCGAGGAATATCTTGGCGACATCCGCCGCGCTTTCATTCTTGGTCTGGGCGCTGGCTGACAGCACTGCCTCACCCGCCCGCGACGGGAGCGAGCTGTATGCGCCATAGCTGAGGCTGCGTTTCGTGCGCACTTCCTCAAACAAGCGCCCGCTCGATCCGCCGCCGAGTACCGAATTGGCCAACATCAGCGGGTAATATTGATCATCCGAACGTGAAACCGAACGTACCGCTGCGATTACAGCTGCCTGTCCTGCCTCGGGCATGTCGATTACGATTGTGCGGACAGGCTGCGCCTCGCCGTCGGGATCGGCGATCTCTGGCACCGGGGGGCTATCTACTATCCAGCCGCCCAGCAACCGGTTGGCGAGCGCGGTGGCATCATAAGGGGAGATGCCGCCACTGACGATCACCTTGGTAAGCGAGGGGTGCCAATAGGTTTCGCGGTGCTTCACAAGATCGGCTGCAGTCAGAGTAGCAAGACTTTCGGGAGTTCCGTCAGCCAATGTGCCGTACGCTGCACTTCCATAGAGCGCAGGCTGCATAGCATAAGCCGCCAAGGATCCAGGTTCCTTTAGCGAAACCTGCAATCCATCGATCGCCCGTTTGCGTTCACGCTGGAATTCTTCGTCAGGATAGGTCGCGCTTTGGATCACATCTGCCAGCACTTCACCCGCTGCCTCCATAGTCGCGACGGGAGCACTCAAGCTGAAGAACGTGCCGTCGGTTCCCGCAGTACCAGACATTGAAGCGCCGAGGCTTTCAAGCCGCGCGGCAATCTGGGTCGCGCTCATCGCGGCCGTGCCTTTGTTCGCGAGGCCAGCGGCGAATTCTGCAAGGCCGGCTTTGGCACGCGGATCGCTCGCACTGCCGCCTGGCAGCAAGACTGTCATGGTAGCAATCGGCACATTGCCGGTCTGCGTCGCAACGACCTGAATGCCATTGGCCAGTGTCGTTTCAACAATTTCAGAAGTCGCAACAACCGGCTTCGAGCTCGGTCCCGGAGGCGCTTCACGCGTTTCTGGCGGATTTACCTTGCGAGACTCACCCGTGGCAGCGGGCAGACTGCGGAACGTGGGGAATGGCGCAGGATTGGCATAGGCGGACTTATCGTCTTCGCCCTGAGTGTAAGTGAATTCAACGCGGCCTTCCGGGCGCAAATACTTTTGCGCGACCCGGCGGATATCCTCGGCTGTAACGGAGGAAAGCGCTGTCAGGCGCCTATCAGCCGCTTTGGGATCGCCAGTCAGAACAAGCGCCTCGCCCAGTTCAAATGCCCTGCCCCGCGCCGTTTCGCGGCGGCTTAGCGAAATCGCAAACAGCTCGTTGCGCGCTTCTGAAAGCTCGGCTTTACTCACCAGATTTGTCCGCATATCCTCGCGCACGGCAGTCATGATCTTGTTTATTTCGTCGGGGTCTGCGGCAGGATTGATAACCGCGAACTGGGCGAAGAATCCGCCTTCCTCACTATCGTTGACGAATTGCTGGGCCTGCACCGCCTTGCCGCTGCGGATCAGCGCCTCGTGCATACGGCTGTTTTCGCCTTGTGACATGACAATATCCATCATCTCGATAGCGGCCATATCGGGGTGACCAGCAGGCGGCAGTTTCCATGTCGCGCCGATCAGTGGCAGCGGCACGTTGGGCGCCGTTGCAGTTACAAAGCGCGGCTCGGTCCGCTCTGGCTCGCGCGTTTCGATAGCGAGCGGAATGGGATTGGGGCGGCGCGGAATATCAGCGAAATACCCGTCTACCAGCGAGCGCAAATTGGCCATGTCGAAGTTGCCTGCGACAATCAGCGTTGCTGTGTCGGGACCGTAATAGGCCTGATAGAATGCACGCGCATCATCGAGCGTAGCGGAATCCAGCTCTTCGATACTGCCAATGCCGGGGCGGCGCTGGGGCAGAACGTCATAGCTATTTTCCGGCAATACGAACCGCTGGAACCGGCCATAAGGCGGTGCGAGCACGCGCTGGCGAAGCTCTTCCTTTACCACGTCGCGTTCAGTTTCGAACACGTCGTTATCCACCACGGTCAGCGCCATGCGTTCCTTATGCGTCCACAGCATCCGTTCGAGATATTGCGCAGGAACCGTTTCGAAATAGTTCGTCCGGTCGGGGCTATTGGAGGCATTGCGCGTGCCGCCAATATCGGCGGTCAGGCCGTAGATCATATTATAGGGCATATTCTCCGTTTTGCGGCTACCGATATGTTCGAACAGATGTGCAAATCCGCTGCGACCTTCGGGATCAAGCTTCGATCCGATTTCGTACCATAGCGAGGTAGTGACGGTGCTGGTTGTGTCGTCCTCAATCGCAATGACGCGCAAGCCGTTATCGAGCATCCATTCGGTAAATTCGATTTCAGGCGCTGTAATGGCG
>JBBKVP010000073.1:0-4738 GCA_037968495.1 Pontixanthobacter sp. | reverse complement strand
CCTCCTCCTCCTCCGCCATCACTTGAGTCACCGCCTCCCTACATGGCTATTTCCCCTGAGGTGCCAGTTGTGGGTGTTGGTGGAATTGGCGAGCCGCCGACGGCTGCCAATATATCTGTGACTTACTATTTCCCGTTCCCGGTATTGGCCGGAACGGAACTCTCCCGAACCGATCCAATGTTCGAGCCGGTTGGTGAAGAGACTCTGGCGAGCGCGCTTATCAAGTCCGCTGGTCCCGAAAACACTCCGGCCTATAACGACTTTAAGGGCGTCTTGGTCGCATATCCTTACGTCACAAGTGGGGCTGACGAAATCGCCGCCGCCCCACTAATTTACCGCGACATAATGGCCGCGCCGGTAAAGTGCTTTGGAGACATTGGTTCCATCGGCTTCGAATTTGGCAGCAACAGCATCACGCCCGGCGCGGCAGATGAGGTTCTTGCGGGCCTCAACGGAAAGAGCATCTGCCCCAATACCGACACCCTCATCCGGGGCCATTCGGACAGTGTCGGCAGCATCGAAGCCAACAAGGCGCTGTCACTACAACGCAGCATAGCTGTGGCAGATTTGATGCAGCTGGAATATCCGGCTGTCACTCCCGGCTCGATGCAAGTCGAAGGATGGGGTGAACGCTGGCCCGAAGTTGAAACCGGTGACGAAGTACGCGAGGCTGACAACCGAAGCGTCGATGTTTCACTCGTCCGCTCCATCGGCAGCACCGGATATGGCACGCTGGGAGTGCTCTCAGCCGACAATCCCTTGGCTGCAGTAAGCGATCTCCCATCGCTGTCCGATGAGGTAAGCGGTGCCGACCGTGAAGTGATGGTTGTTCGCTACGGCGAAACTTCAGACGCCGAAAGCGACGCGCTGCTCAATGAAATTGCGAATGCCGTGGCCCAGCAATTGACGGTCTCGCCCAAGCGCGTGTTCCCGATCAATGGCGGACCTGGCAGTTTGAACGAAGGTGAGCAGGAGCGGTTCGAGGTTCTGACCCCGATTTCCGACTACTAAGTTCTAAATCCCATCCGGCCGAGCAAAGTCTTGAAGCGTGCCGAATCCGTGAGCGGAGCAAGCAAGGGATCGTTGAGCGCCTGCACCAATCCGGAATCTCCGGCAGCATAGGCGCGTTCCAGCGCCGCCATCGCTTCAGCCTGCTTACCCGTCTGCGCCAAGACCTGCGCCTGCTGATATAGGCCGTTGTCACCGAAATCCTTCTTCAGCTTCGCCATCGCTGACACACCGCCTGCTGCATTGCCCAGTTTCGGCAGTGTCATCGCAAGCCCTTGCAACCTGCTCAGCGTGCTGCCTTCCAGCTCGAATTCGGCCTTGGCTAGTTTGAAGTCCCCTTCGAGATAAGCCATTTGGCCCAGCACCTTATGGACCCCGCTCATTTCCGGATTGAGCTCTAGCGCTTTGCCAATGGCTGCCTTCGCTCCAGCATAATCGCCACCTGCAAACAGGATCACCCCTCTGGTCCGGAACGTCGCAGGGTTGAGCGGATCAAGTTTTACCGCCGCTTCGATTGCTTTCTTACCTTCGGCGGAATTGCCGATTCTGGTCATCGCCGTCGCATATCCGTGCAGGATATCGCCGTTGCCCGCGCCAAAGCTGTAGGATTGGCGATAAGCCGCCTCGGCCCCGCGCGCATCCAGCCGCCCGTTGAGCAGCACATAGCCCAGAGCGGCATGCGCCTGCGCAAGGTTTGGTGACAGTGCCACGGCCTTGCGCGCAGAAGCCACTGCGGTATCATATAATTCGCTGAGCGGCCGGTCGCTGGCATAGGAATTGGCGATAGTCGTCTGGACGCGGGACAAGGCGGCCCAAGCTGCGCCGTAATCCGGATCGGCCGCAATCGCCGCCTTGAATTGGCTTTCGGCGGCACGGTCGCTCGCTTCGTCGATGGCCAGTTCATACAAAGATACGCCGCGCAAATAGGCATCATAAGCCGCCGGATCGCTCGTCCCGCCGGGCCTCGCCTTCCCGGCATTCCCGTCTTGCGCCAATTGGATGGTAAGCGCGCTGGCCACTTTCCCGGCAATATCGGTTTGCACCGCGAAGATATCCGACAGATTGCGTTCGTAGGTTTCCGACCAGCTATCGAAGCCCGTGTCACCGTCGATCAGCTGCGCCGATACGCGAACCGTATCTCCGGCGCGGCGTACGCTGCCCTCAAGGATGTAACGAACCCCCAGCGCGTCAGCGATAGATTTGGGATCGCCCAGCTCCCCGCGAAACTGATTGGATGACGTTTGAGCCACAACCCGCAAGCCCTCACCATTGCTGAGCACCGCGCGCAATTCCTCGGACAGTCCGTCGGAGAAATAGGCCTGGTCGGCATCCTCGCTAAGATTGGCGAAGGGCATAATGGCGATACTACCGTCGCTATCAGAAGTGCCCGAGAGCATATCGGGTATCAGGAGCCCGCCGACACCAAGTAATGCGGCAAGTCCGGCCACCGCTCCAATGATTGCGCCCTTGCCGAACCGCGGCACTCTCTGCTTGGACACCGAACCGGAAGGCGCCATTTCGCGAGGCGGGACAGCGTCACCGCTAACCAGTTTGGCAATCGCGGCGACAATGGCTCGGAATTCAGGAGCACAAGCATCGCCCTTCCAACCGGACATATCGATTGACTGAAATTGGCGAAAACCGAGCGGCGGCAGAGTTCCGTCGATAGAGATTGGTACAAGCCGGCCACTATCGCGCCCACTGCTGGCTTCGTCACGGACCCAATGCGATCCGGCGGACCGGGCACTCCACAGAACAACAACCGCATCGGCGCCTTCGAGCGCTTCTTCGGTGCTGCTGGTAAATACCGATCCCGCTTCCAGCAGGCCGTCCCACCAAACGCGGAAACCAGCCTCTTCGATAAGCGCAATGATGCCCTTGGCTTGATCCCGTTCCTCGCGGGAGTAGCTCACGAAAACCTGAATTTCGCTAATGCCGGGCGGGAATGTCGATACGCTTGCCACCATGCGGAATGGTTAGTCAGTATTTGCACTGAACGACAAGGCCAAAACTACAGCTTCACAAAACTATTACTTGCCGCAGACCTGAATCTTGCGCGAAATTTCAGCTATACGTGATGGCAACTCGCCGCTTATTCCTCAGTTTTTATAGGAAGCAGGAAAAAAGTGGTGAGCCCTGCTGGGTTCCCGCAAGGTTGACCGTCCACCAGAGCCTTGGTCAACGCTTGTTTCGCTTCGCGTGAGCGTCCCTGAAGGCTGGCGAGAACGGTCTCCAGCCAATGATCCGGCACAGCATCGTGGAGCGCCTTGGCGCGTTGTTGGTCATGCTGGCAGGGGCAATCTCTTGATCATCTTCAGGGCCGATCTGGAGAGCGTCTTTGTCGATCATCTGGTGATCGTGCCACGGAACGCACAGGCGTCAAGCAATCGATTTGGATGATGTTACCTGCGGTGTTTTTGTGACGCTGGCGAAATCGTTCAGTGCCGTGTTGGGAACGGGATCACAATGTCTTTGTCGAGGAAGGTCCCCCTGCCTTCTTCCTCAGCAGCAAGTTCAAAGGCCGCAAATGCCTCATCATCGGGTATCGAAGGGGGCGTCCCAGGCAGTCGAGGTGCATTCTTCGTTGACCACCTCAAGAGACCATTGGGAGTCGCGTTCGAGCCGATAAATCCGCACATCAACATTGATGCCATCGCTGGCGACCGAGCGAGACAGGCCTGAGGTCACGATGCTTGGATCACGGTCTTGCACGCTGGTCTCCATGAGGTGAGGAGTTCGATATAGCGGCAGCTTACCAGAGGGTCACGCGGCTTGTTTCCCGTGAAGACGCCCCAAACACACCCGCAATTCCGGTATTTCGATTTTGTCCTGGCGGCTTTTGTCACAATATTGCTGCTGTCCAATTTGATTGGCGCTGGCAAAGTGGCGGAACTGGACCTGCCTGGAATCGGAATATGGCCGTTTGGCGCTGGCGTGCTGTTCTTTCCCATCAGTTATGTCATTGGCGACGTGCTGACCGAAGTTTACGGCCATGCCTATGCCCGCCGCTGTATCTGGGCAGGCTTTCCAGCGCTGATTTTCATGGCCTTTATGGCGTGGGTAGTGGTGGCGCTGCCGTCAGCGGCAGGATGGGGCAACCAGGACGCCTACGAGGCCGTATTCGGCCAGGTGCCGCGCATCGTGCGGGCATCCATCATCGCATTCTAGGCAGGTGAATTCGTCAATTCCTACGTCCTTGCAAAGATGAAGATCTGGACCGCAGGCAAGGCATTGTGGTCCCGCACCATCGGCTCCACCATCTTTGGGCAGGGCGTGGACAGCATGCTGTTTTATCCTATCGCCTTTCTGGGCGTGGCTGGGTGGACGAATGAGTTGGTAGTTCAGATCATCTTTACGCAATGGGCCATCAAGGTTGCCTAGGAAGCGGCCCTAACCCCTGTCACCTATGCCGTGGTTAGCTGGCTGAAACGGCGCAAAGGGGTCGACATTTTCGATACGAAAACTGACTTTTCACCCTTTGCCAAAACCGGCGACTAGTCCGCCGCACCAGTATTGAAACAAGGCTGGCCGCATAGAAAAAGGGCCGGACTTTCGCCCGGCCCTTCGCTCCCCCCAAAGGCGGGGTAACTTAGAACTCTACGCCAATGCCTATGCCGTAACGGCGTGGGTCAAGCGTGAAGATGTTGCTGAACAGGCCCGAAGACGCGTCAGTGACATACAGACCCGTGGTAGAGTTGCTGTCAAAGATGTTCTGGACGAAGCCGCGAAC
>JBBKVP010000072.1:0-2649 GCA_037968495.1 Pontixanthobacter sp. | reverse complement strand
CTGTGCCAGCGCCTTGTCGTGGGTGATGATTAGCAACGTGGCGCCGGTTTCTGCGCGGCGGGCGAAGAGCAATTCAATGATCTCTGCGCCGGTTGCCGCGTCGAGATTGCCGGTAGGTTCATCGGCGAAGATCAGGCGCGGGCGGGGCGCAGTGGCGCGCGCAATGGCAACACGTTGCTGCTCGCCGCCTGAAAGCTGCGTCGGGTAATGCGTCAAACGGTGGCCTAGGCCGACTGCTTCCAATTCGCTGGCAGCGCGCGGCCAGACGTCGTCAGCACCGTCGAGTTCCATTGGTGTCGCGACATTTTCCTGCGCGGTCATGGTGGGCAGCAGGTGGAACGCTTGCAGCACGATGCCGATACGCCCGCGGCGCGCTGCAGCTAATTCGTCTTCGCCCAAGGCCATGAAGTCTTGGCCCGCCACGGTCAGCGAGCCGCCGCTGGCGCGCTCAAGCCCTGTCAGTACCGCCATTAGCGAGCTCTTACCCGAACCCGATGGGCCAAGCAGAGCAACCGTCTCGCCGTCCTGAACGTCGAGATCGATCCCCTTGAGGATGTTGACAGCAGCCTCCCCATCGCCAAGCGTTAGGGTGAGATTGCGGGCGGAAATTGCTGGAGCACTTGTCACAGGGTCCCGATGGCATAGCTAAGGCGTATCAGGCAAGAGAATCAGGATAAAACCAGCGATGAAAACCCGATACGGCTCGACAATCGGCATTTTGGCAGGCTCTCTGGCGCTAGCCGCGTGCAGCAACGAGGCTCCTCCAGTGCAGGAACGAGAGGCGCAAGCTGCCGAGGCTCCTTCCGCCGATCAGCCTGTCATGGGCCCCGAACGCCGCGTTCTGGCCTTTGGGGACAGTCTGTTCGCCGGATATAATGTCGATGCCGCAGATAGCTATCCGGCCAAGCTTGAAGCCGCCCTGCGAGCAAAAGGCGTAAATGCCCGCGTGACTAACGCTGGCGTTTCGGGTGACACATCATCCGCTGGGCTTCAGCGCTTCGCCTTCACGCTTGATGCACAGGAAGAAACGCCCGAGCTAGTTATCATCGAGCTTGGCGGCAACGATCTGCTGCGCGGCCTGCCGCCTGCCCAAACCCGCGATAATCTGGACTCAATGCTGGCCGAAACGAAGAGGCGGGGTATTCCGACCTTGCTGATGGGAATGCGCGCACCGCCCAATATGGGCGAGGCATTCGTGGATGATTTCGACACGATCTATCCCGATCTCGCGAAGAAATATGGCGCGCAACTTGTGCCGTTTTTCCTTGAGAGCATTTACCGGCGATCAGAGCTTATCCAGCCTGACCGGATTCATCCGACTGAAAAAGGTATCGAGGAGCTGGTCGCGTCGACCGTCGCCAATGTTCGTGAAGCATTGCCGAAGGCTCCAGCTAACTAATCCGCTCCACACTGCCGCCATCGACGCGCCAGATGGCTGCCTCGCCGTCTATTTCGGCGAATGGAGCACTCTCGGTGCCCGTCAGCCACACTTGAGCCCCGCTGGCACGCAGCCGGTCAAATAGGGCGGCACGGCGCACAGGGTCGAGATGTGCCGCGACTTCATCGAGCAGCAGCAAGTTGGGTCGTCCCCGCGCCGCCAGATCGGAATGGGCTAGGGTGATGGCGATCAACATCGCCTTCTGCTCGCCGGTTGAGCATTGTGCCGCTGGCACGCCTCGGCCAGCCATGCGGACTTCCAATTCTGCGCGGTGAGGGCCTGTTAGAGTGCGCTGCGCTGCGCGGTCACGAGACCTGCCTTGGCGAAGGGCTGCTGCGAATTCTGCCGCGTCCAGTGGGCCGCCAGGGACATAGGTCAGTTCTGGTCTGGCAAACGGTTCGGAAGGCACACCGGCCAATTCCGCTGACAAGCTCTCTACCAACGACACGCGGCCCGCAGCGAGCGCCGAACCAGCCTCGGACAGCTGCACCTCTACGGCGTCGAACCATGACCCATCCGGCATGATATCATTGCCCAGCATCCGGTTCCGTTCGCGTAATGCATTCTCATAGCGTGACGCAAGCCGCGCATGACCGGGATCAACGGCGAACGCCATCCGGTCGACGAACCGCCGCCGCGCGCCCGCGCTATCGCTGAACAGACGGTCCATCGCGGGTGTAAGCCATCCCATGGCTAGCCATTCGCCCAGCTTTACGGCGCTGGCATCGCCGCTGTTGATCTGCACGATCCGCCTGCCAGGCCGTTCTGCCTGCATCGCTGTGCCAAAGCGGACCGGTTCGCTTCCGTCGCCGACGTCGAGCGCTGCTCCGATGGCAAAGCCCCCCGGGCCATCGACTGATGCCATTTCGGCCAAGGCAGCGCGGCGCAATCCCCGCCCGGGAGAGAATAGCGACAGTGCTTCCAATATGTTGGTTTTGCCCGCGCCGTTTTCGCCGACAAGCAAATTGAACCGCCGCGTGCCTTCGACACGGGTAGCGCGGTGATTGCGGAAGTTGGAGATGTCTATTCGGTCGAGCGCCATGCAATTTTGGCGTTAGCGGGGCAATGCAGCCTGCGCCACGAAAACCCGCTGATCCAATATGTGGGGAAATATCCCAACTGTTAGATTTGGCTGCGGCACGTACCTTTCGCAATGCTGAACGAAACCCCGGAATTCTGCCGTTTTTTAAAACTGGCACACTGTATGCAAC
>JBBKVP010000071.1:0-2664 GCA_037968495.1 Pontixanthobacter sp. | reverse complement strand
GAAAGTGGCCATTTTGCGATCCATATTCTCACCGCTGCGCAGCAGGACCTATCAAACCTTTTCGCCCAGTCAGGTGCGGATAAATTCAGCGGTCTGGATTGGGCTCCGGGCGCGCTAAGCTCTCCGGTTCTGACCGAACATGCAGCTGTCTTCGAATGCAAAACGCGGCACCAATATGATGGCGGCGATCACATTATCATGGTCGGAGAAGTAACTGCATTCGAGGCCCGCGACGAAGCCCCACTGCTGTTTCACGGCGGCCAATATGCAGAGCGGCGAATGCAACCTGCCGAGCTGACAGACGACGGGTCGCTTGCATCGCTGCTACAAGGCGCGACGCAGGCGCTCGATGGAACCGGCATCGAAGCAGATGCCCTAGAGCAAGCGCTGGCTGACAGATTAACGCTCGATCAACTCGCCGACGCAAAACTGGCACTGCGTCAGATTATCGACCACTTCGAAAGCTAAAAGCTTTTCGGCATACCCAAAACATGGGTCCCGACATGGCTGAGGATCAAATTCGTGCTGATCGGCGCGACTTGATAGAGCCGTGTCTCGCGGAACTTACGCTCGATGTCATATTCCTCCGCAAAGCCGAACCCGCCATGTGTTTGCAGACACGTATCCGCAGCGGCCCATGAGGCTTCAGATGCGAGCATCTTGGCCATATTCGCCTCTGTGCCGCATGGCTGCCCAGCTTCGAACAGATCACAAGCCTTGTCGACCATCAGTGAAGCCGCTTCGACTTCGGCGTAATTGCGCGCGATGGGGAACTGCACCGCTTGATTAGCCCCAATGGGCTTGCCGAATACGCTGCGATCTTTGGCATAGGCCGTCGCGCGATCGATAAAGAAGCGCCCATCGCCAATACACTCAGCCGCAATCAGGATCCGTTCGGCGTTCATTCCGTCGATGATGTAGCGAAAGCCGTTGCCCTCCTCACCAATCAGGTTTTCGGCCGGAACGGGCATTTCATCGAAGAACAGCTCGGTCGTCGCGTGGTTTAGCATGGTGCGGACCGGCTTGATCGCCAGGCCGTTATCCTTGGCCTCGCGCAGATCAACGAGGAGCACGCTCATGCCCGCTGTTGGCTTGGCAGCATCTTCGCGTTTCGTGGTACGGCATAAAAGCACCATCAGGTCAGAATGTTCCGCTCTGCTGATCCAGATCTTCTGGCCGGAAACGTAATAGGTATCACCGCGTTTTTCGGCAAAAGTCGTGATGCGGGACGTGTCGGTTCCCGCTGTAGGCTCCGTCACACCGAAGGCCTGCAACCTCAGTTCACCCGAGGCAACCTTCGGCAGAATGGTCTGCTTCTGCGTCTCGCTGCCATGCCGCAGGATCGTGCCCATCGTATACATCTGCGCGTGGCAAGCGCCGCCATTGCAGCCCGAACGATGAATTTCCTCAAGAATTGCACTGGCTGCCCCCAGCCCTAGCCCTGCCCCGCCGTACTCCTCTGGGATCAGGGCGGACAGGAAACCTTCCTTGGTCAGCGTCTGCACGAATTCGGTCGGATAGGCTCGCTCCCTGTCAAGCGCCTGCCAGTATGATCCAGGGAAGCCACCACAAAGCCGCCGCACGGACTCGCGGATTTCAGGAAAACTTTGCGGTCCTAGCTCAATCACAACTCACTCCACTTCCTCGGACAGAAAAATGGCGGACGGCCCGAAGGACGCCCGCCAATTCTTGGTCACTTATGCTCGCGTAAGTATCAGAACTTGCCGCGAAGTGTCAGGCCATACATGCGCGGTTCCTGCACGAAGGCAGAGCGCGAACCGGAGCGCAGCGTGGTGTTAAAGGTAACCCCGCGGGTCACAACATCGGTGATGTTGGTGGCCCATGCTTCGATGCCCCAGCGATCATCAATCTGGCCGATACCGGCGCGAAGGTTGATCTTCACGTTACCGTCTTGAACATCGAAAGGAACGAGGCCGGCAGCATCAACCGCTGCTTGCGCATTACCGCCGAAGGCGTTCGCTACGCTCGCCGCGCTGGGAACGAAGCGGGCCTGCGTCGAAGTCCGGCGGTCACTTTCTGCACGGATCGATCCATTGACGAACCACTTCATGTTGCTGCCGATATCGGTACCGTAATTGGCACCCATAATGGCGACAAATTCAGGAGCATTAGTCAGCGAGTTTCCACAAAGCGTCAGAACGTTGAGTTCGGTTTGGGTTCCGGCACAATCGTCGGGATACTCCGCATCAACATAGGTAAGGCCAGCATTGAGCGTGAAGTTATCATCCGGACGGATGACCGTTTCTAGCTCGAAGCCCTTCGAAATAGCCTTTGGCACGTTGAAGGTCTGGAACTGGGCTCCGGTGAATTCGAGGACCTGGAAGTCCGTGAATTCTTCGTAGAACAACGCTAGGTTAGCGGTGACTGCATTGTCGAGGAACTTGCCCTTCGCACCCACTTCATACGCATTCACAGTTTCCGAGCGGAAGCGCGGATCCGCGCCGCCTATGGCGGCCGTTGAATCCAAGTTGAAACCGCCGGACTTATATCCGTGCGTGAAGCTACCATAGACCGTAACGGGCGATGCAAACTCATACGACACCTTACCGGTGTAGATCAGCTCGTTATCGCTAAACGTATCGTCGAACGTCCGTGGCAGCGGAATGAACGCTGCGAGCGGCAAATCGGCTGGGGCAACGAACG
>JBBKVP010000070.1:0-14519 GCA_037968495.1 Pontixanthobacter sp. | reverse complement strand
CTGCTTATGCGCCTTGGTGTTGGTATCGACCCATAACGCGAAGTCAGGATCGGAGCGGTCGATCTCGCTATTTGCGTCTTGATCGTAGGCAGGATCACCAAAGAACGTTTTGATCCGCTCCAATTCTGCAATTGGCGGCTCGATGTTCTGCTCTAGCAAAAGCGCGAACTCTTCCTCGACCTGACGGGTGTATTCTGCCTTGCCGATTTCATGGACGAGGATCTTGATCCGCGCCTTGTACTTGTTGTCGCGGCGGCCGCAGCGATTGTAGACCCGCAGGCACGCCTCGGCATAGGTCACTAGCTGATCGAGCGGCACGAAATCCCGCACCAGCGGAGCGATCATCGGAGTGCGGCCCATGCCGCCGCCGACGTAGAAGGCCGCGCCCAGTTCGCCCGCGTCGTTCTTGACGATGCGGATGCCAATATCGTGCAATCGCATGGCCGCGCGGTCTTCTTCGCTGGCGATCACTGCGAATTTGAACTTACGCGGCAAGTAGCTGAATTCCGGATGGAAGCTCGACCATTGGCGGAGCAATTCTGCATAGGGGCGGGGGTCCGCAACCTCATCCGCTGCCGCTCCTGCGAAGTGGTCCGAACTGATGTTGCGGATGCAATTACCGCTAGTCTGGATGGCGTGCATTTCGGCCTTGGCGAGGTCTTCCAGCAGGTCAGGTGCTTCGGCCAGTTTGATCCAGTTATACTGTATGTTCTGGCGGGTGGTGAAATGCCCGTAACCACGGTCGTATTTCTCTGCGATGTCGGCCAGCGCGTGCATCTGCGCACCGCTTAGCGTGCCATAGGGAATGGCAACGCGGAGCATATATGCGTGGAGCTGGAGGTAGAGTCCGTTCATCAGCCGCAGCGGCTTGAACTGGTCCTCGGTCAGCTTTCCGGCAAGACGGCGTTCGACCTGATCGCGGAATTCCGCAACGCGTGTGTCGACCATTTGCTGGTCGAATTTATCATATTGATACATTTAGATTACCTCGCGGGCTGCGGCTTCGTTGCCGGGCTTGAGTGTCAGGTCGAGGCGAACGGTCGGGCCAAGGCCGCGGATGCGGTCCTTCACATGGGCCGGGCGTGGATGACCGCCAGGACCAACCTCGCCTTCGATAATATAGCCAGCGTTGACGCGGCGGGCTGCTTCTTCGCGAGTGAGAATCGTTTCCGCCTCATCACCGCCATCGGCGGCGTCTTCGACGTGGATTGACCAGCCTTGGCCGTCCCACCAAGTGACTGCCCCAGTTTCGAGGTCGTTTCCGGTGATGATCTTCATACTGCGACCTCCAGGGCGATTTGCGCGACAGAGGCATTGGCCCGCGCGGTGACCTCGCCGATGACGATTAGGGCGGGGCTGATGACATTATGCTGCACGACCAAATCGGGCAGTGCAGCGAGCGGCCCGCGAAGCACGCGCATTTTCGGACGTGCGGCGTTTTCGATGATGGCAACTGGCATGTCAGGCGCAAGGCCGTCACCCATCAGTTTTTCGGCGATCTGTGGCGCGGTTTTGACGCCCATATAGATCACAAGCGTGCGGCCCTTACCTGCAAGTCCGGCCCAATCCTGATCGGACAGACCCTTGCATTGGCCAGCGACGAAGCTGACGATGCTGGCGCTATCGCGGTGTGTGAGGGCGATCCCGGAGGCTGCTGCCGCGCCGCTGGCGGCTGTGATGCCCGGCACCACTTCGACGTGGATACCGGCGGCATGGCAGTCTTCCATTTCCTCACCCCCGCGCCCGAAGATGAAGGGGTCGCCGCCTTTGAGGCGCACAACGTCGCGGCCTGCGAGCGCTTCGCGGATAAGGAGGGCGTTGATGTCATCCTGCGGCAGCTTGTGCTTGCTGCGCTGCTTGGCCACCGAAATACGGCGCGCGGTTTCCGAAATTAGCGCCAAGATCGAAGAATCAACCAGCCCGTCATGCACCACAAGCTGCGCGTTTTCGAGCAACCGCGCGGCGCGCAGGGTGAGCAGATCAGGGTCGCCCGGACCGGCACCGACTAAATAGACGGTTCCCAATGATGATGTGTTTTCCATGCTGCAAAAATGCAGCGCGGGCGGGCGTTCTACCAGTCAGAAAGGATTGGGCGCGGCCTAGTCCAGCTTTAGTGGCGCTATTTCTTGCCGGAGTTCTTTTCCTCTACCCGCTGCGAAACCGCCGCGATTAGCTGGTCGAACTGGTCATTGCCGCGCAGATTGAGATCACGCTGCGGGAACGGAATTTCGATGTTATTGTCCTGGAACAGATACCAAAGCTTCTTCAAAACTTCGGATTTGATATTACCGATGCCGTCTTCAGGATCACGTATCCAGCACTGGATGGCAAAGTTCACCGAACTATCGCCATACGCATCAAGCCAACATGTGGGTGGAGGAACATTTAGCACCCGCTTGCAGCTTTTGGCGGCCTGCAACATCAATTTCTCAGCAAGTTCGAGGTCGCAATTATATGACACGCCAACGGGCACTTGCATCCGCACTGTCTTGCTGGAGTACGACCAGTTTTCGACCTGATTGACCATCAGGTTTTCGTTTGGAATCAAATATTCACGTTGATCTCGCGTGGTCACGGAAACGGCGCGAATACCGATCTTCCGGATCTGACCGAAAGTAGAGTTTCCCGCTTGATCAGCGACCGCGATAACGTCACCCGGTTTGATCGAGCGGTCCATTAGCAAAATGATGCCAGCGATCAGATTACCGAAGGTCTTCTGCAGACCGAAACCGATAGCGAGACCAAATGCGCCAGAGAAAACCGCAAGCGCTGTAAGATCGATACCGAGCATATCGATTCCTATCATGAATGCCAGCGCCCACACGGCCATAGTGGTGAGTTTTTCTGCTAGCAAAAGCTGCGTGGAATCAAACTTGGTGATGCGTTTGAGACCGGCATGGGCCAGCTTGCTAACAAGCCAAGCCGCAGTAATGACTCCAACGATTACGAAGACGACAATCAGGCCGTCCCAAACCGAAATGCGATTGGAACCCAGTGTAACTGCCAACCCATCGAGGGTGTCAATCAAACTGGCGGCGGTTTCGCTTTTCTCGCTGACGGCATCTTTGATTGTATCTGCACTTCCGACAGTTTCGGCCGGTGCCGCCTCCAGCGCAGGTGCTGCAGCCGGCACTGAACCTTCTGCAGGTTGGATGGTGACAGTATCGCCCGCTTGCAGCGTTATGCTCTCGCTACCTTCCGCAGCCTCGCTGGGGCCAGTGTCTGGGGCGGTGCTGGGTGTGCTGGTCATAATTGGTCCATAGCATCAAATGCCTGTGCAAGGTCTGCAATAAGATCGCCGGTGTCTTCGAGGCCTATTGAAAGGCGGATAACGTATTGATCGCCAGCCGCGTAGCCCCCGGGAGGCCAGCTAGCAGCAGTACGGAAAGGTGCCGGATTAACTGGCAGTGCCAAGCTCTCGAAACCGCCCCAGCTGTAGCCAATGCCGAACAATTCCAAGGCGTCGATCAAGCGCGCCCGGTCGCTCTTGTCGCGGCCCTTCAGAACAAAGCTGAAGAGGCCGCAACCGCCGGTAAAGTCACGCTCCCATGTGTCATGCGTCGGCGATCCCGGCAACATCGGGCATAGCACTTTTGCTACGTCATCGCGGGCGGCGAGCCATTTTGCGACTTCTAGCGCAGTAGCGGTCTGTTTTTGCAAGCGTATTTCGAGGGTTCTGAGGCCTCTAAGCGCCAGCGCAGCATCGTCGGGCGAGACGACATGGCCCAATGTTTGGGCTGTTTGGCGCAGGCGCTTATACCAGCGTTCGCCAGCCGAAACGCTGCCCATCATCAAATCCGAATGTCCGCCAACATGCTTGGTCAGCGCCATGATCCCCATATCGCAGCCATGCTGGAGCGCGGGAAATGCAAGCGGCGTTGCCCAAGTGTTGTCGATCATGCTGACCGCACCCTTGTCGCGGGCGATGGCGGCAAGGGCTGGGGTATCGCACACTTCCATGGTGAGCGAGCCGGGGCTTTCGATCAGAACCGCTTTGGTGTTTTCGCAAAATAGGGCTGCATATGCCTCCAGATCAAGCGAATCGAAGAACCTTGTTTCCACGCCGAGGCGCTTGAAAAGGCCGTTTGCCATTGAGCGACTGGGTTCATAGGCGTTGTCGCTGATGAGCATTACATCGCCGGGCTTTACCACGCTCATCAAAGCGCCAGAAATCGCTGCAACACCGCTGGGATATAAGACCGTCCCGAAAGCGCCGGGTTCAAGCTTTGTTAGCGCATCTGCAAGCGCCCATTGGGTGGGTGCACCGCGACGCCCATAAAAGAAGCGGCCGTCTTCATTGCTGCCTGTGCCCTCTTGCAGGGCGGCGCAGTTTTCATAGAGATGTGTGCTGGCGCGCCAGACTGGCGGATTTACGACTGCACCTGTCCATTCGGGCTTGCGGCCTGCGCGGACCAACTGGGTTCCGGTTCCTTTGTCAGCGCCGCTGTCGCTCATTTGGGGCCGGTTGTCTTCGGCGTTTCGGGATCAGCGCCCCATTCGGCCCAGCTGCCGTCATAAAGTGCCAAGTCTTGCTTACCGAGCATCACCAGCGCGAACAGCACAACCGATGCGGTCACGCCGCTGCCACAAGATGTGACGACCGGTTTGTCCAAATCGACGCCCGCTCCTGCGAACACACTAAGTAAATCATCTTCAGATTTGAATGTGCCATCTTCGTTGTAGAGTTGCGTGAAAGGAACATTCATGGCCCCCGGGATGTGACCAGCGGCCATCCCTTCGCGGGGCTCCGCCATTTCGCCGGTAAAGCGCGGTGCGCCGCGAGCATCGACGACCTGTTCTGCGCCGCTGTCCAGATTGGCGAGCATGTCAGCCTTGCTGCGGACATTCTGCGTATCTTCCCACGCGGTGTAGTGGCGGTGGCGCAAGCGCTCGATGCCGCTTTCGGTCGGACGGCCTTCCGCTCTCCATTTGGCGAGGCCGCCATCAAGGATCGCAACGTGATGTGCGCCGAAAGTTTTGAACATTACCCATGCGCGGGCGGCGGTTTTGATGTCGCTATCATCATAGATGACTATCCGGCTCCCATCGCCAAGGCCGAGGGCTTGCATGCGGCTGGCAAATTGTTCTGGCTTGGGCAGGGCATGGCCAAAATCGCCATCCGCATTGCGTAAAGAAGCAAGGTCCATAAAGACTGCACCGGGGATGTGCTCGGTCTCGTACTCGGCCCTCGCGTCGCGTCCGCTGCCCGCCATGTGCATAGAGGCATCTATGATGCGCAGGTCGCTCGCACCCATCTCCTCTGCGAGCCATTCAGGCGTGACCAACCGGTCCATCAGGCAGTTCCTTCGCGTATCAAGACGTCAGGGGTAACGGGGCAAAGCACTATCGTCGAGAGCTTTTCGCACGGGACACATTAGCCCAGCCGCCTCGCGATCATCTGGCGTACCGTGCGAGGACCAGTATCGATCCGAAGCGGTTGTAGCTTGCCGGTTTGCAGTTTGGAGTCTTCGCCCAGCACAAAGGTCATCGGGTCGACGGCCTGTCCGACATTGTCGAATGTCAGGCGGACTAGCGGAACAAACAGTGCTGCATTGCCCTGGCGGATCGGGCGGATCGCGGCGATCGGTAGTGTGATCGTGCCGTTAAGTTCCAGACTCTCGCCCGCGCGCAGGGCAATGCCATTGTGGCGCTCCGGCAGCATGATTGCCGGGTCAGCCAATTGCTGTCCGATTGGCAGGGATGCGTGGGCGGCGATCATGTCAGCGCCAATTGTCATCGCTTCTGTTTCGATTCCCGCGCCCGGCGTAATCGAGATGCGATAGGATAGGGTCGCGTTCATCATGCTGAGCGCCAGAGAAAGTGGCTGGAAAGCAACCGCCAGTGGTTCGTCAGGCTTAATTGGTGTCGTTTGCTGCTTCGGTAGTTCGGGCGCTGGCTCAGCCTCGGGAGTGAGGGCTGGCTCGCGCAAGTCAGTCTGTCTTGCTAGCGGCTCTGATGGGCGCTCGATCCCAGCGACTGGCACGGTATTGCGCGAAGTCCTAACCCGCCAAACTGTAAATGCCAGAGCCAGCAGCGCGAGAAGCGCAGCAATCCAGACCCAGTTCGAAGTCGCTCCCTCGCTAGCAGCATCTGTGACCAGTGGCTCGGCAGGGGCGGTGCCGGTCGGTTGCGGTATCGCAGGTGGCAGTGTGTCCGTATCCTCCTCTGAAGGCACAATGTCTATTGGCGCAGTCTGCGGTTCGCTTGGCAGAGCGCCGATTGGCGCGCTTGGCCTGATTGCCGCAGGAGGCGCGCTAGTTGCAGGCGTGAAACGCCGGTTGGGTGATGACGGAGTCGGAGCCGGGGTAGGAATGACGATTGGTTGAGTTGCGCGCGGAGCCGGTGTCGGCGTGGGTCGCGGCGTCCGGATTACGCGCGGAGTTGTCGAAGGAGCATCGGGATCGACCGGTCCCTGAACTTGCGGTGTTGCAGTCGGTGTGGGCGAGGGAGGTAACTGGAAATCCTGCACGCTGCCGCTTCCCGTATCCTGCGCCTGGACCGCAGGCATCCCGATGGCCACGGCAGCGATTGCCAGTGCGAGCGCCGTTGAGGGCCGATGGAAGGGGCGGTTAGACAGGATCATTTACACGCTGAAACTTGGGACAACACGGGTAGCGCTGAATACGCTCTGAACCCGTCCTGTCCACCGTGTCACTTGTGTTACGCCGCCTTTAATTGCATCAGCGCGGCATGACGGACACACCTTTATCAGACGAATCCGGCCCGCGTTTTCTGGGTCAGCAAACGCCGCTTCCTGTTTCTCCCGAGGAGGCGGTGCTTGATTACGTTTCGAATCCGCGCGCCGGCGCTCTCTATATGGCGCGTTTTGCAGCGCCTGAATTCACTTCGCTGTGCCCGGTAACAGGGCAGCCCGATTTTGCCCATTTGGTAATTGATTATGCGCCTGGCGAAACAATCGTCGAATCGAAGTCGCTCAAGCTGTTTCTTGGCTCGTTCCGCAATCACGCTGGTTTTCACGAGGATGTGACGGTTGGTATTGGCCAGCGGCTCAACGAAGAAATGAAGCCGCGTTGGCTGCGCATCGGCGGATATTGGTATCCGCGCGGAGGCATTCCTATCGATGTATTTTGGCAGACAGGCAGACCGCCCGAAGGGCTGTGGGTGCCTGAACAGGGTGTGGCGAGTTACCGAGGGCGCGGGTAAGCTTACCCCCAGTCGGAACTGCGAGAACCAGTCATCGACTTGTTCGGATCACCGCTCCAAGTGGTGAGGTCGTTTCGCAATTCATCAAGGTCGATCAGACCGAAATTGACGGCGAAAATCAGCACGAGGCCCAATAGAAGACAATTCTTGATCATGCGACATGGTGTGCCGCGTTAAGGTGGAGAAAAGGTTAATTATGCCTTAAAAATTGATCAATCTTCTCACATGGATTTAGTTGATTGTTCCGTCCAAAGTCACCGCGATAACTTGCGACGCTGCCAGAGTGGTTGCTGTGATGGTCAGCGTATTGCTTGCCACAGACGCACCAACTGGATCGCTTTCATCAGCACCTGTGTGCTTGTCAACTTCGGCCGTTGCGGCCGTTGCGGCGGTTGCACAAGCCTTGCCTGGTCTGATGCTCGCGGCCGTGTAAGCAAATTTGGACGGCAGCATATCGGCAGTCATCAAATTGCCGGCTGTTGCGGCTTTCGGATGGCGCAAAATTTTCGGGAAGAAGGCGTCCTCTGCCAAACGCAATTTTACGCCGCAGGCTCGTCCGCGAAAGCGAATGTCATCCATAGAAATTCAAACTGCGGTGGGTGTGGTGCCGGCTAGAAGATTCGAACTCCTGACCCCCTGATTACAAATCAGGTGCTCTACCAACTGAGCTAAGCCGGCCCTGTGGCGACTGCGGCCTGGGCCGCGTTGTCCGGCGCTCCATGCGTCAGGTTGTTTTGAAGGTCCAGCCCAAAATCTTCGATATCGTCAATCTGCACGATTGTATTCTAGGGCGAGAGCCTGCATCAAGATGCCAGTGCAACCAAATCACGACCAAACAGCAGGGTGGAACTTTGGACGACGCAACACGCCAGCAGCTGCTTTTCGAAGCGAACCGCAAATCTACAGGAGCCGCTTATCTGCTCTGGTTTTTTCTCGGCGGTCTGGGCGCGCATCGCTTCTATTTGGGTAAAACGGGGACCGGAGCGGCTCAAGCCGCGCTTGGCCTGCTGGGCTGGGTGCCACTCTTTCTGGGTTGGATTGTTCTTGGTGGCTGGCTGCTGGTCGACGCATTCTTGATCCCCAGCATCATTCGTGACGAAAACCTCGAGACGATCCGTCAGTTGGATCGAGGCCGCCAACTCGACCGTGGATCCCGTTCTCCGGATATGATCGAGCCTGCGACGAAGGTTCTGCCAAAGAGCGAACCCATTCCCGGAAGCCGGGCCGATAAAATCAGTAAGCTGTCTTCTTAATACGCGCCGAAGGTCCAGCCTTCGGTTCTCGCTATCTCCGGCGTTAGGCCTGCTGGTTGCCATCTAGCCGTATCGTCTGCTACATTCCGCAGCCATGCCGCAGTTAACAAAGCGTCTGAAGAGTGGTCGTCGATCGGGCCCTCGCCCTCAACCGTTGGCGAGGAAAGTGACGTCAAGGCATCGTTTAATTCCCCGTAAGTCCGCATTTTTGAACGCGACGGTGACCGTCCGGCCTCCATCGCTGCGAGCGACGTGTAAATCTCGCAAACAACCGATCCTTGGTTAGGAAAGGGATCGACTGGCCATACCGCAATGTCATCGTTTAGCCGGTTCAGCACCCTCATGCCTGTCAGGCTGGATTTTCCGACCTGTGCTGCGCCGACAAGATTGAAGTTGCTGTAGGGATTGCATCCCATTGCGGCCTGCGCCGTCTCGGTAACGCGAAAGCGGCCTTTGCCGTGCTCGGCTCCATCAGCGCGAAACAACGCACCTTCCCCTTCAGGTTGGCGGCGGAAGTATGGAGAGAGCTGCGGATGGCTGACAAAGCTCGACGCCGCCAAATTTTCGTCCGCGTCACATAAGGTGTCGACTATTGCCCAAAGAGATCGGGCGTCTTTTGGTGTGCCGCGCCAATCGGGGAGGAAAGCACCACAATCTACGAAGGGAAGCGACAGGCCAAAGTCACAGCCGACCAGTGAATTCCTCTCAAGTGTATTATTAAGAAATTCTAATATATCGCTGCGTGAAAACGATTTAACTGGTTTGATTAACGTGGGCGCTCCACCACCTGCATGGCACACGGCCAGCGCAATACCTTTCTGCGTCTTCCCTACCGCTCCAGACCAATCCACGGCGTAGAACCATTCAAAGCGGCCATCTGTCATCCGTGTTCGTCGCGCAGCCGGTTCCAATAAACGATCCGTTCGGCAATCTTCCGCTCGAACCCGCGCTCGACGGGCTCGTAGTAGGTTTGCGGCTCCATTTCCTCGGGCCAGTAATTGGCGCCGGAGAACCCGTCATCAGCATCATGGTCATAGACGTAGTCTTTGCCGTAACCGATATCTTTCATTAGTTTGGTTGGCGCATTTAAGATATTGCTGGGAGGAACCAGTGAACCGGTTTCTTTCGCATTACGCCAAGCAGCCTTTTGCGCCTTGTAGGCCGCATTCGATTTCGGCGCTGTGGCACAGTATAGGCATGCTTGAGCAATCGCGATCTCGCCCTCCGGACTGCCAAGGAATTCGTAACTGTCCTTGGCGGCAAGGCACTGAACGAGGGCCTGGGGGTCTGCCAAGCCAATATCTTCGCTCGCAAACCGGACCAACCGCCGCAGTAGATAAAGCGGCTCCTCACCAGCGGTGATCATGCGCGCGAGGTAATAGAGTGACGCCTGAGGGTCTGATCCGCGCAGGCTCTTATGCAGCGCAGAAATCAGATTGTAGTGACCATCGCGGTCCTTGTCGTAAACGGCCACGCGGCGCTGCAGGAATTTACCCAGCGCTGCGGGGTCGAGCGGTTGCGGGATGTTCGCGGCATACAGCGTTTCAGCCTGGTTGAGCAGGAATCGTCCATCGCCATCGGCTGATGCGACCAGCGCCTCGCGCGCTTCGGTGGTGAGGGGCAAAGGGCCTTCCAGCGCCTCAGCCTTATCCAGCAAGATGCTGAGTGCGACAGCATCAAGGCGGTGGAGTACCAATACCTGCGCACGGCTTAACAGAGCGGCGTTGAGCGCGAAGCTGGGGTTCTCGGTCGTTGCGCCCACCAGCGTGACCGTTCCGCGCTCCACGAAGGGCAGGAATCCATCCTGCTGCGCGCGGTTGAAGCGGTGGATCTCATCCACGAACAAAAGCGTTCGTTGCCCTGCCTTCGCAGCCTTGTCAGCCTCGGCGAAGGCTTTCTTCAAATCTGCAACACCTGAAAAGACCGCGCTGATCGCCACGAAGCGCATGCCTACCGCATCGGCCAGCAGGCGGGCGGTGCTGGTCTTGCCCGTGCCCGGCGGCCCCCACAGGATCATGGAGGCAAGCCGGCCGGCGGCGACCATCCGTCCGATAGCGCCCTCTTCGCCGGTTAAATGCTCTTGTCCGATGACGTCATTCAGCCCGCGCGGCCGCAGTCTGTTAGCAAGCGGAGCATCCTCGCGGGGCTCATCCGGTGCCCGCGATGGGGGCGTGTCGTCAGGAAACAAATCGGTCATCTGCCCATCCTAATGAATGCGCGACAATTTGCCATCGCCGATAAAGCGGTTAAACTCTGCACCGGGTCATCCTTTGGGAGAGGGTTATGAACGAGACAATTACCGTGAAGACGCCGTGGCACTTGTGGGTGGTCGGCGCATTGTCGTTTCTCTTCAATCTGGGCGGTGCGAATGACTATTTGCAATCGCAGCTGAGGAACGAGAGTTATATCAAGGCTGCTTCTGACATGTCCGGCGTAAGTATTGAAGAAATGATCACTTATATGGATTCATTTCCTCTATGGGCGCAAGCGTTTTGGGCGATTGGCGTTTGGGGCGCTGTGCTCGGATCACTATTGCTGCTGCTGCGCACTCGTTATGCGTTTCACGCATTTGCTGCGTCGCTCGTAGGCTTGGCTGTATCCACAGTTTTCCAGTTTTCTAATCCGTTGCCCAGCGACATGAGTTCGGACGGCAAGACATTCTCGATCATATTTATGATAGTGATCTGGATCGTCATGCTTGGACTGACATATTACGCCCGCCGCATGACGGCCAAAGGCGTATTGCGTTAACTAACCAGCTTTGGCCGATACCAAACGCAAGTAGGTGTCGGCCACCGCTTGGTTTATGCGATCCCAACTGAACTCTTTGCTGCGTGCCTCACCTGCCCCGCCATGGGCGACGCGCTTTGCATTATCTTCAATATAGCTCTGAAGTCGATCAGCAAAGCCATTGCGATCACCGGGCTTTACCAGTGCACCACAGATACCGTCCTCCACCAGGCTTTGGCTACCGGTTGCGGCGCTGGCAACGACCGGAACACCGCAGGCCATAGCCTCTAGGGTCACATTCCCAAAGGTTTCGGTGATCGATGGATTGAAGAAGATATCGGCGCTGGCCAGCGCGCGGCCCAAATCAGGCCCTGTCTGGAAGCCAACGAAGCGGCCATTCGGCAGGCGTTCCTTGAACCAGTCATGTGCGGGGCCGTCGCCGATAACCATCACCTCGTGTTCCACACCGCGTTCGCGCAATTTGGCGATCGTCTCTGCAAATACATCCAGCCCCTTTTCCATGACCAAGCGGCCGAGGAACGCGACGGCGACGGCATTGTCGGAAATCCCGGCTTCGCGCCGCCATGCCAGATCGCGCTTGTCCGACCGGAATATCTCGCGGTCGACCCCCCGTGACCAGATAGAGATGTCGTCATTCATGCCTTGCTCGCGCAAAGTGTCGACTTGGCTTTGTGACGGCGCGACCAGCGCGTCGCACCGCTGATAGAAACGGCGAAGGCCGGCAACCACGGCAGGCTCGATAAAGCCGACGCCATAATAGCGCGGATAGGTTTCGAACCGCGTGTGGACCGATGCAAGGATCGGCAAGCCCCGTTTGCGCGCCCAAGTTACGGCTCTGTGCCCGGTTGGGTCGGGTGAGGAGACGTGCACGATTTGCGGATCGAAGCGCTCGAGATCGTCCTTGGCATTGCCATGCAGGCCAAGCGGAATGCGATATTCGCCGCGCCCCGGGAATGGCACGGAGGGCACGCCGATTAGCGGTCCGGTGGCTTCGAAGTCGGGTTCGTCAACCGTGGGAGCATAGACGCGGACGTCTGCGCCTTGCTTCAGCAAGTAGCCGACAAGCCGGTTCAGTGCCTGGTTCGCCCCGTCGCGGACGTAATTGTAATTGCCACTAAACAGGGCAATGCGGAGGCCGGAAATATCCATCTAGTCCGCGCTATAGTCGCCTGCTTTCGGCTTGGCGAGGCTAACAACCACAATCGCTAACATCGCCGCGATGAAGCCCGGGATGATTTCATAGACACCCGGTCCGCCCATGAACTCGGCGTTGAGGCCCGATGCGATCCACAGCATCACAGTCGCCGCGCCCGTCACAAGTCCAGCAACAGCGCCAGCACCGGTCATTCGGTCCCACGTGAGTGCGAGTAGTATCAACGGTCCGAAAGCAGCACCAAACCCGGCCCAAGCATTGGAGACGAGCCC
The DNA here is from genome assembly GCA_037968495.1 of Pontixanthobacter sp. Lineage (GTDB taxonomy): Bacteria > Pseudomonadota > Alphaproteobacteria > Sphingomonadales > Sphingomonadaceae > Aestuarierythrobacter. The sequence continues at coordinate 1,926 of JBBKVP010000070.1, read as the reverse complement.
CAACACCTGACTTTCAGGATCGCTAGCAATCGCAATCGCCGCAAGTGCGACGAGCAACACGCAAAGCCGCCCGACATTCACCGTTTCGCGCTCGCTGGCATCTTTGCGCAGGAACAGACGGTAGAAGTCCTCTGTCAGCGAACTGGAGGCAACCAGCAGCTGAGAACTGATCGTACTCATGATCGCTGCCAGAAGCGCGGCGAGTAGGAAACCGGTTATCAGCGGGTGGAACAGCAAGTTCGCCAGTACGATGAAGATCGTCTCCGGATCCTCCACAACCAACCCGTTTGCCTCGGCATAGGCGCGGCCTGCGATGCCGACACCAATCGCGCCCATCAGCGCCACGAACATCCAACTCATGCCGATATTCCGCGCCGTTGAAACCTCCGCCACGCTGCGGACCGCCATGAAGCGCACGATGATATGCGGCTGTCCGAAATAGCCGAGGCCCCATGTCACTGCCGACAGGAAGCCGATGACGGTCAGCCCTTTTGTCAGGCTAAGGAACTCGGGATCGATGCCGCGCACGGTTGCAGCTGCCGAAGCAAACCCGCCGTCACCCCAGATCACCACCAGCGGCATCAGCACCAGCGCGACGGCCATGATGCAGCCTTGGACAAAGTCCGTCAGGCTGACCGCCAGAAAGCCGCCGACCATAGTATAAGCCAGCACGGCGCCCGCCGTCAGCCAGATGCCGGTCATGTAGTCGCTCAGACCCGTATCCCCGAAAAGCCCCACAAAACTCGTCACAAACAGCTTGCCGCCGCCGACCAGTCCCGCTGCGGTATAGACCGCGAAGAACACCACGATGATCACCGCCGATATCACCCGCAAAGCCACTGCGTTGTCCGGGAAGCGGTTGGCGAGGAATTGCGGAATGGTCAGCGCATTGCCCATCCGTTCCGTCTGTTCGCGCAAACGCGGCGCGACGATGATCCAGTTCGCGAGCGCGCCGACGAACAGCCCGATCCCGATCCACGCCTCGACCAGACCGGCAGCATAAAGCGCGCCCGGTAGACCCAGCAGCAGCCAGCCCGACATATCCGAAGCCCCCGCCGAAAGAGCCGCAACCGCCGGATGCAAATTGCGCCCGCCCAGCAAGTACCCTTCCGAAGTGTCGGTAGACTTGCGCCACGCATACACCCCGATGCCTAGCATCAAAGCGAAGTACAGGGCGAGCGAGATCAATGTGCCAGTTTGCATTGTCGGCCCTTACCAAGCGAGCGAAGCGCTGGCCACCAGCCCCTCCGCCTCCTCCACATCGCTCAGGCCCGCTAGCAAATCGCTGCGATTTACAGGGGAAAGTGACACATGTTACAAATCCATAAAGCAAAAAGCTGGCCCCCTCCCGAATGCTGGTAAACACCCACGCAGAAGAAGCCGCTAAAACGCGGAATTGGGATGAAGGGCAGGGCATGAAAACGCCTTGCCAGAATTGCGGGGTGTAGGAAAATTGGCGGGCTTGCCAGTGGCTTGGCGAGCCTGAAACTCTCTGGTGCTGAGTCTATTTTAACCGATTTTGGTGTGTGCTGAGTGTCGCCGAAACGCTTGCGATTGGTTTCTTGAATGTCTGCTAACGACCCAATTGCGGACGTTCAGAAAACTACAAAAAGGAGCGAGCAAATTCGCTAAACTAACTTTAGCGAGAGCTGGCCCGCCAAGTCCCGTTTGGGAAAGTTGGCAAGCTTAACGATATTACGCATAGGGTTTTGTATCTCGCCAGTGACGAGAGCAAGTCCATGACCGGTGCGGAGCTGAAGCTCGACGGCGGTATTCCGGCCATGTAATCGGGTGGGGTCAGTTAGAGGGGCGGAACTTCTTTGCTGGCGTTCCGCTGCGGCTCTTATCTAGGTTGTTCATGCGATCACCGAAGCGACCGAGGAAGCGTTCATCGACACAGTGCCGAGGATGCTGACTACCGAGAGG
>JBBKVP010000069.1:0-17711 GCA_037968495.1 Pontixanthobacter sp. | reverse complement strand
CAAATGCCGCCCATCGTGTTGCGCAGTGCGCGGACGGGGTCCATCAGGCTCTTGGGTCCAGCGATGCTGCCAGCGACCAGATCGGAATGGCCGCCGACATATTTGGTCAGCGAGTAAACCACGACGTCTGCACCGTGGTCCAGCGGGCGCTGCCAGAGCGGGCCGAGGAACGTATTGTCGATCGCAATCGGAGCGCCATCGGTGCCCAGCACAGCGTCGCGCGCTTCGCGCACTGCTTCGATATCGACCAGAGCGTTGGTTGGGTTGGCGGGGCTTTCAAGATAGACCAGCGCCACCTTGCCGCCATTTTCGGCAGCCTGCGACTTGGCCTTTGTCAGAACCGCATCCAGTTCCTCGCGTGTAGCACCGGCGTGGAAATCGCAGTAGGTTACGCCATATTTGGACATGATTTTCGATACAAAGCCCTCGGTGGCGGCATAAAGCGGGCCGGAATGCACAATCACATCGCCCGCACTGCAATAGGCGAGCATCATGATCGTGATCGCGGTCATACCGCTCGAGAAAACCAGCGAGTCCTCTGCGCCGTCCCAGATCGCGAGACGGTCTTCGAGGATTTCCTGGTTCGGGCCGTTGAAGCGCGAATAGACGAGCCCTTCGACATCGCCTTTGCGCTTGCCGGTCAGCCCTTCGAAATGGTGCTTGCCCGCCTGCGCGTTCTCGAAAGCGAAGGTGCTGGTGAGGAAGATTGGTGCCTTAAGCGAACCTTCGGACAAGACCGGATCATATCCGTAACCCATCATGAGGGTTGAGGGCTTCAGCTCGCGGCCACCGATGGTGGTTACAGCCTGCTTGGGTTTGCGGCGGGGAGTTGGCGTGTCAGTTTCATCAGGCATGGCGGCGGCTTCCATTCAAACGCTCCCAGGAAGGCAGGAACTTGACTGGGGTGCTGGGCCGCCCGTTTCTAACCTCCGCAGAAACGCATCTACCCCTGCACCTGAGCTTATAGATTAGCTTGCGCCTGAGCCTAGTTCAACCGGTTACATATGAAATCACCCGGAACTTGCGCGCATTTGGTTTTCGGGATCAGCTGTTTATCATGACTCTGCTAGACAGGGGATGAGCGAGATGGTGAACGATCCTTTCCAGACGCAACCGGAATTGCGCTATGGGGCGCTGGTTTGTGACCAGATTTTGACGGCTAGATATTCGTCGATCGGTTATTCATGGCATTTTAGGCAGGCCAAATGGGCGCTGGAAATCGTCAACTGCAACCGCGAACTTGTGGCTGACTTGCCGGACGTCGAACGCCTCGATAATTTTCGCGCTGATACCCGTGTCCCCAAGCGTTTCCGCGCAGGCCTCGCCGCAAATAAGGGCAGTGGGTATGACCGCGGCCATTTGATCGCCAGCGCCAATCAGGACTTGCAGAACATCCAGAACAGCGAGACATTTCTGCTGTTCAACATGTCGCCCCAGCACAAGGATCTAAACCGCGGCATGTGGGAGAAACTGGAGCAGAGCATCAGGGACCTTATGCCAAGGAGAGCACGCTGGAAACTTATGTGCTAACCTGCCCGATCTTCTATTTTGGCGAGACGGTCGAGACTATTGGAAAGGATCAGCAAAACTTTGGTATCGATGTCCCGGTTCCGCACGCATTCGTCAAAAGCGTGCTGGCAGAGAATAAGTGAGGCCGGTTGAAGCTGTGGACGTTCGAGATGAAGAACAAGCGGCTGACCGGCGAGCTCGGGGACCATCTGGTCAACACTTATGATATGGAACAGTTCGTTGGCGGGCGTTTCTGGGACCGGATAAGCGGCGGCGATTTACATGCGCAGAAGTCCTCCTTCCCAAAGATGTGGTGAGCGGCGGCGGGCCTATCCCGCGATTGCTGCGACAGCCCATACCATGGCGACGATCAGGAATATCCCGACGATATCGAGGATAAAGCCAGCCCCCACCATGCGGGGCAGGGCAATGCGTCCGGTGGACCAGGCAATGGCATTCGGGCCGGTTCCGGCAGGAAGCATGAAGCCCCAACTAGCAGCCAGAGCGGCGGGCATTGCCAGCAGAACAGGGTCTGCTCCCATCGCAACTGTAAGGCTGGCGACGACCGGAATGATCGCGCTGGCGGTAGCAACGTTGCTTGCGAACTCGGTAATCAGAACGACCATTGCGACGAGTGCCAGCGCCACCAGTATCAGCGGCACTGCGGATAGTGGTAGCAGCGCATTGCCCAGCCATTCCGCAAGGCCGGATGCACCCATTCCCGCAGCAAGCGCCAGCCCGCCGCCGAACATCATGATCACGCCCCACGGCGCGCGGTCGGCTTCTTTCCAAGTGAGCATCGGGCGGCCTGTCCCGTCAGGCAACAGGAACAGCGCAATGCCAGCGGCGATGGCGATCGTTCCGTCGGTAAGCGAGCCTGGGGGCAAGTAGCCCTTCAGCCAAGGCGCTGTCATCCACAGCAGGAATGTGATGGCGATAAGCGGAATTAGCCGCCGCTCCGGCACGCTCCACGCCGAATGGGTGTCGATAGAAGCCCGTGCTGCCTCGACGTCGAATGGGTGAAAAGTGACTTTTTGAACGCGGGAAATTATGAGAGCGGCCACTGGCACGCCGACGATTACAATGGGTAGGCCGAACATCGTCCATTGCGCGAAGCTAATCTTAACGCCGATCATCGTATCGAGCAGTGCTACTGCGATTCCATTTGTGGGCGAACCAACGATAGTGCCAAGCCCGCCTATGCTTGCAGCAAAGGCGATGCCCATTGGTAACGCTCCAGCAAGCCCGTCCTTCTCGCCGTCAGCCAATCCGCCGCCAGCAAGCACAGCCAACGCCATGGGCATCATGATAAGCGAGGTTGAGGTGTTGGAAATCAGCATCGACAGCAGCGCAGCCGAGATCATAAAAGCCAGAAGCAAACGCGCTTGTCCGCCGCCGCTGCCCACTGTCTTCAGGATTGCCAGCGATAATCGCCGGTGCAGGCCCGTCCGTTCGATGGCCAGTGCGATGAATGCGCCTCCAAGGATTAGGAACAGGATCGGCGCGTAATAAGCGCTCGCAGTCGCCTTGGCATCAAGCACTCCGGCAAAGGGCAGCACCAGAAAAGGCATCAGTGCAGTGGCCGTCAGCGGAATAGCCTCGGTCATCCACCACGCCGCCATTAGCACAACCAGCCCCGCGACGATCCAAGCCTCGCGCGGCATTCCGGCAGGTGCGGGCAGGAATATGGTTGCCAGCAGCGCTAATGCGCCAATGATCAGGCCGATGCGTTGCGGTGTCATTTAAAGCCTGCGTTCGAGGGAAAGTGACACATGTTACACATCCATAATGGAAAAAAGAAACCGGCCCTGGCGGTCCTGTAGACTACACGAATTCTGCGAAGGGATAAGGAGTTCCTGAGCATTCCGCAGCCCTATCAGGCCAACGCCACGTAGGAAATCTGCATTGGAGAATGCTCGGAGATGACTCGCAACAAATTCACGCTTCAAATAGTGCGCTAATGGACGCGATCGCTGGCGCGCTCATTGCCCCATCATCGGATGATGGCACAAGCGAGTGACCAAGGAACGCGCAATAGATGAAAGTCGCCCGCTCGCCCGCTTGCTGTTCGGGTACGCCGGCAGCGAGCAGGAGGGTGGCGACATAATCCGTCCGTTTCCCGTCTACTTTCGCGACGACCAGCGCGGCATCTTGATCTTGTGCTGCCCACAACCTGACGGCGCGGCCAAGTTTTTCTTGGTTTGTAAACGCACGCTTCATCAGAAGCTTAAGACGATCTGGCCCGGCCTCATCGGAAAGATCTAGGATAACTTGATCGGTGGTAACCCTTTGCCATTCTCCGAGCAGTTGGGCGCGGAAATTGCCGATGTCCGTGAAGTGCCAATAAAAGCTACCGCGCGACACTTTCAATTCCTTGGCCATGCGCCCGACTTTCAAGCCGCTCACGCCGCTTTGAGCCAAGGTGCGCAGGCCGTGTGTGATCCAATCGGACTTTTTCAGGCGTTCTTCCATTCCTCGACCATACACATGTGTATTGACCGATGCCAGCATTGCGCCTAGCCACCATACAGAGGTGTATGGTATGCTGGTTCAAGAAGCGATGTTGCTTGTGGCCGGGCTTATTGGCGTGGCTGTCTCCGTAGTTCACGGGGCCCTAACTCAGCGGCTCATGGTGCGACCGGTGGGCGAGATGATGGCCGCCGACGGCACGCTGTCTGTATCGCTTCGGCGTTTGGTTCCGCTGCTGCTCCAATTCAGCACCTTCAACTGGCTTATCTGTGGTTTGGCCCTGATCGCTTCGGCCCTTTGGCTCGGACCAGAGGCGCGGTTGGTTGTTGGAGTGCTGGCCAGCAGCTCATACTTCTTTGGCGCTGCAGGAAATTGTTGGGGGACGCGAGGCAAGCATCCAGGCTGGATGCTGCTTGCTGTCGCCTGCGTTCTGATTATTGGCGGCCTAGCTTGACTAAAAAAGGGCGCCCCATCGGAGCGCCCCTTTTCAATCTCGTAAAGTGATCTGCCCGCCTATTTAGGCGACAGCACCATCAGCATCTGGCGGCCTTCCAGTCGTGGGTATGCTTCGATCTTGGCGACTTCATTGGTGTCGTCCTGAACGCGCTTGAGCAGGTTCATGCCGAGCTCCTGGTGCGCCATTTCGCGTCCGCGGAAGCGGAGCGTGATCTTCACCTTGTCGCCATTGTCGATGAATTTGAAGACATTGCGCATCTTCACGTCATAATCATGCGTGTCGATATTGGGGCGCATTTTGACTTCTTTTATATCTTGCGTTTTCTGCGTCTTGCGGGCGGCGTTAGCCTTCTTCTGCGCTTCGAAGCGATATTTGCCGACATCGAGGAATTTGCAAACGGGCGGATCAGCGCCGGGCGATACTTCGACCAGATCGAGACCGTGTTCGGCCGCCTGCTCAATCGCCGCGCGCGTGTGCATCACGCCGATATTTTCGCCTTCATGGTCGATGACTCGGACCTTGTCGACGTTGATCATTTCGTTGAATCGTGGCCCGCTCTTAACGGGGGGCGCCATACTGCGCCGTGGTGGACGAGCTATAGTAATTGTCTCCTGTGTATCAATTGCTGGGCGTTACTTAGTGTCTCGCAGGCCTTTACGCAAAGCCCTTATGGCACAAATCCTTACGCAGCGGCTCGCCAGAGGGGAAATTGCAACAGTTTGCCTCTGGATGATAGCACCGCGTCTATCCGATTGGCAGGTTGCATGGCCTTGAGGATGGCCGGATCGCCAGCGTCCATTCCGCCAGTAAGTGCCCCGAATGCTGGCAGAATCATCCGGCCCGAGCCTGTGTTATCGGTGCTCACAACCGCGCACGCACGGCGGATATTGCGGCCCCTTGCGGAGACTTTCAGCCGGGGGTGATAATGGCCGGATAGTTCGGGCAACAGCTCTCCCGGCTTGGCTTGGTGGCGCAAAAGCAGGCCGCAGAGCATGATTTCATCGACGACCGTGCCGCCTGATTGCGCTTCCATCTGCGAATCGTGATTGCCGGTGATCCAAACCCAATCGACTACGCGGGTCAGTGCGTCGAGCATTCCGGCAGCATGTGGTTCGAGCCGCTTTGTCCCCGCGCTATCGTGAAAATTATCACCCAGCGTAAACACGCGCGTCGCACCTGTTTGGCGGATCGCCAGCGCCAGCCGTTCCAGAGTTTCGCGGCTGTCGTATGGCGGTAACATCTGGCCGGATTTGGCATACCAGCTCGCCTTTTCCAGATGCAGATCGGCCACCAGCAAGGCTTTCTCGCGCGGCCAATAGACGGCGCGCCCTTCGAGAAGGACCAGCTCTTCACCGGCGAACGAAAGGGGCGCGAACGAAAGGGGAGCCATTAGCTTCACTTGCCGCAGCGTTTCAGCTTTGGCAAGGATGTCAGCATGACCGATCCAGCCGAGAACACCGCCGCCGCCAAAGAGTGGTTCGAAGCATTGCGGACGCGAATTTGCGACGCTTTTGAAGCGATTGAGCGTGAAGCGGGCTGCGATGCCGCATTCGAGTTCACCCCTTGGCAGCGCGAGGAGGAGGGCAACAGCGACCCGGGCGGGGGCATGCAGGGTCTGATGAAGGGCAAGGTCTTCGAGAAGGTCGGCGTGAATGTGTCGACCGTGCGCGGCAGCTTCTCGCCCGAGTTCGCAGCGTCAGTGAACGGCGCGAGTGCAGACAACCCCTCATTTACCGCAACCGGAATCAGTCTGGTCGCGCATATGGCGAACCCGCATGTGCCGGCGGTCCATATGAACACGCGCTTCCTGACGACAGGTAAGGCTTGGTTCGGAGGCGGGGCGGACCTTAATCCGCCGATCCCCCATGACGACGATACGGCGGAATTCCATGCCGCGTTTCGCGCTGCCTGTGCGGGTCATAATCCGACCTATTACGAACGCTTCAAGAAATGGGCCGACGACTATTTCTACATCCCGCACCGCCAGTGCCACCGCGGGGTCGGGGGCATTTTCTACGACCATCTCGAATGCGATGACGAGGCTGCGTTTGACCGCAATTTTGCGTTTACGCGCGATGTCGGTGAGACTTTCCTCGACATCTACCCCAAACTGGTCCGACGCCGCATGGGCGCGGAATTTACGCCAGCGGACAAGCAACAACAGCTCGAATGGCGCGGCCGCTATGCCGAGTTTAACCTCGTCTATGACCGGGGCACTTTGTTTGGCCTAAAGACCGGCGGCAACATCGATGCTATCCTGATGAGCCTGCCGCCGGAAGCGGTGTGGACTTGATGGCCGAACGCCTGCCGAAAAATACTATTTCCATAGATTAATACGAATTTCCGGAGCTTACCATGCGTCTATTTGCTTCCATTCTGTCTGTAATCGCTTGCTTAACGGTGGCCGGATGCGGCGGAGCGGGCGGGGACGCGATCAATGCGCCCAAGGTCGCGCCGATCCTGACTTCGGAGGATGCGAAAGACGACCAGAGCTACGCCCAGCCGGAACTGGCGCGGGTCACCCATGTCGACCTCGATCTTGATCTCGAATTTGACAAGCAGATCGTGTCGGGCAGCGCGATGCTCGATATTCTGGCGGATCAGGGTGTTGATACGGTCGTGCTTGATGATGACGGGCTGGACATCCAGTCTGTCACGGACGGCAAAGGCAAGCCGCTCGACTATGAAGTCGGCGAAACCGTCGAAGGCAAGGGCGCTCCGCTAACCATTACGATGGGCGATGCGCGCGAGATCACCATCGCCTATTCCGCCGGCGATGCCGCTGCGCTGCAATGGCTTACGCCCGAACAGACTGCAGGCGGCAAGCTTCCCTATTTGCTCAGCCAAGGTCAGCCGACGCTCAACCGCACATGGATTCCGACGCAGGATAGCCCGGGCATTCGCCAGACATGGTCCGCGCGGATCACTGCACCGGAAGCGCTAACGGTAGTCATGTCCGGCCTATCCGAAGGCGAGCCCGAAGAGTTGGGCGATGGCCGCCGCGCTTTTACTTTTGAAATGGACAAGCCGGTTGCGCCTTATCTGATTGCAATTGCAGCGGGCGATATTGTGTTCAAGGAACTCGGGCCTCGTTCGGGTGTGTGGAGCGAGCCTTCCATGATCGAGGCCGCGGCGGCGGAACTGGTCGATACCGAGAAAATGATCGATGCGGCAGAGGCGCTTTACGGGCCGTATCGTTGGGGCCGCTATGATATGATCGTGCTGCCGCCATCGTTCCCTTATGGCGGGATGGAAAACCCCGTCATGACTTTCCTGACGCCGACATTCATCGCGGGCGACCGAAGCCTGACAGGGCTCGTCGCGCATGAGCTGGCGCATAGCTGGTCGGGCAATCTGGTGACCAATGCCAATTGGACCGATAGCTGGCTGAACGAGGGCGTGACGTCCTATTTCGAAAACCGGATTGTCGAGGAAATATACGGCAAGAAGCGCGCCGATCAGGAAGCTGCGCTGAGCTTTGTCGCCATCGAGGAAACTCTCGCCGAAGTGGGTAGCGATGATCCCGGCACTGCCCTGAATCAACCGGTCAAGGTGGATTCCATCGGCAGTGCGATTGTCTATGACAAGGGTGCATATTTCCTGCGCACGGTGGAAAGCATCGTCGGGCGCGAGCGGTTCGATGCCTGGCTGACCCAGTGGTTCGATAATCACGCATTCCAGCCCGCGACCTCCGCCATGATCCTCGCCGATATGGAGGCCAATCTCGTGAAGGATGAGTCCGAGGCGGATGCGCTCAAACTGCGCGAGTGGATTTACGATACGGGGCTGCCAGACAACGTAGCCCGCCCTGATCCGGCTGCATTTGCAGAGGTCGATGCCGCGGCCAAGGCCTATAGCGCTGACCGCAAGCTGGATGCCGCTGCTTGGGCAACATGGACCTCTGCCGAGCGTCAGCGCTTCCTTCACAAAATTCCGCGCAAGCTAAGCGTAAGCGATCTGGCCGCGCTTGATACGGGTCTGAAATTGTCCGCTTCGGGCAATAATGAGGAACTGTTCCTGTGGCTCGAGCTGGCAATGCAGAACCGTTACAATCCGGCTGTTCAAGCAACCGAGACGTTCCTTGCCACGGTCGGTCGCCGCAAGTTCGTCGCCCCGCTCTTCGAAGCGCTTATGGATCAGGGTGCATGGGGCCAGCCAATCGCAAAACGCATCTATGCCAAGACCCGGCCAAGCTATCATGCGGTGACACAGGGCACGGTGGACGAGCTGGTGTTGGGTAAGAAATAGCCCGGCAACGTCAAAGGGCGAATGATTGAGCTACTTTGCGTTTCTTGAACCGGCCGCGCTTCTGGGCACCGGCCTATGTTTGCTCTTGGCGGCGTTCCTTTTTGTGGCGCCGTCACGAAGTCCGTTACCGAACCGGATGCTTGCCGGCTTTCTGGTATTAACAGCCGTTGATATCAGTGGCTGGTTTATGCAGGATTGGTGGGAGGCGCTGCCATTCTCGGGTCCCCTGCGTATTGTGCTGGCAGCTATGCATATGCCGCTGTTCTTTGGCTTTATCTGGTTCACATGTTTTACGGACTTGAAGCTGCGCAGAGCACATTCTTGGCATTTAGCTCCGGCGGTGATGATCGCTGCGGCCCTGCTCATTTGGCCCGGTTATAATCACTGGTGGTTGCTCCCATTTCTGCAGTTGCAATATTATGCCTATATCGCGGTCGCCTGCTGGACGCTTCTGCGCCTCAGCAATATCCTCAGGCGCAGGTTTTCCAGGATGCAGTCACTTACGTTGAGATGGCTGACATCGATGGTTGGTGTGTCGGTTATTGCTCACACCCTGTTTGTCTTCAGAGTGCTGGCGGCAGGCTGGCTGGGTGAGAGTACTAGCATGGGGCTGCAACTTATCGCAGCCCTGCTTGTACTCACAATCACGCTGTGGATCGCATTTCGCGCCTTGCTGTCGCCTGAGCTTTTTCGCGGTGTGGACCGGGTGCTGAAAAATGCCTCAGCTGAGTTCCGCCATGCCGCAAGAGATGAAAGTGCGGCGGATGACCGAACTGCAAATCTGAGAGAATTTATTGAGGAACGTCAGCCATTCCTCGATCCCGATCTGAGCTTGTCGCGGTTTTCCCGGCAGATAGGTATCCCGCAGAAAGAACTTTCCAAGCTGATAAACCAGCGGATTGGTGTGCATTTCTTCGATTTCATCAATGGCTACCGTGTGGATTATGCTGGCGCATTGCTGATTGCTGAGCGGGACATGACAGTGACCGAGGTTCTCTACGCGTCAGGGTTTAACTCGAAGTCATCCTTCAATACGGCGTTCAAGAAACACCAGGGCCAAACGCCCAGCGCGTGGCGCATGGCAGCAAGTTCAAAAAAGGATGAAATATAGTGTCCGACTTCGCGTAATCGGACGATTGCTTGCGTAAAGCGTGGTTGAAGAAGCGTATCACTATCAAGGAACAGTTGATGCTTCGTACCCTCTATTCCGCCCTGCTATTTGTGCTCGTAGCAGTGATGTCTTCCGGCGCTCAGGCCCAAGATTTTCAGGCAGTCGATGATTATCTGTCAGAATGGCAGAGAGATGATGCCCCAGGTCTGGCGGTGGCGATCTCCCGAGACGGCGAGACAGTTTACCGAGGTAACATCGGGCTGGCGAACCTCGAGCATGGGGTGCTGATTGCGGACAACACCCGCTTCCACATTGCGTCCGTTTCCAAGCAATTTGCTGCATTTGCGATCATGTTGCTGGAAGACGAAGGCAAGCTGTCGCTGTCCGATGACATCCGCGTGCATTTGCCGGAGCTTCACGCCACCGAAATGCCTGTTACGATCAACCATCTGCTTAGCCACACAGGGGGCCTGCGCGAGCATAATACGTTGTGGGGGTTGATCGGTGCGGAGGATGGGGACGCACGCAGCCTGACGCAGGCAATGACGCTGATCGAGCGGCAGAGGGGGGTGAACTTCCCTGCCGGCGCGGCGCGGGAATATAGCAACACTGGCTATTTCTTGCTCACCCAGATCGTCGCGCGTGTATCAGGACAGTCATTCGCCGAATTTGCCGAGGAGAGGATGTTTGCCCCGCTCGGCATAAATGACACGCGCATGCGGGATGAGACTGCTTCGCAAATACCCCACCGGGCGCGGTCCTATTTCCCGACAGGGGAAGGCTTCAACAATGCTAACTTTGATTCCGCTATGATTGGATCAACCGGCGTTGTCACAACCGCTGGCGACATGATGATCTGGGCGCGCAATTTTGATGAGAAGCGCGTCGGCAGCGAGGCGGTGTTCCGGAACATGGCAAAGCGTACCTATTTGGCGAACGGCCACCTTGCTATCGGGGCCAACGGTCAAGAGTACCGTAAATATGCGGGTTTCGACACATGGTCGCATGGCGGCACAACGGGCGGCTACAAGTCGTTTTTGCTTCGTATTCCCGAGGCGCAGATCTCGATTGTCCTGCTCGGTAACCGTGCTGACCTCGATAGCGCCAAGATCGCGTTCGGGCTGGCAGATATTTTGCTGGCGGATAATGCGGACTTCGCAAAGCTAGAGGCGCCTGCATTTGCGAAAGAAACCGGCGCTGAGCTCGACAAATATGTTGGCGATTACGAGGTATTTTCCGGGACGTTTTTCTCGCTTGCGCGAGACGGTGACGAGTTGCACTTTTCCGTGAATGGACCTGAAGGGGCAGAAGCTGCGCCGCAGATCGCGAAAGGCAGCTTTCTGATCAATCCTGTGACTGCCCGAAGCCTTGATTTCGTGGATTTCGAGGACGGCCGCGCCACTGGTCTGCGCTATCAGATCGGATTGCACGGGTTTATCCCTGCGCCGCGCGTCGATTTGGCTGACTTCGATCCGGCCCGCGTGATTCTGGCTGATTATGCCGGGACTTATTATTGCCGCGAGTTGCAAGTGACTTATGTCGTGAGTTTAGATGATGGGACGCTTATTCTGAGTGAACCGCGCGCCACCGAGACGGTTCTGAATGCATATCAAGCTGATACATTTCGCCCGAATGGCCAGACTTATGTGGGGCGCGTGAAGTTCCAGCGCGGCAAAGGCGGTAAAGTGATAGGAGCTCTCGTATCAGGAGCGCTCGCGAACGACATTCTCTTCGAAAGGATCGAATTGCTGGCTGGTTAGGTCGCTTTATTCTTTGCTTCCGCAGCATTTGGCACCATCATCACCCGTGATGCTACGCCAGTATGAACTTGTGGAGCGGGTCCTTGCTTATGACCCGGACGCCGACGAGGCGGCGCTTAACCGCGCCTATGTCTATACAGTACAGAAGCATGGCAGCCAAAAACGGGCCAGCGGTGATCCCTATTTCAGCCATCCGGTAGAGGTGGCGGGTCTGATGACTGATCTGAAGCTCGATCAGGAAACCATCATGACCGCGCTGCTCCACGACACGGTGGAGGATACGCTCGCCACTATCGAAGATATCGAGAAGAATTTCGGCCCTGATGTCGCGCGGCTGGTCGACGGGGTGACCAAGCTTTCCAAGATCGAGGCGATGCCGGAAAACGAGCGGGCGGCGGAAAACCTGCGCAAGTTCCTGCTCGCCATGAGCGAAGATTTGCGCGTGCTATTGGTGAAACTGGCAGACCGACTGCACAATATGCGCACGCTGCATTTCATCAAAAGTCCCGAAAAGCGCCAACGGATCGCCCGCGAAACCATGGATATTTATGCCCCGCTGGCAGAGCGTGTGGGCATGTATGAATATATGCGCGAGATGCAGCTGCTGGCGTTCGAGCAGCTTGAGCCCGAAGCGTACAAGACGATCACGGACCGTTTGTCCGAAATACGCAAAACGGATGGCGGTCAGGTCGACGCCATTGCGCTCGCGATCAAGCAGTCACTTGCCGAGGCAGGCCTTAAGGTCGAAGTTTCAGGCCGCGAAAAGCACCCGTTCTCGATCTGGAACAAGATGGCGGAGCGGCACGTCAGTTTCGAACAGATTACCGACATTATGGCGTTTCGCGTCCTTACCGAAAACGAATCCGACTGTTACCGCGCGATGGGCGTGCTGCATACGACATGGCAAATGATTCCGGGGCGGTTCAAGGATTACATCTCGACGCCCAAGAACAATGGCTATCGCAGCCTGCATACCTCGCTGATTTTCGAGAATTCTATGCGGATGGAGGTGCAAATCCGCACGAAGGACATGCACGGTCTCAATGAATTCGGGCTCGCGGCGCACTGGGGATATAAGCAAGGAAATCAGCCTGATGGCGCAGTAGGTTGGCTGCGCGATTTGATCGAAATCGTCGATGCTAGCCAAGATCCGGAGGAGCTGCTCGAACACACCAAGCTGGCGATTTATCAAGACCGGATTTTCGCCTTCACGCCTAAGGGGGCGTTGTTCCAACTGCCTAAGGGCTCGACCCCCGTGGACTTCGCATTTGCGGTCCATACCGATCTTGGTCCGCAGACCGTCGGCGCAAAGATCAATGGGCGCCACATGCCGCTACGCACGCAATTGATTAATGGCGACGTGGTCGAGATTATTAAAGGCAAGAGCGCAGAACCGCAGCTTTCATGGCTTAGCTTCGTCGTTACCGGAAAGGCGAGATCAGCGATCCGCCGTTCAGTGCGCCAAAAGGAGCGCGAAGAAACGGCGGCCATCGGGCGCAAACTGTTTGATGAGATTACGACCAGACTACCCACAAAAATCGGCAAGAAGGCGATCCGCGAGGCTGTCAAACGGCTCGAATTGAATGACGAACCCGATTTGATGGAAGCTATTGGTGGCGCGCGCTTGGGCGACCGTGCAGTGATGGAGGCTTTGGTCCCCGGAAGCACAGCCGATCTCAAAGATGAGGATTTGTGGTCCAATCAGGAACGCGCAATCTCGATCAAGGGCCTGACACCGGGTATGGCATTCCATCTGGGTGAATGCTGCCACCCCGTGCCGGGCGACCGCATTGTGGGCCTGCGCGAACGCGGCAAGCGGGTGGAGGTCCATGCCATAGACTGCCTCGAACTGGTGAACGGCGTAGATAAGGACTGGCTTGACCTAAGCTGGGGCGAGCGGACGACCGGCGCGATCGGACGGCTGAGCATTGAACTCTACAACCGGCCCGGCACTCTGGCTGAAATGACCGCAATTTTCGCCGACAATAAGGTCAATATCCTGCGCATCGAGATGACCCAGCGGGAAGATCCGTTTGGCACCTACGTCGTCGATGTGGAAGTGCAGGATCTGGCCCATCTAACCCGTTTGCTCAGCGCGCTGCGGGCCAGCGAGGCGGTGGCCGAGGCTGAGCGGATCTAATGTCTGCGGTGATCGGTATCGACCACGTCCAGCTCGCCATGCCCGAAGGCAGCGAATGTCAGGCGAGAGGATTCTACTGCGACGTCCTGGGCTTGAGCGAAGTGCCTAAGCCTGCCGAACTAGCAAAGCGGGGAGGCTGCTGGTTTGTTGGCGGCTCGGCGCACATACATCTGGGCATTGAAGCGGACTTTTCGCCTGCGCGTAAGGCTCATCCGGCATTGCTGGTGGACGACCTTGCAGGAATGGTTGCGCATCTAGCGGAAGCGGGGTCTCAATTCACACCGGGCAAGTCGCTGGACGGCTATGAGCGCGGTGACATTGCCGATCCGTTCGGTAACCGTATCGAATTGATGCAGCGGCTTTAGATTTCGAGCTTCAACTCGACCGGCTCACCTTCGGCCAAATCTTCCACCTTGCGAACCTGTTTCTTGACCGGGAGAAACCAAGTTTTGTCCTTGGTTGGAAACACGGATGTCTTCCAGGTCGACGAACCGACTGTGACCGTAACTTTGACCGATCCAAAGCCGCTCCGCCTGCCGCTTTCCAGCCGCCGGATAAGCGCGAGGCCGCTGATCTCCTCGGCCACTTCGCCGTCAATCGAGACGAAGAACCAATTGGCCGTAGTTGCACCAGTCCAACGCTGGAGCGGCCCGGTGAATTGAAAGGTGGCCTCAATCATTCAGCGGCTTTGATCCGGCGGATTGGGACTTGGACGTTGCAGATGTCGACACCGCCAGCAGCCACTTGGTAAAAGCCGTCGCTGCGATTTGCGCGTACGCGCACATATTCTGTGAAGCTGGCGCTATCGGTCGCAAGATATTCAAACTTGGGGTGGGCATCTTCGGAAAGGTCGCCGGCCATGCGGACCCACTGGACAGGCACCCGCTCCATGTCATCGGCATAGACACCCGCGCCGCCCTTGCCGCGGGGTAAAGTGGAGAGATGCTCTATGCCCTCGATCACGCGACCGACGACGGCGATATTGCGGTCAAGCTGGCGCGGGGCGTGGCCAATAACAGTGTAGAGTTCTGCGCCAGTGCCGGTGTTGGGCGTGAGATCGCGGGCGACACCGACTGATGCGTAACAGTGGGTTGGCCATACTTGATTACCACTAACAGCAACGGGCCACCCTTTCGAAATTGCTCCAGTTCCATATGGCTCGATGGTTCTAAATTCGGACAGCTTGATCTGTCGGTTGGCTGGGCAGACGTGATATCCGCAATGGTCGTCTTCAGGTTGATCACCGACAACATATTCACTCTCGGGGACCACCTTGATCCCCTCCGGCAGAGGTTTCGCTTTGGCCTTGTCATCCTCGCCGTCACCCCATTGGGTCACCCAATTATCGACCACGCGGTAAACTGTCGTGCCATCCCAGAAATTCGTCTCCGCAAGCAGGCGAATATTATCCACCCAGCCTTGCGAGAATGGCTTCGGCATCAACTGGATCACAACCTCGCGCCGGTTGCCCTCGGCATCATCGGCAAGGCGCATCACCATCAGATCGTTGGCGGAGATTGCCTCCCATTCGTCCGCCGTCGCGCCCTCGACAACCGAGTTTGGCGTTGGGCGTTCATCAGCCTCCTGGGCAGCTACGGGAAGGGCAAGCGAAAGGCCGAGCGTTGCGGCGATCAAAGCATGAGTTCTCATGGTACTCACAGTGCCATTCGAAACGACCTTGCGAAACCCCCCTGTCGCAGCTAGAGGCGCGGCTTCGCTCGTAAAACGGCGATGCGGAGACGTGGCAGAGTGGTCGATCGCGCTCGCTTGGAAAGCGTGTATAGGGCAACCTATCGAGGGTTCGAATCCCTCCGTCTCCGCCAGTTTACTCGTCCACTGGGCCGATTGGGTAGGGAATTCGGGAAGGGAAACTTCCCGCATTTGGTTAAATCACCGCGCCAGATTTGCAATTGTTCGGCTAGGCCCTATGCCTGTGGCCTCACCCTGACACTTTATGTTCTGATGCCATCCGTGGCGTTTGCCCGGTCGTGTCGACGTAACTGTAACATTGGAAACCCGGCCAAAGCATGAGCGAATCCAGCACCAGTCCCGTTAAACCCCCACTTATCGCGTTGGCTATCAAGACTGCGAGCTCTGGATTCTACAATGGCTTCAGCAAAATCGTTACGATCCCGGCAAAGGTCATCGTTGCGCTCATCATCCTTTGGGCGGTGATCTTCCCGGAGCAAGCTGCCGAAGCGCTGGCCGTCGCAAACACCAGCATCATCCGTGAATTCGCGGCTTGGTATGTTTACCTCGTAGCCTTCCTGATGCTCGTCTGCTTCGTACTCGCGGTCATTCCGAGCACCGGTTCGCTGAGGCTTGGCACCCAGGATGAGCAGCCTGAGTTCTCGCGTTTCTCGTGGTTCGCGATGCTGTTTGGTGCCGGCATCGGGATCGGCATGCTGACCTACTCCACTGGTGAGCCACTTGCCCATTTCGCCAATAATCCAGATATTATCCGCGGCATGGTCGAACCCGTTTCGGCGGAGGCAGTGCGGCCAGCGTATATTTATACGTTCTTGCATTGGGGCTTTGCTGCTTGGGCGACCTATGCGCTGGTTGGCCTTGCGATAGGGTATGTAGCCTATCGCCGTAATTTGCCGCTTACGATCCGCTCGGCGCTGGCCCCGTTGTTTGGCAAAGCCATGTCAGGCGCCGCAGGGCACGTCGTCGACATTGTCGCGGTAGTAGCAACCGTGCTTGGCGTTGCGGTCACTATGGGGCTGGGTGTCGAGCAGTTCGTCGTTGGCCTCAACCGCCTTGGGCTGGGCGATTGGCTGGTTGGTAGCGAAGGCACGGCATCTGCAGCTGCGATAATCATCGCCCTGATCCTGCTAGTTGGCGCTTCTACCTTATCAGCCCTGTCCGGCGTCGGGCGCGGGATCAAATGGCTGTCGAACCTCAATATGGGCCTGTCGTTCTTGCTGATCGCGGTGTTCCTGATCTTCGGGTCAGGCTTGCTGGGTCTGCAGCTGCTGGGCACCGGGATTTACGATTACATTGTCAACTTGCCGGGCCTAGCACTCACACTCTGGAGCGCAGACGGGACCTCTGCGGGAGATGCGCTCGCGCAATGGCAGCTCGACTGGTCAGTCTTCTATTGGGCATGGTGGATCGCCTTTGCCCCGTTCGTTGGCATGTTTATCGCGCGTGTTTCGCGGGGTCGGACGATCCGTGAGTACATCTTCGGCGTTGTCCTCGTGCCCTCTTTGATGTGCTTCGTCTGGATGGCACTCGTTGGTGGCACAGCAATCGATCTGGAATTGAGCGGCGCAGCTAATGGTACGATCCTGAATGCCGGGATTTCCGATCAGCTGTTTGCTACGCTATCCGTGCTGTTCGATCCGGCAGCGGCCATGCTTTTGTCCGGTCTAGTGGTCATTCTGCTGATGACTTATCTGATCACCTCTGCGGACAGCGCGATTCTGATTATCAACACGATCAACGGTGCCGGTGAAGACGAAGATGAGGTCGAGCGCCGCCATCATATTGTCTTCTGGGGGGCAGCGATTGCGCTGGTTGTCGGCAGCATGCTGATCCTTGGCGGGATCGACGCTATCCGCATCACCATGATCATCGGCGCGTTACCGTTCTCCTTCGTAGTAGCGCTAATGGCCATATCGGTAACGAAGGCAGTAGTTTACGACCTGATACGCAAAAGACACGGTGTGTGGACAACTAGTGAAGGCGCAAAAGCCGAGATGTTCGCCAAAGGTTCTTAAACCTACCGCACCTGAGTGTATATTGCCACAATATAGTGTAGCATAACTACCACAGTTATTTCTTCATCCGGGAATTTCGACTGCTAGCTGTGGTTAGCTGCCGTCTCGCTTGTTAGGAAGTCCTATCAAGCGCGTGGATTCCACCGCGCGCATTCCAATCGAATGATCCGAGCTAACGCGCAATCTGTGCATCGGGGTGGTTTGACCTAAAATAAAGCTGCAGGAAAAATATGAATAAATTCAACACTAGTGCGTCGGTGCTGGCAATTGCTGTGCTTACTGCCACACCGGC
>JBBKVP010000068.1:0-5075 GCA_037968495.1 Pontixanthobacter sp. | reverse complement strand
CGCCGAAAACCTGCACTTCAATGTGGCGCGGGCTGGTGATCCATTTTTCCAGCAACACTTCGTCATTGCCGAAACTGGCCTTTGCTTCGCGGCGACAGCTTTGTAGCATTTCGGCGAAGTCTGTCGCGGCATCGACCTTGCGCATACCCTTCCCGCCGCCGCCTGCGACGGCCTTGATCAGCACCGGATAGCCGATGGCGTCGGCTTCTTTGGCAAGCCGTTCAGGCGACTGGTTGTTACCCATATATCCGGGCGTGACCGGCACGCCTGCGTCCTGCATCAATTTCTTGGCGGCATCCTTCAGTCCCATCGCGCGGATGCTGCCGGGGTTCGGGCCTACCCAGATCAGACCTGCATCCTGCACGGCTTGCGCGAAGTCGGCGTTTTCGGACAGGAATCCGTAGCCCGGGTGGATAGCCTCTGCGCCCGTTTGCTTGGCAGCCGCGATGATCTTCTCGCCGACTAGGTAGCTTTCGTTCGCGGGGCTGGAGCCGATATGCACCGCTTCGTCAGCCTGCCGGACATGCAGTGCCTTGGTATCGGCGTCAGAATGCACAGCGACGGTGCGGATGCCCATTTCGCGGGCAGTGCGGATGATCCGGCAGGCGATCTCGCCGCGGTTGGCGATCAGGAGCGATTGTATCATGAGTTACATCCGGAACACGCCGAAGCGCGGTTGTTTTGGTATTGGTGCATTTAGGGTGGCGGCGAAGGCGAGGCCCAGTACGTCGCGGGTCTGTGCTGGGTCGATTACGCCGTCATCCCAAAGCCGGGCGGTGGCGTAATACGGGTTACCTTCGTCTTCGTACTTCTGACGGATCGGAGCTTTGAATGCTTCGGCCTCTTCGTCGCTCCAGCTTTCCGCATCGCGGTGGACGGTGGCGAGGACCGATGCGGCTTGCTCGCCGCCCATCACGCTGATGCGGGCATTGGGCCATGTGAACAGGAAACGAGGTGAGTAGGCGCGGCCAGCCATGCCGTAATTCCCTGCACCGAAACTGCCGCCGATGACGACGGTGATCTTGGGCACCTGCGCTGTGGCAACGGCTGTCACCAGTTTGGCTCCGTGCTTAGCAATACCCTCCTGCTCATACTTCCCGCCGACCATAAAGCCGGAGATGTTCTGCAGGAATAGCAGCGGAATACCGCGCTGGCATGCAAGCTCGATAAAGTGCGCGCCCTTCACGGCGCTTTCGGAAAACAGCACGCCGTTATTCGCAAGGATCGCCACCGGTATGCCCCAAATATGCGCGAAACCGCAGACCAGGGTGGAGCCGTAGAGAGCCTTGAATTCATGAAACTCGCTACCGTCGACCAGCCGCGCGATGACTTCATGCACATCGTAAGGCGCGCGGACATCATCGGGGATGATCGAATAAAGCTCGTCCGCGTCAAATTTGGGCGGGCGGGGGGCTTTAATCTCGACATCCGGTAGGTGTTTCTTGCCCAGATGGCTGACGATATCGCGGACGATGGTCAGCGCGTGCTCGTCATTCTCGGCAACATGGTCGACCACGCCAGACTTGCGGCCATGCATGTCGCCGCCGCCAAGGTCTTCGGAACTGATTTCTTCGCCCGTTGCCGCTTTCACCAAAGGAGGTCCGGCAAGGAAGATTGTGCCCTGGTTGCGCACGATCACAGTTTCGTCTGACATGGCGGGGACATAGGCGCCTCCAGCAGTGCAACTGCCCATCACGCAAGCAATTTGCGGGATTTGACGCGCCGACATATTCGCCTGATTGAAGAAAATACGCCCGAAATGGTCGCGGTCAGGAAACACTTCCGCTTGATGCGGCAAATTCGCGCCGCCGCTATCGACCAGATAGATGCACGGCAGGTGGTTCTCCTTCGCGATTTCTTGCGCGCGGAGATGCTTCTTCACTGTCAGCGGATAATAAGTGCCGCCTTTGACGGTCGCATCATTGGCGACGATCATCACCTGACGGCCCGACACGCGCCCGATCCCGCAGATCATCCCGGCAGCAGCAATGTCATCCTGATACATGCCGTTCGCCGCAAGCTGGCCGATTTCAAGAAATGGTGAGCCGGGGTCGAGCAAGCGTTCGACGCGCTCGCGGGGGAGCAGCTTGCCGCGAGATTCGTGCCGCTCGCGTGACTTTTCCGAACCGCCAAGCGCCGTCTGCGCAACCTTGGCGCGGAGTTCATTAGCCAGCGCGCGGTTGTGCGCGGCGTTGGATTTTGCCTCGGGAGATTCGAGATCAAGTTTGGAGGTGAGGGTTGGTGCGGTCATGTGGAGTTTCCAGCCAAGATCAAAATACCAGCCATTGATGCGAAATAGCCAATCAGTTTCTTCCCACGCTGGATCAGGAGGTCAAGCAGACCATAAAGCAAAAAAAGAATGGCAAAGGCTATATCAATCCACCTTGGAGCGGATGGCAACAGAAGCATAGCCCCTGACGCGACGAGGAAGGCGATGACAGAAAGCCAAATAACGTTATGGCCTCGATCGGATATTCGGTTCTTACCCCCTTCGCGCTCTCCTTTCATTACTTGAAGTGCGCGTTGTCGGCCTCCTGCCGCGAAATGCCATAGGAGCACGCTGGCGATTAGTGCGGCTGCCAAGTAGTACCAGATCAACCCGCCGCCCCAATCAGCTCGCGCCCGATCAACATTCGGCGGATTTCATTTGTACCTGCGCCGATATCCAGCAGCTTTGCATCGCGCAGATAGCGCTCGACCGGCCAATCTTTCGTGTAGCCCGCGCCGCCCAGCGCCTGCACGCTCTCGGCTGCCACGCGGAAGGCGTTCTCGCTCGACAGCAAGATAACGCCTGCCGCATCGAAGCGCGTTGTCTGACCAGCGTCACACGCCTTCGCGACCGCATAAGTGTACGCCCGCGCCGATTGCAGCGCGACATACATATCCGCCACTTTGGCCTGCATCAGCTGGAAGCTACCGATGGGTTTGCCGAACTGTTGCCGCTCGCGCAGATAAGGGATCACCGTGTCGAGGCACGCCTGCATGATGCCAAGCTGGATGCCCGACAGCACCACGCGTTCGTAATCAAGGCCGCTCATGAGAACGCCGACGCCGCCATTTACCGGCCCCATCACGTTTTCTTCGGGCACTTCGCAATCTTCGAACACCAGCTCTGCCGTGGGCGAGCCGCGCATGCCCATCTTGTCGATCTTCTGACCAATCGAGAAACCCTTCATGTCCTTTTCGATCAGGAATGCGGTGATGCCCCGGCTGCCTTCTCCGGTCTTGGCATAAACCACCAAGGTATCGGCATAGGTGGCATTGGTGATCCAGAACTTCGTACCGTTTAGGATGTAGCCGCCTTGTACCGCCTCTGCGCGCAGCTTCATCGAAACGACGTCCGACCCTGCATTGGCTTCACTCATGGCTAGGCTGCCGACATGCTCTCCCGAAATCAGACCAGGGAGGTACTTCGCCTTCTGCTCGGAATTGCCCCAAGCTTTGATCTGGTTGACGCAGAGGTTGGAATGCGCGCCGTAGCTCAGGCCGACCGACGCGCTGGCCCGGCTGACTTCCTCAACCGCAATCACATGCTCCAGATAGCCAAGCCCCAGCCCGCCATCTTCCTCGCTAACAGTGATCCCGTGCAGACCCAGTGCGCCCATTTGCGGCCAAAGCTCCTGTGGGAACCAGTCCTCGCGGTCGGCCTTCTCGGCCAGCGGCGCGATCTTCTCATCGGCAAAGCGCGACGTGGTATCACGGATCATATCGGCTGTTTCGCCAAGCTGGAAATCGAAATCGGGGGTCGCGCGCATATGCTATTCACTCCATCGGTTTCGCTTGCTTTACGGCAAGTCACAGTAAAAGAAATATTGATTATATGCGTGACCTATCATAGATTTTGCAAATGTTAAGCCGTCAACAAATCCGCCAATTTCTGGCAGTCGTGGACATGGGCAACTTCACCCGCGCTGCAGATGCATTGGGCGTTACCCAGCCGACGTTGTCAAACGGGATACGCGAGCTTGAAGGGCATGTGGGCGCGAGACTGTTCGACCGGCAAAAGCCCGCGGTCCGGCTAACGTCGGCCGGCAATCGCTTACTGCCCGTCGCGCGCAGAATCGACCGGGAATTCCGCCGCGCGGAAACAGAAACTGCCGAGGCGCCTGCGCAGAACCGGCCATTTATCGTTGGTGTGCTGCCGAGCATAGCCACCCATCTACTAAAGGCAGCTCTGTCTCATCAGCCTGTCCAAAGCCTGGAGATCCGCGAAAAGGATGGCGCGATCCTGCGCCGCGAATTGCGCAAAGGTTCTATCGACGCTGCACTGATTATGGCGGCAGGTAGCGGAAATGAAGGACTCGAGTTGCTGCCCCTCTATGACGAACCATATCGGCTTATGCTCCCTGAAAACCATCGTCTTGCTCACCGCAAGTCCATTCATGCCGAAGAACTGGCCGACGAAGTTATGATTGCGCGCCGTGCCTGCGAACAGCTTAACCGAACAAGCCGTTTCTTCACTAGTCGCGGTGTCCGCCCTCAGTTTGCATTCAAATCTCGCAATGATGATCGCGCGATGGCTCTGGTTGCGGCTGGATTAGGGCTGACAGTCGCCCCGCATTCGCTCGTTCGTGACGGCGTGTGTTCCATCGAGCTTGCAGAATTCAATCTCCAACGAAGTGTAGCAATAGCGGGGCGGCAGGACGACCTTTCGCTGGGCGGAAATTACCGCCGCCGGATCGAAGCTATCAGCGAATGCTTTATCACCGCACATCAGCAGTTGGGTTTGGCTGCGCCTGCCATCTGATCAACAACCGGAGCGAATGGCCGCAGCTCCGGCGGTGGCGGGGTTCGCAGGTTGACTGATGGCGCTCAGGCCTTGGCTGACATCGTCATGGTCGAGGCTTTGAAATTGTCGATTGCGATCTTTCACATGCGGGGCAATGTACAGTGAACCCGGATTGTCGCATTCGTACAAAAGCGTGACTAATTTGCCGCACCCCGAGGAACATATATTGCAACTACAATTACTTGAGAAGCTTGATGGTCCGTTTAATCAACCAACTAATTTCATCACGCGATTAAACGCTGTAAGAACGTGTATTGTATTCGAAACTGATCCGGTTACCGATGCT
>JBBKVP010000067.1:0-232871 GCA_037968495.1 Pontixanthobacter sp. | reverse complement strand
GCCCGACGCGATGCCGATTGGTGGGTTGATCGCCTCTATGGCTTTGCGTGCGATCTTGGCGCGACGACGGTGCGGACCGCGATTTCGCGTAGCGTCATCGACGTAAACCGCGACCCCAGCGGCGCATCGCTCTATCCGGGACAGGCGACCACCGAATTATGTCCGACAACGACCTTCGACGGCGAGGCACTCTATGCGGACGGCGTGCCTGACAAGGCCGAGATCACCCGCCGTCGCGTGACATGGTTTGACCCCTATCACGCCGCACTGGAACAACAGGTCGCCCGTCTGCGCGCGCTCCATCCGCACATCGTCTTTTACGACGCGCATTCGATCCGCAGCCATGTGCCGCGCCTGTTTGACGGCGAACTGCCGCAGTATAACATCGGCACCAACGACGGCGCGACGTGCAATCCCGCGCTCAGCGATCGGATCGCGGATATTTGCGCCGCCAGCGGCGAAAGCCATGTCGTCAACGGCCGCTTCAAGGGTGGCTGGACGACGCGCCATTCTGGCCAGCCCGAACAGGGCGTCCACGCCATCCAGATGGAGCTCGCGATCCGCGGTTATATGGATGAGCCCGACGCGCCGAGCGAGGCCAATTGGCCACCGCCTTTTAACCCTGAACGCGCCGCACCGCTGGCCGCGACCCTTACCGATATTTTGACGGCGTGCCTCGCATTTGCCGCGACCACGAAAGGACAATCATGAACCGCCTCGACAATAGCCGCGTCATCAAAGCCGCGACCGGAACCGAGCTGTCGGCCAAAAGCTGGCTGACCGAAGCGCCGCTGCGGATGCTCATGAATAACCTTCATCCCGACGTCGCTGAACGGCCCGAGGAGTTGGTCGTTTATGGCGGCATCGGCCGCGCCGCGCGCGATTGGCAAAGCTATGACAAGATCGTCGAAACGCTGAAACGATTGGACGATGACGAGACCTTGCTCGTCCAGTCCGGCAAGCCCGTTGGGGTGTTCCGCACCCACGCCGACGCCCCGCGAGTGCTGATCGCAAACAGCAATCTCGTCCCGCATTGGGCGAATTGGGATCATTTCAACGAACTCGATAGGCGCGGGCTCGCGATGTACGGCCAGATGACCGCCGGGTCGTGGATCTATATCGGCACGCAGGGCATCGTTCAGGGTACCTATGAGACGTTCGTCGAGATGGGGCGCCAGCACCATGGCGGCGACTTGTCGGGCAAATGGCTGCTCACCGCCGGACTTGGCGGGATGGGCGGCGCACAGCCGCTCGCGGCGGTGATGGCGGGCGCCTCATGCCTTGCGATCGAATGTCAGCCCAGCCGCATCGAAATGCGTCTGCGCACTGGCTATCTCGACGTCGCGGCATCGACGATCGACGAAGCGATGGCGATCATCGACAAAGCCCGCGCCGATAAGAAACCTGTCTCGGTCGGCCTGCTCGGCAATGCCGCCGAAATCCTGCCCGAGATGTTCGCGCGCGGCATCCGCCCCGACATGCTGACCGATCAGACGAGCGCGCATGATCCGATCAATGGATATTTGCCCGCCGGATGGTCGGTCGCCGAATGGATCGAAAAGCGCCAGAGCGATCCGGCGACGGTTTCAAATGCCGCAAAGGCATCGATGGCCATCCACGTCCGCGCGATGCTCGATTTTCAGGCCGCAGGGGTTCCGACCACCGATTATGGCAATAATATCCGGCAGGTCGCGTTCGATGAGGGCGTCACCAACGCCTTCGATTTCCCCGGCTTTGTCCCCGCCTATATCCGTCCGCTCTTTTGCCGCGGCATCGGGCCGTTCCGCTGGGCGGCGCTATCGGGCGATCCGGAGGACATTTATAAAACTGACGCCAAGGTGAAGGAACTACTGCCCGACAACGCCGATCTCCATCGCTGGCTCGACATGGCGTGCGAGAAAATCCAGTTTCAGGGGATGCCCGCGCGCATTTGTTGGGTCGGGCTGGGCGACCGTCATCGCCTTGGCCTTGCGTTCAACGACATGGTCGCGTCGGGCGAACTCAAAGCCCCCGTGGTCATCGGCCGCGATCATCTCGATTCGGGGTCGGTCGCCTCGCCCAATCGCGAGACCGAGGCGATGCTTGACGGCAGCGATGCGGTTTCGGACTGGCCGCTACTCAACGCCTTGCTCAACACCGCCAGCGGCGCGACCTGGGTGTCATTGCACCATGGCGGCGGCGTGGGGATGGGGTTTTCGCAGCATAGTGGTATGGTGATTGTCGCTGATGGCACCGCGGAAGCCGCTAAAAGGCTGGAGCGCGTGCTGTGGAATGACCCCGCGACGGGCGTCATGCGTCATGCAGATGCGGGCTATGACATCGCTCTCGACTGCGCACATAACAAGGGCTTGGATTTGCCCGGGATATTGATTTGAACAAAGGCCGTATCATTTCACAAAGCGATTGCCCTGAAACAATGTGGAAAAATGGCGGCGGAACGACGCGTGAGATCGTCTCTTTTCCTCCGAATTCTGGGCTCGACGATTTTCAATGGCGACTAAGCGCAGCGCGGATAGAAAAGCCGAGCGGCTTCTCATGCTTCGCTGATGTTGATCGCACGATTGCGGTCCTCGATGGCGCACTGTCGCTCGAGGTGGCGGGCGCGCCGCCGCATCGCCTCGACCGTATGAGCGCGCCTTATCGCTTCCCTGGTGACGCGGCGACGCTCGGCAAGCCGCTGAGAGGGCCGGTGTCTGGCCTCAACCTGATGGTGCGGCGCGGCCAAGCGGGCGCCGAAATGCGCCGAATATCCGAAGGGCGGGTGTCGGCGCGGGACGGCACCGCGATCCTGTTCGCGCTGCAGGACAGCCATATAGGCGTCGGTCCCCGCAATATTTCGCTGATGGCGAATGACAGCTATGAATTTGAGGCCAGTCAGGACGAAAAAATATCCATCGACCGTCCAGCACTTCTCATCCTGATCAAGCCCGCACTCCTAGCCGCTTGATCGCGTTCGTTCAGAACCAAAACGAACCCCCTCAGCGACATTGACGACGTTGGTATCGTCGCGCGCATGAACAATGGCTTTGCGATCATGCTAGGTCTGTTGACATTGGCGGTGGCGGCGCAGGGGTTTCCCGGCGGCCCCTTCATGCTTCTCTCACCCCCCGTGCGCGACAGACCTCCTCACAAAGGGCGTAGCGCGCGCCTATTGGTCGATGATCATCGTTCCGGGGTGATGTTTATCGAGGTGGCGCTTGATGATTTTGAGATTGCGGGTGTTCGACCGGAACAGGAAATCAAACGCATCGCCGACAATCGGAATCGCGCCCAGGGTGGTATCGATGCCCAAATTGCCGATCATTCGCCAAATCTTCCATTTTGGCATACCAAGATTGCGCGCTTCCCAGATTAAATAGGCGCCCATCACCGCGGTGATGACGTCGCCGAGGACGGGGACGAGTCCGACGATCGCATCGAGCCCAACCGGACGGTTGATGCCAGGGATGATAAAGCTACGCTCCAGCACAAATTCGAGCGCTTCGACGCGCTTGCGTAATGCAGCCGGATCATTGCGATCCGCAATCAAGGCGTCAAAAATGGCATCGGGATTGGGCGGGGAAGGGGCCATGGCGGTTCTTTCAGAAAGCGCGCCAAGACGACGCGCCACCGTATTAGTTGGGCATGGCAATCAGGTGATTCAATGGGTGCTGGCTACGGCCATTGGCGCGCAGGCCCGTCAAACGCTGCGATGCGACCGACCAGCGCAGCGGCGTTGCGATCGGAATATAGGGCGTATACCGCATCAGCACCGTCTCGGCTTCGCCGATAAGGCGCGCGCGCTCGGCGGCATTGGGTGCTCTCATCGCGTCAGCGATCAACCGCTCGGCATCGCGGTTACAGATAATGTCAACGCGACAAGACAAGCGGCGCAGCCCCCACAGCGCATCGTCGTTGGGCATGACTTCATCGATCAGGCGCAGATCGGTTTCCGACGCCATGCTGACGCGCTTACTGTCGATACCAAGCCGCGCAAAATCGGCGGCAACATAGGCAAATAAGATCCGCCCGCCCGGCGTGTTGGGGACAGCGATGCGCAGCGGCGCGATCTCGCGCCCACCGGCCCGCCACGTCTCGACCGTCCGCTTCGCCTGCGCAAGCCGCGATGGATCGTCATAATCGGCCCAAGCGGGAAGCTGCGGGACCGGCCCGCTATCGCGCGTGTATAAATCGGGGCGCAAGGTCACCTGCTGAGTCCACTCGGCAAGGCCGAACGCATCGATCGCGCGCTGACGGCGGACGACCCGAGACAGGGCTTCGCGGTTGACGTCGGAGGCAAAAAAACCCTCGGCGCGAACGAACGCAAAACCGAAAAGACCGGGAACGGGATCGACCACAAGTTGCGAGCGGCCGATATTCGACGCGGCAAAATAAGGGAGCGACGAGAAGCGACCGCCGAGCACGCCGTCGGCATAGCCATTTTTGAACCGTGCGAGCGCGCGCGCAGGGCTGATCCCGACGAGCTCGATGGACGCGGCGGGGTCATTTGCGGCGGCTTCGGCTGCCTCGACATCGTCGGCCAATGGATCGGGAACGGGCGACAGCAACATTGCTTTGCCAATCTGTTTGGCGCGCATCGGCCCCCAGCCCATCCCACGGTTGACGATCGCCATCGAGGGCTGCGCGAATAATTCCAGCATGCCGGGTTGGGCGGTCGAGAGACGCACCTCGACCACGCTATCGGTCATGGCCTTGATCGTCTCAATCTCCGGAAAATCGCTTTTGAACGGATGGCGGCTGCGCGCCGCGAGATAGGAGCGCAGAATTTGGGCGACATCGGCGGCGGTCACGTCGCGCCCATTTGACCATTTGGCCTCGCGAATCCGAAAGATATAGCTCCGTCCGTCGCCGGTTACGGTCCACCGTTCGGCAAGGCCGACGTCAATTTGACCTTCGCCATCAAAGGCGACAAGTCCTTGCGATGTTGCGGCAAGCAGCGCAGCGTTGGCCGCCGACAATTCGCCGTTGATCGGGTTAGCGGCGCCGTTAAGCGCTCCAATAGCGGCGACCCGCACCGGGCCGCGTTCGCCAAAAAGGTCGCAGCCGGCGAGTCCCAAAACCAACAGCCCGGCCGCTGCGAGCCGCACGCTGATACGCGAACGGGTGCTGCTAGCCGTCATCTCATACCCTCCTGCCGATGGTGCGGACGGCGGGACTCGAACCCGCACACCCATTGGATAGCAGATTTTAAGTCTGCTGCGTCTACCGGTTCCGCCACGTCCGCGCACCGTGGCCGGTCAAGCCGAAGGCCCCGATAAGGTCAAGTGCTGTTTCTGACTTCACCCATAGCGAGGGGTAGGCTAGTTGATCATTCATCATGAAATCAGTCCTCACGATCACCGGCCTCGGCAAGACATATGCCAGCGGCCACAAGGCATTGTCGGGGGTTGACCTCGCCATCGCCAAAGGCGAAATTTTCGCGCTGCTGGGGCCCAATGGTGCGGGCAAGACGACGTTGATCAGCATCGTCTGCGGCATTGTGACGCCGAGTAGCGGCACTGTGACCGTCGCAGGGCATGATCATCGACGCGACTATCGCGCGGCGCGCGCGATGATCGGGCTTGTGCCACAGGAACTCCACACCGATTCGTTTGAAACGGTGCTGGCGACGGTGACGTTTTCGCGCGGGCTGTTCGGCAAACGGCGAAACCCGGCGTTCATCGAGCAATTGCTCAAAGATTTGACGCTATGGGACAAGCGCGATTCGAAAATCATGGAGCTGTCCGGTGGAATGAAGCGCCGCGTGATGATCGCCAAGGCGCTGAGCCATGAACCAGAAATTCTCTTTCTCGACGAGCCGACCGCGGGGGTCGACGTCGAACTGCGCCGCGATATGTGGGGGATGGTGCGGTCACTGCGCGAACGCGGTGTCACGATCATTCTGACCACCCATTATATCGAAGAAGCCGAGGAAATGGCCGACCGGGTTGGCGTCATCAGCAAGGGTGAACTGATTTTGGTCGAGGAGAAGCATGCGCTGATCAAGAAGTTGGGCCGCAAAACCTTGACGCTCAATCTCGCCGATCCGCTGGAAGCGGTGCCCGTTGAATTGGCCGACTGGAAACTCGAATTGGCCGGCGACGGCCATGAACTTATCTATGAATTTGACAGCCAGGCCGAGGCAACAGGGGTGCCGTCATTGCTCCGCCGGATGAGCGATATCGGAGTCGGTTTCAAAGATCTACACACCAAGCAAAGTTCGCTCGAAGATATCTTCGTCGGCTTGGTCCACGAAACCAAACCAGCGAAGGAGACGGTCGCATGATCGCGAACTGGCGCGGCGTGCGCGCGATCTACACTTTCGAACTGGCGCGATTTGGCCGGACGGTGTGGACCAGTCTGATGCTGCCGGTGATCACGACATCGCTCTATTTCGTCGTCTTTGGCTCGGCGATCGGTAGCCGAATGAACGAGGTGGGGAGCGTGCCCTATGCGGCATTCATTGTCCCTGGCCTGATGATGTTAACGATGTTCACCGAAAGCATCAGCAACGCCAGTTTTGGCATCTATATGCCGAAATGGACGGGGACGATCTATGAGATGCTGTCCGCCCCCCTGTCGCCACTCGAAACGGTCATCGCCTATGTTGGCGCCGCGGCGACCAAGTCGGTCATCATCGGAGCGATCATTTTCGCAACCGCGCATCTGTTCGTCGATGTCGAGGTTGCCCATCCGCTGTGGATGGCCGCCTTCATGGTACTGATGGCGGTCACATTCTGTCTATTCGGCTTCATCATCGGCGTCTGGGCGCAAAGTTTTGAACAATTGCAGGTCATCCCGCTGCTCGTCGTCTATCCGCTGACCTTTTTGGGCGGCGCCTTTTATTCGATTGACATGCTGCCGCCGGCGTGGCGCACCGTGACCTTGTTCAACCCGGTAGTTTATCTGATCAGCGGGTTTCGCTGGACTTTTTTCGGTCAGGGCGATGTGGGGATCGGCGTCAGCATGGGCGCAGTCGCGCTTTTTCTGACGCTCTGTCTTGCTGTCATTTTCTGGATATTCCGTACGGGATATCGGCTCAAAAATTGAGCGGCATACCCGCCGCTGTTCCCGCCATCGCGTAACCTAAGCCCTAGTCGTTGAGCCGCTCGCGCATTTCTTTGCCAGGTTTGAAATAAGGCACGCTTTTCGCTTTCACCGCGACCGACGCGCCTGTGCGCGGGTTGCGACCGGTGCGCGATTCGCGGTCGCGCGTCGAAAAGGCTCCAAATCCACGCAGTTCGACGCGGCCCCCAGACGCCAGCTGATCCAAGATGGAGTCGAAAAAAACGTCAACGATCCGTTCAACCTCTTCAAGGCGTAAATCGCTGTTTTCGTTTGCGATCTTCTGGACCAGTTCCGAACGGATCATTGGCTTTCCTTATCGTTGGCGCGCATCGGCCTGATGCTGGCTGCCGGGCGTTGCCGGCTCCATGCGTGAGACCCCTCCCAACGCGGGCGTCAGATTAACATGAATCAGTAAAGCGTCAAAATATATCGCCGAATCAAAAGGCCCGCTGAACATAGCTCAGCGGGCCTTTCGGTCGTTTCATCGCAGGTGAGAAGGATTAGTCCTTCTTGCCGGCTTTCAGCGCTTCGCCGAGGATGTCGCCAAGCGACGCACCCGAGTCCGACGAGCCATATTGCGCGACGGCCTGCTTCTCGTCGGCGATCTGCATCGCCTTGATCGAGAAGTTCGGCTTTTTCGAACGGTCGAAACCGATAACCAACGCATCGAACTTCTGTCCGACTTGGTAACGGTCGGGACGCTGTTCGTCACGGTCGCGGCCCAGATCTGCACGCTTGATGAAGCCGGTCGCGCCATCGTCGCCAGCCTGCACTTCGAGGCCATTGTCGCGGACTTCGAGGACGGTGACGGTCTGGACGTCGTTCTTCTTCAGCGAACCCGTGCTGGCAGTGCCACCGCCAACGGCGGGCGCACCCTTTTCAAGCTGCTTGATGCCAAGGCTGATGCGTTCCTTCTCGACATCGACGTCGAGAACCACGACCTGGACGGCTTCGCCCTTGCGGTGAAGATGCAAAGCTTCTTCTCCCGAGATGCCCCAAGCGATATCTGACATATGAACCATGCCGTCGACGTCGCCGGGCAGGCCAACGAACAGACCGAATTCGGTCGCGTTCTTGACTTCGCCTTCGACGATCGAACCGATCGGATTGTCATCGGCAAATGCGCCCCAGGGGTTCGACTGAGCCTGCTTGAGGCCCAGCGAGATGCGGCGCTTTTCGCTGTCGACTTCGAGGACGAGAACTTCGACTTCCTGCGTCGTCGAAACGATCTTGCCGGGATGGACGTTCTTCTTGACCCATGACATTTCGCTGACGTGGACCAGGCCTTCGATGCCGGCTTCGATTTCGACAAATGCACCATATTCGGTGATGTTGGTAACCGTACCCGACAGCTTGGCGCCGACAGGATATTTGGCTGCAACGCCGTCCCATGGATCGCTTTCAAGCTGCTTCATGCCCAGCGAGATGCGCTGCGTTTCGGCATTGATGCGGATGATCTGAACTTTGACGGTATCGCCAATGTTGATCACTTCGCTCGGGTGATTAACGCGCTTGTAGCTCATGTCGGTGACATGGAGCAGGCCGTCGATACCGCCGAGATCAACGAACGCACCGTAATCGGTGATGTTCTTGACGACGCCTTCGATAACCTGGTTTTCGGCCAGATCGTTGATCAATTCACTGCGCTGTTCTGCGCGTGTTTCTTCGAGAACGGCACGGCGCGAAACAACGATGTTGCCACGGCGACGGTCCATCTTGAGGATCTGGAAAGGCTGCGGCATGTCCATCAGAGGGGTAACATCGCGCACGGGGCGGATATCGACCTGGCTGCCGGGCAGGAAGGCTACGGCACCGTCGAGATCGACAGTGAAGCCGCCCTTGACGCGGCCGAAGATGCGGCCTTCGACGCGCTTTTCTTCACCAAATTCGCTTTCAAGCTTGTCCCAAGCGGCTTCGCGGCGTGCGCGGTCGCGGCTGAGCATTGCTTCGCCATCGGAGTTTTCGACGCGGTCGACATAAACTTCGACTTCGTCGCCGACTTTCAGATCGCTATCGCCTTCTCCGCGAACGAATTCTTTAAGGGGGACGCGGCCTTCGGATTTGAGGCCTACGTCGATCACAGCCTTGTCGTTTTCGATCGCAGTGACAGTGCCTTTGACTACGCGGCCTTCAAAGCCGCCATCGTCGGCATTGCCGAATTGTTCGTCGAGCATCGCGGCGAAATCGTCGCGTGTCGGGTTGGGCGCAGTTGCCATATGTTGGAGTTTCCTAAGTATTCAAATAGCGGCCACCGGATAAAACCGGGGTCTTTTCTCCGCGCTGGCGGAATTGCCATTGCGGGCCAAAGGGGCCGAACTCTCCGCCGGGCCGAATGCCGTGGTGGAGGTTCTCCTGATCATCAACATCGACCGGAAGCGGGTAATGCCGAATGCGGGCGAACTTGCGCCCGTTCAAATCCGGCAATGCTCGAAAGCAGCCCCCGACCGGTTACATAACCTGTCGAACGGGCGCGCGCTTAGGCAATATCCCAGCAAAAGGCAAGCGAAAGCGGGCAAGGCGGTGCGGAGGCAAGCCGGGCAAAGTGACACATGTGACAGGGTTATGCGGAATATAATTTTGTCCGGTCTGCCTCGGGGCGTTCGCGGGATAGCAGGGGGTGCTTCGATGGCTTATCATTTAGCCGCGATGCCAACTTCAGATCATGTAGGACAGGTTATTCTTTCGCTGCTAGCGCAGTTTCGACCGCTTCAATAGCAGCAGCGATGGCGGCTTCCCGGCCCAGCGTGGATGTGTCGATGATATAGGCATCAGGCGCAGGGATCAGCGGAGCCGCCTGACGGTTGCTATCTCGCTCGTCACGGCGGCGCAGGTCCTCGGCGATCTTCTCAAGCGTTACGTCTTCGCCGCGATCCTGCATTTCGCGGAAACGTCGCTGCGCCCGGGCATCGACGGTGGCGATCACGAATAACTTTGCGTCGGCCTCCGGCGCTATAACCGTCCCGATATCGCGGCCATCGAGGACGGCACCCCCAGATTGGAAGGCAAAATCCTGCTGACGTTTGAGCAGAGCCTCCCGAACCGCAGGATGTACCGAAACACGGCTCGCCAAACCGCCAATGGCTTCGCTGCGCAATGCTTCGTCGGCGAGCAGTTCGTCAGGGAAGCTACATGCGGCCAGAGCATCAGTTTGATCTTCAGCATCGCCGCCGTTTAGTTCGACCTGCTTGCCGACTGCGCGGTAGAGCAAGCCCGTATCGAGATGCGGCAAGCCGAAATGAGCCGCGAGCGCCTTCGCGATAGTGCCCTTACCGGACGCTGTCGGGCCGTCGACTGCGATGATCATAGAGCCGCTTTCCTACGCCGTGCAATTTCCTTGCCTAAACCGAAGAGCGAGATGGCTATCCATACGATTTCGAGCACAAAAGTTGGCAAATTGAAGTTCACCAATAGTGAAATTGTGAGAAGCACTGCCCCGACCAGATTGGTAAAGTTAAACAAGAGCATATTCAGTAACTTTACCACATTGCTGTAAGCAAAGGCCGATACGATACAGAACATGCCTGCAAAGCCGATCAAGTCTGCTGTAAATGAACTGATATACGCGTTCATTTGCCACCCAATGATGTGAGAACTCGTTCGAAATTCGGGAAGCTGGTGGCGATGGGGCTGGTGTCGTCTACTTCGACCCCCGCAGTGCTGGCGAGGCCTGCAACGGCCATGCTCATGGCAATGCGGTGATCCAGATGCGTGGTAACGGGGCCGCCTCCCGCTAGCGGCGTCCCTCCAGTTCCGTCGATGATAAGCCCGTCGTCTGTTTGCGCAACGGTTGCACCGGCGAGCTCTAGCGCCTTGGCCATGGCGTCGAGTCGGTCGGATTCTTTGACCCTGAGCTCTTCGAGGCCGGATGATGTCGTTCTGCCTTCAGCTACTGAAGCAGCCACGAACAACACGGGGAATTCGTCAATCATGCTGGGGGCGAGGACGGGGTCTACCGCAATACCCTTCAAAGCAGAGTGTTTGACCAGCAAATCAGCAACAGGTTCCCCGCCGACTTCACGGGGATTTACCTCTTCGATGCTGCCGCCCATCTGGCGGAGCACTTCGAACAATCCAGAGCGGGTAGGGTTCAGGCCGACATTCTCGATGGTGATTTCACTTCCCGGCGTAATAAGCGCGGCCACGGCAAAAAAGGCGGCGGCGGATGGATCTCCGGGCACCTCAATAGTTTGTGGTTGAAGATCGACCTCTCCGCGAACCCGGATTACGCGCTCTATCCCATTGGTTCCGGCAACTTCCTCAACCTCGACATCCGCTCCGAAGCCCTTGAGCATGCGCTCCGAGTGGTCACGCGTCGGGACGGGTTCGATCACGGTTGTAATGCCCGGCGTATTAAGCGCCGCCAGCATAATCGCGCTTTTCACCTGCGCTGATGCAACAGGCAGGCGGTAGGTAATCGGAATTGCGGGACTCATACCGCGCAGGATCAGCGGCAAGCGGCCTTCCGGCGCACAGGAAATATCCGCGCCCATTTGCGAAAGCGGTGTAATCACGCGGCCCATGGGCCGGCCAGACAGGCTTGCATCGCCGGTAAAACTGGCAGTTATGCCGTGGCTGGCGATGAGGCCCATCAGCAGGCGTGTCGAGGTGCCGCTATTGCCCATTTCCAATGGCACTTCCGGCTCAAGTAATCCGCCAACGCCAACGCCGTGTACACGCCAAGTGCCGTCATCGTCTCGCACGATGTCTGCGCCCATCGCGCGCATCGCCGCAGCGGTGGCGAGTACATCCTCACCCTCTAGCAAGCCCGTAATGGTGCTCTCGCCGATGGCCAATGCCGACAGCATTAGCGCTCTGTGACTGATTGATTTATCGCCGGGCACGCGAATGCGGCCTTTAAGCGGGCCGGTCGGCACGAAGCGGCGCGGGTCCAAGCCTCTAACTTTATTCCCGGTAGACAAAGTAATAATTCTCACAAAATTGGCTGCAGTTCGGGCGCACGCTTTGACAGCGCTCTGGCCCTATGGCAATGGCGCGCCGAAGTGGTTAGGGGGCTTGATTCAAGCGTTCATACCACCCATCCATTATTTGCAGAATTGCAGTCTGCCTCTGACGGTAGGCAAATCCAAGGAATTAACATGGTCAAGCCAGAGTGGGGAACCAAGCGCGGTTGCCCGAAATGCGGCACCCGCTTCTATGATCTCGGAAAAGACGATCCGGTCGTTTGCATCGAATGTGCGAATGAGTGGGATCCGGAGCCTGTTCTGAAGAGCAAGCAGCCGATTCCGTTCGAAGAGAACGAGAAGAAGAAGGACAAGGAAGCGGATAGCGACTTGGCCGATGATGAAGATTTGGACGATATCGATGACGGCGAAGATTCGCCTGACAATGATGTCGATCTCGGCGGCGATGATGACCTTGGCGTGACCAAGGGCAAAGGCGACGACGACGACAAGCCTGAAAGTTAAGTTTCGGCTTGCCAAAGGCGGGGGCGCTTCATAAAGGGCTGCCTCCCGCTTATGGCGGGTTAAATTGGTTTGGGGCCTTAGCTCAGCTGGGAGAGCGCAACACTGGCAGTGTTGAGGTCAGCGGTTCGATCCCGCTAGGCTCCACCAACCTTCTGGTAACCACCGGTATTCTTAGAAAAGCTAGGAATACCGGTAGTTTCCTTTTCCGCCTGCTACACAAAACTGCTACAGTGCAGGAGTGGAGCAAGTGGCAAAAATTCGTGGTCTCCAAAGACGTGGCCGGGTCTATTATTCGCGCATTGTCGTGCCGAAGGCGCTTGTGCCTCACTTCGGTCGAAGCGAAATACTGAAAAGTTTGCGGACTACGCATCGTTCAGAGGCCGAAGCGGCTCATCTTGAACATGCTGCGCAGTGGGCTGCCGCTTTCGCTGAAGTCGAGCGTAATTCCCAAAGTCATGACAACACACCTTCGCCCGGTCGGCATCTGGATAACGACGAGGTCGCGGCATTGGCCCGCAGTTTCTTCCTAAGGCGCATGATTGATCTCGAAAACAGAGCGCGCGGTCCAGCCGATGCAGAAGCCGAAAAAGCTGCGGCAACCAACGACCTCCAGTGGGAGTTATCGACCCTTCAGTCTTGGGATAATCCCGAAGCCAGCCGATTGGTTGAAGAAGCCAAGCAAGAGGCGCTGCAAGAGATTGGCGGGGAGGGGCAGATTGATGGCCGTGCAGCCGACCTCTTGGCTGAGCTTATCAGGCGCGCGCTGGTGCAACTGGGTTCAACGGAGCTTGCCCACCTTCAAGGCGATTACCACGACCGGATTGAGGATCGCTTTTTTCGGAACGGCAAAAGCGAAAAGACAAATGCTCCCTCACAAAGAGCGGGGCCAGATTTCGGTGAATGCATCGAGCGATATCAGGCTGAGGTCCTCGATTTGCGATCTGTCACCGAGAAAACCCGCCTGAAGCAGAAAGCACTGCTGGCACAGGTCAGAGGTCATTTCGGTGCGAATGCGCGCTTAGAGGCCATCAGCCGGGCGGATTGCAATGGTTTCAGGGACGTTCTTGCGAAGCTGCCGCCCAATTTCAGCAAGCGTGCAGGCAAGCGGTCCATAGCGAAAATCGCGGAAACTAATCGGTCAGGCAAAACTCTAGCTTGGGAAACCCAAAATTCTTACCTGAAAATGCTCTCAGACCTCCTAGAATGGGCGAAACGGGAGCGACTTGTCCCCGATAACGTAGCAGAGAAGATTTCGCCCCTAAGGGCACGACAGCCCGCAGAAAGCCAGCGCCTGCCTTTCTCTGATGAAGAACTCCAATCACTGTTCGCGGTGCCGCTGTTCACCGGCAGCGTTGACGATGAGCGTGGTTTCAAGCGAGTTGGCTCCAACCTTGTTCGCCGCAGTCGCTATTGGGCACCCTTGCTCGGCCTGTTTACCGGCATGAGAATGGGAGAGATTGTCCAGCTTATGCCAATTGTAAGTTCACATATTGTCGTCTGGGTGCTGTTGTTTCTGTCAGGATCGCCAAATGTGGTGCGCGATCAACAAGCATCGCCGAGATCGCTTGGCTGCGGCTTCGATGGTCAAAAAGTGGGTTAGGCGAGTTCATCCTTTCCAGATGAAATCTATCAAATGATTCGTCAAGAGAAAAACAAGTATTAATCAAAGACTTACTTGCCGAACGATTTGCGATTTGGTATATAAAATCTAATCGTCCAATTAGATTTATGAAAATGGGCTATTTCAGTTGCAAAACACTTTCGTCAGTTATTTGCGGGTTAGCACCGAGCGGCAGGGCGCCACCGGATTGGGGGTTGATGCGCAGCGCTCCGCGATCCGGCGTTACGTGGACCTATGCCAAGGTAAGGTGCTGTCAGAATTAGTCGAAGTCGAAAGTGGTAAGCGGGCGGACCGTCCAGTCCTCGAACAGGCGATCACGCTTTGCAAACGAAGTGATGCGACGATGTTGGTCGCAAAGCTTGACCGGCTTTCCCGCTCGGTATCCTTCATGAGCCGGTTGATTGATACGGGCGTAGACTTTGTGGCAGTTGATAACCCTCACGCTAACAAGCTGATGATGCATGTTATTTCTGCGTTCGCGGAACACGAGCGTGATTTGATAGCAGAGCGAACGCGTGCGGCCCTTGCCTCGGCCAAACTTCGAGGAGTTAAGTTAGGAAACCCAAAGATTGCCGATGCTCGCGTTGAGGCGGGAATAATGATCAAAGCGAATGCTGATCTGTTTTGCCAAAACGTAGCGCCGATAATTATACAAATTCGGAGTTCGGGGATAAATTCATTGCAAGGGGTCGCAGACGCTTTGGAAGCTATCCCTGTGAGGCGTTCCATTGAAGTCGGTCTCGACCTTTGAGACATTCGTCTCGCAACTTCTCTGAGCCATGTGAAACGAGCCTAGTCACCCATTGGGTCGCAATGCTTACATACTGCGGAGAAAGGCTCATCCGTTCGGTCAAACGAGCGGGTGAAGCCTCGAAGCTCATCCACAGTAGCTGCAACGACCTTCCTATAGCCATGCCCAGTGTATGCACCATCGTCCCTTGGTCGGGAAATTGTTGAACAACTGGCGCGATGAAGGACTGCATAACTCTTGCTTGGCACACGCCGGACATTCAGCACGAAGCCTGCGGGATGATCCCTAATCCAGCAGGTGTATGCTTCATCGTCGTCTAAGAACTGCTGCATTGCCGGTCTCATCTCGCGTTTAGAATATGCAATTCAGGCTCGCCGAAAACGCTCATCGCCGCAAGCCCAACCGATCATCAGGAGTTTGCCAGAAGGCATCGTGATGGTCACTGCTTGACCCACTTCTACGTCGGAGCCCAGTAGCGCGGCGAACTTGATGAACTCGTCCAGCCAGCGACGCTTGGGCGAAAAAGAGTGGACGATCATACCTGACATGTTCGCGTCGAAGCGGTCAGCTTCGATCAGCGCGGAGGCCGTCCGATGCAATAGCTGGTATCGGATATCAGGCGGGCATGATCCGATGCCGAGGATTGAGCAGAGATATTCGAGACGCTCGATTTTGCCCGGAGACGCGTTGACGCTCCATTCCCCGACCGTCGGGCCGAATGGCTCATCAACCTTACCCTCAATTGTATAAGTGGCCAGTCCACCCTCATGGCGAACCAACGCAAAGACATCCGATTGGCTCTTTCGTTCGCCACCGGGCAACGAAGTCTTGTGTTCTGGCACAGCGAATAAAAGTTCGCCTAAGCCAAACGCTTGCTCCATGAGATCAGTGACTTCTCTGGGAGGGGCGTCAGTGGCTTCCCAAGAATATGCTAGGGTGCGGGCTGAATAGCCCTTGGCCCAATGAAGTTCAGGCTGCGCGAGGAATTGCTTCCAATCATCTGGGCCGCTTGAAGGCACGAGAATTTTGCTCATAAGTGTCTCATATCAGATTGCCGATCAATCGCTCTAAATCTTTAAGGAAGTTGGGATCATAACCCTCATCCACATGGTTCTGGTTCCAAAGACCTGAATGGCGAACACGCGGTCTGCTTGAATAATGTCCGAGCCAACCGGGGGATGGGGCGTCCAGTTTCGGTTTTCCATCATTGCTTAGAAGTGCGATGGAGTTGCGCTCAATCCAGCCTCTCTGGCTATTCGGTCCCGGCTCATCGTCAATGGCAAGACATGCAATGCGCATCGCAGCAAGCCTTTCCGTCACGGCCCGCTCAAGGATTGCCTCGCTGGCTTTCATAGCTTGGGACCGATTGCCTGCGCGGGCAGCTTCGCCACTGCTTCCCCAGGAAAGACAGGCATTGGCTTCACCGCTCCGTATCAGAGCATCTCCGGTCAGAAGCCGGAATATAGAGCCGCGATGGTTGCCGCCGCCATCTCGCTTTCCTCTATGTTGGCGGAGCCGACCGTGTAGCGTGGAAACAGCGCCGGCCTTCAATCCATGTGTGCCCACGCGAACGATCCTCAAACCTTCGCCGCTGTCGCCT
Organism: Pontixanthobacter sp.; assembly: GCA_037968495.1. GTDB lineage: Bacteria > Pseudomonadota > Alphaproteobacteria > Sphingomonadales > Sphingomonadaceae > Aestuarierythrobacter. The sequence continues at coordinate 216,426 of JBBKVP010000067.1, read as the reverse complement.
CGCTTTTCACCCGGCTCGAAAAAGAAATAAACTCCCCGGAGCGCCACTGTTGATGACGATACGGATGCGAGAGCCATTCGGCCACCCTGTGCATCGATAAGTCTCTCCATGAGGCCATAAAAGGCTCGTAGATGACCAAGCCGTGTCATTGGTTGTTCGACAGCCATGCAAGTTGCTCTCCTTGTCTCAATCCTCGCATAGGCTCGGAGATTGTTATTCCTTGAGCCGCAAGCGGACCTGTGAGGTATTCGGAATATTTTTGACCGGCGAAGAGAACAATGCGGCCATGCTGTTTTGCCCGCTTCAGCAGGTGTGGCAGGACATTGCGAGCCCACGCCTGTCTTGCTGACACGCCCATGGTATTGAGAGTGAGGTCGTAAGGCGCAATCACCGCTTCTGGCTCGACTAGCCCATGCTTGGCTGAGAGTATTAGCCAGGCCGCTTCAGATTGCTCGATTATTGCCCGCTTCATTTGGAAGGCTGGCGAGCAATAGAGGTCACGAGCCGGTGCCGGGTGATCAAGTTTGGACTTCGAACATGATACCAACACCAGTGCATCCACAAAGCTCGGAAATGGCTTTCGCTCGCGTGATCTCAAAACAGTGTGATCGGCGTTTGACGTTTTTGCGTCGTTCGGATTGCTCTCTTTATGCGCGCGAGCGCCAGTGAGGCGATAGCGAAATAGCACGTTGGCACCGTTCAACGGACCTTCTTGGCCGAGGAAGCGCACATTCGCTTCGGCTTGAAGTTTGTTGCCACGCAAGGCGCTGCAGACTGCCGGATAGATATTGCTCAAGCCCATCATTCGGTGAACATCGCCAGCCCTGATTGTGACACTTGATCGGCCTGTAGCCTTTGCAGGCTCAAAAAACTTTCGGATCACGAAAGCACGAATACGATCAGCTTGGGTCATGGTTGGAATATGCATATCTAAATGTCGTTGGATAGTCAGGAAATGGCTCGCTGCATCGTTGTCATCTGATATCTCTGCGTGCGAAACTACAAACGAATTTAGTCCGGAACACTATTTAGGACGAAGGAGAAAAATGATGAACTCAGATCAGGCCGAAGTGATGATTTCAAATCTTGTTGACATACTCGACGAGCTACGAGGTTTGAGATCAGATTTCCTAGAATTTACCGGGCATAACGTCTACAAAATGAGCGAGGCTGTCGATCAAATTGGCGATAGAATTTGCGGCGGTTCAAATGGTATTGGTGGTGCAGATTTGAACGAAATCAGCACGGCAATTGCATCAGTTGAGGCTACCATAGACTTAAAATGATACGGTGCATCCCAACCGTGAAGCTTCATTTCGGCACAGCCTAGTGATCGATTGGACTGGCTGGGCTAGTAAATTTGGTGATCGCCACTGCCGAATTGCAAGTTTGCAGTTGCAAAATGCTACAGTTTGCTGCATCGGGCGCGACTGTAGCAGGTTCGAAAAGTCTTTTTGGCCCAGCTAGATTGGTTTGGAGTTAGCGTTCCCGCTAGGCTCCACCAATATACCGTCTTTTGTGTCAGGACGGGCTGCAAATCGCGCTCTACTGCGCTTCCGGTACTCATGTAGCTTGAGCTACATTCCGCTCCGGTTCTCGTAGAGCACAATTTTCGCCTCGACCTGCCCCAGAATACGGCATATTGGCTTTTAACTGAAAAAGTCGTGTTTCTGATTGAAACCCGCACGCTGGCCAACGAGGTTTCGTTCGCCGGCGTTTTTGGCATTTTTTGCGCTTCCGTTTTTCGGAAGCCGCGTTTTTGAGGAGTGAGTGCATGTTCGATAACTTGTCAGATCGCCTCGGCGGTGTGTTCGACAAGCTGCGCGGGCGCGGTGCGCTGCGTGAACAGGATGTGCGCGATGCCATGCGCGAAGTGCGGATTGCGCTTCTCGAAGCCGATGTTGCGCTGCCGGTTGTCCGCCGCTTCATCGATGCAGTAACTGAAAAGTCTATCGGACAGGACGTCTTGCGTTCGGTCACGCCCGGTCAGCAAGTCGTTAAAATCGTTAATGACGAGCTTGTCGAAACGCTCGGCGGCGAGCACACTGAAGGGCTCGACCTAGAGGCCAAGCCGCCTGTCGTTATCATGTTGGTCGGCCTGCAGGGCTCCGGTAAGACCACCACGACCGCCAAGCTCGCCAAATTCATTCGCGAAAAGCATGGCAAGAAGGCCATGATGGCCTCGCTCGACGTCAATCGCCCGGCCGCGCAGGAACAGCTCGCTATTCTGGGTGAGCAGGTCGATGTCGCGACATTGCCGATTATCGAAGGTCAGCAGCCCACCGAAATCGCCACGCGCGCGATGCAGGCTGCCAAGCTGAACAATTCAGACGTGCTGCTGCTCGATACTGCGGGCCGCTTGCATGTCGACGAAGCGCTGATGGCAGAGATGAAGGCTGTCGCCGCGATTTCCTCGCCAACCGAGGTGTTGCTGGTCGTAGACTCGCTCACCGGTCAGGACGCGGTGAATGTCGCGCAGAGCTTTAGCGGCGAAGTAGGAATTACCGGCGTCGTGCTGACCCGCATGGACGGCGATGCACGCGGCGGTGCAGCGCTTTCGATGCGGGCCGTAACAGGCAAGCCGATCAAATTTGCCGGGACGGGTGAGAAGTTGGATGCGCTCGAGGCATTCCAGCCGGGTCGTGTTGCTGGCCGCATCCTCGGCATGGGCGATGTCGTTTCCATCGTCGAAAAAGCTGCGGCGACGATTGACAAGGACGATGCCGACAAGCTGGCCGCGCGCATGGCGAAGGGTCAGTTCGATTTGAACGACCTGCGTATGCAGCTCAACCAGATGAACCAGATGGGCGGCCTCGGCATGCTCGCTGGCATGATGCCAGGCATGAAGAAGGCCAAGGCAGCGCTCGCCAATTCGGGCATGGATGACAAGGTATTGGTCCATATGGACGCGATTGTCGGCTCCATGACGCCAAAGGAACGCGCCAATCCCGCTCTGCTGAATGCCAAGCGCAAGAAGCGTGTCGCTGCGGGCTCTGGCCTCAAGGTTCAGGACGTAAACCGCTTGCTGAAAATGCATCAGGAAATGTCCCGTGCGATGAAACAGATTAAGAAGATGGGCGGCCTTAAGGGGCTGGCTTCCATGTTCGGCAAAGGCGGGATGGGGGCAGCAATGCCCGGACTCGGCGGGCCCGGTGGCGGCGGCATGGGCGGCCTTGGTGGTCCCGGCGGCGATATCCCGCCTGACCTTCAGAATTTACTTAATAAAAAATGATTTCAACAATTTATACTCGAAAGGTAATTTAATATGGCAATTGCACTGCGTTTGTCCCGTGGTGGCGCTAAGAAGCGTCCTTACTATCGTATCGTAGCAGCTGACAGCCGCCGCCCTCGTGACGGCAAATATCTTGAGCAGATCGGCATGTACAATCCGCTGCTCGCCAAGGATGACGAAGGCCGCGTGAAGCTGAACGAAGACCGCATCCGTTACTGGCTCGGCGTTGGCGCCCAGCCTTCTGACCGTGTCCTGCGCTTCCTCGACGCTGCCGGTATTCTGAAGCGCGAGCCGCGCAACAACCCGAACAAGGCGAAGCCTGGCGAGAAAGCCACGGAACGCGCTGAAGAGAAGGCCGAGAAGGCCGTTGCTGCTGAAGAAGCCGCCAAGGAAGCTGCTGCAGCACCTGCGCCTACTGAAGAAGCGCCCGCTGATGACGCGACCAACGAGAACACGGCAACCGGTTCGGTGAAGACCGAAGAGACCGCAGAAGCAGTCGCAGAAGCATCAACCGAAGCGCCAGCCGAGGCGTCTGCGGAAGACGCTGCTGCTATCGCTGAAGAAGTAAGCGAGGGCGGTCCTGTCGTCGAAGAAAAGCCAGCTGAAGAAGCCAAGGCTGACGATAAGCCTACTGATGATAAGGCCGAAGGCTAAACCCTTTGGCACAAGACAAGCCCGTCACACTCGCCGCTGTTATCGGCGCGCATGGTGTGGCGGGCGAAGTCCGTCTGAAACTGTTCGGCGAAGGCTGGACAGAATTGAAGCGTTACAAGTCCTTCAACGAAGGCGCGTACACGCTCAAGAAAATCCGCGATGACAATAAGGGCGGTGCAGTCGCCCGTTTCGCAGAAATACAGGACCGCAACGCCGCCGAAAAAATGCGCGGCACCGTCCTGACTATCGCCCAATCACAGCTGCCCGAATTGGGCGAGGGCGAATATTACCACGCAGACTTGCTGGGCCTTCCGGTTGTGACCGACGCTGGCGAAGATGTGGGCACAATCGTCGAGGTCGAGAACTTTGGTGCTGGCGACATCATCGAAATCCAGCGCCCTGATGGCAAGAAATTTATGGTTCCAATGAATGAGGCTGCCGTGCCTGAGTGGAGTGATGAGCGATTGGTGATTTCTAAGGATTACTTCTAACTGTCACCAAAGATCGCGAGTGGGGCCTGCTAAATGATTGCTACGTTAACAATTTTCATCAGCTTGCCTATCATTTTGATTGGCGCGTTGACCGGCTCCTTTATTCCCCTGTTTGGCTGGCCTGTGGCGTATCTTGCAACCCGAAAGCTTGATGGCCTAGCCCAGCAAAGCGCCTCTGTCTTCGAATGACCACCTTTCCAGTCGCCATTTGCCAAGCCGCGCCGTTCCCGCTCAATTTCGAAGCTGGCATTGGCAAGGCCGTCAGCCTCGCGAAACAGGCGATGGAAGATGGCGCGAAACTGGTTGCGTTTGGCGAGACTTTTCTCGGCGGTTATCCGTTGTGGCTCGATGAGGCACCCGGTGCGGCTTTGTGGGATCATCCTGGCAGCAAGGCGCTGCATCGGATTATGCTGGAACAAGCAATTGTCGCTGGCGACGAGCGGCTGCTGCCCTTGCAGGAGCTTTGCGATAAAAGCGGCGCGGTGATTTCCATCGGCGCGCATGAGCGGGTGCGCCAGAGTTTGTGCAACAATCAAATGCTGCTGCGTCCGGGGCAGGCACCGCTGCCGCACCGCAAGCTGGTGCCGACGCATGGCGAGCGGCTAATCTGGACGCGCGGCGATGGCTCGACGCTGGGCGTACACCAATCGCCCTATGGCAATATCGGCAATTTGATCTGCTGGGAGCATTGGATGCCGCTGGCCCGCGCGGCGATGCATAATTTGAGCGAGGCGGTGCACGTCGCCGCATGGCCGACCGTGCGCGAGACTTACTCCATCGCATCGCGGCATTATGCATTCGAGGGACGCTGTTTTGTGCTGGCCGCAGGGCTGGTACAGCACCGGCAAGATTTGCTCGACGGACTGGCGTCAGTTGGTGGAAGTGCCGAAGCTGAAGCGTTGATCCGCGAGATACCGGACGAGGCGCTTAATATGGGCGGCAGCCAGATCATCGCGCCGGATAGTCGAATACTGGCAGAAGCGGGGGAGGACGAAGAGACGCTACATGCGGAATTGGATTTGTCCGAGATTAGTGGCGGCTTGGCTTCGCTTGATACCGATGGTCATTACTCGCGACCTGATGTGTTTGAGCTTTCGGTTGATACGGAGGAGAAACTTGGCGTTGTTTGGAAAGCCGACTGAACCACCGCCGCCCGATCAAGGTGCGCTTTCTTATTTCTTGTGGATAGCGAGGGAATGGCACGGAATACCGTCAGCCGAAAGCAACAGTTCAGTTGACCAAGATCTCGGTATATATGGAGATGATGTTGACGATTTCGCAGCAAAAATTGTTAAACGTTACGGCGAATGGGTTTGGTCTTGGCCTTGGCATCGCTTCACGAACTCGAGCGAAGGTGCTTCGATCTTCGTTCTTTTCGCGCTGATCTGGCAACTCGTCTCTTGGCCGTTCCGAGGTCGCTTCAGCTATCCAAGCACTCTTGATCGCCTCGAGCTAGGCCACATTGCCAAGGTGCTGGAAAAAGGCGAATGGGTAGAGCCATGACCTTCGCCGCCACCATTCTGACCCTCTACCCTGAGATGTTTCCCGGGCTGCTGCGGCTGTCTCTCGCGGGCAGGGCTCTGGAGGAGCAGAAGTGGTCGCTTGATACGATCCAGATCCGCGATTTTGCGACGGACAAACATAGCAATGTCGACGGCACGCCTGCTGGAGGCGGTGCTGGCATGGTGCTCAAAGTTGACGTGCTGGCCGCCGCAGTGGACCATGCCAAGCGCGTGCAGCCCAACGCGCCAATCCTCGCCATGACACCGCGCGGTAAGCCGATTACGCAAGAGCGTATTCGCGAACTTTCGACCGGGCCGGGCGTCACAATTTTATGTGGCCGGTTCGAGGGATTTGACGAGCGTATCTTTGAAACGCGCGCAATCGAGGAAGTCTCTGTCGGCGATATTGTTTTGTCGGGCGGAGAGCCTGCTGCTTTGATGATTCTCGACGCTTGCATTCGCCTGCTTCCCGGCGTAATGGGCACGGCTTCGAGTGGTATCGAGGAGAGCTTCGAAGAAGAGCTCCTTGAGTATCCTCAATACACTCGGCCCCAGGAATGGGACGGGCGCACGATCCCTGAAGTGCTGCGATCGGGGGATCACGCGAAGATCGCTGCATGGCGTAAGGCCATGTCAGAAGATCATACACGGTTACGCAGACCGGACCTTTGGGAACGCCATATCGGTGTTCGGGACCAGTCTGCCTCTGGCGAGCGGCGTGAAAATAGGAAACCAGGTAAATGAACCTGCTCCAGACTCTCGAGGCCGAAGCAATCGGCGCTCTTAGTGACGGGAAAGACATTCCCAAATTCCAGGCTGGCGATACCGTCCGCGTGGGTGTGCGCGTCGTCGAAGGCGAACGTACACGTGTCCAGAATTTCGAAGGTGTGTGCATCGCCCGCTCTAACCGCGGCATGGGCAGCAACTTCACCGTGCGTAAAATGAGCTTTGGCGAAGGCGTGGAACGTGTGTTCCCGCTCTACTCGCCAAACCTCGACAGCCTGACCGTGGTTCGCCGCGGCATCGTTCGTCGTGCGAAGCTTTACTACCTGCGCGGCCGCACAGGTAAGCGTGCCCGCATCGCGGAACGCCGGGATAATGCGCCTAAGGCGTAAGTTTCTCGTATATGAGAATTTGAAAGGGCGCTCCGGGATGACCGGGGCGCCCTTTTTCTTTGTTTTGCGTTCACAGGCTTGCGTTGGAGCGTGGGCGCGTTAACCTCGCAATAAAGAAACATAGGGGTATCACTTTGTTACGCGCTTCGTTCGAACAGCTTTGCTCTGCACAGCTCTCGTTTCCGCTTCGGCGGCCTTTCCCGTTCTCGCAAGGGACGGCCATATGAGCGCCGAAGAAACAACTGACGCAGCAATGCTGTCCTTTGAACGGGTATTTGGCAACCCCGGCCTTAATGGCTCAAGCCCGCGCGCGACCAAGCTTTCGCCCGATGGCCGTTATCTGACGCTGCTGCGGAACCGTGAGGACGATAAGGATCGCTACGACCTGTGGGGCTATGACCGCGAAAGCGGCGAATGGACCATGCTGGTGGATTCCGAGAAGCTGGGATCGGGGCGTGAACTGTCCGAAGATGAAAAGATGCAGCGCGAACGCGCGCGTGTCGGCAATCTGAAGGGCATCATCACCTATCAATGGTCGGCGGATGGCCAGTCTGTGCTCGTCCCGCTTGATGGCGATCTGTATCTCGCGGGGCTGGATGGCACCGTCACGCGTCTGACCGATACGGAGGCCAGCGAGCTTAATCCAACGCTTAGCCCTGAGGGCGGCTATGTCTCCTTTGTCCGCGATCGCCAGCTATGGACCGGCAAGGTCGGTGAAGAAGCTGCGCCCATCACGCCCAAGGAAGGCGATACGATCCGTTGGGGCGAGGCTGAATTCGTCGCGCAGGAAGAAATGGCGCGGCTAACTGGTTTCTGGTGGTCACCCACTGATGACCGCATTGCGGTGGAGCGCTTTGACGAGGCACCTGTCGGCATCGTTACCCGCGCCGCTATCGGTGCGACCGGTACCAAGGTTTATGAGCAGCGCTATCCAGTGGCAGGCACGCCGAATGCTGACGTCAGCCTGTATCTGATGGACCCGGATGGCGGGGGCCGAGTGCAGGTCGATCTGGGCGCGGAAAAGGACATTTACCTCGCGCGTGTCGATTGGGCACCCGACGGCAAAACAGCCTATGTCCAGCGCCAGAACCGCAAGCAGACCGTGCTCGATATGCTGAAGGTCGACCCGGCGACGGGTAGGAGCGAAATTCTATTCACCGAGAATGCTGCTGTAGAAGATTACTGGATAAACCTTTCCGACAATTACAAATTTCTGAAAGATGGCAGCTTGATCTGGTGGTCCGAACGCGATGGCTTCGGGCATCTCTACCATCTGGTGGACGGCGAGTGGACCCAGCTAACCAACGGTGAGTGGGTCGTGACCAGCCTGAACGGCGTCGATGAAGATGCAGGCCGGGTGTTCTTCACCGGTACCAAAGATGATGTGCTGGCGCAGCAGGTCTATGCGATTGATCTGACCAATCCCGCGGCGATCACGCAGCTGACTGACAGCGATTACAGCAATGCCGCAAAGATGGATGAAACGGGCAAAACGATGCTTGTGTCGCGTTCCAATGAGACACAGCCACCACAGAGTTACATCGCCGATGCGGCAGGACGGCGCCTTACTTGGATCGAGGAAAATGCGCTCGACGCGGATCATCCCTACACACCTTATGTCGCGAGCCACCGCAACCCGACATACGGCACTGTCATGGCCGATGACGGCAAGACTCCCCTCTACTACCGCATGATCACCCCCGAAATTGAAGCGGGCAAGCGTTATCCTGTCATGTTTGCCCACTATGGCGGCCCCGGACCGCAGGTTGTGAAGAAGGCCTGGGGCGGCGCGCTTGAACAAGCGCTCGTCGATATGGGCTATATCTGGTTCGAGCTAGACAATCGCGGTTCGGCAAATCGGGGCGTGGCTTTTGAACAGCCGCTCTACCGCGCAATGGGTGATGTCGAAGTGCGCGATCAAAAGGCGGGCGCTGAATACCTCAAGACGCTGCCGTTCGTTGACGGGGACAAGATTGCGCTCGATGGCTGGTCCTATGGCGGCTATATGACGCTCAAGCAGTTGCAGGCGGATCCGGGGCTATATGCTGCCGGTATCTCCGGGGCTCCGGTGACTGATTGGTCGCTTTACGACACGCATTATACCGAGCGTTACATGGGTACGCCGCAAGGCGATGCGGAAGCTTATGCCAAGTCTGCGGCGATCGAGGATTCGGTGAACATCACTGATCCGATGCTGCTGATCCACGGTATGGCGGACGATAACGTCGTGTTCGAAAACAGCACCGCGCTGATCGCTAAAATGCAGGGCGAGGCTGTGCCATTCGAAATGATGCTTTACCCTGGCTACACCCACCGTGTTGCCGGCGAGAAGATCAGTCCGCATATGTGGAATACGATCATGACCTTTTTGGAGGCCAATGGCGTTACGCCGCCTGAGTAAGGTCTAGGCAAGCCACTCCAGCGCTTTTGTCGCAACGCGGTCCGGTGCTTCGACATGGGGGTAATGCCCCAAGTCTGGCAGCAAATGCGCCTTGGCGTTCGGGAGATATTCCACCCAGCGGCGGAACGCATGTTCGCCAGAAACCGGATCAAGCGCTCCGTTGATCAGGCCGATCTTGCCTTGAACTTTCTCCAAAACGCCGACCCAACGCGCTTGATTGTCGCGCCGGTCGCCGATGTAATGCAGCAGCGTGTGCAAAATCTTGTGACCGTTTTGTTCAGTGATGAGTGACCAGAAGTCGTCCAGTTCCTTGGCGCTAGGCTGGGTGTCTGGTCCGAACACTTCGGAAAAGCTCTTCCCGAAGCCGTTGCGGTTGATCAACATGCCCAGAAGAAATCCGAATGGCGACACGCCCAGCTTCTGGATCGGGCGAGGGCGGTGCTGGTCCGGGAATATGCCTCCGTTGAGGAACACCGTCTTGCCGAGGCCCGCCGCACCGCTTCCTTCGTGCTGACGCGCGATGATCTCTTGCCCAACAGACACGCCGTAATCATGCACAATCGCATCAAACTGGGTAATCCCTAGGTGCTCCAGCAGCGCCAGATGCATGTCAGTCTGCTGGTGGATTGAGTAACCGGAGCGCGGCTTATCCGAAAGTCCAAATCCGATCATATCAGGCGCAATCAAGCTGTGCTGCGCTCCCAGCGTTGCCCACGTAGCTGTCCAGTCCCATGCCGCGGTGGGATAGCCGTGAACCAGCAAAAGCGGCTTGCCTTCGCCGCCCGTCCAATAGCTGATCTTTTTGCCCTCGAATTGGAAATGCTTCGCTTGCGCACGCCACTGCTCTATCGAGATCGCCATTGTTCAGCCCCTGCATTCGATTGCGCAGTTCCGCGCGGGTAAATTGATGCTAGAGGCTGACGCAACAAGTGCAACAAGCAGTGTCATGCTAGGAGAATTGAATTGGGTTACCGAGTAGCAGTCGTCGGCGCGACCGGAAATGTCGGACGCGAGATGATGCAGATTCTTGCCGAACGTGAGTTTCCGATTGACGAGATCGCGGCTGTCGCCAGCTCGCGCAGTCACGGCAGCGAGGTTGAATTCGGTGACACGGGTAAGATGCTCAAATGCAAGAATATCGAGCATTTCGATTGGGCCGGTTGGGACATCGCATTGTTCTCCGCAGGCTCCGGCCCGGCAAAGGAATATGCACCCAAGGCTGCGGCTGCCGGCTGCGTGGTGATCGACAATAGCTCGCTCTACCGCATGGACCCCGACGTGCCGTTGATCGTACCAGAAGTTAATCCGGACGCCATTGATGGCTATTCCAAGCGTAACATTATCGCGAATCCCAATTGCTCGACGGCCCAGCTGGTTGTTGCTTTGAAGCCTTTGCACGATGCTGCTGTAATCAAGCGCGTCGTTGTTTCGACCTACCAGTCAGTATCGGGTGCAGGCAAAGCCGGCATGGACGAGCTCTTCACCCAGAGCCGCGCGATTTTCGTCGGTGATGCGGTTGAGCCGAGCATCTTTACCAAGCAAATCGCCTTCAACGTGATCCCGCATATCGACGTCTTCCTCGACGATGGTTCGACCAAGGAAGAGTGGAAGATGGTGGTGGAAACCAAGAAGATTCTCGACCCCAAAATCAAGATGAACGCCACATGCGTGCGCGTTCCCGTATTTGTCGGCCACAGCGAAAGCGTGAATATCGAATTCGAGAAAGAAATGACAGCCAAACAAGCGCAGGAGATCTTGCGCGAGGCGCCAGGCATTATGCTGGTCGATAAGCGTGAAGACGGCGGCTACGTTACCCCGACCGAAGCGGCGGGCGAGGGAGCGACCTACATTAGCCGCGTGCGCGAAGACCCGACGGTCGAGAACGGCATTTCATTGTGGTGCGTATCTGATAATCTGCGCAAAGGCGCAGCACTTAATGCCGTTCAGATCGCTGAATTGCTCGGACGGAGGCACCTTAAGAAGGGTTGATGGCAGTCATGCAGAAGCGGAGAAGTTTATCTTCAATCTCGGCGGCGATAGTGTTGATAGCAGGTTGTTCGGCAGAGCCGGGCACCGCGCCCGCTGGTCAAACGAGCATGCAGGCCCCCGCAGGCATGAATAATGAGGAAGCTGGCAGCCTTCGCCTATCCGGGGATGGCATTCGCACGACAGGCCCCGACGGCGCCCAACTTCCCTTCAGTTCATCCCGAGACGATGTCGAGCAGGCCGTGACGGCTGCTTTGGGCACACCGCAGTCGCGCGAGCGCAATGATGAATGCGGTGCTGGGCCAATCGAAACGACGAGCTATCTCGGCGGCGTGACGCTCAATTTTCAGCAGGGCTTTCTGGTCGGTTGGTTCGTTGACTCGTCACCTGAATCGGCACGCGCGACAACGCCCGAAGGCATTCGACCCGGATCACCGATTGCCGACGCGCGAAAGGTCTACACAATCACCGAAATTCCCGAGAGCACACTCGGCAAAGAACTCGCGACTGACGAAGGTATCGGGATATTTCTGGCTGGCGAGTCAGATGATGATGACATCGAAAGTCTATACGCTGGAACGAACTGCTTTTTCCGGTGACCCTCACAGCTGAACTCTTCTGGTCGTTCCGTTCGCCTTACAGCTATCTCGCGATTGGCCGTTACCGTGCGCTGACCGAGCTTTACGACGTCGAAATCAATCTACGGCCGGTCTTTCCGCTTGCGATTCGTCAGCCTGATTTCTTTGAGCGCAACCATCCCAATTGGCTGGGCTATACGTTTCGCGACATGATCCGCGTGGCGAAGTTCCATGGTATTCCCTTTTCCGCGCCGCGCCCCGATCCGATTATTCAGGATATGAAGACACGCAAAATCGCTGATGAACAGCCTCATATTTACCGCCTTACCCGCATGGGGCAGGCCGCTGCACGGCGCGGAAAATCGCTGGCCTTCGCCGATGAGGTTTCACGCCTGATCTGGGGCGGAACCGACGGCTGGGACCAAGGCGATCACCTCGCCGGCGCTGCTGAACGGGCGGGCCTTGATCTGGCTGAACTGGACGCTGAAGCCGCCAGTGAAGCCGAGGCGCTCGATGCGGAAATCGCGGCGAACCAAGATACGCTGGAGGCCTCAGGCCATTGGGGCGTGCCGACACTTGTATTCGACAGTGAGCCGTTCTTTGGACAGGACCGGATCGAAATGGTCCTGTGGCGCATGAACGAAAAGGGGCTGACCGAGCGGTGAGCACGATTTCGACGCTCATGGTGCCATCGTTTGATGGTGAGGAGCTTGCAGTCCATTCCATGGGGGAAGGGCGGCCCGTTCTCTTGCTCCACGGCTTATTCTCCAGCGCAGATATGAATTGGGTGCGTTATGGCCATGCTGCTCAACTGGTCGAAGCCGGTTTCGAGTGCATTATGCCTGACCTGCGCGCTCATGGTGCGTCGGCAAAGCCCCATGATGCGGCGGACTTTCCTGAGGATGTTCTGGCGCGCGATGTGATTGCATTAGCCGAGGTGTTACAGCTGGAAGACTTCGATCTGGTCGGCTTTTCGCTCGGCGCACGGACTTCTGTGCGTAGTGTGATACTCGGGCTGAAACCGCGCAAACTGGTGCTGTCGGGCATGGGTCTTCAAGGTCTGGTAGGATGGACCGGACGTTCGGATTTCTTCGTCGATGCGATCGATCGGTTCGACAGCGTGGAACGCGGCGAGGCTGCCTATTTTGCCGTACAATTCATGAAAACAATGAAGGTCGACCGGGTAGCAGCGCGTCATCTGCTACAATCGCGCAGCGACACAGCGCCGAAAGACTTAATCAAGCTGACCATGTCCACGGCGGTTATCTGCGGTGATGAAGATCGCGATAATGGCTCACCTGTCGATCTGGCGGATGCATTACCGAACGGCGTACATATCGAGATTCCGGGCACGCATATGAGCAGTGTCAGCAAGCGCGAGTTGGGCGCGGCGATCACGGCATTTCTGGTGGAGCCGCTTTGACCCGCAAAAAGGCTTTTCTCTTCTGGCTTAGCGGTGTGATTGTATTCATCATTACGCTCGCGCTGCATGCCCCGCTGATACTTACAGCTGTGCCTGGCGGAATTCTGGACCATCAAGCTGGCGGGACGGGTGCAGAAATCACCCGGATACAAGCGGCGTGGCGCGCGGCGGGGGTCGGCGATCAGGCTATTGTCGCTATGTCGGCTGACCTGGCGTTCATCGTTATCTACTCCGCCATGAGCATTATTGCGGGGCGTTATTTGCTTGGCGGTGAACGCGCAGCAATCAAACGCACCGGACTGATCGTGATAGCAGCGGCGGCAGTGTTCTTTGTGACGGATATTATCGAGACTTCGGCGCAGCTTATTCAATTGCTGAATGGCAATGGCTCTGACGGGCTGGCCGGGCTGGCCGCAGCGGTTAGGCCGATCAAGATTGCCGCATGGATCGTCACATTTGTTGGCGTGATTGCCGGCTTCCTGTGGGTTTACCGGAATGCGCGCCGCGCCGCTTGATTAAGCATCGCTGCAGGTTCAAACCGTTAACAATCGCAACAAGAATTACAAAATAGAGGATATTTGCATGAAACTGGCCTCCGTCGCGCTCGCAGCGCTTGCCATCTCGCTTGCCACCCCGGCCTATGCCGATAATCACGCAGAACCCGATGTCGCTATGGATGCGGGTTTCCCGATGACGCCTGAAGGGGCAGCAGACTGGGTCAAGATGGTCGAGGAAGACCTGTTTGGTTACTCGGTAGAAGCAAGCAAGACCTATTGGATCAATGCAACCTACATCACTGTCGATACCGATGCCTTGGCGGCACAAGTCGGCGCTGAAGGTACTGAGAAGTCGGTTAATTACGCGCTTCAAGCTGCAGAATATTCGAAGGTTTCAGGACTCGACCCTGTTGTTTCGCGCAAGCTCGACATGCTTCGCAATGGTATTGTTCTGCCCGCGCCAACAACAGCTGGCGCCGCTACCGAACTCAACGAAATCGCCACTAAGCTCGGCTCGCAATACGGCAAAGGCATGGGTACGCTGAATGGCGAGCCAATAAACGGTTCCGACATCGAAGCCGAGATGGGCAACCCCGAGCGTTTGCCTGAAGAGCTATCCGAAATGTGGGCCAGCTGGCACACGCAGGTCGGCGCGCCGATGAAGGACGATTACGCCCGCATGGTCGCCATCGCCAATGAAGGCGCGGCCGAACTGGGCTTTACCGATGTCGGCGCGATGTGGCGTTCGGGCTATGATATGCCGGCCGATGAATTCACTGCCGAAACGGAGCGTATGTGGCAGGAAGTGAAGCCGCTGTATGACAGCCTCCACACCTATGTCCGCAGCAAACTCAATGAGAAATATGGCGACGATGTCCAGTCAGCTACCGGCCCGATCCGCGCCGATCTGCTGGGCAATATGTGGGCGCAGGAATGGGGCAATATCTATCCGTTGGTCGCGCCGGAGGGTGCCGGTGACATCGGATATGACGTCACCGATCTGATTGTCAAAAAAGGCCTGTCAGAAGTCGACATGGTCCGGGTTGGCGAGGACTTCTTCTCCTCGCTCGGTTTCGCGCCGCTGCCCGAAACATTTTACGAGCGTAGCCAGTTCACCAAGCCCGCCGACCGCGATGTTGTATGCCACGCCAGTGCGTGGGACCTCGACAATAAAGACGATGTCCGCATCAAGATGTGCATCAAAAAGAATGCGGATGACTTCATCACCATCCACCACGAGCTGGGTCACAATTACTACCAGCGCGCTTATAATACGCAGGATTATCTGCATTTGAACGGCGCAAATGACGGCTTCCACGAAGCTATCGGCGATATGGTCGCACTGTCGATTACGCCAGAATATCTCGTCCAGATCGACATGCTCGACCGCGCCGATGTTCCAGGTGCAAATAAGGATATCGGCCTGCTGTTGCGTCAGGCGATGGATAAAGTTGCGTTTCTGCCGTTTGGCCTGTTGGTCGATAAATGGCGCTGGGGCGTCTTCGATGGCTCCATCACGCCCGATACTTACAATACGGCATGGCACGATTTGAAAGAGCAGTATCAAGGTATCACGCCGCCGGTTGAACGCCCTGCTGACGCCTTCGATCCGGGCGCAAAGTACCACATTCCGGGCAATACGCCTTACTCGCGCTATTTCCTCGCGCGCATCCTGCAGTTCCAGTTCTACAAAGCCGCATGCGATCAGGCAGGCTGGGAAGGGCCGCTTCACCGCTGTTCGTTCTACGGTAATGAAGAAGTCGGCAAAAATCTTGGCGCAATGCTTGAAATGGGCGCGTCAAAGCCGTGGCCTGATGCTCTCGAAGCCTTCACCGGCACCCGCGAGATGAGCGGCAAGGCGATGATCGAGTACTTTGCGCCGCTCAAGGCATGGCTCGACGTGCAGAACAAGGGCAAGCCTACTGGCTGGTGATTACTTGATACGAGGCCGGGAGCGAACTTCCGGCCTTCAATCTTGGCTTATCGGAAAGGCGGTTCGTTGAAGGCGCGTAGCTTGCGGCTGTGCAGTCGTTGGCCTTCATTGCGGAGTAACTCGCAGGTCGTGGTGCCGATCTTGAGGTGGGCGCTGATCGCCTCCTCGTAGAACTTGTTCGCTTGGCCCGGCATTTTGATTTCGCCGTGCAGCGGCTTGTCCGACACACATAGGAGCGTGCCGTATGGAACGCGGAACCGGTAACCTTGCGCGGCAATGGTGGCGCTTTCCATATCGATGCCGACAGCGCGGCTGAGGCTGAGCCGCTTTGCTGAATCTGTGAAGCGCAGCTCCCAGTTCCGGTCGTCGGTCGTGACAACCGTGCCGGTACGCATCCGTTTTTTCAGATCAGCGCCGCCTGTGCCGCTTACTGCCTCTGCGGCCTTGGCGAGGGCTTGCTGCACTTCGGCAATGGCCGGGATGGGGATTTCGGGCGGCAAGACGCTGTCGAGCACATGGTCGTCGCGCAGATAGGCGTGAGCAAGCACGTAATCGCCAATCTTTTGGGTTGGGCGCAAACCGCCACAGTGACCGATCATTAGCCAGGATTCGGGCCGCAAGACCGCGAGATGGTCGGTAATCGTCTTCGCGTTGGAAGGACCAACTCCGATATTGACCAGTGTAATCCCGTTCCGGCCTTCTGCCATCAGGTGGTAGGCCGGCATCTGGTGCTTGCGCCAGGCGGCGTCCGACGCATGTTCACCTGCATTATCGGTCGGCTTATCGAGATACATTCCGCCAGCACCGGACAGGGCGGTAAAGTGACCGTCACCAATCTGAGTTCCAGCCCATTGTACGAATTCGTCGACATAGCGGTGGTAGTTCGTGAACAAGATGAACTTCTGGAAATGGTGGGTGTCAGTACCGGTGTAATGCGCTAGCCGGGCGAGCGAAAAGTCGGTCCGCAGGCCATCAAACAGCGACAGTGGAATCGGCAGATCGGAATCGAGTATTTCGATTCCGTCAGCCAGCTCATCACCGATCATTGCGAGTTCGGTGGTCGGGAAGTGTCTGGCGAGTTCTTGCGGGCTGATCCCTGCAAGTTCTGCACCTGCTTCGCCGTCGAGAACATAGGGAAACGGAATTTCCTGGCGTGATCGGCTAACGCTTAATTCAATGTCATAATCGCTGGAGATCAGTTCAAGCTGCTCTGTTAGATAGTCGGCGAACAGATCAGGCTTTGTAACTGTGGTGGCATAGACGCCCGCGTCATTTAGGCGACCAAATGCGCGACTGCGGTCTTCCGGTTGCTGGCCGCCGGCAAATGTCATCCGCAATTCGGGGTAGCAATAACTACCATCACTTCTGCGGTCTGCGGGTGGCTGGGTGCCGTTCTTGCCATAGGCGAGGATATCAGTCCGGAGTGTCTCGACGGACTGATTGTAGATGCTGCGGAGTTCCGAAAGAATGTTGTTTATCGTTTTCATCTATAGCTAATAGCGCGTCAGCATGACATTTTGAAGTCGCAGAACGAAATTTTGCAAAGAAAAGGGCGCAGCCCGCAAAGGCCGCGCCCCAAATCTTTCAAAGCTTGATAACTCAGGCTTCGGTAACTTCTTCGCCAGTATCGTCCGAAGACGCGTCTTCGTCGGAGGCAGCTTCTTCAGCGCCTTCTTCGAGCATGTCAGCAGGGATTTCACCCGGCTCAAGCGAAGGATCGACGGCTTCAGTGAAGCCCTTCTTCTCGGCTTGTTCTTCTTCAAACATTGCCGCCATGACGTCGATGCCCTGAGTTTGCAGCGCAGCTTCGTCATCGGAGCGGGCTACGTTGGCCTTTACCGTGACGTCGACTTCAGGGTGCAGGCGAACGCGAACATCGAACATGCCGATGGTCTTGATCGGTGCGCCAAGAATAATCTGCTTCTTATCGACAGCGAGATCCTGTTCAGCCAGCTTTTCAGCAATGTCGCGAACAGTGACCGAGCCGTAAAGCTGGCCGGAATTTGACGATGCGCGGATCAGAACGATCTCTGCGCCATCAACCTTCTCACCAGCTTTTTCAGCTTCACCGCGGCGCTCGTCATTTTCTTTTTCAAGACGTTCGCGGTTCGCTTCGAAGACTTTCTTGTTGCCATCATTGGCGCGAAGAGCCTTCTTGTTAGGAAGCAGGAAGTTACGGGCGTAGCCGTCCTTTACAGTGACAACGTCACCGATTGTGCCGAGCTTCTCGATACGTTCGAGGAGGATAATATCCATGATTTAGTCCTCCTTACTTAACGAGGTAGGGCAGAAGGCCAATCTGGCGCGAACGCTTGATTGCCCGTGAAAGTTCACGCTGCTTCTTTGCAGAAACGGCTGTGATGCGGCTTGGAACGATCTTCCCACGCTCGGACATGAAGCCCTGCAGGAGACGAACGTCTTTGTAATCGATTGCGGGCGCACCCTTGCCGGAAAACGGGCAAGATTTGCGGCGGCGGAAAAACGGACGTGCCATTAGCTATCTCCATCCCGATCGCGGCGCTTGGGGCGCTCGCGGTCATTCTTGCGCATCATTACTGAAGGTCCGTCTTCATGAGCGTCCACACGGATCGTCAGGTAGCGGATTACATCTTCGTTGATGCGGGTCTGGCGTTCGAGTTCTGCGATCAGCGTGCCGGGTCCATCGATGTTCAACAGAACAAAGTGCGCCTTGCGGTTACGTTCGATCTTATAGGCTAGATTCTTCAGGCCCCACGTTTCGGTCTTAGTGACCTTGCCATCGTTGGCTTCAACGATTTCCGTGGCGGCTGCGGCCAATGCGTCAACCTGAGCTTGGCTCAGATCCTGGCGCGCGAGAAAGACATGCTCGTATAGAGCCATCTTTGCTTCCTTTCACTTTAATGTCGATCGCTGGCTGATCCGCGGGATTGCGGGGCCCCTCCGACTTTCTTTTTATCCCTACTTTCGTAGCGAACGCGGGCGTCTAACGGTTTCGCCGCCAAATGCAAGCGTTGTGAGGACTTAGGAAGGACATTTTCCGTCAGGATAGGATGGCCCACTGCAGAAGGTGCCGGATCCGCTCATTTCACCAAACAGGTTGGGCGAGAATGTCCGCGCAAATTTCCCGAAATCACCGTCGCAGGGCCAATGCATATACAGGAGTAATGCGGTAAATGCAGTGACTAATATCGCCAGCTCTGGCCGCATACCCAGAGCGTTACGACCGTCGCAATCGCGCCATTCGTAATAATCTTCGAAATTCGTCATATGCGCTTGGTAAGCTTCGCTATCGTGCCACCATAACGAAAGGAGTTCGAAGCCCTTTAGCTCGATGGGCTTTTCCGGCTTCTCGGGTTCCACCGACTGCGGAAGCAGAATAGCGTTAGTGAGCGGTTTCAGTGGAGCCCATGGCGACCCGCCAGCTTTGGCCACCATCGCGCCAGTGGCAGCCATCGCAGCGACAGCCGGGGCAATACCACGCTTGCCGAATGTCGCACTGCTGGAGCCAGCGCAGCAATGCCGCCGAAGGGCGCTGGCTGCGCATTTCCAACAGTTTCAGGTTTGGCTGGGGTGAACTGCTGACTGGTGCCTTTGCGAAGGCGGGCAGAGTCGAGCAAGCTGCCTGACAAGTCATTGACCGCTTTAATGCGCGCTTGCAGCGAGGGATGGGTTCCTCCCAAAGCTTCAGCGGTGCCTTCAAACAACATATCATCGAACCGCTCAGACCCGGCGAACCGTCCGCGACCGGACATCTTCTTCATGACCGATAGCAGCGCGTCAGGATTGTGCGTCAGGCGGATTGCTTCGGCATCGGCGATGTGGTCACGCGACAAGTTCAGGCACCGGCGTGCTTCCCGCGCGCATTGGATGGACATCCAAGTAAACATCGAGCCACCGACGAGTAGCAACAAGAATGGCGGAAACACCAGCATAAGGACCAGTTGCCGCCAGTCTTCCAACCGCAGCGGATTGCGGACTTGGAGCTTCACAGCAGTGCGCATGAGGGCATAATTGACCCCGAGCACTCGGGTGTCGCCGAACCTGATATGAGCGGTTTCGTGGGCGATCACTGCGGCCAGCTCATCGTCATCAAGGTGGTCGAGCAATCCGCGGGTCACCATAATGATGCCGTGCGCCGGACCCTCGCCAATAGATAGCGCATTGATCTGAGGCACTTCGATGATGCCGAATTGGGGCGGGCGGATGCCCGCGGCAATGCACTGCGTCTCGGCAATACTGACAAAGCGGCGCTCATCTAGCTTCGATGTGATCCGGATTTTCAACCTGCGGCTAATGTTATCTAGCAGTGTGAAATAGACATATCCGAACAGTACCAGCGTCAGGCCTAAGATTATCAGCCCATAATTGGCCAGACAACCGATGGGGTTGGCAAAAACCGTATTGCCCGGTTCGAATATGCCGATGAATATAACGCCCGCGACCGCTGCCAGCACGTTGAATGCGAGCATGTAGGACGCGATAAAGCTCCATATCAGCCGCCGGTTGTGGGCGACATGGGACACAAAACCAGGGGTTGCCATTGCCGGAGTCTTCGAATGCTTACTGGAAGCTCACCTTGACCGGCTCAGAGAGTTCTGCGCGCTGCTCGCCCAGCGAAAACTTGTCGTGTTCGCCAATGCGGCTGAACTTTGCGATCACGTTACCCGGAAAAGCGCGCGAATATGCATAGAGTTCTTCGACCGAAAGGTTGCAGAAGCCGGCGGGCCGCTGTGACGCGCTGTTCGATGTGAGTGAGCTCGTTCTGCAACTCGCCAAAGCGTTCGGAACTGGCCAGTTCTGGATATTGCTCCGTAATGGCGAGCCAGTTCATCAGCGACTGGCCGACTTCGCCCTCCGCCTTCAGCTTTTCATTGCCGGCGCTGCGCAATGCACTGGCGCGAGCTTCGATGACATCCTTTAGAACTTTATGTTCTTGCGAGGCGAAGGGTTTTACAGTTTCGACCAGATTGCGGATCACGGCGTGGCGTTCGGCATGAATTGCGTCGAGATCGCCGTAAGAAGCTTCGACGCGTTCATCCATTGCCTGAATATTGGCATGAACTACCCAGATGATGAACAGGATGATCACCAACACAGCGATTAAAAACTCAGATATACCAACTATCTAGAAAGAAATTCGTGGATTCCACGGAGCGGTTGTACAGGTCGGCATCTTCGGCGAAATCACCTGTTTGAGCCGCTGTTGCAAGAACTTTGAGCTTTGTATTCCCCCAAGATTTGATCTCGACTTAAGGGGGTAAACCTTTGCAATCGGTAAACCTTCGGGTGCGCTACGCTTGTCTTACTGGCGGCAATTCCGCAAAGGTTGCCGCGACATTCAAGAAACGAAGGAATTGGGTTTGCCGGGCGGATTAGTAGCATTGCTTGACGATGTGGCGGTTATTGCCCGAACTGCGGCAGCCTCCATCGACGATATTGGCGTGGCGGCCAGCCGTGCGGGCACCAAAGCCGCAGGTGTAGTAATCGATGATGCTGCGGTGACGCCTTCCTATGTCACAGGCCTGTCACCAGCGCGCGAATTGCCGATAATCTGGAACATCACGAAAGGCAGCTTGAAGAATAAGCTGCTGATCTTGCTGCCGGGTGCCCTGATCCTTAGTGAATTCCTGCCCACCGCTATTATCTTTGTGCTTATGCTGGGCGGCTTGTATCTGAGCTACGAAGGTGCAGAAAAAGTCGTCGAAAAGCTCGGCGGAGCCAAACATGGCAAGACGCTCGAAGACCCGATTGAAGATTTGGCGGAGTTCGAGAAGCAACGCACGTCCGGTGCAATCCGCACCGATTTGATCCTGTCCGCCGAAATCATGGCGATTACCTTGAACGAAGTGGCTGCCGAAACCTTGCTAACCCGCGCTGGTGTGCTTGCGGTGGTCGGCATTCTCATCACTATTGTTGTTTATGGAGCTGTGGCGCTGATCGTGAAGATGGATGATGTCGGGCTGCATTTGTCGAAGAAGGATTCCACCTTCGCGCAGAAGGTCGGTCACTTCCTACTGGTTGCGATGCCCAAGCTTCTGACGATACTTTCGGTTGTCGGAACGGTTGCAATGCTTTGGGTTGGAGGCGGAATATTGATCCACGCGCTCCATGAGCTGGGTATCCACAATCTCTCCGACTTCAGCCACGGCCTACAAAACGGTGTTGAGGAGCTGACAGGCGGCATGGGCGGTATTCTGGGGTGGCTGACCTATGCTGGGATTTCCGCGCTAATCGGTCTGATTGTCGGCGCGGTGCTGGTGTTCATTCTGCATAAGGTGCTGAAGATCGGGCACGAAACCGGGGCGCATTGATAGCACCCATGCTGCAACCAACTCTTTACACTTGCGCCGGATCGCGGGGATTGCGGGCCACATGGGCAGCGTGCGAAGCGGGTGTGGAGCTTGATCTTCAAATGCTGCCTTTTCCGCCGCGCTTCCTGAAGCCCGAATATCTTGAGATCAATCCACTCGGAACGGTTCCGATGCTGGTTCACGGCGGTGCCCAACTGACCGAAAGCTGCGCCATTGCCCACTATCTGGCTGTGATCGGTCAAGCCGCCGAGTTAGTTGTGGAGCCACATTCGCCTGACTATGCCGCATATCTCGACTTCACCTATCATGCAGATGCGACAATCACGTTTCCGCAGACTGTGTATTTGCGCTTTGCAAAGTTCGAGACGGACAAAGGCTTCGAAGAGGCTGGGCTCGCCTATGCCAAATGGTTTGGGAAACGATTGGTCAAGGTAGAGCAACGCTTGGAAGGCCGTGAGTACCTTTGTGCCGACCGTTTCACTGTGGCTGATATATGCGTCGGCTATGCGCTGTTTCTGGCCCGGCGAATTGGGCTTGAGGAATTTTTGGCTCCGCGCCTGATCCGATATCTCGAAGTGTTAACCGCACGTGATGGCTTCAAACAAGCAGAGGCGCTCGAAGCTGCCGCTGCTACAGAAACAAACACTGCCTCCGCGCTAAGTTAGAGACGCTCAAAAATCTCGCGTGCGAAAACGGTTAGTGTGTCGTCCCTTGCGCCCATAACCGCGATCCGGTCACCCGGTTTTGCGATTTCGGTGATGTAATCAGCGCAATCGGCTCGTTCAGCGATATGCTCGGCATTGCCGCCGGCATCGCGGATCAGACTAATGATCCGTTCGCTGCCTTGGCTCTTGTTGGTGGTTCCTCCGTAATAGACGGGGTCAGAGAAGATCGTGATGTCGTCCGGTCCCAGCTGCTCGGCGAAGGTTTTGGCGAGTTCGTCGCCCATCTGGCGAAGTGGGCCGTATCCGTGGGGCTGGAAGAAGGCGATAACGCGGCCTTCATGCGACTTGAGCGTCCGCAAGGTTGCAGCGCATTTCTCCGGATTGTGGCCGAAATCGTCAATCACTGTGATGCCGTTTGGCGTCTTGCCGATGATGTCGAACCGGCGGGCGAGCCCCTCGAAACTGCCAAGTGCTGCAACCGCTTCAGCAACCGGCATACCAGTCGCCGCCGCACCGGCAATTGCAGCGAGAGCATTTGACAGGTTGTGGTGGCCGGGCAGGGCGAGGTTGAGAGGATGATCGCTCCCGTCGCGCCGATCGACGATTGTGGCTGTTTGCCGCGTTGTTCCATCGGTAACTGAGCCTAATTTCACGCCGATATGGGCGTCTTGCGCTTCTATGCCAAAAGTCAGAAGTTCTTTGGCGCGTCCAGCCAAAGCCATGCTTTCCGCATCATCTGCGTTGATCGCCGACACGCTGGACGCTGCGAGATAATCGCCGAACAAGATGCGCAGCTCTTCCATACTTTTATGGTCGAGGCTGACATTGAGAAGGACAGCAACGGCGGGGCGGTACAGGGCGATTGTGCCATCGCTCTCGTCGACCTCGCTGACGTAAGTTCCGCTGCCGCCAACAACCGCGCTGGCAAATGGCGCATCTGCGTCAGCGAAGTTCTTCATCACCGCGCCGTTCATGATTGTCGGTTCGCGGCCGGTGGCCTGCATGATCCAGCCAAGCATTCCGGTGACCGTCGATTTGCCGCTGGTCCCGCCAATCGCGATGCCTTGATCCGCCGCGTTGAACAAAGCGGAATTGAGGTCGGCGCGAGTCATTCGGCCGCAGCCAAGTTCCTTCGCGCGGACCATTTCAGGCACGGTATCTTCGACGGCTGCAGAAGCGACCAGCACCTGTTCACCACTGGTTACGCCGCTGCCATCTTGGGGATGCAGGACAAGGCCAATGCGCTGAAGCCAGGCGAATTTTTCCGGCGTGCGGCCTTGGTCAAAACTACGGTCGGACCCGGCAATCTCGGCGCCGCGTCCTTTAAGGATTGTGGCCAAGGGGAGCATGCCCGATCCGCCGATTCCGACGAAGAACCACGGGTGGGATGTCAGGGCTTTGGCGGCTTCATTCGGGCTATTCATGGGCGTCGATTACGCGGAGGCGTGCAATATGTGAAGCGGCTGTTATGAAAGGGGCATGACACGCATCGCAATTTGCGCACCCGCCACCCGTATCACCCGCGAACATGCCGCGGCGTTGGAACAGTTAGTGGCAGAGGAATTCCCCGAACACAGCGTCCATTTCCACGAACAATGCTTCGCAGAATGGGGGCATTTCGCAGGACCCGACGCCGCTCGGCTCGACGCATTTCTTGAATGCGCCAATGATCCTTCGTTCGACGCTGTGTGGTTCGCGAAGGGTGGATATGGCTCCAACCGCATCGCTCAGGCGGCAATTCCGTTTCTGAAGCCCGCTGCGAAGGATAAGACCTATGCGGGTTATTCTGACTGCGGATACATGCTCGCACAGCTCTACCGCGCGGGAATTGGTCAGCCAGTCCATGCTTCAATGCCCGTGAGCGCGCGCAGCGAACGGGGGCGCGAGGCCGTGCGTCGGATGCTGCGCTGGTTCAGCGGCGACAATAGCGGTCTGGAGCCATCCTTGGACGGAAAGACGCCAGTTGTTGCGTTTAATCTGATAACGCTGACCATGATTGCCGGAACGCCCCTGATGCCTGACCTCAAGGGCCATGTGGTGATGGTCGAGGAGGTCAGCGAACACCTCTATTCTGTGGACAGGTTGATGTTCAATCTCACCAATTTCCTGCCAGGTGTCGCCGGGATTCGGCTGGGGCAAGTGAACGACATTCCCGAAAATGATCGGGATTTCGGTTATACGCCTGAGGAGATCGCCAAGTTCTGGTGCACCCGCAACGGAATTCCCTATCTCGGAAGGGCGCAGATCGGCCATTATTCAGGCAACTGCGTGGTTCCATTCGGTCTTGCCAGTCCGGCGCAGTCAAATTAGGCGCCGGAGATAAACTCAAATTCAACGTCTGGAGTTATCAATGCGCGCTTTCGTTTTTCCCGGGCAAGGTAGTCAGAAAATTGGCATGGGTTTGGAACTGGCCGAGGCCAGCACCGCAGCCCGCGAAGTTTTCGAAGAAGTCGATGATGCGTTGGGTCAGAAGCTCTTCCAGATCATGAAAGATGGGCCGGAAGATGCTCTAACTCTAACAGAAAATGCCCAGCCAGCGATTATGGCGAATGCGATGGCGGTGCTTCGCGTACTGGAAAAAGATGCAGGCATCACGCTTACCAATGTATGCGACGCTGTCGCCGGTCACAGCCTTGGCGAATATACGGCGCTTTGTGCTGCGGGGGCATTTTCTCTGTCCGACACCGCAAGGCTGCTGAAATTGCGCGGACAGGCCATGCAAGCCGCTGTCCCAGTGGGTAAGGGCGCTATGGCCGCGCTGCTTGGTGCCGACATTGAGAAGGCTCAGGCGCTGGCCGACGCGGCCGCCGAGGGTCAGATTTGTACCGTCGCGAATGATAACGATCCCGGCCAAGTCGTAATCTCCGGCCACCGCGAAGCTATCGAGCGCGCGATAGAGCTGGTGAAGGCTCACGGGATCAAACGCGGCATTCTGCTGCCGGTATCCGCACCGTTTCACTGTCCGCTGATGCAACCTGCAGCCGATGCGATGGCGGATGCTTTAGCGGCAACGTCGCCATCATCGTTCAGGCTGCCGCTCTACGCGAATGTAACCGCGGGCGAGGTCACAGATCCTACCGAAGTACAGGGCTTGCTCGTCGAGCAGGTCACAGGCCGCGTTCGCTGGCGTGAAAGCGTCCTCGCTATGCGCGCGGCTGGCATTGAAGAATTCATCGAACTCGGCGGCAAAGTGCTCGGCCCGATGATTGGGCGTACCGACAAAGAAGCAAACACCACCAGCGTAATCTCCATGGATGACATTGAAGCGCTGGCGAAGGAGATTTAAGGATGTTCGACCTTACCGGAATGAATGCGCTTGTTACCGGCGCCAGCGGCGGCATTGGTTCGTCCATCGCTCGCTCGCTGGCGGCGCAAGGCGCACGGCTTGCGTTGTCTGGCTCCAACGGTGACAAGCTTCGCGCATTCCGAGAGGAATTAAACGACGCGTTTGGTCACGACCATGTCGAGATCACTTGCAACCTCTCTGACAGCGCAAGCGTCGAAAAGCTCATCCCCGCAACCGTCGATACGCTCGGTAAGATCGACATCCTTGTGAACAATGCTGGCATCACACGCGACAACCTCGCGATGCGGATGAAGGACGAAGAATACGAACAGGTTATGAAGGTGAACCTTGAGGCGGCGTTCCGCCTGATGCGGGCCAGCGCCCGCCCGATGATGAAAGGCCGTTTTGGCCGCATCATCAATATCACCAGCGTAGTCGGTGCGACCGGCAATCCGGGTCAGATGAACTACGCAGCAGCCAAGGCAGGCCTTGTTGGTATGTCCAAGAGCCTTGCGCAAGAACTCGCCAGCCGCGGTATTACGGTAAACTGCGTTGCTCCCGGTTTCATCCGCACAGCAATGACTGACGAGCTTCCAGACGCCCAGAAAGGCGCACTAAACGCTCGCATTCCAATGGGCCGCATGGGCGAAGGCGAGGATATTGGCGCTGCCGTCGTCTATCTCGCGTCCAAGGAAGCATCTTACATCACCGGACAGACGCTGCACGTGAATGGCGGCATGGCCATGATGTTCTAAACTATCTGATTTGCGCGCTAGGACGACGAAGTAAGGGGTTATCCCCAAGCTTCGCCTTCAATCAGGGTGTTTCCAAGGCGTGTCATCTTGCCGCCACTGCCATGCCCGCTAAGGGTATTCAGAACATTTCCGGCGCTTCGGGGCGATTCCGGCCCCTATGCTATAGGCGGGCGCGCAATGGGGAAGATACGGGATTATGAAAGCCACAATCGAACGTGCCACTTTGCTCAGGTGCTTGTCGCACGTGCAATCCGTGGTGGAGCGTCGCAACACCATTCCAATCCTGTCCAACGTTCTGATCGAGGCTGGTGACAGCGGCACAGTCCGCGTCATGGCGACCGATCTAGACTTGCAGGTTATTGAGAACATGGCAGCCGCCTCGGTCGAGGCTACCGGCGCCATTACGGTGTCTGCTCACCTGCTGTTCGACATTGCCCGCAAGCTGCCAGAAGGTAGTCAGGTTAGTCTGGAGACGATGGATAACCGCATGGAAGTGAAGGCAGGCCGTAGCCGGTTCAAACTGCCAACCCTGCCGCGCGATGATTTCCCGGTAATCGTTGAAGGTGATCTCCCGACCAGTTTCGAATTACCTGCCAAGACATTGGCCGAAATGATCGATCGCACCCGGTTCGCGATCTCGACCGAAGAAACACGTTATTACCTCAACGGGATTTTCTTGCACGTGTCTGACGAGGACAAACCTCTTCTCCGGGCTGCTGCAACAGACGGCCACCGTCTCGCCCGCTTCACGCTCGACCGTCCTGAGGGCGCAGAGGGCATGCCCGACGTGATTGTACCGCGCAAAGCGGTTGCTGAATTGCGCAAGTTGCTCGACGAATCGCTCGACACGAATGTCCAGATTGACCTTTCGGCGAGCAAGATCCGCTTCACGCTTGGCGGAGAAAATGGTGTTGTCCTGACCAGCAAACTGATCGACGGCACGTTCCCGGATTACACTCGCGTCATTCCGACCGCGAATGACAAGCTGCTGAAGCTTGATCCCAAGAGCCTTTACGCCGGTGTTGACCGTGTGGCGACGATCGCGACCGAGAAGACTCGCGCTGTCAAAATGGGCCTCGACAAGGATAAGGTCACACTTTCCGTCACCAGTCCGGATAATGGTACGGCGTCTGAAGAAGTGGCTGCGGATTATTCGGCAGACGGGTTCGAAATTGGTTTCAACGCCAATTATCTCAAGGACATCCTCAGCCAAATCGATAGCGATACGGTTGAACTGCATCTGGCCGACGCCGGTGCGCCAACGCTGATCCGTCAGGATGACAAGAGCCCGTCGCTCTATGTCCTGATGCCGATGCGGGTCTAAATTTGGTGAATTGAGAGGCAATCTTTGCGGATTGCCTCTCGCATCCCGTGTCTCGGCAAGCTAGGTTGCTGATCGAAACGGGAGAACCTCATGTCACAAACAGTCCATGTAGCGCGCGATAATCTTGCCAGCGCTCAGCTAGTCGATACGCCTCAAGCCGATCTTGCGAAGGGCGCCGTCCGATTGAAAATTGAGAGCTTCTCTGTCACCGCGAACAACATCACCTACGCCGTTGCTGGTGAACGGATGGCTTACTGGAATTTCTTCCCAGCGCTAGAAGGCTTTGGCGTCGTTCCAATGTGGGGCCACGCGGTCATTGAACAGTCAAACAATGAGGCCTTCAAGATCGGCGAGCGGGTCTATGGCTATTTGCCGATGGGCACACATCTGGACGTTGAGCCGGGTAAGATTTCGAACAGCAGTTTCATGGATATGGCAGCACATCGCCAGCCGATGAGCCCCATCTATAACAGCTATTCGCGTCTTGCCGCTGATTTGGAGCATGACCCGGATCGCGAAGCCGAACGGATGATTTTTGGCCCGCTGTTCAAGACGGGCTATTTGATTGAAGCGATGTTCAGCAGCGAAGACTGGTTTGGCGCAGGCGTTGTAATCATGACCAGCGCATCGTCCAAGACCTCGACGGCACTCGCCAGTGTGACAAAGGCAAAGTCACCCGAAATCAAGCGTGTGGGGCTGACGTCAGCAGGCAATGTGGCCTTCACGGAGGCAACCGGTCTGTATGATCAGGTGCTGACATATGATCAGGTTGGCGAGCTAGACAATGTCCGCAGCGTTTCGGTCGACTTCGCCGGAAATTCTTCTGTGTTGCGGGCAATCCATGAACATCTTGGCGAAAATCTGGCCTATTCATGCCTTGTCGGGGCAACTCACATCGACGGGCGCGACGGCGGCGCTGGTGCATTGCCGGGGCCGGAACCAATCCTGTTTTTCGCCCCGCATTATGCAGTCGCGGCGGTCAAGGAACTGGGTCCCAAGGCATTTGGCGAAGCAATCGCGATCAGTTGGAAGCAATTCCTGTCAGAAGTGGCTGATGCAGTGGAGGTCGAAGTGCGCACGGGCATCGACGCGGCACGCAGCACTTATCTGGAAATGGTCGAAGGAAAAGTTGATCCTGCCAAGGGAATCGTCATCCACCCGTAGTCCGGCGTCCGCCTATTCCGCAGCTTCGGCCATTTCGGCGCGCTGCGGGCCCCGGATCAGTCCGCCCGGTGTCGAGCCGGTCCATTTGCCTTCGCGGAATGTCACTTCACCGTTCTTGATCGTGGCGACATAGCCATCGGCCTTTTGCAGCAAGCGCTTACCGCCTGCGGGAAGGTCGAAGGCGAGCCACGGTTTGCCCAGTTTTAGCCGATCAAAGTCAATGATGTTGATATCTGCCAAATAGCCCGGTGCAATCACGCCTCGATCGTCAAGGCCATAAAGCTTCGCTGTGTCGAGGCACTGGCGTTTGATTGCTAGTTCCAGCGAAATTCGGTTGCCTCGTTTGCGGTCTCGCACCCAATGTTCGAGCATAAAGGTCGGGCTCGCCGCATCGCAGATTGTTCCGCAATGGGCACCGCCGTCGGATAGAGAATTCACGCAGTCATCGCTTTGCTGCAATGCATGGAGGAAATCCAGATTGCCGTCAGCGTAGTTCAAAATCGGTAGATAGATGAAGCCCTTGCCATCATCGCTGCACATCAGGTCGTAAGCATATTCCTGCGGGTCGATTCCCTTGCCATTGGCGCGCGAATTCAGGCTGGCGGATTGCTCGGGCTCATAGTCGAAATCCGGGTCCATTTCATACTGTAGCGCCCAACCTTGGGTGACGACCATTACGACAGGCAAGATGTCTTGCGGAGCTTCGGAGTAATCATTTGCCTCCGAAAGGAGCTGCGCTTTGAATGCCGGATCTACGAGTTTGGCTTTCTGCTTGTTCCAAGGAAGGTCGGAAATCGCTTGCCAGCTTGGGCGATAGACGAAGGGATTTACGCTTCCCTGCCACGCCATAATGATGCCGTTACCGCGCAGTGCGATTTGAGCGACAATATTCGCGCCATTGTCGTTTTCTGCGCGCATCGTCGAAATCTGCTCGTCGAGCGGTATCTCTTTGGCGATCGACTGTAGGGCGGCAAATGTCACAGGCAGCCCGGTCTCGCGGCTGAGATTGCCCATCCATTCGAACTCGTTCCAGTCGCGCTGCAAGTCGCTGGCCATTTCAAAGACGCCATATCCGACGCGGCCCATTGCGCGGCCGATTGTCATCAGTTCTTCAGGTGTTGCTGTGGTGCCGGGCACCAATTCCCCGTCGACTGACTTGTGCAAGACGGTTCGACTTGTCGAAAAACCAAGCGCACCAGCGCGCACGCCTTCTTCGACGATTTCGGACATCTTTGCCATGTCGTCTGCGGTTGGCACAGCGCCCGGCTGTTCACGGTCGCCAAGCACGTAAGCGCGCACGGCTCCGTGTGGGACATGCGTGCCGACATCCACGGTGCGGGGCAATTTTTCGAGGGCGTCGAGATATTCGGGGAAGGTTTCCCAGTCCCAAGTCATGCCTTCGGCAAGCGCGGTGCCGGGAATGTCTTCGACGCCTTCCATCAGGCTGATCAACCATTCGTGGCGGTCTGGTTTGGCAGGGGCAAAGCCCACGCCGCAATTGCCCATGATGACTGTGGTGACGCCATGCCAGCTTGATGGAGCCATTTCCTGATCCCAAGTCGCTTGGCCATCATAATGCGTGTGGATGTCGACGAAACCGGGGGTGATCAGATGGCCACCAGCGTCGATTTCGTCATCGGCATCGCCGTGCACTTCGCCAACCTGCGCGATCACGCCATCTTTGACCGCGACGTCGCCTGAGAAGCGCGCATTGCCTGTCCCGTCCAAGATGGTACCATTGCGGATAATCAGGTCGAATGCAGACATTGTCTTTGCTCCAGTTGGTTCTAGCTTCCGCGCGCTGCGATCATCGCCGCGATGGCGACGAACTTCTCGCGCGGTGCGCCGTCTCTTGCGGCGGCGGCTTCGGCTTCCTCGATCTTCTTCCAGTCGCTGAAGGTGACGACGTCCAAGTTGCGGGACGTGGCCAATGCATCAAAGCCTTCACGGCCAGCCTTACGGCCGGTGCCTAGAAGGCCAGCATCCACGTCCTCGGCAATTTTCTCCACTACACGATAACCGTCAGGTCGGTTCGTGCCGATAGTCCCGGTCGGCCCTCTACGAGCCCAGCCAACACAATATAGGCCGGTCAAAATACGGCCCTCGTCATTGGCAAATCGTCCAGCGCGCTGGTCAAATGGCACATCGGGAATGGGAGAGGTGCGGTAGCCAATGCAGCTAATTACCAAGTCGGCGGGGATGGAGTACAGCTCGCCAGTGCCGATAGCGCGGCCCTTTTCGACCGTCGTTCGCTCGATTTCCACCGAGGCTACTTTGCCATCACCCAGCATCATTGTCGGACTGGCGTAGAGATCGAAGTATATCTCGATCTTCGCATCGGCGTGCACACTTTCGGGAATGGCTGCAAAGCTGCGTAAATGCGTTACCGACTTGCGGGTTCCTGGCTCCAGGATCGCGTCATCGGCTTCATCGGGCAAATCTTCGGGATCAACGCGCGGAATGGCGCGCTCCAGATGCAGCAGCTCGCCTAGTTCCTTCGGCGTCATTGCAACCTGATGCGGACCGCGGCGGCCCAGAATGGTGATCTTCTCCAGCTTCGATATGCGTAACAAATCTAGAGCGTGGCTGACGATGTCGCTGCCTGCAAACTCGGTTTCGGTTTTGGACAGGATGCGCGCCACGTCGAGCGCCACATTTCCCATGCCGATCACCACCGCATGCTTGCCAGAAAGATCAGGGGCCAAGTCAGCAAATTGCGGATGGCCGTTATACCAGCCGACAAAGGCGGCGCTGCCGAATACATTGTCAAGGCTTTCACCCACCATGCCCAATTCGCGGTCGTTGGGCGCGCCGGTTGCAAGCACTACCGCATCGTATAATTCCTGAAGCTCAGGGATCGTGATGTCCCGACCAACGGTAACGTTACCCACGAAACGGACGTTGTCCGTCAGCGCAGTTTTCTCATATCGCCTTGAGACACCCTTTATCGACTGGTGATCGGGTGCAACACCTGTCCGGATCAGGCCATAAGGCACTGGCAGAGTATCAAAAATGTCGACGCGAACATCGCCGCCCCAATGTTTGGCCGCGGCTTCTGCCGTATAATATCCGGCCGGGCCGGAGCCAATGATCGCGATGTGCCGCATCAGGCCGCTTCGGAAAGCTCCGCTTGATCAGATCCATCGAGAAATTCACGCATCTTGCTGAGTGATTCCTTCTTATGGCTGAGCAGGAACAAATGGCCGCCGCCTTCGATTACCACCAGCTCGCTGTTCGGAATGAGCGAGTTGAGGAACTTGCCATTGGCGAGCGGAACGATCTGGTCATCGTCGCCCATCAGGATCAGGGTTTCCTTTTTCATGAAGGGCAGGGCGGGCGCGCTGGTCCAACCGAGCATCGCCAGCAGCTGATACATATATCCGCGCGGTGTGGGCGGGGTCAGGCGTGACATGTGGCTCTTCTTGCCGGGGCCCTTGCCAAGACCTTCACCATAGAGCGTCTCGAAATTCTTCATCATGAATTCGGGATCGATATAGCGGCGCGGATTGGCCATTTTGGTCAGCGCTTTGGGGTTACCAGGCATCATCAGCATGCCTGCGCTGGTCGCAATCAAGACAAGCCGCCGTGTCCGTTTCGGATGTTGGATCGCAAAATGCTGCGCCATGCCGCCGCCCCAGCTGATGCCCACCACATCAACCGTTTCGACGTTCAGCCGATCGAGCAGCTGCGCCGAAGTCCAAGCCATCGTCACGACATTGTAAGGAATTACCGGCGCTGGCGACCCGCCAATGCCTGGCATGTCAAACATGATGAATGCGCGGTCTTCGAAAGCTTCGGCGAGCGGCGCGACAGCTTCGATATTGGCGCCGATACCGTTGAAAAACAGAATTGGCGGATGCTCGCTGGCTTGACCCATGCGCCAGCACGCAACCCTAAGGGGCCGCCCACCGATAGTTTCCATCGTGACTTCTGCAGTGCTCATCGGATCACTCAAATTCAATTCCTTGATCTTTTACGAGGGTGTCGAAGCCTAACGCTCTTCAAGGACATATAGGCCGGGAGCCGGGTCGATCGGCTTATATTTCGCGTTGCCTTGCTTCTTTGGCGCTGCCTTCAGCTTGCCCGAGCGGTTTTGAACCCATTCCATCCAGAATGGCCACCAACTGCCCGGCGTTTCTTCCGTACCTTGTAGCCATTCGTCCGCTGTTGCGGGAAGCTTGCCATCCTTCTTTTGAACGTAATATTTGGCTTTCGGATTGCCGGGAGGGTTGAGGATCGCCTGCATATGACCAGCTTGACTGAGGACATAGGTAACATTCTTCGAACCAAACAGCTGTGTGGAACGATAAGTCGCCTTCCAGGGCGTTATATGGTCCGTTACGCCGCCCAGAATGAACAGGTCGCTCTTAACTTTCGAAAGATCGATCATGTGATCGACCATCTCGATCTCACCCTTTTTGGTGAAGGCGAGCGTTTCAAATAGTGTCAGGAAGTCGCCCATCAAGCTGGCCGACAGGTTGGTCGCATCGGCATTCCAGAACAGCACATCGAATGCCGGAGGATCTTCGCCGAGCAAGTAATTATTGATTACGTAGTTCCAGATCAGATCATTCGGCCTCAACCAGGCAAACCCGCGTGCGAGAGAATCTCCCTCGATCACACCCTTTTTGGCTGCACGGCCCCGAGCAAGCTGCATTCCGTTCTCGCTGACGAGCGATCCCGCTTCGATATCGTTTTGCTTGGGGTGAAGCACGCAAACCATTAGGGTGAGCGAGCCAATCAGATCATCGCCGTCGGACGCGAGCTTACTGGCCAGCAGAGCTGCTGTTTGACCGCCGGAGCAGCCAGCCGAAACATTGACCTTCTTCGACTTTGTGATTGCTGCGACGGCTTCCATCGCCTCGCGGCAGGAGGCGATATAGTCGGCCATGTCCCAATGGCCCTGTTCCTTGGACGGATTGCGCCAACTGATCACGAATGTCTGGATTCCATTATCGAGCTGATATTTCACGACCGACTTATCGGGTGTCAGATCGTTGATATACATCTTGTTGATTTGCGGCGGGATGGTGAGCTGCGGGATTTCATGCACCTCGTCCGTCGTGGGCGCATAATGGACCAGCTCCATCATTTCAGTGCGAAGGACGACCGACCCCTTCGAAATCGCGACATTCTCGCCCAGTTTGAACGGCCGCTTGTCGACCTGACTAACCATGCCCTTATTATAAACCATGTCATTATAGGCGTTTTTGAGGCCCTTAACGAGGCTGAGTCCACCACTGTCGATCAACCGTTTTTGCGCCGTCGGATTACCCATCAAACTGTTTGTTGGGGCGAGGCTATCAATGATGATGTTAGAGATGAAATTCGCGCGGTCCCGTTCTAGCTCGTCCAGATCGAGATCGTCGAGCCAACTGCTCATACCCTTTTGAACAGCAAGGAAATATTGAGCGCCTGCCCGAAAAAAAGGATTGTACTGCCACGCCGGATCTTTGAAACGTTTGTCCTTTGGATCCGGCGCGAGCTCGGATTTGCCGGTCATGATCTTGACCACGTCTTCGCCAAGCGACTTTGCATGTTTCATGCTGCGCGCTGGATCGGATGCAGTTTCACGTAAGAGCAAAGCGATCGCTCCAACGAAATCCTCGCGCGCTAGACCGATCATCGGCCCTAGCGCTGTAGTCGATTGAGCTGCTTCGTTTTCTAAGGTCGTACGATTTGCCATCAAGTTCCCCGCAAGGCTGTTTTCGCCTATATAAATGCATCAATGCACCGCAGTATTGGGGTTGGCAAGTTGAGTGCTGTCAAACTTGGAAAATTCGCTGCCTTGCGCCAATTCGTCACCGCTGCATTAACCGTTTTAACACAGATATCTGGCACCGCGAGCGTATGGGCGGGTTACCTAATAAGATTCAGCCGGATTTAGACAGCGCTGCGGCACATGAAGGTGCTGCACCCTTGGTGCCGTCTGCAGCGCCGGATTATGCCGTTAACGAACCGGCTCAGCACTTAACCGACACAAAGCGCCCGGAACTGCAGCGAAGAACCGATGCGGATCGCAGAATTACGATAAAAGTCCCAGCAAAGTCCCATTTTGGCCTGATTCCAAAGGGCTGGTATTTGATGTCGGCCGTCGTCCTGGGCGCGCTGGTGTTTGGCATGATAGTGTCATTCAAACCGGCTCCTTGGCCAACCATCCTTTCGGCGGTCGTGGCAGCAGGCATCGCGCTTTCAAGCAAATGGTTAGTTACTTGGGAACGCGCCGAAGAACGATCAAAGTCTGTAGTCGTCCTGGCCGTCAGCTGGACTATTTTCCTGCCAATTTTGGTGGCGAGTTTTGCACAAAGCTACTGGGTTCAATATGGTTCGCTCGATTGGCGATGGGGCGTGGGCGTGCTGATCTCATTCAATGCGCTGACTTCAACGTTGCTTAGCCGCCGGTTGCCGATAATGTTTGTCGCGATTCTGTGCGCTTGGGCGCCGGTGTGTGTCATGGACGGCAGTGTTGAAGCGCTCGCATCACTTGGTGTGGCGGCGGCCGTAATCTTGGTCGTATCGCGCCACCAGATCTTGGTTGAGAAAAAGGCAGCGTCGCGGCGAGAAGAGCAGCGGCGGCACCACAATCGGTTCCGCTCCATGCTCAACGAATATGAGGATGCCGGCCTAGGTTGGTTCTGGGAAACAGACAGGCGCGGTTTGCTAAGCTACGTTTCACCGAAAGTTGCACAGACTTTGGGCAGGGCACAA
Source organism: Pontixanthobacter sp. (assembly GCA_037968495.1). Classification (GTDB taxonomy): domain Bacteria; phylum Pseudomonadota; class Alphaproteobacteria; order Sphingomonadales; family Sphingomonadaceae; genus Aestuarierythrobacter. Next base: position 180,422 of record JBBKVP010000067.1, on the reverse strand, counting down.
AAGGAAATTATCGGAAAGCCGTTCATACAAATCTTCAACTTGGTCGAAAACCAGCAGGAGGGTGGCCGCACACTGACATTCCACTTATCAGCGCGTTCGTCGTTCCACGAGCTACCGGTGCCGGCGGCCCTAATTGATGAAGTGCGCTGGTGGTCCGTCAGTGGCCGGCCTATGTATGACAGTCTTCAAAATTTTGTTGGGTTCCGGGGGTCGGGCACTGATTTAACGGAGAAGAAGCGGTCCCAAGAGAACGCATCTCGCCTGGCGCATTACGATTCACTGACCGGGCTGGCGAACCGTTTCCAGATGGCGCAGTCACTCGAAAAAATTCTTGCCGCGCCGCACGAATCCCAGCGTGAATGCGCTATATTTCTGCTCGATTTGGATCGTTTTAAGCAGGTCAACGACTCCATCGGGCATCCTGCCGGGGATGCATTGCTGAAACAGGTAGCTCAGAGGCTGGAGGCTACTGTTGGTAAATCCGGTCGAGTGGGCCGATTGGGTGGAGACGAATTCGAAATCCTGATTCCCGGCCGCGAGGAGCCAGAAAATCTTGCAAATCTCGCCCATGAAATAATCGGTAGCCTGTCGCAGCCTTACTCGATCGACGGCCAACGTGTCGTGATTGGCGCGTCTCTTGGGATCGCACGTTCGCCAGCGAATGGCGTCACAAGCGAAGCCTTGGTCCGCAATTCGGACCTCGCACTCTACGCTGCAAAAGACCGCGGGCGAGGGCGCTATTATTTTTACTCCAACGATCTACACTCAGCCGCTGAAGAACGCAGTCAGCTCGAGAGCGATCTGCGTGACGCGATTTCACAAGGTGGTCTCGAGCTGTTCTATCAGCCGGTAGTTCTTACTGCGACCGAGCAGATTGCCGGTTTTGAAGCTCTGTTGCGCTGGAACCATCCGAAACAAGGCTGGATCTCTCCAGCAAAATTCGTCCCGATTGCCGAGGATGCCGGCCTGATTGGTGCAATTGGCGAATGGGCTTTGCGCACCGCATGCCATGACCTAGCCAAATGGCCGGAAAACGTCCGCTGCGCGGTCAATGTTTCGGCACTGCAATTCGCCAACCCGCAATTGCCCGCGATTGTGACCAGCGCACTGGCCCAGAGCAACATTCACCCATCTCGGCTTGAGCTTGAGATTACAGAAAGTGTATTCCTCAACGATGATGAGGGCACAGATGCGATGTTCGCGGCACTGAAGGGTGTTGGTGTGCGCCTGGCGCTGGATGACTTCGGTACAGGTTATTCGTCACTCGGCTTCCTGAAGAAAGCCCCCTTCGATAAAATCAAAATCGATCAGAGCTTTGTACGGGGCGCTACAGAGCCTGGTAGCCGCAATGGCGCGATTATTGCGTCGATCACCAGCCTTGCGCACGCTCTGGGCATGGACACCACTGCAGAGGGTGTGGAAACGCTGGATGAGCTGGATCTCGTTCGGATGCATGGATGCAGCCATATTCAGGGATATATCTACGAGAGGGCCCTGAGCTCCGAGGCAGCCCTTGAGCGCCTTGAGTCCGGGCTTGAAGCCTTGGCCAAAGGGCCGCGATCAGCGCGCGCCTCAAGACAGACTATGCTTCGTAAGATTGTGCTTGATCATGACAGGCAGTTCTACAACGGAACCATTCGCAATATCTCGAAGACCGGGGCGCTAGTGGAGGGGCTGTGGAATGTGCCGGTCGGCACAATATTCACCATAGCGCTCAGCGAAACACAAACCTTTACTGCCACCACGCGTTGGTGCACGAAGGACCGCATGGGCGTCGAATTCGTCGATCCGGTAAAGCTGAGCGCCACCGGCAAAGTATTGGGTGGCGAATTGACGCCACGGTCGATCCGCAAAGCTGGCTAGGCTTGCGCCGGCGAGAATGCATTGCTGACATGACCCTGCGACCCAGCTAAGGGCGTGGGAAACGGGGAAGATTGAATTTCCTCTTTCCTACTTCTCGTATTAGCGGCGCTTTATGACTGACCTTGCTCTTATTCGTAACTTTAGCATCATTGCCCATATTGATCATGGCAAGTCGACGCTGGCTGATCGCCTGATCCAACACACTGGCGGGCTCACCGCGCGCGAGATGTCGGAGCAAGTCCTTGATAACATGGATATTGAGCGCGAACGCGGCATCACCATCAAGGCCCAGACCGTCCGCCTCGATTACACGGCCAAGGACGGCAAGACCTACCAGCTCAACCTTATGGACACGCCGGGCCATGTCGACTTCGCTTATGAGGTCTCCCGCTCCCTCGCCGCATGCGAAGGCGCGCTGCTGGTGGTCGACGCGGCGCAAGGGGTGGAGGCGCAAACCCTCGCCAATGTCTACCAATCCATCGAGCATGATCACGAAATCGTCCCCATCATCAACAAAATCGACCTCCCCGCGGCCGAACCTGAAATGGTCCGCAAGGAAATCGAAGACATCATCGGGATCGACGCATCGGAGGCCGTCCTCACCTCCGCCAAATCAGGCATCGGCATCGAAGAAACGCTCGAAGCCATCGTCGCCAAAATTCCCCCACCCAAGGGCGACCGTGACGCCCCGCTCAAGGCTATGCTGGTCGACAGCTGGTACGATCCCTACCTCGGCGTGGTCATCCTCGTTCGCGTGCTGGCAGGCGTGCTGAAGAAGGGCCAGAACGTCAAATTCATGGCTGGAGGCACGCAGCATCTGATCGACCGCGTGGGATGCATGCGCCCCAAGATCGAACAGCTGCCCGAACTCGGCCCCGGCGAAATCGGCTTTATCACCGCGCAGATCAAGGAGGTGGAACAGGCCAAGGTCGGCGACACCATCACCACAGTCAAAAACGGTGCTACCGAAGCGCTTCCGGGCTTTAAGGAAGTCCAGCCCGTGGTGTTCTGCGGCCTGTTCCCCGTCGACGCCGCCGATTTCGATAAATTACGCGAAAGCATCGGCAAGCTGCGGCTGAACGACGCCAGCTTCAGCTTTGAAACGGAAAGCAGCGCCGCGCTGGGCTTCGGTTTCCGCGCCGGCTTCCTCGGCCTGCTGCATCTGGAGATTATCCAGGAACGGCTGACCCGCGAATATGATCTCGACCTGATCACCACCGCGCCAAGCGTGGTGTACCGTATCCAGCTGAACAAATCGCGGACTGATCCCGCGCAGGAATTGATGCTGCACAACCCGTCCGACTATCCCGATCCCAGCCGGATCGAACAGATTGACGAACCGTGGATCAAGGCGGTGATCTACACCCCCGACGAACATCTCGGCAGCATCCTGAAACTGTGCCAGGACCGGCGCGGCGTGCAAGTGGACCTGACGTATGTGGGCGGCCGCGCGCAAGTGACGTATGAACTGCCGCTCAACGAAGTGGTGTTCGATTTCTACGACCGCCTGAAATCGATCAGCCGCGGCTATGCCAGCTTCGATTACGAACAGATCGGCCTACGCCAGGGCGATCTGGTGAAAATGAGCATTCTGGTGAATAACGAACCGGTCGACGCGCTCAGCATGATCGTCCACCGCGACGTGGCGGAAAGCCGCGGGCGAGGCATGTGCGAACGCCTCAAGGATTTGATCCCGCGTCACTTGTTTAAGGTGCCGATCCAGGCAGCCATCGGCGGCAAAGTCATCGCCCGCGAGACGATTGCAGCGATGCGCAAGGACGTGACGGCGAAATGCTACGGCGGCGATATTTCCCGTAAGAAGAAGCTTCTGGACAAGCAGAAGAAGGGCAAGGCCAAGATGAGAGAATATGGCAATGTGTCTATTCCGCAGGAGGCGTTTATTGCTGCTTTGCGGATGGGGGAGGAGTGATTTTGGCACCTTCTCATTAAAGGGAAGGAGCCCGACAGCAGAGACGAGGGTGCACTTATCTTGGGCGCTCAGATGGAGGCGGGCATGGTGGTGGCAGGCAGGTTGGTTGCGGTTTGTTTCATGGGCGAGGCTCTGAACTAAACATCGCGTGTAGGAAAATCCTTTGTAAGCAGCGCCAGAAATGAGGGGACGATTTGCCGCATGTTAAGCATTTTGACCTAACGCGTGGGGGTAATGAGTGATCCTAACGCTAACCCTGTGACCGGCGCGATCGGTGATGCTTCTGCCAAGGGCTGGCGGAAGTACTTTAACGCACCCAAAAACGGCGGGTCTGGGTCCGCTCCCGTCCAATATCCTCCGCCCCGCAAACAGTTGGCGAAACTGGCGCAGATATTCGAAAGCTCCAAGCGCGGGTGGTTCTGGGCAACCGACGCCGAACTGCGGCTGACCTACGTCTCCGACCACATTGCCAAGCGGCTCGGCTGCGAAGCGGGCGACATGCTGGGCTCGTCGATCAAGGATCTGTTCCTCGATGAAGCTGCCGAGGATGGCTCTAGCAACCGGAAAATAAGTCTGCTGCTCAACACCCGGAGCAAATTCTCCAACATGGAAGTCCGCGCGGATTACGGGGGGCCGGACATTTGGTGGTCCGTCTCGGGCCAGCCTGACTTGGGCAAGGAAGGCCAGTTCCTCGGCTATTGGGGCAGCGGCATCGATGTCACCACCGACCGCCAAAGCCGCGATGAAAGCAGCCGCCTGACGCACTCTGACACGCTGACGGGCCTCGCCAGCCGGCACAAGATTTCGCAGCGGCTCGACAAGGCCCTGCAGGCTTACAAGGTCGCGAAACGCAGCTGCACGCTGCTGATGATCGACCTCGACCGGTTTAAGCAGGTCAACGACACGCTGGGCCACCAGGCCGGTGACGAACTGCTGAGGCAAGCATCGCAGCGTCTGACCCGCGTCGCGAAAGAGGACTGGGACGTTGGCCGCCTTGGCGGTGACGAATTCCAAGTCATCATCCCCGACATGGATGATCGCGGCGAGGTCGCAGACGCCGCCAAAAAGATGATCGCCATGATCTCGCAGCCATACACAATCGACGGCACGCGCTGCGTGATCGGCGCATCGGTCGGGATCGCAATCGCCCCATATGACGGGATCACCAGCGAAGAACTGACCCGCAGCGCCGATCTGGCGCTCTATGCCGCCAAGAACGACGGGCGTGGCCGCTACCGCTTCTATTCCAACGACCTCCATGCCGACGCGGAAGACTTGCGCCAGATCGAAGACGAATTACGCGATGCTCTGGCACGCGGTGAAATATGGCTCGCCTATCAACCGGTGGTCAGCGCAATGACCAACGAAATTTCCGGCTTCGAGGCACTACTACGCTGGGAGCATCCGGAACGCGGTAACATTTCACCCGCCATCTTCATCCCCATTGCCGAAGAGGCCAATTTGATTGCCCCGTTGGGCGAATGGGCCTTGCGAAAGGCATGTGAAGACGCCGCATCTTGGCCCGGTAGCCCGCGCGTTGCGGTAAATGTTTCACCGATCCAGTTCGAACATGCGTCACTTCTGGAACTCGTCACCTCTGCGCTCGCCAATTCCGGCCTTTCGCCTGACAGGCTCGAGCTTGAAATTACCGAAAGCGTATTTCTGGGCGAGGGGGCCGACATTGATCGGACCTTTATGGCGCTCAAGAAGCTGGGGGTTCGGCTTGCGCTGGATGATTTTGGCACCGGCTACTCCTCGCTTTCCTACCTGAAAAGCGCGCCATTCGACAAAACCAAAATCGACCAAAGCTTCGTTCGTGACGCCGCACTGCCCGGCAACCGCAATGCAGCAATCATCACGGCAATCGTCAGCCTCGCCGAAGCGCTCCATATGGAAACGACCGCCGAGGGCATCGAAACGCTCGACACGCTCGAATTGATCACAAAGCTTCGCGTCAGTCATATCCAAGGTTACGTCTACAGTCGCCCGCTCCATCACGAGGACATTATGGAGACGCTGAGGGACGGCAATCTGGTCATCAAGCCAACCGGCCCGGATGTGAACCGCTCAGACCGGAAAACTCTTTACCGCAAGGTCGGCGTGATTCACGAGGACCACCGGTACGAAGTCACGATGCGTAACATTTCAAGAACCGGTGCGATGATCGAGGGGCTGAACGATGTTCCCAAGGGTACTCAATTCGTCATCGATTTCGGCGAGGGGCAATTGGCTGTTGCCACGGTTCGCCGGTCCGAGGGTGACAAGCAGGGTCTTCATCTCGAGATTCCGCTCATTTCCGACGGTTCGGACGGGTTGTGCACGCGTACACGCGTCTCGCCTTATGTGCTCGCCGCTGCGGGCATGCCGCTCGCCGCGCTTCCTTCCGGTCAATATCCATTGGTAATGAGCGAGGAGGCCGCCAAACAAAACGGCAAGGGCTTCTCGCTTCCTACATTTACCCAGTCAGAAGCAGGCGGTTCGGTTCTGCGCGTCGCTTGATTACCTCAGCAATCGCACAACAACGGTAAAAGCGCTCTAACTTCACTTGGCGTTCAGCAGCGGCCTGTCTATAGCGCAGGTCATGATAGCTGTCCGTTCAACAAAATTCGCCATCCTTGCCGCATCGCTCGGCGCTCTGATGCTGACTACCGGTTGTGCCGGCGGCGGCGCGAAGAAGGATACGGCCTACGTCGCGCGCGATGTGGAAACGCTTTATGCAGAGGCCAAGAGCCGGCTAGATCGCGGCGATACGAAGGTTGCTGCGGCACTGTTCGACGAAGTTGAGCGCCAGCATCCATATTCGCCATGGGCGCGCCGTGCCCAGCTGATGAGCGCTTTCAGCTATTATGTTGCCCGTGATTACAATCAGGGAATCCAGTCGGCCCAGCGCTTCCTGTCGATTCACCCCGGTAACAAAGATGCGCCTTACGCCTATTACCTCATCGCGCTCAGCTATTACGAGCAGATCAGTGATGTCCAGCGCGATCAGGGCATTACCCAGCAGGCGCTGACAGCGCTTAACGAAATCAATCGCCGTTACCCCACCACGCAATATGCCGCTGACGCGCGGCTGAAGATCGACCTCGTCAACGATCACCTTGCAGGCAAGGAAATGGAAATCGGCCGATATTACCAGACGTCGGGCAAATGGCTCGCCAGTCAGATACGCTTCCAGAATGTGGTCGAACAATATCAGACCACCAGCCACGCACCCGAGGCGCTATATCGCTTGACCGAAAGCAGCCTTGCGCTGGGTGTCCCGTCAGAAGCGAAAAAATACGCCGCTGTGCTGGGCGCAAACTATCCCGGCAGCGAGTGGTATGAGAAGGCTTATGAGCTGATCGGCAAAAAGGCACCTGCCCAGATGGGCGGCTAATCCGCTTTACCGATTGGGCACTGATACGCACCTGTCCAAAACCAGAACAGAACCCGTGACGCGGCGCTAGTGCTGCGCTACGTTCTCGCCCTATGCTGACCCGGCTGTCCATCCGCAACATCGTGTTGATTGAGGCGCTTGATCTCGACTTTTCGGGCGGCTTGGGCGTGCTTACGGGCGAAACGGGAGCGGGTAAGTCGATCTTGCTCGATGCGCTTGGCCTTGTGCTTGGCAACCGAGCAGAAACTGCGTTTGTGCGCGCCGGAGCGGATCAGGCGAGCGCGACAGCGACGTTTGAGTTTTCTAAATTGCCCGATCTGCTGGACGATGCGCTGGCGGAGGCCGAGGTCGAGATTGAACCGGGCGAACCGCTAATCTTGCGCCGCCGGGTAAAGGCGGATGGCGGATCAAAGGCGTTTGTAAACGACCAACCAGTGAGCGCTGCATTGCTGCGGCAGCTCGCACCTGCATTGGTGGAATTGCACGGCCAGCATGATGATCGCGGGTTGGTCAATCCGCGCGGCCACCGGCTGCTGCTCGATCGCTATGCCAGTGCCGATCTGGGGAAAGTGGAATCCGCTTGGAAAGGTTGGCGCACCGCAGAGGATGCACTGGCGAAAGCGCGTGCAGACATCGTGCAAGCGAAGGATGATCAGGATTTGCTGATCGCCCATCTGGCGGAGCTGACAAATCTTGCGCCCGAGGAAGGCGAGGAAGAACAACTCGCTCTGTCCCGCGCCACCATGCAGAAGGGTGAGAAACTGTCAGGCGATCTGGAAGAGCTGCGGCACTTCTGGGATGGTTCGGATTCGGCGCTGGCACAATTGCGCTCGGCCGCGCGGCGGCTTGATCGGATTGCCGAAGAACATCCCTTGCTGAAAGAGGCATTGGAGGCGCTGGACGGCGCGGTTATTCAGGCGGGAGAGGCGGAGGAAAAGCTAGCCGCAGCGGGCGAGGCCATGTTGCATGATCCGCTCGAACTCGACCGGATGGAAACGCGGCTGTTTGAATTGCGCGCACTGGCCCGCAAACATCGCTGTGAGGCGGATGAGCTACCCGCCAAGATGCGCGAAATGCGCGAGGCGCTGGACGCAATCGAAGGAGGCGAAGCAAATATCAGCGAGCTGGAAAAAGCCGCCGAGACCAAGCACCAGATTTACCGCGCCCATGCCGAAGAATTACATGCCAACCGCATTATTGCAGCAATGAAGCTGGATGAGGCAGTCGCCGCCGAACTCGCGCCGCTGAAACTGGACGCAGCACGTTTCAAAACGGCGGTAGCAGATATGCCCGAGGACCGCTGGGGTCCGCACGGGATGGATAGCGTGGAATTTCTCATCGCCACCAACCCCGGCGCCGACTTCGCGCCGCTCGGTAAGATTGCCAGCGGCGGCGAATTGTCGCGCTTCATACTCGCGCTCAAGGTCGCATCGGCCGAACAGGGCGGGGCGGCCACGGTGATTTTCGACGAGATCGATCGCGGCGTAGGCGGAGCGGTAGCGAGTGCAATCGGCGAACGCTTGGCGCGGCTTGCGAGCGGCGGACAATTGCTGGCCGTAACGCACAGCCCGCAAGTCGCCGCGCGGGGGCAGGTGCATTATATGATCGCGAAATCGTCAACAGGGACGGTCACGAAGACTTCGGTTGCCTTGCTGGACGAGGCAGGGCGTCAGGAAGAAATCGCGCGGATGCTTTCGGGCGCAGAGATTACAAGCGAAGCGCGGGCGCAGGCGGATCGTTTGCTGGAGGGGGTGTAGTGCCTGACACGCGGTTCCAGCTCATTCTGGGTTGGGAATTCATATTCGGAGTGATCTTGGGCATCGTCACAATCTTTCTTGGGTTCCGGCAGCAGGAATGGCGTGACAAGTTACTTTGTTTTGGAGTTGGCCTTTTGCTGCCAACTGTTCCGTGGGGAATTCTCTGGCTGGATACTAATCTGTGAGTGACACAACCGAAGCAGAAGCCGCCAACGAACTGATGCGGCTTGCCAAGCAGATCAGGCGGCACAACCGTGCCTATCATGCGCATGATGCGCCGGAGATTTCCGACGCAGAGTACGACGCATTGGTGCGCCGCAACGTCGAGCTGGAAGCGCAGTTTCCTGCTCTCGTTCGCGCGGACAGTCCGACCAGTGATATCGGGCATGAGGTAAGCGCTTCGCCGCTATCGAAGGTGCAGCACGAAGTTCGCATGATGAGCCTCGACAATGCGTTTTCCGATGAGGAAGTCGCGGAGTTTCTAGCGCGTGTGCGGCGGTTCCTGAACCTACCCGAAGACGAGCCGGTAGCGATGACGGCGGAGGATAAGATCGACGGCCTGTCCTGCTCGCTACGTTATGAAAAGGGTGTACTGGTCCGCGCGGCGACACGCGGCGACGGGCAAGTGGGCGAGGACGTGACGCCCAACGTCGCGCATATTACCGACATCCCGCAAAAGCTCGAAGGCCGCGCACCTGAAGTGTTCGAGATACGCGGCGAAGTCTATATGGAGAAAGCCGCCTTTGCTGCGATCAATGCTGCGCAGGAAGAAGCCGGCGACAAGCTGTTCGCCAACCCGCGCAACGCCGCCGCTGGATCGCTACGACAGAAGGATGCGAGCGTCACCGCGAAACGTCCGCTACGGTTCTGGGCACATGGCTGGGGTGGAGTATCGGAAGTTCCGGGCGAGACGCAGATGGAAGTTGTCGAGCGCATCCGCCAGTGGGGCCTGCCGGTCTCGCCGGACCTGAAACTCTGCGAAACGCTGGAAGAAATGTTGCAGCATTACCGCCACATTTCAGAACGTCGCGCAAGTTTGGATTATGAAATTGATGGAGTAGTTTACAAAGTCGCCCGGCTCGATTGGCAGAAACGCTTGGGCTTCGTCGCCAAGGCTCCGCGCTGGGCTATGGCGCACAAATTCCCCGCAGAACGCGCCGAAACAACGCTTGAGAATATCGACATTCAGGTTGGTCGAACAGGCAAGCTAACGCCGGTCGGGCGGCTTGCGCCGGTACTCGTCGGCGGTGTCACTGTTACCAATGTCACCCTGCACAATCGCGACGAGATAGAACGGCACGGCGTGCGGCCTGGCGACCGCGTTGTGGTGCAGCGTGCAGGGGACGTAATCCCGCAAGTCGTCGAGAACCTCACTCGTGATATTACGCGCGAACCTTACAACTTCCCCGACCACTGCCCCGAATGCGGCAGCGAGGCCGTTGCTGAAGAAAGTGAAGTCGATGTTCGCTGCACCGGCGGTCTAATTTGCCCCGCACAGCGTACAGAACGTCTCAAGCATTTCGTAAGCCGCGGCGCGCTTGATATCGATGGATTGGGCGAGAAAACAATCGACCAGTTCTTCGGGCTTGGCTGGCTGGAAAGTCCGGCAGATATCTTCCGGCTTGGTAATCGGCGCGAGGAAATTCTGGCGTTAGATGGTTGGAAAGAAAAGTCGGTCGACAATCTGATCGCAGCAATCGAGGCCAAGCGAACTCCTGATGGTGCACGGTTGTTGTTCGGGCTCGGTATTCGCCATGTCGGAGCGGTGACAGCTCGGGACTTGCTCAAACGGTTCGAGACGCTGCCTGCGCTGCGGGATGCTGCGACCAACGCGGCCGACGAACTGACCGCTATCGACGGTGTAGGTCCCGTCGTTGCCGAAGCGCTTGGCGACTTCTTCCACGAAGAACACAATCGCTCCGTGTGGGATGATTTGCTCTCGCTGGTCGGACCACCGCCCTACATTGTCGAAACGCAAGAAAGCCCCGTGTCCGGCAAGACCGTAGTCTTTACTGGCAAACTGAAAACGATGAGCCGCGATGAAGCCAAAGCGCAGGCCGAACGCCTTGGCGCGAAGGCTTTCGGAACTGTCAGCGCGAAAACCGATCTGGTGGTTGCTGGGCCGGGGGCAGGCTCAAAACTCAAGAAAGCCGCTGATCTTGGCGTTGAAGTCATAGACGAAGCGGACTGGGCCGCGATCGTTATGGCTGCGGGCTAGTTCACCCGTTCATCGGCGTCATGCACGATGCCAAATGGCAGTTTTGACCAAACCCGTTCGTGGAAGAAATACAGGATCAGCTTGGTAAAGACTTCCAGCCCGCCGATTGAAACGGCCGTGGCGATATTGCCGGTAAAGAACCAAGCCAGAAACATCGTGTCGAGCGAGGCAATCGTGCGCCATGTCGCGGTCTTGGTGGTTGACCGCGCAACCGTTTCCTTTCGCTTGCCGTCCACCACCGATGTACCCCACGTCAGCCACACCCACAGCCGTTCGTGCAGGAAATAGAACACCATCTTCGTCGCGACTTCGGTGATGGCGATGTAGCTTGCGGCCTGCAGCGCCTCACCCTCGGTGTTGTCCATGCCGAACATGGGGCCGAGATAAGTGATCAGCAGATAGGATAGGATCAACGTGTCGATAGTCCCGACAACGCGCCACGAAACGGCTTTTGCGATGGAGCGAGAGGCTTTGATACGCGGCGGATTTTTGGGATCGAGCTTAGGGTTTTCGGGGCCGAAAATGGGCTTTTCTGGGGCATCACGCATTTATGCCTATTGGGCGTAACCTTACTGCTTGTCGAGTGGCGGCACCCATTTCATCACTCCGCCAGCCAGCGGGGTCCACCAACCCGTCTTGATGCCGGCAGCAGCGAGCGTGTTGCTGGTCCATTGGTTGCACGTATTGGTGACCGAGTATTTCCCCGGGGCATCATAGAATACATCCTGAGAATGATAGCCAGGATATGATCGCCGAGCCGGATCGCGGCCTATGCTGCGTTCAATCTCGGCGACCAGTATGCGATATTGCGCTTCAGTAACGCGCAAGGGCCGCAGGCCTGCGGACGGGGACGGGCGCACATAATGTGCTACATGGAGCAGTCCGTCACCGCCAACCCCCACGATCCGCAGCGCAGTCATTGGCGATAAGTCGCTCCAGGTCGGTGTGTTGAGAAAGACTTCACGCTCGCCCCAGCTGATGGAAATGTGCGTGTATGGATAATGGGCGGCGCGCACGTCGCTAGACGGAAATTCGCTTCGCCAGTCCTTTGCCCCGTTCACGAGCGGCAACACCAATGCGGTATGCACGTCATTAGTCTCGACCATGATCTCGACGCCAGTTTCTGCTTGAGCCCAATCGGCGTTTCGAGGAATGGCAGACCCAATCCAAGCAGACAGCAAAAACAGTGTGGCAACCGTAGCAATGCCCGCGGCCAGCCACTTGAGCGCACGGGCCAGCTTTTGCCTCAAAAGGAGGTGCGCTTGCGCAGCCATAGGATCGACCAGTTTCCATTGACGAGCAGTTTCGCTAGGCGGAAACCGGCGCGGCGATAAGCGCGTCTGACATCCGCTTCCTGCTCGGTCAGCAAGCCTGCTAGCAGTATATGGCCGCCCTCGATGACAGCGCCTGAAAACTCCGGCGCCAGATCTACCAATGGTCCGGCAAGTATGTTCGCGATCAGCAAATCATAGGGCCCGCGCACTTCCAGCACACGGTCAAGCATCCCGTCAGCAGTCACCATCAGTAATTCGCCATTGCCAGCACCCAAGGCGAAGTGGTTTGTGACCGCATTGACCTCGACGACTTCCTCGCAAACGGGATCGATATCGCTGGCGGTCGCTAGCGCATCGGGCCACAAGTCCATCGCGGCGAAGGCAAGCAGTCCGGTTCCTGTGCCGATGTCAGCGTGATTGCGCACGACCACGCCCTGCCGCTTCATCAGATCGAGCATCGCGAGGCAGCCCGCAGTCGTTTCATGCTGGCCCGTGCCAAATGCTTGGCTGGCCGGGATCACGAAGTCCGTCATGTCCGGGTCAAGCGCAGGATTATGCTCAGCCGTGCGGACGTAGAACCGGCCTGCTCGGATGGGGTCAACGCCTTGCTGGCTTTCGGTCACCCAGTCGACCTCGGGCAATTCTTCGACCAAGAGTTTGGGCGCGCCATCGCTGAACAATCCGGCAAAAGAAACCTTGTCAGCCTTGGTCGGCTTGCGCGGCAAATATGCCTCCAGCACCCAATCATCGGGTTCATGGGCCGCGACTTCAAAGCCGGTGATTACGACTGTCGGGTCATATTCCTCATCCTCCTCATGCGCGATCAGCGCGTCTTGGATGATTGTTTTCCGGGCGAACGCGTTAATCTTCCAGCTATTTGGCATTCACTGTCTCTTGAACCAAGCGTGCCGTGAGACGTTTGAGGACCGAGTCTGCATAGCGCTTGCAGGCGGTGTCATCCACCAGCAGCGAACCGTCGACCAAACGGGTTTCCATCTGACTGGATGACGGGTGCGGGGTGAGCAAAATGTCGCATTTGGCATTCTTGATCCGCGCAATACCGGCGCGAAATGCGGCGACATATTGCCGGTGGTCGCTGAAGCGGTAGGTGTCGTTGCTAATCGGGCTCATGCTGTCGGCATAGACGATAGTTTTGCAGTCACCGCCTTCGCATTCTGTCCATTGCCAACTGAGTGCACCGGGCGTGTGGCCGGGCGTCGCGATTGCGGTGAGATTGTTAAATCCAAATTTGATTTTCTGGCCATTGACCACAGTCGTTCTGACGGTCGCAGCAGGAAACTCCTCGATCATCCCTGCTTGGGGGTCGTCCGGCGAAACCTTGCCTGACTCTATTACGGCCTTTGCTTCAGATGACGCGGCAATATTTGCTCCGCTCGCCTGCTGGATTTTCGTTATCCCGCCGATGTGATCGAAATGTTCATGGCTATGCAGGATCAACCCGATTTGATCGGCAGAGAAACCGAGCGCTTCGATATTCTTGATCACTACATCAGCGCCGCCCTGCGTGCCGCTGTCGATGAGAATATGTTCGCTTTCGCCGACGATTAGAACCGCTGATATGCCGCAGGTTCCGACGTAATAGGTGCCGCCGTAAATTCGGTATGGCGGACCGTCCTTGTCCCAATCGTCGAACTTTTCGCATGATGCTACCCATGTCGCCATGTCTGGCCCAACTCCGATTGCGGAAATCGGGTTAGCCGACGTCTGCGGCACAGGTGGCGCTGCGTAGGCTGCCGCAAACAGTGAAACTATAAGGGGCAGGGCGAACCTAGCGGACATAACTTGCTCCATTTGCATCCAGCACCGCTCCGGTCATGCTGTCAGGCGCGTCCAAAGCGCAGAAGGTGGCCATCGTTGCAATTTCGTTTGGTTCGGCAACGCGGCCTAGCGGGATATCCGCCAGCAAGCCGTCTCCGCCGCGTGACGCCAGATAGTCATCGGCCATCGATGTATCCACGAAGCCTGGCGCGATGGCAAAGCTGAGAACGCCCTTATTCGCGTAGGCGCGCGCGATAGTTTTGTGCATCGCCAGCAGACCGCCTTTTGCCGCGGCGTAGTGCCAGTGATCAGGCGAGTCGCCCCGGTGGCCTGCACGGCTAGCGATGTGGACAAGCCGGCCAGCATGTTCGCCGTCCAACCAGTGCCTGACAGCAAAACGCGAAAGCTGGGCTGCGGCAGTAAGGTTGATGCGCAAAGTTTCCTCCCAACCATCCAACCACTCAATATCTGACAAACCAAGAGCAGTGGCGGAAAACAGCCCGGCATTGTTGATCAACGCATCGATTCTTCCGCCTGCGCGCTCCAGCGCCTCGTCCCACAATGCTTGCGGAGCCAGTGGATGCGTAAGGTTTGCGCCGATTGTCGCATCATCATACGCCTTGCTGGCATGGCCGATTACGCGGACGCCGCGCTCCTCTAGCTGGGCGCGGATAGCTGCACCGATACCTCGGCTGCTGCCGGTGACGAGAATAGTCTTTTGGATCATTTCGCTGCGATAGTCGTTCGGAACGAGCAGGCCAAGCAGGGGATGGCATCATACTGTCCACACTAGGGCGCACCTACCTACTATGTCCCAGCTTGCACCGTCCGCCGCATTCGCTAAGGACACTTCAAATACCTGGATTTAAGCTGGAGCCCCGATGGCAAACCGACCACTTTCGCCCCATTTGCAGATTTGGAAATGGGGTCCACATATGCTGACCTCGATCCTGCACCGAGTATCGGGTGATGCTCTGGCGTTGGCTGCGCTGCCATTACTGCTGTGGTGGCTGGGCGCTCTTGCGGCTGGTCCTGCCGCTTATGATACGTTCATGAGTGTCATGACGTCTTGGTTCGGCTGGGTTGTGTTGGTCGGGATTAGCTGGTCGTTCTTCAATCACCTCGTTTCGGGCCTGCGCCACTTCGTCATGGATATTGGCGCCGGTTACGAACTCAATACGAACAAAATGTGGTCCATCGCCTCGCCGATTTTGGGCATTTTGCTCACTGCTGGTTTCTGGGCGCTGGCTCTATTGGTTTAGGACTTAGACATGGGTAACGGAACATCCATCGGCCGCGTTCGCGGCCTCGGCTCGGCCCGCACAGGCGCGCACCACTGGCTGATCCAGCGCTTTACTGCGGTCGGCAATCTGGTGCTGGCGTTGTGGTTCGTTGTCTCGCTGCTGCTGATGAAGGACATGTCCTATGGCACTGTCAGCAAGTGGATTGCGGAGCCTATCTCGGCCACGGCACTGACGCTGCTGATCATCTCCACATTCTGGCACGCACGGCTTGGCCTGCAGGTGTTGATGGAAGATTACATCCACACATCGGGCAATAAGTTTGCCCTGCTCACATTGCTGAACTTTGCCGCGCTTGGCGGCGCAGCATTCGGCGTTTTCTGCATTATCCGTCTTGCGCTTGGAGGCGCCTGAAATGTCCACCAGTGACAACACACAACCTGCCTACAAGATTGTCGACCATACTTATGACGTGATCGTCGTGGGTGCCGGCGGTTCAGGCCTGCGCGCTACAATGGGTGCGGCGGAAAGCGGCCTACGTACGGCCTGTATCTCCAAAGTATTCCCCACGCGCTCGCACACTGTTGCGGCGCAGGGCGGCATTGCGGCCTCGCTTGGTAACAATACGCCGGACCACTGGTCATGGCATATGTATGACACCGTGAAGGGTGCCGATTGGCTGGGCGACCAGGATGCGATTGAATATCTCGTCCGCGAGGCTCCTCAGGCGGTTTATGAGCTCGAACATGCCGGCGTTCCGTTTTCGCGTAACGATGATGGCACGATCTACCAGCGCCCTTTCGGCGGGCACATGCAAAATATGGGCGAGGGCCCTCCTGTGCAGCGCACTTGCGCCGCCGCCGACCGTACCGGCCATGCGATGCTCCACGCGCTGTATCAGCAGAGCCTGAAGTATGACGCGGACTTTTTCATTGAATACTTCGCGATCGATCTGATCATGAAGGACGGCAAATGCGTCGGCGTGATTGCGCTCTGCATGGACGATGGTTCGATCCACCGTTTCCGCGGTCATTCGGTCGTACTCGCAACCGGCGGTTATGGCCGCTGCTATTACACCGCGACGTCAGCACACACTTGCACGGGTGACGGCGGCGGCATGGTGCTGCGCGCTGGTCTGCCATTACAGGATATGGAGTTCATCCAGTTTCACCCAACCGGAATTTACGGCGCTGGCGTGCTGATTACCGAAGGCGCACGCGGGGAGGGTGGTTATCTGACTAACTCCGAAGGCGAGCGCTTTATGGAACGCTATGCCCCGTCGGCGAAGGATCTCGCATCACGCGATGTCGTATCAAGGTCGATGGCGCTGGAAATGCGCGAAGGGCGCGGCGTTGGGCCGGATGGCGACCACATCTTCCTGCACCTCGACCATATTGCACCCGAAGTGCTGGCCGAACGCCTGCCGGGTATCACCGAAAGCGGGAAGATTTTCGCTGGTGTCGATCTGACGCGTCAGCCGCTGCCGGTTACACCAACCGTCCACTACAATATGGGCGGCATCCCCTGTAATTATCATGGCGAAGTTGTGACGATTGGCGCTGATGGCAATGCCGATACCGTGGTCCCCGGTCTTTTCGCTGTTGGTGAAGCGGCCTGTGTGTCGGTTCATGGCGCAAACCGCCTCGGTTCAAACTCGCTGATCGATCTCGTGGTGTTTGGCCGCGCAACCGGTCACCGCCTGACCGAACTGATCAAGCCCGGCACGGCGCATGAAAGCCTGCCTGCAGACAGCGCCGACATGGCACTCGCCCGTGTCGACCATTTCCGCCACGCTCAGGGCGGTTCGCCGACAGCCGCAATTCGCGGCGAAATGCAGAAGACGATGCAGAAACACGCTGCCGTGTTCCGTGACAGCAAGCTGCTGTCCGAAGGCGTCGAGATGATGGCCAAGACCAACAAGCGTATGGAAGACATTCATGTGTCCGACCGCTCGCTGATCTGGAACTCTGATTTGATCGAAACGCTCGAACTCGACAATCTGATGGCGCAGGCCAGCGTGACTATGGCGAGCGCGGAAAACCGAAAGGAAAGCCGCGGCGCGCATTCACACGAAGACTTCCCAGATCGCGACGACAAGAAGTGGATGAAGCACACCGCAGCCTGGTTCGAAGGCTGGGGCGGAAACGGCGGCAAGATGAAAATCGATTACCGCCCGGTCCACGAATACACGCTCACAGATGACGCGGAGTATATCAAACCGAAGAAGCGGGTTTATTGAGCTAAACTAACGCCAGCATGACGAGGGGCCGGACGGAAATCCGGCCCCCTTGTACTATAAGGCTGCACGCCTTCCAGCCCGCTGTGGCACAAAGTAGATCAGTGCCACTATCGCTACGATCAGCACCGCTGATGCGAGCGGCCGGCTGAAGTCGAGGCCGCCCTTATCCAGCGGCTTGTCGAGAAAATCGCCTACCGTTGCGCCCAGCGGGCGGGTCAGGATGAAGGCGGCCCAGAACAGCGCCACATGGCTCACTGTGCTGCGGTAATAGAGCAGGGCGGTCACGGCCAGCGCTGCACCGAACACGGCCGCAGCGCCGAGATAGCCAAGTTGCCCGTCAGCCAGCCAGTCACCAAGTGCCGTACCGAGCGTCTGCGAGAAAGTGATCGTTATCCAGTAAAAGACCTCGGCGCGTGGTTCATGGACGGTTGCGACGGATATGCTGCCCATGCGGTTAAACCAGAGCCACAGCGAACCGAGCACCAGAGCGAGCAACAGCAGTGAACCGCCGGGATAGCCAATGCCCAGCGAGCGGGTGGCAAAATCGGCTAGCGTTGTACCTGCTGTGGTCGACGCGATGATCGTGGTCCAATAGAGAAACGGATGGAATTGCCGCGCCTTGATTTGCAGGTAGACCATCAACGCCAATATCGAGGCGAAAATTGCCGTGCCAGTCAGATAGCCCAAATTCATGGACATGCTGACGGTGTCTCCGGCGGTTTCGCCGAAGGTTGTGGCCAGAATTTTGATAATCCAGAAGCCCAGCGTAATCGCGGGGACCTTGCTTAGTGCATCACGCTCAAACGTATCCATGGTGGAACTCGCGCCATTGTGGGGAGCGAGCCTAAGCGCCGATTTTCCTGAACGGCGATTGAACGATAAGGGGCGAGCAGCTACTCGCCTGCCATCCGCCTCGCTTTCACGATAACCACCGGCTCGGTCAGCATCTGGCCTTTCATCCAGCCTTCGCCTTTGTCAGGATCGGTCGGGGCGGCGTGGATAGCTTCGACTATTTCCATACCTGCCGTCACATAACCGAAGGCGGCGTAGCCTTCTTGCCAGTTGGGATCGGAGTTTTCTGGGTCGGCATTCATGCCGGGCTGGTCTTGCAGCATGATCGAGAAATCGCCTGTTGCCGTGCCCGGCTCGTTGCGCGCCATGGATAGGGCGCCGCGCAGGTGCAGGACGCCAGTTTCAGTGGTCCTCTCGTGCGCGACGGGCGGTAACACGCGCTTTGGATCATATTGCGCTCCTGCCTGAACCAGTCCGTTGGGCTGTTCGCCCCAATCAAGCTGCATGGCGCGGTAAAATACGATCCCGTCGAAGCGGCCTTCATCGACATATTTCAGGAAGTTTGCTGCCGTGATAGGTGCACGCTCGGTTTCGAGGGATATTGTTATCTCGCCCAAGGTGGTTTCCAGAACGACCTCGGTTGTCTCAGGAACCGTCGCGGGTTCAGGCGGTACTTCACCAGCGGTTCCTTGAGCGATTGCTGCGGGGCTGAAGGCGACGACGGCGGCGAGGATAATGCTCTTGATCATGGCGGCATGATGCCGCGATTTTTGTCGTTAGGCCAGACGGGTGATAAATCATTCATCCAGGCTTAATGTTTACAAACGTAATCGTTCCGCCTACAGACGTAAACGACAACTCAAGAGGTCATTATGACGGAAGGTGCAAAGGCCCGAGATTCTGGCGCGGACGGCAAACCCGAACGCATTAGCGAGGCCGAATATGCTGTGATGGAGGCGCTGTGGATACGCAGCCCGCTGACAGCTTCCGAAGTGTGCGCAGAAGTTTGCCAGCAACGTGACTGGTCGCTCGCTACCGTAAAAACCCTGCTATCGCGCCTTGTGACGAAGCAAGCGATTGCGACCGAGCCTGATGGCCGTCGCTTCCTGTATCGTCCGGTTCTGGCCCGCACAGATTATCTCGGAGGCGAATCCCGCCGCTTGGTCGACCGCCTGTTTGGTGGCCGCGCCGCACCTCTGTTCGCAAATCTTGCCGAACAAGAAGCGCTAACCGACGCCGATCTCGCCGAAATCGAGACTTTGCTGAAGGAGCTGCGAAAATGAGCGCGCTCGTAACCAGTGAGACAGCCGCATGGCTGGCGGATACATTGATTTGGACGGGTGTGCTGATTGCCCTAGTGCTGGTTCTTCGTCGGCCGGTATCAAGAGTTTTCGGTGCGCAAGCGGCCTACGCCCTATGGTTGTTGCCTTTTCTGCGCCTGATCTTGCCGCCTATTACTTTGCCGGCAGCAATGGCGCCGGCTGCCGAGCCTGCTGCTGCACCATTGGCAGGAACCGGGGCAAGTGACGCCGAACTTGCCGCTTTCCTGACTGAAACGACGGCGGCACAGCCAGCAGCGGTCCCGTTCGACTGGACCGGCGTGGTTGTTGCCGTCTGGCTAGCGGTGGCGGCATCATTCCTCGTGTGGCGGATCGTCCAATACCGCCAGATGCGCGCGATGCTGCTCGAAGGTGCTGTGCCAGTCGGTGCAGAGGGCAATATCCGCTTTGTCGAAACACCAGAAGTGCCTGCTCCAGTGGCGTTCGGTATACGTGACCGCGTCGTCGCTTTGCCGTCCCGGTTTATGCATCTGGGTGACTGCAAGGCGCGTGATCTGGCGCTGGCGCATGAAATCGCGCACCACCGCGGCGGCGATATTCACGCGAACTTTGCCGCACAGCTGCTGCTTGCGATGCACTGGTTTAATCCAATTGCCTGGGCAGGCTGGCGCGCGATGCGTCGCGATCAGGAGGCAGCCTGCGATGCGCGGGTAATGGCCGGACGCCCGGCAGAAGAACGCGCCGATTACGGCCAAGTCATCGCCAGCTTTGCTGCTGGCCCCCATCTCGCATTGGCCGCTCCTATGGCGTGCCCCGTGCTTGGCGAAAAATCCATAATCCACCGTTTGAGGAGCTTGAACATGAATAACACGTCTCGCCGCCGTCGTATTACCAGCCGCATTTTGCTGGGCGGGGCTGCCCTCGCGTTACCGTTGACGGCTTCGATCAGCTACGCCGAAGTACCCGTGCCACCTGCGCCGCCAGAAGCCCCGGCTGCGCCTGCTGCTCCTGCTGCGATGGTTGCTCCGGTCAATCTGTCAGGGCCTCTGCCTCCTGAAGAACCCGAAGCTCCGCAGCAGGTGACCGAAGATGTCAGCGTCGATGAAGACGGCACCGAGCGCCATGTCAGTACTTGGGTGATGGAAGACGAGGACGGCAAGAAGCGTGAAGTTCGTAAGTTCATCGCCATCAACAAGGCCGAGATGAGCAAAGAAGAAATGGAAGAAGTCATGGCCGAAGCGCGCGAGGCCATGAAGGAAGTCGACGTCGCGAAGATAGAAGCCGAAGTCCAACGCGAAATTGCAGTTCTGCGCCTGAAAGATGCAGGCAAAGAAGCGGCCATGGTCAAAGTCAAATGTGACAGCCGTGGCGGCAGTGCATTTGTCGATGAGGCCTCAAAGGAAGTTCAGGTCCTTTGCACCAGCGAGATTACAGGCCATGCGCTTGCCGGCTTGAAAGAGGCGCGCAAAGAAATCGCCAATGACAAAGATATTCCTAAGGATATGCGCAAGAAAATCCTGCATACTTTGGATCATAAAATCAGAGAGCTTTCCGCCAAGGGTTGAACGCTGGTTGTCCCTTACCGGCCTTTACCAAGGCGTAGCGGGGCCGAGCAATCGGCCCCGTTTTGCCTCTGACAGTAGGATTCACAGCGTATTCATTTGTCGCGCCTAGAAAACGTTTCACCGCAGAAATATGAGTTGAAGCGATGCACGAACGAACTTCCGGAATGAAACTTGTCTTCGCTATATTGATAGCGATGGCTCTCACTATCCCCCTATTGATTGTCTATGCACTTGTGAGCGACCGCGAAGGTCAATCACAGGTTGCGCAAAGCGCCATCGTGGCAGGTTGGGGCGGTCCGCAGACTGTTTCAGGACCGGTAATTGCCATTCCCTACCGCGAAGAGCGCGAGCAGGTAAGCGCAGTGGAAGGCCAGTCCGTGACCCTTAAGACGACAGTTCGCGACGAGCTTTATATCTCGCCGGAAAGCCAGAGCGTTAATGCCAAATTGAACCCTGATACGAAGAAGAAGTCGATTTACGAGACGGTGATTTACACCGCAGATATGTCTGGCCGGGCCAAATTCATTTTGCCAGAAGATTTCGCGCAATTCGGTGTGAAGCGCGATCAACTGCTTTTGGACGAGGCTGAGCTTCGCTTCGGCATCTCTGATCCTCGCGGGCTGCAAAAAGCGGCCAATGTCACGGTGGGCGGCGACGTCATGACGTTGCTGCCGGGCAAGGGTGTCGCGGCCACTAACCGCTCAGGTTTCTATGGAACGCTTGACTGGGACGGCACGGCACCGCTCGACATCGTGTGGAGCTATGATTTGCAGGGCAGCCGTTCGCTCGGTGTAATTCCGCGCGGCGGCCAGACAAAGATCACCATCGCTTCACCGTGGCAGCATCCAAATTTCGGCGGCAGTTTCCTTCCGCCAGCCCCGACTATTGGCGCTGAGGGCTTTGAGGCCGTTTATGACGTTTCCAATCTGGCGCTGGGTCAGGCGATGGTGATGACGCAGGATCTCGGCGCACCGATGACGGCCAGCGGCGCCATCTATGTTGAAGAGACAATGGCCGAACGCGGCGCGGCACCGGGCACCAGCATGGTCGCAACAGTCGGTCTGACCGATCCATTGGACCTTTACAGTCAGATCGACCGCTCGGTGAAATACGGCTTTCTGTTCATCGGCTTCACCTTCCTGACCTATCTGATGTTCGACATCGTGGCGGGCGCACGCGTCGCGGCTGCGGAATATTTGCTCACAGGGACCGGCTTAGTGCTGTTCTTCGTGATGCTGCTCGCCTTTGCCGAGGTCATCGGGTTTGCACTGGCCTATCTGGTGGCCAGTGCAGCGATCATCGGATTGCTGACAGCCTACAGCGCAGCGGTGCTGGGCAGCTGGATGAGGGCGAAGGTAATCGGCTGGATGCTCGTCGGGCTTTATGCATTGCTCTACGTCCTGCTCAGCCTTGAAGCATGGTCGCTGATGATCGGATCACTGCTGCTGTTCTTCGCGCTGGCTGCAGTGATGTATGCGACACGCCGGATCGATTGGTCTGGAATGGGGAGCAGCGAGGAGGGCGAAGGCGAAGTCGCCTAGCAACCCAGAAACAGATGAGAAGGCGGCCTAGTCCATCAGGACCGGGCCGCTTTTTCGTTAGCGGAATTCCATATAGCGGTCACAGACCGCGTCGTCGGCGGCTTGAAAACCGGACCGCAGGGCGTTCATCCGTTGCTGGCTAGTGCCGTGGGTGAAGTTTTCAGGATTGCCGCGCCCGCCGGTCAGTGTGTCATCGCCAATCGCATTGGCAGCGCGCATGCCTTCTTCCAGATCACCGCGTTCAACTTTGTCACGGTTGAGGCTCGCCCAAACACCGGCATAGCAATCAGCTTGCAGCTCCATGCGAACCTGAAGCTGGTTGGATGCGCGCGGGTTTTGCTGCTGCGCGCTGCGGATCTGGCCTGCAACACCGGTCAGCTTCTGGATATGGTGGCCATATTCATGCGCCATGACATAGACGCGGGCAAAGTCGCCGCCTGCGCCCATTTGGCGCTCCATCTGCTGGAAGAATGCGGTGTCGATATAAATGCCTTCGTCGCTGGGGCAGTAGAACGGCCCCATGGCGCTCTGCGCGCTGCCGCAGCCCGAACGGGTGCCGCCTGTGTAAAAGGTGAGCGTGGGATCGCGGAAGGTGATGTTAGCCTGCCGGAAAAGTGGCCCCCATGTAGAATTAAGCGAATCCAAAGCTTCACAACCTTCGGCGGCATAGGCATTCTGGTTGCAAATTTGAGTTTCGTTCTGAGCGCCTGCGACCGGGCCGCTGCTCGTAGCTTGGCCTTGCTCCAATTGGCCGAGCATCTGTGCCGGATCAACACCAAAGATCAGCGCGGCCAGAATCGCGATCACGATTGTGCCGCAACCCACCTTACCGCCGCCCCCGCCGGGAAAACTTCCGCCGCCTCCACCTTGCCGCACACGGATGTTGTCGGTGTTGAATGGGTTGAGGCGCATCGAAAATTCTCCCTGTGGCGCTAGACAGCAGCGCCAAGCCAAGCGAAAGTGTTACGCATTCCAATCCAGCATGACAATTAGAGCGAGAAAACAAATGTTCCTGAGCGGCAAACGCGCACTCATTACCGGCTCCACCTCGGGCATTGGATTGGCCATGGCGCGAGCGCTGCACGGGCAGGGCGCGGAAGTTATACTCAACGGCTTTGGCGACGATGCAGAGATTGCGGCGCTTTGTGAGGAGCTTTCTGCGCAACACTTCGGTACTGACCTGACCGATGCGGACGCAATCGCTACCATGATGGC
Organism: Pontixanthobacter sp.; assembly: GCA_037968495.1. Classification (GTDB taxonomy): domain Bacteria; phylum Pseudomonadota; class Alphaproteobacteria; order Sphingomonadales; family Sphingomonadaceae; genus Aestuarierythrobacter. The sequence goes on along the minus strand of JBBKVP010000067.1, from coordinate 156,352 downwards.
CGACGCTGGTCCGCTGGATATTCTGATCAACAATGCCGGAATGCAGCATGTTGCCCCGGTTGAGGAATTTCCGCCGGAGAAATGGGATCAAGTGATTGCGCTCAACCTGACCGCGCCGTTCCATACCACACGCCACGCCGTGCCGCATATGAAGAAGACAGGCTGGGGCCGCCTGATCAATACGGCCAGCGCGCATTCGCTAACCGCTTCTCCGTTCAAAAGCGCCTATAACGCGACGAAGCACGGCCTTGTCGGCTTCACTAAAACTGTCGCGCTTGAACTCGCGCAAACGGGCGTGACGGCCAATTGCATCAGCCCCGGTTATGTCTGGACGACTTTGATTGAGAACCAAATTCCCGACACGATGAAAGCGCGCGGTCTGACCCGTGAGCAGGTTATCAACGATGTCCTTCTCGCCAAGCAGCCGACCAAACGGTTTGTGCAGCCGCATGAAGTTGCCGCCTTCGCATTGTTCCTGTGTCAGGAGGAAGCGGGCAACATCACCGGCTCCAACCACAGCATCGATGGGGGGTGGACCGCAGAATAAAGCATCCACACCCTCTATGAAGTGTCACAAACCGCGTTTACATGGTTCGCCACGAATCATCATGCAAACTTGGAAGTGGCAGTCATGCAAATCCCAATCGGTCTCACCTTCGACGACGTGCTTTTACGGCCCGCTGAGAGCGATATTCTGCCGAGCATGGCAAGCACCAGCACGCAACTAACACGCGATATTCGCCTGAACATTCCGGTCCTGTCCGCTGCAATGGACACGGTTACCGAAGGCGACATGGCGATCATGATGGCGCAGCTGGGCGGCATCGGCGTGCTGCACCGCAATCTCGAAATCGAAGAGCAGGTCGCTGCGGTGCGCATGGTGAAACGCTTTGAAAGCGGCATGGTGGTCAATCCAATTACTATCGCTCCTGACGCAAACCTCGGCGAAGCGATTGCGCTGATGACGCACAACAAGATCAGCGGCATCCCCGTTGTCGAGCCGAAAAGCGGCAAGCTGGTGGGTATCCTCACCAACCGCGATGTCCGTTTTGCCGAGAACCCCGATCAGCCTGTCAGCGAGCTGATGACACATGAGAACCTCGCGACCGTCGCGATTGGTGTGGGTCAGGAAGAAGCGCGCCGCGAGCTCCATCGCCGCCGCATCGAGAAGTTGATCGTGGTCGACAGCGACTATCGCTGTGTAGGCCTGATCACCGTCAAAGATATCGAAAAGGCGGTCAATTATCCGCACGCGACGAAGGACGATACCGGACGTCTGCGTGTTGCAGCTGCAACAACCGTTGGCGACAAGGGTTTCGCTCGCACAGAAGCGCTGATCGATGCCGAGTGCGACGTCATCATTATCGACACGGCGCACGGCCACAATAAGGAAGTCGCCCGCGCAGTTGAACGCGCCAAGAAACTGTCCAGCACTGTCCAGATTATTGCAGGTAATGTGGCTACAGCGGAAGCTACACGCTCGCTGGTTGATGCCGGTGCGGACGGGGTGAAGGTCGGTATCGGTCCTGGTTCTATCTGCACCACGCGCATCGTCGCTGGTGTCGGCGTTCCGCAGCTAACCGCGATTATGGACTGCGCGGAAGAAGCCGCCAAGTCGGGCGTCCCTATCGTGGCCGATGGCGGGCTTAGGACTTCAGGCGATGCTGCCAAGGCGCTCGCGGGCGGGGCGAGCACAATCATGATCGGTTCGCTGCTCGCCGGAACGGAAGAAGCGCCGGGCGAAACGTTCCTGTTTCAGGGTCGGCGTTACAAAAGCTATCGCGGCATGGGCAGTGTTGGCGCCATGGCGCGCGGCAGTGCCGACCGTTACTTCCAGCAGGACGTGTCCGATCAGATGAAATTGGTACCTGAAGGCATCGAGGGTCAGGTCCCGTACAAGGGCACCGCACGCGATGTGGTTCACCAGCTAGTCGGCGGCGTGAAGGCGGCGATGGGTTACACCGGCTCCGCGACCATTCCCGATCTGCAGAAGCGTGCGCAATTCGTGCAAATCACCAATTCGGGCCTGAGTGAAAGCCACGTCCACGACGTCGCAATTACCCGCGAAGCCCCGAATTACCCGACGAGATGAGGCCATCGGCCCGCGTTCAAGCGGCAATCGAACTGCTCGATTCAATCATCGATGCCGCCGTAAATGGCGGTGCGCCTGCTGACCGGCTGACCGCAGAATATTTCAAGCAGCGTCGCTATGCTGGATCGAAGGATCGCCGTGCTGTTCGTGAACTAGTCTATGCGGCAATTCGGGCTTGTGGCCCGGTACCATTGACTGGCCGTTCTGCCATGCTCCGTTTGGCTGAGATTGATGAGACGGTTCTGCCGCTGTTCGATGGTGATGGGCATGGCCCCGAGCCTGTCAGCGAAGGCGAAGTGGCTGCGCAAGGCGGTGTTGCGCCGACTTGGCTTGAGCAAATGCTGGCCCAATCCGACATTGAAGCCGACGAAGCCGCCGCGCTTCTGAACCGCGCGCCGCTTGATCTGCGGGTGAACACGCTCAAGGCCGCTCGCGACACCATTGAACTCCCAGAACCGGGCGAGCATATTTCCGCACCTAACGGTCTGCGCATCACGGCAGGCACGAATGTCGAGCAGTGGGACGTTTGGAAGAACGGTCAGGTCGAAATTCAGGATGGCGGCAGCCAACTGGCTTGTCAGGCCGTCAATGCGCAGCCGGGCGAGTCAGTCATCGATCTATGCGCAGGCGCGGGCGGTAAGACACTCAGCCTCGCTGCGATGATGGAAAACAAGGGCTGGTTAGTCGCATCGGATATCGACCGGGGCCGCCTATCTAAACTCGATCCACGCGCCCAGCGGGCCGGTACGAGCATTGTCGAGACCATCCTCATGAACCCCGGCAAAGAGCTGGAAATGCTCGCTGATTATCGGGGCAAGGCTGACGCTGTGCTCGTCGATGCGCCTTGTTCGGGAACGGGCACTTGGCGGCGCAATCCCGAAGCGCGTTGGCGGCTCGATCAGCCGCGGCTAACCCGCTTGCTGACCTCGCAAGCCCAATTGCTTCAGATCGCCGCGCACCTGGTAAAGCCGGGCGGACGCGTAATCTACATAACTTGCTCACTGCTGGACCAGGAAGGCGCTGGCCGGGTCGACAGTTTTCTCGGTGAAAATCCAGGCTGGTCGGCGGAGCCAGTGACGCTCCCTGCAGGGCGCACGCGCGGTAAGGGAATTCGCCTGACACCGTTTCATGACGGCACGGATGGATTTTTCATCGCGGACCTGCGTTCACCATGCTAATCGACTGATCTATGGCTATAGTCACACCAAACGGACGGCCTGAATTCATGTCCCGAATCAAGGAGCTTACGATGCGTTTTGCGCCCGCTGCCGCCGCCCTGTCTCTGCTGGTCGCAATAACTTCGAGCGTTGGATTAACCGCAGAACGCGCGCCAGATCCTCGCGCTGCCTCGCTGGTTGCGGAAGGCCGCGCAGCCCTGAACGCTGGCGAAGCGCAAAAAGCTATCGACGCGTTCGAGGCCGCACTGGCAGTTGATCCGGCCTATACCGCAGTGTTTCTTGAACTCGCGAAAGCTGCACGCAAGGATGGCTTGCAGGGCAAAGCCATCGCTTATTACCGCGAGGCGTTAGAGCGTAATCCCGAAAACTATGCAGCGCTTTCAGGGCAGGGCGAGGCATTGCTTGCCAAAGGTGCACTCGAAAAAGCGCGCGTCAATCTTGGCAAGCTGGAAAGCATGTGCGGACGGGGGTGTCCAGAGACGCAAGTCCTTGCGCAAGCAATTGCAAAAGGACCAAAGCAACAGGTTCTTACCGCCGAGGCAGTGATGCCCGAGCCGGTTGTCACGCAGAACTGAGTAGCGACTAACCATGCTAACTCTGCACCACCTCGAATACTCGCAATCCTTCCGAATCCTTTGGTTGCTTGAGGAAATTGGCGCAAAATATGACCTGAAGCTCTACAATCGCGACCCCGAAAGCAATTTGGCTCCAGCGGACTACAAAGCAATTTCTCCGCTAGGCACCGCGCCCGTAATTACCGATGGCGATCTGGCGCTTGCAGAGAGCAATGCGATTATTGACTATATCTTGGATCAGCATCCCGGCAGTTCGCTAAGGCCAGTTGCTGATGATCGTCACCGGGCCAGGCATCTGTTCTGGTTTCACGCCTCTCAGGGTTCGCTGATGTCGATTGGCGGCATCGAGATGATTATGCGAGTTCTGGAAAGCCGCAGCCCATGGCCAATCAGCAAGTTGCTTAGCGCTGTCTTCGGACAGGCGCGCAAGGCGTTCACTGGACCTCGGAATGCCATAATGTTGGCGAAGATCGAGAGCGATCTTGGTGCAGCACCGTGGTTTGGTGGCGACGAAGTTACGGCCGCCGACATTACGATGAGCTACCCGATGGAATCTCTCCGCGATCGCGAAGAGTTGGGGGAGGCGCATCCCAATGCAATGGCTTGGTTCAAACGCGTCGAGGCTCTTCCCTCTTACAAATCGGCCCGAAAAATCGACGACCGAGATGCGGTCGCCTTCGCAATCTGACCACTCGCTCAGATCAGCGCGCCAAATTCTTCTACTACAGAGCGGTAAACGCGTTTCTTAAATGGAACGATCAAGTCCTCCAGCGCAGAGGGCGCAACCCATTTGAACTCGCAAAACTCCGCCGGATCATGCGCCGTTAGGTCGACATCGTCGTCGCTGCCGTTGAAGCGCATCAGGAACCAGACCTGCTCCTGCCCGCGATATTTGCCCTTCCATAATTTGCCGATTAGTTCATCGGGCAAGTCATAGCGGATCGGTTCTGCTGTTTGTTGGAGGATCGTCACCATATCGGCGGAAACGCCGGTTTCCTCGGCTAACTCGCGCAAGGCAGCAGCCACAAGGTTCTCGCCCTTATCGACGCCGCCCTGGGGCATTTGCCAGAAGTCGCCTTCGCGGTTGTCGATCCGCTGGCCGACAAAGGCATGACCATTAGTGTTGACCAGCATTACGCCCACACAGGGGCGATATTCGGTAGGCTTCACGAATGTTTCTCCAACATCGCTTTAGTTGCAGCGATAACTGCCATCGTATCTTCCTGCGCGCTGGGCAAGGCTTGGCGTAAATTCAGAAAACTATGCGTGATCCCCTCCATTTCGAGATAGGTCACATCGACGCCGTTTTCTTTTAGCGCCGCGGCATATTCACGCCCAGAATCGCGGATTGGGTCCAAACTTGCGGTGGCGAGCACCGTCGGCGGCGAACCGGCCAGCACGCCCAGAATCGGGAATGTGCGGGCATCATTCTTGTCCCCGGCATAGGATATGTCGAAGAAATTGACTGTTACGGCAGTGAGCACATATCCGTCGTCGAAGTCCTTGAAACTTTGCGTATCCGATACATCACTGGCGAGTGGGTAGATTGGCACCTGAACCAGAACCGGCACATCGGCAGGCTGCGCGGCCAAGGCTTGTGGAATGACAATCGCCAGATTGCCGCCAGCGCTGTCACCGCAAGTTATCAGACCCGTGCATTTGCTGCCCAGTTCGGAAGGACTTGAAGCAACCCATCGAGTCGCGGCTTCGGAATCGTCCACCGCTGCTGGATAGGGGTGTTCGGGTGCGAGCCGGTAGTGCACGGCCACCACCGGCAAATCCAATTCTGCCGCCAATTCGGTGCAAAGATTGTGATGCGTGTCGAGATCGCCAATCACGAAACCGCCGCCGTGATAGAACATGACCACCGGACCAGCCTCGCGGCTTTCGCGCGCATCATATATCCGAAGCGGAATATCGCCAGCAGGGCCGGGGCAGGTTACGTCTTTGATTACAGCCAGTTCGCGGGCAGGGCGGTCAGCCATGGCGTGCAGCGCCATATAGCCCATCCGCGCTTCCTCCAGCGACATCTCGGTAATTGGCGGGCCGTTCATGGCTGCCAACATATCGAGAAACGCGCGCACTTCCGGCCGCGTAAAATGCGTTTGATCCGTCATAAAGTTCCTCGGCACATTATTTGTTTCCAACTGCCTAGGCGGAGCGCGTGCGCTTTTCCACTCGACTTTTTGTGCGTAGCGGAGAAAAACTTGTTTGCGGGAGAGAGGTAACGCCCATAGGCACCTTCGCAATATGTGTTATCGCGTCCGAAGATCATTTCGGGCGAGCAAACGAGGTTGATGAATGGCGACTCAAACGGCTGACAAACCGGCGACAGACTTGGCACCCGAAGCAGTAGTGGTGCGCTTTGCCGGCGATAGCGGTGACGGGATGCAACTGACCGGCGGGCAATTCACGCTCTCTACCGCGCTGGCGGGCAATGACCTTGCGACATTCCCCGACTTTCCGGCAGAGATTCGCGCGCCGCAAGGCACGTTGTTTGGCGTCTCGGCTTTCCAGATCAATTTCGGCAGCCGCGAAATCAACACCGCTGGCGACGCGCCTGACGTGCTGGTCGCGATGAATCCCGCGGCGCTGAAGGTGAACCTCGATGCGCTGAAGCCCGGTGGTCTGGTTATCATCGACACCGGCGAATTCACGAAGCGTAATCTCGATAAAGCGAGATACGACGTCAGCCCGCTTGACGATGACACACTCGCCAAATGGGAAGTGCTGGCCTTCGATATCTCCGCGCTGACTATCGAAGCGGTGAAGCCGTTTGGCCTCGGCAATAAAGACGCGCTGCGCTCCAAAAATATGTGGACTCTTGGCCTCGCGCTGTGGATGTTCGACCGCGACCGCGCGCCGATCGAAGAATGGCTGAAATCGAAGTTCAAGAATAAACCCGACATTGCCGACGCCAACATCGCCGCACTGAATGCGGGCCATGCATATGGCGAAACCGCCGAGCTTACGGGGCCGCTGAAGCAGGTTCATGTCGACCCTGTTGCAAGCAAGCCGGGTCTGTACCGCACGATCAACGGGGCAGAGGCGATTTCGCTTGGCCTCGTCGCAGGCGCACAGCTTGCCGAATTGCCGATGTTCTTCGGCGGTTACCCGATCACCCCAGCTTCGGCGATCCTGCACCATCTTGCGCGGCTCAAGGAATTTGGCGTCACGACCTTCCAGGCAGAAGACGAGATCGCCGCGATCTGTGCTGCCATCGGTGCGTCTTATGCAGGACAGTTGGGCGTCACTTCATCGTCGGGACCCGGCATTGCGCTGAAGACTGAGGCAATGGGCCTTGCGATCATGACCGAACTTCCGCTGGTTATCGTCAACAGCCAGCGCGGCGGGCCTTCTACGGGCTTGCCGACCAAGACCGAGCAAAGCGATCTGTATCAAGCCGTCTATGGCCGCAACGGCGATGCGCCGATGCCGGTCGTATCCTGCAGCAGCCCGGGCGATGCGTTTGAATGCGCGATCGAGGCATGCCGAATTGCCACGCAATATATGACGCCTGTTATGCTGCTTACGGATGGCTACATCGCCAATGCGTCAGAGCCTTGGCCTGTGCCCGATCCTTCGACCTTTAAGCCGTTTCCGGCGAAGTTCATGGAAGGCAAGGGCGCGGACGAAGAGCTGCTGCCGTATAAACGCGATGCCAAGGGCGCTCGCCCGTGGATCAAGCCCGGCACACCCGATCTAATGCACCGCATCGGCGGGATCGAGAAGCAGGTCGACACTGGCCACATCGATTACGCACCTGACAACCACCAGACGATGACCAACGCCCGTGTGAATAAAGTGTTGGGCGTGGACGTGCCCGATCAGGGGGTCTCGCTCGGCGAAACATCCGGCAAGCTTGCAGTCGTGGGCTGGGGCAGTACCTTCGGCCCTATCCGGCGCGCAGTCGATAATGCCCGGAACAAGGGCCTCGACGTTAGCCATATCCATGTGCGCCACATCTGGCCGCTGCCGAAGAACCTTGGCGAGCTGCTGCATAGTTATGACCATGTGCTGGTGCCTGAAATGAATACCGGCCAGTTCAAAACCGTGCTGCGCGACCAGTTCCTAGTGGACGCACAGCCGCTGACCAAAACCAGCGGGCAGCCTTTCGCAATCGCCGAGCTTGAAGAAGCCATCGGTAAGTTCTTTGATGGGGTGCCTGGCAATGAAGGCGGTCAGGTTGAAGTGAATGAAACGCAATTACCCAGCCCGGAGTTGGACGCATGAACGCACCAGTTAAAATCGAAACCACGCTGAAGGATTGGGAAACCGATCAAGAGGTTCGTTGGTGCCCCGGCTGCGGCGATTACGCTATCCTCAAGGCCGTGCAGCGCACATTGCCGCAGCTTGGCTGTGATCCGTCCAAAACTGTGTTTATCAGCGGCATTGGCTGCTCCAGCCGCTTCCCTTATTATATGGAAACATATGGCTTCCACACGATCCACGGCCGCGCGCCTGCGGTCGCGACGGGTGTGAAGCTCGCCAATCCCGACCTCGATGTCTGGCTGGTCACGGGTGACGGCGACGGGCTTTCCATCGGCGGCAATCATATGATGCATGTGCTGCGCCGCAACGTGAACATGCAGATCATGCTGTTCAACAATGAGATTTACGGCCTAACCAAGGGACAGTCATCGCCCACCAGCCGGGTCGGGACGAAGAGCCCGTCTACGCCGATTGGCTCCTATGACCGGCCGGTGAACCCTTGCGCCTTTGCGCTGGGTGCTGGCGCGCGCTTTATCGGTCGCGGCTTTGATGTATCGAAGAACCTGCCTGACGTCCTGAAGGCGTCGCACGCTCATCAGGGCGCGGCTTTCATCGAGATTTTCCAGAACTGCATCGTGTACAACAAGGACGTGTTCAACGACTTCGCCGCGCCCAAGGGTGCGGGTGATCGCCAGCTATGGCTGGAACATGGAGAACCCATGTTGTTCGGTGATCCGAAGACCGGTATGGACAAAGGCATTGCGCTCGACCGCGATGCGCTTGCGCTTAAGGTTGTCGAAGTGGTTGACGGCGATTGGGAAGCGGCGGGCGTGCTCGTTCACGATGCTACCAACCGTTCGGTCTGCCATATGCTGATCGAAATGCCGTTTGGCCCATTCCCTATGGCGCTGGGCGTCCTGTACGACGATCCGCGCGAGACCTTTGAAATCGCCGTAATCGAAGAACGCGCCAAGTCCTCTGCAGGCAAGGAAGCCAATCTGGCAAAGCTGCTCGCCAAGGGGCAGACCTGGACCGTGGAAGCGGATGAGGGGCATCCGACCGATTGATAGGCAAGGCGTTTGGATAATCTAACCCACTCGCTAGTCGGCGCATTGCTTGGTCAGGCCGGGTTGAAGCGCAAGACTGGGCTGGCCATGCCCGCGCTGATTATCGGTGCGAATTTGCCGGACGTGGACGCGGCGTGTTTCTTCTGGCTTGACGGTGTCGAGCATCTGGGCTTCCGGCGCGGCATTACGCATGGGCCACCTGCGCTGGTGCTATTGCCGCTGATGTTGGCGGGCTTGCTCTACGGTTTCGACCGTTGGCAAGCCAAGCGCGGTAAAAGGCCGGAGCGCAGGCTGCCGGTGCATTTCGGATGGCTGTTCGCGCTAAGTTTTATCGGTTGTCTGACCCATCCAGCGCTCGACTGGCTGAATGTCTATGGAATCCGGTTGCTCGAGCCGTTCTCCAGCCAGTGGTTCTACGGCGATACGCTGTTCATTATCGATATCTGGCTGTGGCTCGGCATGGGGTTTGCAACATGGTTCTCGCTGCGGCGGGAGAAGAAGGGGGCTAATTGGCGGAAGCCTGCGCGGATCGCGATTGCTGCGAGCTTGGCGTATATTGGTTTGAATGGGGTTTGGTCGGTCAACGGCGTTGATCGCTTGTCGCAAACGATGCCTACCCTTGAATGCGCCGAGGGTGTTGTTGCTTGCGAGTTCACAATTATTGCTTCCCCTGTGCCGTTTATCCCGTGGCAGCGAGAAATAATATCGGACTATCCGAGAGAGTGGTCTCAGATACCTTCTGAAATGGTGCTTCTAGAAAAGAACCTGACTCCGATTTCCACAACGCAATGCAATTGGCCTACAAAGGCCGAGTTAGCTTTGGCAGGATCACAGGCTGAAGCATTTCTATTTTGGTCCCGCACGCCTTTCGCAGAACGCGCCGAAGACGGCTCCGTCCTGTTGCGTGACGCCCGTTTCTACGACCCGCTCGCTCGCGACCGCTTCACTGTCGCACTTCCAAATATGAAATGTGTGGAACTGGCGGAGTAGTATTCCCGTTACCCCACTGACAAAGGGGATTTCATGACCACACCGCAAATCGTCTGGCTTCGGCGCGATCTTCGCATGGCGGATCACCCTGCGCTTTATGCTGCTGCACAAGCCGGACCAGTTGTGCCGGTCTATGTGCTCGACGATGATGCGGCCAAGCATCATGCCTATGGCGGCGCCTCGCGCTGGTGGCTGCATCATTCGCTGGAATCGCTCGGGCGTGATCTGGGTAAGCATAATTCCAAAATCATTCTGCGGCGCGGTGATGCGGTGGAGGAGCTTGCGCAGATTTCGCAGGAGCTCGGCGGCGCACCTGTCCATGCGGTTCGCCATTACGAGCCGTGGTGGCGGAATGCTCAGGCGGCGCTTGCGAAACAGGTCGATTTAGAACTTCACGATGGCAATTATCTTTTGCCGGTCGGGGCGGTGCAGACCGGATCGGGCACGCCATATAAAATCTACACGCCGTTTTCTAAGGCGACGCTAGAGCAGATGCCGCCGCGCGATGCTTTGCCAGAGCCCGAGACGATTTCTCATCCTGATACATGGCCGGACAGCGACGAGTTGGCGAATTGGAAGCTGCTTCCCAGCAAGCCTGATTGGGCAGGGGGCATGCGTGACTTCTGGCTAGTCGGCGAAGCTGCGGCGCATGAACGGCTCGCCGAATGGGAGGAAGATGTTTCGGACTATGCCGACGGACGAAACCTGCCGTCCAAAGATGGATCATCCCGGCTGTCCCCGCACCTCCATTTCGGGGAGATTTCGCCGGTCCAAATATGGCACGCATTGAAGGGCAGACGGGGCAACGGCTGGTATATCTTTGGCAAGGAGCTAATCTGGCGTGATTACGCCCAGAATGTGATCAGCCAGTTCCCTGATTATCCGGTGAAGCCATACCGAGACGGCTATGGCCCGGAGCTCTGGCGTGATCCGGGCGATGATGAAGTTAAAAGCGACTTGAAAGCATGGCAGGCGGGCCAAACCGGCTATCCCATCGTCGATGCGGGAATGCGCCAACTTTGGGCGACAGGGTGGATGCACAACCGCGTTCGGATGATTACCGCCAGCTTCCTCATCAAACATCTTTTGATCGATTGGACGCACGGCGAGCGCTGGTTCTGGGACACGCTGGTCGATGCTGATTACGGCAGCAATGGCGTAAACTGGCAATGGAGCGCAGGCACTGGCGTCGACAGCAATATGTTCGTGCGGATCATGGCGCCGCTCAGCCAGTCCGAGAAATTCGACGCCGCCAGTTACATCCGCGAATGGGTGCCTGAGCTTGTCGATCTGCCTGATGCAGAAATTCACGATCCCGGTCCGATGTTCCGGCCTGCGGACTATCCCGAACAGGTAATCGGCCATCGGGAAGGCCGCGAACGGGCGCTGTCGGCATATCGCGCAATCAAGGACAAGTCGGACTGACATACTTGCCCCGCCGCACGGCAATCTGCATAGATATCCCATGACCGCACAGGGAGTAAGCAGGGGCGGTGGGCTCATCGAAGGCGGGCGCAAGTTTCATTTTGCGCCGGGCCTGATCGCCCGCGCTTTGGCACCCGGATTTCATAAATTGCTCGACCGGATTGATGCGGGACTGGAGACAGGCTCGATCCTTGGTCATTTGCCCAATGGGGAAACGCGGCTGCTGGGCGGACGTGCGCCGGGCTTCGATGCGGAGATAACACTGAATGATTGGCGCGGGCTGCTGCGGCTTGCGACTGCGGGGTCGGTGGGCTGGTTTCAGGCGTGGGAAGCGGGCGAATGGGAAACACCGGACCTTGTTTCTGTGTTCGCTGTTTTCAACGCCAATGCCGCCTCGCTGGGTGATGCTGGCCGCGCAAAGGGTTTCTGGCGGGCGGGAATGCGCTTCGCTCATTGGCTTAACCGCAACACGCATTCCGGCTCCGAACGCAATATCAACGCGCATTATGACCTCGGAAACGACTTTTACGGCGAGTGGCTCGGTGAGACGATGGTCTATTCCAGCGGGATTTTCGCGGATGAAAAGATCAGTCTCGATGCTTCGCAGCTAGCCAAGATCGAAGCGTTGGCCGACCGCTTGCAAATCAAGACGGGCAATAAGGTGCTCGAAATCGGCTGCGGGTGGGGCACTTTGGCTGCGCATCTGGCGGATGATTACGGCGCCGATGTTACAGCGATCAGCCTGTCCGATGAACAACTGGCCTTTGCGCGCGACCATAGGGCCTCCGGCGCCGGAGCCATCGATTACCGCAAGCAAGATTACCGCGATGTCACCGGTCAGTTCGATGCCATCGCCAGCAGCGAAATGGTCGAGGCACTGGGCCGCGAATATTGGCCAACTTTCATGGATACAATCGCGCGCTGCCTGAAACCGGGAGGGCGCGCGGCGATCCAGCATATTTCCTTCCGCCATGATCTGTTCGATGCTTACGCATCGAGCGCCGACTTTATTCAAGCCTATGTATTCCCGGGCGGCTTGCTGATCCGCAACTCGGAATTTCGCGCATTGGCGGAGGAACGTGGTCTACGCTGGGCCGACCAGACCGATTTCGGGATCCACTACGCCGAAACTCTCCGCATCTGGCGCGAGAAGTTCGAACGTGCGGTGGACGAAGGCCGCTTGCCCGCAGGTTTCGATGAGAAGTTCATCCGCCTCTGGCGGTATTATCTGACATATTGTGAGGGCGGGTTTCGCGGCGGCGGAATCGATGTCCATCAAGTGACCCTGATCAAGGAATGACCTCATGAAGAAGTCCCTGTCTGCCGTTTTTGCCTGTGCATTGCTTGCCAGCTGCGCGTCTGTTGCAACGACTGACCGGCCATCGGGCGCTGCCGAGCGCCTGCCTGATGATGCCGTCGTTTTGACCCAGCCTGCAACCGAGCGCGCGCCGGCAGATCTTCAAGTATTGTTCTGGAATGATGAGCAGCGCTCGGCCCGCTTCCGCGTGATGGAAGAGTGGTTTGCTGGACATGAAGTGCCGGCTGCCGCCAATGTCCGACAGTTCGGGGAGGGCGTGCCGCTGAGCGCTGATTTGCAGCAGAAAGTCGCCGACTTCATCAAGAAAACCAATTCCGCTGGCGTCATGATTATCGAAGACGGCAAATTGCGCCACTCCGCCTACGGTCTTGGCTTCGGCAAGGATCAGCGCTGGACCAGCTTCTCCGTCGCGAAGAGCTTCACCTCCACACTGCTGGGTGCAGCGGTCAAGGACCGCAAAATCGGCAGCTTGCAGGACAATGTTGTCAAATATGTGCCTGAGCTGGCTGGCAGTGCTTATGACGGCGTGACCGTCGAGCAGATCGCCACCATGACTTCGGGCGCGGCGTGGAATGAAAGCTATGCCGATCCGCAAAGCGACGTCGCGAGAATGAGTGAGTTTGTTTACACTGCGAAGCCGGGTGAGGATGCGATCGTCAATCAGCTTAAGCAGCTGAAGCGAGAATCCGAACCGGGCACGGACTTTGTTTACAAAACTGGCGAAACCAACCTGCTGGGCGTTATCGTTGAGCGCGCGGTCGGCATGAGCCTGGCTGAGTATTCGAAATCCAAGATCGTCGATCCTGCCGGGTTTGCAGGCGATATGTTCTGGATGACGGAGCCATCGGGCCGAAACATCGGTGGCTGCTGTCTTTCGCTACGCCTCGCCGACTATGCGCGCATGGGCCAATTCGCGCTTGATGGCGGCGGCGATATCGTGCTGGAGGGCTGGTTTGCCAAGGCTGGTGATGATCAGGTGAAGTTTGGCGATAGCGGCTATGGTTATGGCTATCAGTGGTGGACATATCCCGGCGATAATTTCGGCGCGCAGGGCATTTTTGGGCAAGCCATCACAATTGTCCCAAACAAGAAGCTGGTCGCAGCGGCGGTCGGCAACTGGCAGACAGCATCCAACCAGACGAACCGGCGTAAATGGGAAGCGCTTGTGGTGGAAATCGCAAACGCACCCTAGAGCGCGGCGAGTTTCAATAGAATCAATAGGCAGCGCCGTGATAACGAGCGAGGATATTGTCATGGACAATCGGGCTGAGCAGTTCCGTGAACGCTACGCCAACCATGCAATTATCCCACCAGACAACTTCGCCCTGAAGCGATTCCAGCCCCGGCAAAGTCAGCCAGCACATAGTGCCTTGATGCAAGCGGTTGATTGCCGATCCCGAATAGCCTGAAATTGACAGATCGTGGATGACCGTTTGAAAACCGCGGCCACCGGAGGCGCGCAATTGGGCAGGGATCGACAGTTTCGTGCGCTCGCCGCAACGATCTTCCTGGGCTGCAATTGCGTAACGGTCTTTGGTAACGGAAACCATTTCATCCATCCTCAACAGCGTTTCAGGGGTATTTCCCGATGTGCTACCCGCACGTTGAAGGCTCGCGGTTGCCACTTTCTTGAAATGCAGGGTTACGCGAAATTAACCATCACGGTCAGCCGACCAGTTCGCGGTGTCCTGTCGCGAAACCTTGCTGCACCAGAGCGACGATTTTATCAGCAACAACAGATGGTTCCTTGACCGTAGCGGGGTCTTCGCCCGGATACGCCTTTGCGCGCATGGCGGTGCGTGTGGCACCGGGATCAAGAATGGCAACGCGCAGGTTTGAGATATTCTGTACTTCCTGCCCATAACTATCGAGCAATCCCTCGAAAGCAGCCTTGGTTGATCCATAGGCCGCCCAATATGCGCGGGGTTGTGCACCCACGCTGCTGGTAATGCCGATTACGCGGCCGTTCTTGCTGCGTTTCAGCATCGGATCGAACGCGGCGAGTAACGCCTGTGTCGCGAGGACATTTACCGTCAGCGCCTGACCGAAGCTCTTCGAGCTTATCTGCGTGACCGGGGTGAGGGGCGGAAGGACTGCGGCAGCAATCACCAAAATGTCGAGCGTATCCCAGCGTCCGGAAATGGCAGCGGCGAGCCGGGCAATTCCGTCTTCCTCGGCAAGATCGAGCGGTGCAATCGTCGAATTGCCGCCGAATGCGTGGATTTCATCCTCCACTGCCTCCAGTGCGCGAACATCGCGGCCTGTCAGAACAACATGTGCGCCAGCGGACGCCAAGGCGATTGCAGTCGCGGCGCCAATGCCGCGGCTTGCGCCTGTGACGAGTGCGAGCTGGCCGTCGAGCGGCTTTGTGTCTGAATTATCGGTCATTATGCGACTTTGTTAACTGGGAATGGTAACTGCGCGGGCTTCTCTCCGCCGTCGTGATCGGTCAGCGAGGTTGGATATTCGCCGGTGAAGCAGGCGTCGCAATATTTCGGCTGATCGTCGTCACGCTCAACGCCGCTTACGGCGCGGTAAAGTCCATCGATTGATACGAAGGCGAGGCTGTCTGCGCGGATGAATTCACGCATCGGCTCCAATTCCATTCGTGCTGCGAGCAACTTTGAGCGTTCCGGCGTGTCGACGCCGTAGAAGCAGCTATGTGCCGTGGGCGGACTGGCGACGCGGAAGTGGACTTCGGTTGCCCCCGCCTCGCGCATCATTTCGACAATTTTCATGCTGGTTGTGCCGCGCACGATAGAATCGTCGATCAGGACGATCCGTTTGCCTTCGACCAAGCCGCGATTGGCATTGTGCTTGCGCTTTACGCTGGATTGGCGCGCGCTGTCCGATGGCTGGATGAATGTGCGGCCCACATAGTGCGAGCGGATAATGCCCAATTCAAACGGCACGCCCGATTGCTGGGCATAGCCGATTGCCGCTGGAACGCCGCTATCGGGAACGGGCACCACAAGATCGCAATCGACATGGTTTTCGATAGCTAGCTGCATCCCGATGGCCTTTCGCGCTTCGTAAACCGAGCGGCCGTCAAAGATCGAATCAGGGCGGCTGAAATACACATGTTCAAAGATGCAGGGGCGCGATTTGTGATCGCCGAATGGACGGTGCGAGGAAATCTTGCCCTCATGATCGACCTGGATAAGCTCGCCCGGATCAACCTGGCGTTCGAATTTTGCGCCGACAACATCCAAGGCCACTGTTTCACTGGCGAAAATAACCGTCTTGCCGATCCGGCCTATAACGAGCGGACGTATACCCAGCGGATCGCGGCAGCCAATCATGCCTTCTTTGGTCATGCAGACCAGAGAGTAGGCACCTTCGACCATCCGCAATGCATCGACGAAACGGTCGAGTAAAGTCGGATAGCGGCTAGTCGCGACAAGGTGGATGATGACTTCGGTGTCGGAAGTCGACTGGAAGATCGCCCCGCGCCGGACAAGATCGGTCCGCAGCGTCTGGGCGTTCGAGATATTGCCATTATGTGCAATGGCGAACCCGCCCGCAGCGAGATCGGCATAGAGCGGCTGCACGTTACGCAGACCCGCGCCGCCGGTGGTGGAATAGCGGACATGACCAGCAGCCATATTGCCTGGCAGAACGCCAAGCGCTTCGCTGGTGGAGAAGTTTTCCGCAACGTGACCCGTACCGCGCAGCGTGTGGAATTCTTCACCATCATAACTGGTTATGCCGGCAGCTTCCTGCCCGCGATGCTGCAAGGCATGCAGACCCAAAGCCGTGAGCGCCGAGGCGTCATTGGCATTGATCGCGCCGAAAACGCCGCATTCTTCACGCAGCTTATCGCCGTGCAAATCAAGTAATGGATTAGTGAGGTTCATATTGGTCCGCCGCCAGCCAGTTTGACCTGATGGCTCAATGGCGGTGTTACCGATTCATTACAAGGCCAATGATCCCGAATTGATTGGGCTTTCGACGAGAAATGCGACCCAGAGAGAAATGCGGCGGGACGAGCAATTTCATTGCGCCTTCACATTGGCCCGACTAAGCCCGCGCGTACATATGACAAAGCGAAGCTACTTACCTTGATCCTCTCCCCCTTCGAATGGACAATCGCCAAACGGTATATGATGCCGGGCAAGGGCGAAGCCTTTATCGCTTTGGTCGCTGGCATATCGATAGGCGTCGTTATGCTCAGCGTGGCGTTGCTGATTGTGGTGATGAGCGTGATGAACGGGTTTCGCGCCGAATTGTTGGATAAGATCGTGGGGCTGAATGGCCATGCTATTATCCAGGCATATGGCGGGCGGCTCGATGATTGGCAGAACGTGCTGGAGGATGTCCGCGAGACGCCCGGCGTCGTCAGCGCTTCACCGCTAATTGAACAGCCCTTGCTCGCTAGCTTCAATGGCCGGGTCGAGGCGATATTGGTGCGCGGCAATACGCAGGCAGATATCGACAAGCTCGAAGATAAAGTGCTGCTTGGGCGGATGAACGAGCTGAATGCTGGTGCGAGCAAAGTCGCCATCGGTGCGCGTCTCGCGGAAAATCTCGGTGCACGGATCGGTGACACGATTACGATCATTAACCCGCAAGGGCGCGCAACACCGTTTGGCACTGTCCCGCGTCAGATCGGCTATGAAGTTTCGGCGTTGTTCGAGACCGGCATATATGACTATGATCAGGCCTTCGTGGTCATGCCGATAGCCGACGCTCAAACTCTTATGCTGATCGGTGACACTATCGGTATGATTGAGGTGAAGACGACCGATCCTGACGATGTCGGTGAGATCCTCGAACCCTTGCAGGAAAAGCTCGCAGGCAAGGCGGTGGTCAATGATTGGAAGACCATCAATTCCAGCCTATTTGAAGCACTGGAAGTCGAGCGTGTGGCGATGTTCTTCGCTCTGTCGATGATCGTGCTGGTTGCGGCGTTCAACATCCTGTCATCGCTGGTGATGCTGGTGCGCGCGAAAACGCGGGACATTGCCATTATGCGAACGATGGGCGCGACGCGGCGCAGTTTGCTCAAGATTTTCGTCACCACCGGCGTGATGGTGGGCGCAATCGGCACTTTGAGCGGCTTGGTGCTCGGCTTCGTTGTTCTTTTCTTCCGTCAGAATATCGTAATGGGCATTCAGTTTGTGACGGGGCAAAACATATGGGATCCATCGATCCGGTTCCTGTCCGAACTACCTGCCAAGACCGACCCCGCCGAAGTCATCGGCATTTGCGTACTCGCGATGGGCCTCAGCTTCCTTGCGACGCTCTATCCTGCGCTGAAGGCAGCCAACACCGATCCAGTTCAGGTGCTTCGTTATGAGTGAGCCAGTCGTCCGCCTCACCAAATTGACGCGCAGCTTCGAGCAAGGCGGGGTGCGTATTGACGTGCTGCGCGGCGTTGATCTCGAGATTCGTCCGGGCGAAATTGTTGCGCTGGTCGGACCTTCCGGGTCCGGTAAATCCACCTTGCTGCAGGCTGTCGGTCTGCTCGAGGGTGGATTTGGCGGCACGATCGAGATTGCTGGAACGGACGCCAGCGGGCTTTCAGGCGACGACCGCAGCCGATTGAGGCGCGACCATCTTGGTTTTGTGTATCAATTCCACCATCTGCTGCCTGACTTCAACGCGCAGGAAAATGTCATCCTGCCGCAAATGGTGTCGCATGTTTCGCGCGCTGATGCGGAAGTCCGGGCGGATGAATTGCTCACAGGTCTGGGACTGGGCAAGCGCCTGACCCACAGGCCCAGCCAGCTATCTGGCGGCGAGCAGCAGCGCGTTGCCGTGGCTCGTGCTCTGGCGAACCATCCCGAGCTGGTGCTGGCAGATGAACCGACAGGCAACCTCGATGAACTTACAGCCGACCGCGTGCTTGAAGAGTTCCTCCGACTTGTCCGGGGCGAGGGCAGTGCCGCTCTCGTGGCGACGCATAACGAACGGCTAGCTGCGAAAATGGACCGCGTGGTCCGCTTGCACGAAGGCGTGCTGACGTAGGCGCATGACGCGCATTGTGCTAAGGGTCGCCGATAGCTCGAAGGAACCTACATGACCACCATTGCCGATTTCAATGCCAAGATGCCTGATGGCACTACGCTCGACCTTTCCAAGAAGAAGGGTCAGGTGCTGCTGGTTGTCAACACGGCTAGCCAATGCGGCTTTACCCCGCAATATGAAGGGCTGGAGGTACTCCACCGCGAGTTGGGCGACAAGGGCTTCGAAGTCATCGCATTTCCCTGCAACCAGTTTGGCGCGCAGGAACCGGGCAATGCCGAAGAAATCGCCAATTTCTGCAGTCTCAAATATGACGTCACATTCCCGCTGATGGAGAAAGTTGACGTCAACGGCGCCGATGCGGACCCGCTGTTCGACTGGTTGAAGAAAGAAGCCCCCGGCCTGATGGGATCGCGGCGCATCAAATGGAATTTCACCAAATTCCTGATCGATCGCGAGGGCAATGTCGTGAAGCGTTACGCGCCGACAGACACACCAAAATCCATGCGCCGGGACATCGAGAAACTGCTTTAGTGGATATGGCGGGTTTGGCCCCTTCCGTCTTGCGGTAAATAGCCTAGTTTCGCCGTATGGTTCATGCTGATTTCGTCCCTTTACGCGTCTTGTCGTCCTACTCATTGCTTGAGGGGGCGATTGATCCGAAGGCTATCGCGAAACTCGCCAAGGAACGCGGCTTTCCCGCCATCGCCATATGCGACCGCAACGGACTTTATGGCGTGGTGGCGTTTGCTTCGGCATGTATTGCGGAAGGCATTCAGCCCATCATCGGCGCGCTTGTGGGGGTTTGCCGTGATGGCGACGCCGAGCAGATCGATTATCTACCGCTCTATGCTCAGGATGAGGCCGGTTACGAGAACCTGTGCCATTTGGTCAGCGAAGCCCATTTGGCGCGGCCACTTGAATTGGACCCTCACGTCCCGATGTCGGCGCTTGAGGGTCACGCGGACGGCCTGATTGCACTCACCGGCGCGCGCGAAGGTGCAATCGAGCGGCTGCTGGCGAACGGCAAGCAAGACGAAGCCGAAGTGCTTTGCGAGAAGTTGGAGGAGCTGTTTCCTGGGCGGCTATATATCGAAATTGCGCGGCATCGGCAGGTGCAGGAGGGCGACGCAGATGCGGAGCTCATAGCACTGGCCTATGCGCGGAACTTACCACTGGTCGCGACCAATCCCGCGAACTTTGCTGATCCGCATTTTCATTCTGCGCATGATGCAATGCTCTGTATTGCCAATTCGACGCACATCGACGCGGCGGAGCGTCCGCGTTCCAATCCCGAGGCTTTTGTGAAGTCCGTGCGGATGATGGAGGAGCTGTTCTCCGATCTGCCCGAGGCAACTGCGAATACGTTGGTTGTGGCCAAGCGCTGTGCCTATGCGCCGCCTTACCGCGATCCCATTCTTCCAAGCCTTGCAGGTGATCTTGAGGGCGAGGCCAAGGCGCTGGGTGATGATGCGCGCAAAGGACTGGAAAAGCGGCTCGAACCCTACGGCCACATGTCGGCGGAGGAGCGCAAGATCTACGATGACCGGCTTGCATTCGAAGTCGATGTTATCGTTAAAATGGGTTTCCCCGGCTATTTCCTGATCGTTGCCGATTTCATCAAATGGGCTAAGGACAATGGAATTCCGGTCGGCCCGGGCCGTGGTTCGGGCGCGGGTTCTTTGGTTGCATGGTCGCTGACGATTACCGACCTTGACCCCATCAAACTTGGCCTGCTGTTCGAACGGTTCCTGAACCCGGAACGTGTGTCGATGCCTGACTTCGACATTGATTTCTGCGAAACGCGGCGCGGCGAAGTAATCCGCTATGTGCAGCAGAAATACGGTAGTGATCACGTCGCGCAGATCATCACATTCGGTAAGTTGAAGGCCCGCGCTGTATTGCGCGACACGGGCCGGATTTTGCAGATGAGCTACAATCACGTCGACCGGCTCTGCAAGATGATCCCGAACCACCCCACCGATCCGTGGACCCTGCCGCGTGCGCTGAACGGTGCGGCGGAATTCAGGAAGGAATACACCGAGAGCGACGAAGTGAAGCGTCTTGTCGACCTGGCGATGCAGCTGGAGGGATTGCCGCGTAACAGTTCGACCCACGCCGCCGGTGTGGTCATCGGTGATCGGCCGTTGGCTCAGCTCGTTCCGCTCTACCGCGATCCGCGTTCGGATATGCCGGTAACGCAGTTTGATATGAAGCATGTCGAGAGCAGCGGCCTGGTAAAGTTCGACTTCTTGGGCCTGAAAACGCTGTCGGTACTGCGCAAGGCGCTCGACCTGCTCGAGGCACGCGGGATTGAGCTCGACCTTGATGCGCTCGCTTGGGACGATGCCTCGGTTTACGATCTGCTCAAATCGGGCAACACGGTCGGAGTTTTCCAGCTGGAATCCGAAGGTATGCGGCGGACACTGACGGCAGTGAAGCCGTCCAAGTTTGAAGACATTATCGCGCTCGTCTCGCTCTACCGCCCGGGGCCGATGGATAACATTCCGCTGTTCGGCCAGCGCAAGTCCGGCGAAGTGGCGATCGAATATCCGCACCCGAAACTTGAAGGCGTTCTTTCCGAAACTTACGGTATCTTCGTCTACCAGGAACAGGTGATGCAAGCTGCGCAGATACTCGCAGGATATTCACTTGGCGATGCAGACTTGCTGCGCCGCGCGATGGGTAAGAAGGTTCAGGCCGAAATGGATGCGCAACGTCAGCGTTTTGTCGACGGGTGTCTTGAGAACTCCGGCATCGAGAAGGGCAAGGCCAACGAATTGTTCGATTTGATCGACAAGTTTGCGGGTTATGGCTTCAACAAATCTCATGCTGCAGCATACGCTCTGCTTGCCTATCAAACGGCATGGCTGAAGACGCATTACCCGCACGAATTCTGCGCCGCCGCTATGTGCTTCGAAATGCACCAGTCAGAAAAACTGGCGATCTTCGTCGATGATATGCGGCGTTCGGGAATTGAACTGGTTGGGCCGGACATAAATCGTTCCAAAGCCGAGTTTTCGGTTGAGCAAACCGATGATGGTTACGCGGTAAGATACGGCCTCGCTGGCCTGCGAAATGTGGGTGAGAAAGCCATGGATGCCATTGCCGCTGAGCGCGACGCAAATGGTCCGTTTGAGAACCTGCAACAAATGTTCGAGCGTTTGCCTCAAGGCTCCATGAACCGCCGCCAGCTCGAATCGTTGGTATCTGCCGGAGCGCTAGACGAACTTGAACCCAGCCGTGCAGCATTGTTCGCCAATGCCGATATGCTGATTGCGATTGCGGAAGCGGCGAACCGTGAACGAACCAGCGGGCAGGGTGGTCTGTTCGGCGGCGAGGAGCACAGCGCGCCTGACTTGCGCCTGGTCGAAACCGAAGAATGGTCGCGTTCGGACATGATGTCGCATGAACGCGATACGTTTGGCTTCTATTTCGCGGCGCATCCCGTGACGCAGTTCAAGGCCGTTGCATCCGCCAATGGCGCTCGGTCTTATTCGAACATCATGGGTTCGGGTGTTCCGGGCGGCGGCAGGCAGGCGGCAGTGATGGCTGCTATGGTCGAGTCCGTAAATCGCGGTAAGACGCGCCGCGGCAAGGACTTTGTACGGGCTGATTTCTCCGACCCTTCGGGCCAATTTAGCGCGGCATGTTTCGAGGAAACGCTGGTCGAACCGATGCAGCGCTGGGCCAAAGAAGGCACCTGCCTGCTCATCAATGTCGAGCTGGATTCGCCAAGCCCGGATGAACCACCACGCATAACTATTCGCAGCGCACGGCCATTGTCGGAAGTCACTGGCGGTACATCTATGCAGCTGACGCTCGACATTCGGGACGAAGTCGCATTGCATATATTGGCGTCGATGCTCGAAACTGGCGCGGATGGGCGCGGCGAAGTTCAGGCGCGGATTAAAACGGAGGAGAAAACCAGCGCCACAGTTCTGCTAGGCGAAGACTTCCAATTAGATGGCGAATTGGCAGAAAAGCTGGTCGAAGTCGATGGTCTCGCCAATGTCGAACTCAAGCCGAAACGCGCCGGATTGCATTTGCGCCTCGTCGCCTAACGCTTCCGGAACACGCGGGTGTATCGCGCCAGCATCACGATGATGGTCGGCACCAGCATGGTATTCCAAAGATCTTTGAAACTCCAAGCGAGCATTATGGGCCTTTCATAGACCCAATTGTCGCGAATATCCCAAGCCTCGCCAATTGAGGCAACAACCAGAACCGCGAGCCATGGCCGCCATTGGTGCGCCTTCCATTTGAACAGCAGGCAGCATCCAAAAAACACGATCAGAGCGACATAGATATGCAAGGCATCCTTCGCGAGATCGAGGTTGTCGACGAGGACGGTTTTGAAAGCCTGAAGTGCGCTCATGGATTGGAGGTTTGACCTGCGCGCGCTGGCAGTGCAACCAGTCTTCAAAAGAAACTTGGAGAGAATGACATGTTAGGTGCGATGCAGGACTATAAGCTGCGAGTTACAAACATAATCGACCATGCGGCGCGCGAGCATGGACCGCGCGAAATCCTGACCTATTGGGCGGACGGAACTGAAACCCGAACGAATTGGGCAGAGGTTCGCTATGATGCGTTGAAGATGACACAGGCGCTGCGCAAATTGGGCGTCAGCACGGGCGACCGCATCGCGACTCTTGCCATGAACCATTCGCGCCATTTGGTCAGTTGGTACGGCGCAGTCGGCGTTGGCGGCGTGCTCCACACGATCAACCCGCGCCTGTTCGAAGACCAGTTCGAATATATCGCCAACCATGCCGAAGATAAGGTGATGCTGTATGATGCGGCATTCCAGCCGATCATCGACAAGATGAAATCCAAATGGACGACGATCGAGCATTACATTTGCTACGATCCGCCAGCGGGCAGCGACGCGCTGGGCTTCGAAGATTGGATCGGCGCCGAAGATGGCAACACCGAATGGGCCGACGGTGACGAGCGTGATCCCTGCATGCTTTGCTACACAAGCGGCACTACGGGTAATCCCAAGGGCGTGCTGTACGAACACCGCTCGACTTACTTGCACGCTATGGCTGGCCTCCAACCGCAGGCCTTCGATTTCTCTGTCCAAAGTGTGATGCTGCCGGTGGTACCGATGTTCCACGCCGCCAGCTGGGGCCTGCCGTGGTCAGGCGCGATGGCGGGCGTGAAGTTTGTCTATTCCGCCGTGAATGATCCGCAAGTGCTGCTCAATCTCATGAAGCGCGAGAAAGTCACGCATTCTGCCGGTGTGCCAACCGTTTGGCTCGGCATCTTCCAACATTGCGATGCGACCGGCGAGGGACTGCCGCAGCTGAAACAAGCCATCATCGGCGGTTCTGCTGCACCGCGCTTCATGATCGAGCGGCTGATGAAGAATGGCACCCGCGTCGCGCATGCCTGGGGTATGACGGAAACTAGCCCCATTGGCACCTGCGGGGCGCCAACGCATGATTGGGAGGATCTGACGTTTGAGCAGCAGGTCGATGTGGTCGTGATGCAAGGGCGGCCCGTGTTCGGCGTCGAACTGCGGATTGTCGATCTCGACGATATGACCAGCGAATTGCCGCGTGATGGCAAGGTTTCGGGCGCGCTACAAATTCGCGGTCCATGGGTCATCAAACGCTATTTCAAGTCCGAGGAAGATGCGACTGATGCCGACCAGTGGTTCGACACCGGCGATGTCGGCATCATCCATCCCGACGGCACGCTGCAACTGACCGACCGGACGAAGGATGTGATCAAATCAGGCGGCGAGTGGATCAGCTCGGTCGAACTCGAAAATGAAGCCGTTGCGCATCCGGCAATTGCCGAGGCTGCTGCTATCGGAATGCCGCATCCCAAATGGGATGAACGCCCCGTGCTGTTCGTCGTGAAAAAGGAAGGCCAGGATGTTTCCGCCGAAGAGGTGAAGGAATTTCTGACCGGAAAAATCGCCAAATGGTGGATGCCCGATGCGGTCGAGTTTGTGGATGACATTCCGCACACGGCCACCGGCAAAATCAGCAAGAAAGATCTGCGCGCGCGGTTCTCCGATTACAAGCTGGAGGCGTGAGTGTGACCCACTACCTCAACCCGACCCGCGAGAGCTTCGACTTCTTCAAGTCGCTCCCGCGTGACACGCCGATCCATATGCTCAACCTGCTGCGCTATCATGATTTTGCGCATTATCCGGATGGACACGAAAACGGTGACAAGGGCTGGAGCGGCCGCCGGGCCTATGAAGAATATGGCAAAACCAGCGGCCCGATATTTGAGCGCGTAGGAGGCGCAATCGCATGGCGCGGGCAGATGGAATCGATGGTTACTGGGCCTGATGACAAGCATTGGGACGACGCCTTCGTCGCGGTCTATCCCCACGCAGGCTGCTTCTTGGAAATGGTTACCGACAAGGAATATCAGGAAGCCGTGGTGAATCGCGGCGCGGCCTTGATCGACAGCCGTCTGATGCGCTTTGCGCCGGGCGAGGCTGGCGGGGCTTTTGGGTGATGAGGAAGCGCGCCCTGATCCTTGTAGGTTTCGGCTTGGCAGTAGCGTTCGTTTCGGGATAGTGGTTGCAGAAGCAAAATCTCATCAATTCATGCTTGGACGCCGGAGGAAGATGGGAAGCCAACGGCAGTTACTGCGATGGAGCGGTGTTCTTGGCACCCGAGTAATGAAGCGCTGAAACTTGGGAATTAGCCTAAGCTAAGCCGCCACAGCTTCAGCATTCTTGGCAAACCACTTCGATTGCTTCAGCCGCTTCGCTGCATAGAGCGGCACCAGCACTGAGAGCGCTAT
The DNA here is from genome assembly GCA_037968495.1 of Pontixanthobacter sp. Classification (GTDB taxonomy): domain Bacteria; phylum Pseudomonadota; class Alphaproteobacteria; order Sphingomonadales; family Sphingomonadaceae; genus Aestuarierythrobacter. Next base: position 130,751 of record JBBKVP010000067.1, on the reverse strand, counting down.
CCCGGCGAGCGAGCAGACGCCCATATAGATCGCGATCCATGTGCCACCGCTTTGGTAAATGCCGTACAGCACCGGGCCTGCCAGAATGAGACCACGGATCTCGTTCAGTGCGATTACGCCAAAGCCCACCTTGAGCAGGATTCCGGCCAGAAGTGACAATGCATTCGTCATGCATCCGCTTATGACCACAAATGTTTAGCAAACCGTTGATGCGGCGCAGACGCCGCTGCCATTAACGCAGACTTTGCATTTGTGTTACATGAGTAGCGTCCATGACCGAACGCACGTCTAAATTCAGGATTTCCGAGAGACAGGCGGTTGGCGCTGCCATGCTGGCTTCTGCGCGAAAGCTGCCGATCCCGATATATTGGCTTTTGATCGCTGCTACGTTGGTGATTGCAATTGCCTTGCTGATACCCGCGCGCGGCAGTGGGTTGATTTATGAAGTGCTCATACCGGCACTGATCGCTTTGATGATCGTGGTGGTGTTGCTGCAATATGTCTATCTGCCCTGGAAAGTCCGCCAACATCACCGGCAGGCTGCATCATTTCGTGACGAAATTACTCTAAGCTGGGATGATGATCGCTTTCGCTTGAATGGCGAGCGCGGCAGCATCGACTTCGCATGGACAGACTTCCATCGCTGGTCAGAGAACGATGATTTGCTGCTCCTTTATCACAGCGACTTGCTGTTCCACGCGGTTCCTAAAGAAGCCCTGAGCGAGGGGCAGCTAGATGACATTGTCGCAAGGATTCATGCCTCCGGTTTGAAGAAGCGCTAGTAAAGCCCAAGCTCGGCCTTGTTTCTGGCGATTTGCCAGACCAGGTCAGCGTTTTGCGCGCTGCCGATCTTCGCCCCTCCAATTTGTAAACAGTCGCCAGCTTCGCGCGTCTTGAGCCAATGATCGAGCGCGGGCAGGCAGCCGGTGGCTTCTTCAACCAATTCGCGGCAAGCCGCTTCGTCTTCGATGAGGTAGCGATATTCGAAATCGCCAACGCTACCGCGGAATTGCGAACCGTCAGTACCGCACAGGTCGATCATCTGGTGAACGCTGGCGTGATTATCGAACTGCGTGTGAGCCATTTCCACGTCATCGGCGGCAATTATTTTGCCATCCCAGTGCTCAAAATCTCCAGCAGAACACCACGCGCCGCTATAGCCGAATGACCCGCCGTATTTGGCTGCGGCAATCCTGATGAAATGAACTTCGCCGCCATGCTCGCGGCGGAATTCCGGATATTTACCTGTAAAACCAAGGTCCTTTATCGCCGGTACGAGGATGGCGCGGATCGCTTTGCCAACCAGCCTATTGTCTCGTTTCAGCTTGCGGTCCGGCACACTACTTCTCCCGCAATCTCGGCATCAATTCCACGAAGTTGCAGGGCTTATTACGATTATCCAATTGTTCGGCCAGAATACCGTCCCACCCGTCTTTCACTGCTCCGTTCGATCCGGGCAGAGCGAATATGTAAGTCGCGCCTGCAAGTACAGCGCAGGCGCGGGACTGGATGGTGCTGGTGCCGATCTTCTCATAGCTGATCCAGCGGAACAGCTCGCCAAAACCCGGGATGTCCTTGGTTTTGACCTGATCAAGTGCTTTGGGCGTCAGGTCGCGCCCTGTCAGGCCGGTTCCGCCGGTGCAGACCACGGCATCAACCTGCGGATCGTCGATCCATTCCTGCAATTGGCGAACCAGCGATGGTACGTCTTCACGGACGATCTTGCGGGTAACCAGCGCATGGCCCGCACCCTCGATCCGCGCGGCAAGTATGTCGCCTGACGTGTCATCAGCCGCGGTGCGCGTATCCGAAGCGGTCAGCAGCGCGATATTGATAGGAATGAACCCTACCGATGGATCAACCGCCACCGTATGTAACCTCGGGAAATAATGGCCATTCGCCTTCGGCCAGTGATCGACGGGTGGGGCTGTCGCCGCCAGCCTGCCGCTCATACATCCAGTAATTGCGCATCACGATGCCGACATAGCCGCGCGTTTCCCAATAGGGGATGGATTCCATGTACAGCAGCGCATCGTCTTGATCGCGGACTTCCGTTTCCCAGCGGGTGATCGGGGTCAGGCCTGCGTTATAAGCTGCCATAATCTTCGGCAGCTTCCCCTGGGTGGCGCGGCTGTCGCGCAATTCCCGCAGCGCGCTTTGTCCGAATGCCAGATTGACTTCGGGATCGGTCAGATTGGCATAGCGCGCATCCATATTAAGCGACGCGGCGTGTTGGCGCGCGGCGATGGGCATGATCTGCATCAGTCCCTTTGCGCCAGCGGGGCTGACAACAGCCGCACGGAAATTCGATTCCTGCAGGGCATGGGCATAGGCGAGGGCAGGATCGACCTGCCACCCGTTCACCGGCGTCCATTTTGGCGCGGGATAGCGCATCACTGATTGGGACTGCGCACCGCGCGGGGCGTTATGCGCCATCCAAAGCTGCGTCGAAGGCAGGCCAAGATCACGTGCAAGCCGCGAAAGGGCATCATAATCGTCCGGATCGCCGATGCGCGCCTGATGACGCAGGACTTCATCGGCAAGGCCGCCGCGGCCAATTTCGGCCAGTTCGATAGCTACGCGAACATTCTCTTCGTCATCGAGTCGCTTCCAGTCTGCATCGCTGAAGTCAGCATCGGAATGGGTGGAAGCGAGTTCCTGACCCAACTGTTCGCGGGCGAGCATACCATATAGCGTTTCATCGAACTGCGCCGCGCCGCGCAATTGTTCGGCTGCTTTCTCAGGGAAGCGGCAGCGGACGTGCGACCGGCTCGCCCAATAGCGGGCAGCAGTTGTTAATTCAGGATTAGTCGAATTCAGAGCGGCGCGCTCAAATCCGTCTGCGGCGAGGTCGCAATCCCCCAGGCGCCATGCGGACAGGCCGACAACCCAGTCACCTTCGGCCACCCACGGACCGGTTCCTTCGCGAACGGTTTGCGCGATGGCCAAGGCAGCCGCGTCATTATTCTCGATGTAGTAGCTCCACGCGACGCGGCGGCGCCATTCTGCGCGAGCGGACGAACTGAGACTGGAATCAATACCATCAAGCAATAGTCGCGCGCCATCTGGATCATCGTTCTTGATCCGGTCAAGGATCGCGGAGCGGATGCTGGAAGGCATTGTGCCATCGTCAGTGTCTCTTGGATTGATCCGCTTTGTGGCATAGGGTTGGCGCACGAAACTGCGTTCCGGAGGCAGATTGGTGAGCGAAGTTGCCCCGCGTTTAAGTGCGAGATTGTTGAGCTGTTCGGCTTGCGGTAGGTTACGGCCAGTTTGCATCCAGGCCTCGATTGCAGGCAGTTCAACGCGCGGACTATTGGCGTGGAGGTAAAATTCGGCCCTGGCGACATCATGCAGCGGACCGCCGCTGCGGCGGTTCAGCTGTTGTTCGACCTCGGACCATTCCTCTCGGTCGATGGCGCGGAAGATGACGCGGTAATATTCGCGGTCAGCTTCGGACAGCAGCTTCGGTGCCGCGCCATTGTTTATCCGCGAGCGAAAGTACCCGGCGCTGTCGGCCATTGCGGGAGCTGCGGGAAGGGACATAGCGAGTGCTGCAGCACCCAGAATAGCAATCTGGCGAATGTTCATTCTATTGTTCCGTCCATTGGATCCAGCGCTGCCAGAACCGCACCCGTGCCCCTGCAGATTGCAGCAGCATGGCAATATCACGATTGGCCATAGCAAGTACGCTGCCGGACTCATGGTTAATTTCTTGTAAATCGGCAGGGGTTTGCGCCTTGTCGTGGCCTAAAAGCGGTAGGACGTTAGACCCGAACACACATAGTCGTTTCGGACGGACCAAATTGATCTGATGCAGCAGAATTGCGCCCATTCCAGACGCTTCCAGCTGTTGCCAATCGGCCAGGGGCGTATGCCGCGGAAGGGCGGCTGCAATGTAGACCGCATCTTCACTGATCCCCATCGCGCCGAGCATATTGCTCAACATCCGGCCTTGGGGTCCGCTCAAAAGCTTCTCACGGTCGTCGATCTCAGGCTCTGCAACCAGCACCATTAGTTCAGATTCTGCAGGCCCGCGCGGTGCGACACGCGGAAAAGTGCCATTTTCATCGAGAGTGGGTTCTGCAAGCCACCACTCGGAAAATGCAGCTAGATCGGCCGGCCATTTTGCCTTGTCGCCGCCCAGCATCACCACCGGTGCGGCTGCTTTCGGCTTGCGCGCTGCGTCAGGCGTCGCCGTTACGGTTTGCTGATCCGGTACTTCCGGCTCGGCCTCGTCAGGAAGCCAATTCGTCGCCTCGTCAGCAAAGTCACTGTCGACGCCTGCTTCCCTCCACCAGTGCAGGGCGCCAGCTATTTGGGCAGCTAAGTCTTGGGGCTCGTTCTGGTCCATTGTGTTGCTGTGGGTCTTGACCTGCAACGCCGCAGCAATCAAGGTTTTTGGCGAAGCTTTAACAACAGTTTGAACAGCCGGAATCAGGCCAGGGAAGACCAGAATGACCGAACGCGAATCGATGCCATGCGACGTAGTGATCGTGGGAGGCGGCGTTGCCGGCCTCTCCGCCGCGATCCGCCTCAAGCAAATCAACGAAGGGTTGGAAGTCGTAGTACTCGAAAAAGGCTCTGAAATCGGCGCGCACATCCTTTCGGGCGCGGTCGTTGATCCCAAGGCTTTGGACGAGCTGATCCCGACGTGGCGCGAAGATGGTTGCCCGATGGCCGAAACGCCAGTGACCGAAAATCTCCACTGGGTGCTGTCGAAAAACAAAAAATACAATTTGCCGCATCTGATGCTGCCGCCGCTGATGTCGAACAAGGGCTGCTATACCGGCTCGCTGGGCAATCTCACCCGCTGGCTGGGCGAGAAGGCGGAAGAGCTTGGCGTGATGGTGTTCCCCGGCTTCCCTGCCGCCGAAGTGATGTTCAACGATGCCGGCGCAGTGCGTGGTGTGATCACACAGGACATGGGCATCGCCGCCGATGGTAGCGAGAAGGGTGACTTCCAGCTCGGCATGGAAATTGAAGCGAAATACACACTGTTTGCAGAAGGTGCGCGCGGTAATCTCACAAAACAGATGAAGGCGAAATACAACCTTGAGGCCGATTGTGAGCCGCAGGTTTACGGCCTCGGCATAAAGGAATTGTGGGATATTGATCCTGCGAAACACGTGCCGGGTAAAGTCGCGCATACGCAGGGCTGGCCGCTGTCGGAAAGCGATAGCTGGGGCGGCGGCTTCATCTACCATCAGGCCGGTAATCAGGTTGCGCTCGGTTTCGTGACCGCGCTTGATTATAAGAACCCCTACGTCTCACCATTCCAGGAATTCCAGCGCTGGAAGCATCACCCGGCAATCGCCGAGATGCTCGAAGGCGGCAAGCGTGTGGCTTATGGTGCGCGGGCTATCAATGAAGGTGGTTGGCAGAGTGTGCCTAAGCTGGCCTTCCCGGGTGGCGCGCTGATCGGTTGTGCTGCCGGCTTCGTAAACGTACCGCGGATCAAAGGCAGTCACACGGCGATGAAGAGCGGAATGCTCGCCGCTGAAAGCTTCGCAGCAAAGATTGCTGATGGCAAGGAACACACTGAAGTTGCTGAATATGAAGCGAACCTGCGCGAGAGCTGGATTGCCGACGAGCTGAAGATGGTGAAGAATGCCGAGCCTGCGGTTGCGAAATACGGCAACGAGCTGGGCACTATTCTCGGCGGAGCGGACATGTGGATGCGGACGCTCAAGATTGGCTTGCCGATCACGATGAAGCATCACCGCGATTACGAAATGACCGGCCGCGCTGATCTGTATCAGCCGATTGATTATCCTAAGCCCGACGGCGTTCTGAGCTTCGACCGGCTTACATCGGTGGCATTTTCCTATACCAACCATGCCGAAGACCAGCCCAACCACCTGAAAGTTGCCGATTTGGAACTTCAGAAAGAAAGCGAACTGATGGTCTTCGCCGGACCATCTGCGCGTTACTGCCCGGCAGGTGTTTACGAGTGGGTGACGGAGGAGGGCGCTGAGCCGAAATTTGTGATCAATTCGCAAAATTGCGTTCACTGCAAAACCTGCGATATCAAGGACCCGAACCAGAACATCAACTGGACCACGCCCGAGGGCGGTGGCGGCCCAAACTATCCGAATATGTGATCGCTTTGCGCGAAACCGCATACGCCAAAATCAATCTTGCGCTGCACGTCCGTGAGCGGCGCCATGATGGCTATCATGAGGTGGAGACGTTGTTCGCCTTCGTGGATGATGGCGACCGGCTCTCTGCGCGTATATCGGAGCAGGATGAGCTCAAGATCTTTGGTGAGTTCGCGCCGGAACTGACTGATCCATGTGGTAATATTATATCACAGGCGCTTGGCGCATTGCCTCGTGCTAGCGGGCTGGCGATTGAGCTTGAAAAGCGGCTTCCGGTTGCAGCGGGTCTTGGCGGGGGGTCGGCTGATGCCGGTGCGGTGTTCCGGCTTGTTCGTGAGGCTTATGGCCTGCCCGATGATTGGCATGACCGCGCGGCCAAGCTCGGTGCTGATGTCCCCGCTTGCGTTGAGAGCATCGCTTGCATAGGGCGCGGTACGGGAACTGAACTCACGCCGATCGAGAACGACCTCGCTGGAACTCCTGTCCTGCTGGTGAACCCGCGCGCTCCGCTTTCGACTAATCCAGTCTTCAAAGCTTGGGACGGTCAGGATCGCGGTCCCATGCCTGTAGGTTCTGTCAGCACCATTGCAGAGCAAGGCCGCAACGACTTGCAAGATGCGGCGATTTCCCTGTGCGCGCCTATCGCTGGCGTGCGCGAAGCATTGTCGCAAACACCGGCGTTTCTAAACCGAATGTCAGGGTCCGGTGCGACCTGTTTTGCGCTCTACCGAAGTCATGACGTCATGCGTGAGGCCGCAGAAAAGCTAACTTCCGACCATCCGGACTGGTGGATGATGCAGGGAACATTACGATGAGTGACTTCGCCTACCGCCGGATCGGAGAGCCTCGCATTGGCGGGATCGTTTGCATCGGTGATCATGCTTCAAGCGCCGTGCCCGACGACATCGAATTGGGCATCTCCGCGCAGCTGCTGAACAACCATATCGCCGTCGATATCGGAGTTGAGGGTGTCGCCGGACGGCTCGCGCGTAGGCACGACATAGCAGCCCATATCGCGACCTTCAGCCGCCTCGTGTGCGATCTCCACCGGCATGAACATGAAGAAGCCGTCGTCCCATGTACCAGTGACGGCCATGTAATAGCAGGCAACATCGGAGCGAATATTGAGGCAAGGCTTGAGCGGTTCCACCGGCCGTATCACGATGCGCTTGCAGCGTGGCTAGACACAGCACAGCCGGAACTCATCCTCGCGATGCACAGCTTCACGCCTGAACTGGAGAGCAAGCAGGAAGACCGCCCCTGGGAGGTCGCTTTGCTCTACAATCAGGACGACCGCGCATCACGCCATGCCATAAGCCTGTTTAAGGCCGAGGGTCTGACCGTCGGCGATAACCAGCCCTATTCGGGCAAGCAGCTCAATGCCACGATGGACCGCCATGCGGAAGCGCATGGCCGCGCATATCTGACGATTGAGATCCGTCAGGACCTTATCTCAGACGAGGCTGGGCAGGCCCGCTGGGCGGCGCTGGTGGCCAATGTTGCAGGCCGCGTTGCAGAGGCGATCAAGTAGCGTTTGGCTTGCCATTTAAGTCCTGCGCTGCACCGGATTAGAAATTCTGTTTCGCTTGGCCCTTCTGCTAAGGTAACTATACTGCCAAAGCAGACCTGCGAACTACTGCATCCATCGGAGTAATCTATGCCCGTCTATCGTTCACGCACAACGACCCATGGCCGCAATCAGGCCGGCGCGCGCGGATTGTGGCGGGCGACGGGGATGAAGGACGACGATTTCGGCAAGCCGATCGTCGCAGTTGTGAACAGCTTTACACAGTTTGTCCCCGGACATGTACACTTGAAGGATCTGGGGCAGCTGGTCGCTCGCGAGATCGAAGCGGCCGGCGGTGTTGCTAAAGAATTCAACACGATAGCAGTCGATGATGGTATTGCGATGGGGCATGACGGGATGCTCTATTCCCTCCCGAGCCGCGACCTGATTGCAGACAGCGTCGAATATATGGTCAACGCGCACTGCGCCGATGCGATGGTGTGTATTTCCAATTGCGACAAAATCACCCCGGGTATGCTGATGGCAGCAATGCGGATCAATATCCCGGTCGTATTCGTCTCGGGTGGCCCGATGGAGGCCGGCAAGGTCATCTGGAAGGGCAAGGAACGCGCGCTCGATCTGGTCGATGCCATGGTCGCCGCCGCTGATGAAAGCCTGACCGACGAAGAAGTCGATGATATTGAACGCGCTGCGTGCCCGACTTGCGGCTCTTGCTCAGGAATGTTCACGGCTAATTCGATGAATTGCCTGACGGAAGCGCTCGGCCTTTCGCTGCCGGGCAATGGCTCGACGCTGGCAACCCATGCAGAACGCAAGAACTTGTTCCTGCGGGCGGGGCGATTGATCGTTACACTGGCGAAGCGGTATTACGAGGAAGACGACGAAAGCGTGCTGCCGCGGACCATCGCCAGCTTCTCGGCCTTCGAAAATGCTATGTCGCTCGATATTGCGATGGGCGGATCGACTAACACCGTGCTCCATTTACTCGCTGCTGCTCATGAGGCCAGCGTTGATTTTACGATGGAAGACATCGACCGGCTTTCGCGCAAAGTTCCGTGCCTTTCCAAGGTCGCACCGGCCAAAGATGATGTGCATATGGAAGATGTGCACCGCGCTGGCGGGATCATGGCGCTGCTCGGTCAGCTGGACAGGGCCGGCTTGCTGAACACCGCGCTGCCAACTGTGCATAGCCCGACGCTGGCCGATGCGCTGGATGACTGGGACATCTCGCGCACAAGTAATCCGAAAGTGCATGAGTTTTTCAGTGCCGCACCGGGCGGCGTGCCGACACAGGTCGCTTTCAGTCAGGATCGCCGCTGGGAAACGCTTGACCTCGACCGTGAAAACGGCGTTATCCGCAGCGCAGAACATGCGTTTAGCCAAGACGGCGGGCTTGCCGTCCTAAGTGGTAATGTCGCGCTTGATGGTTGCATCGTGAAAACGGCTGGTGTCGACGACAGCATTCTGAAATTTAGCGGTCCTGCCAAGGTGTTCGAAAGCCAGGACGATACTGTGACTGCGATCCTAACCGGACAAATCGTCGCAGGCGATGTGGTCGTAATCCGCTACGAAGGCCCCAAGGGCGGCCCCGGGATGCAGGAAATGCTTTATCCGACCAGCTACCTCAAATCAAAGGGGCTTGGCGCTGCATGCGCGTTGCTGACCGACGGGCGTTTCTCCGGCGGGACATCGGGCCTTTCAATTGGGCATGTCTCACCCGAGGCAGCAGAGGGTGGTACGATTGGCCTCGTCGAAGATGGTGACATCATCGACATTGATATCCCCGAGAGGACCGTCTCCTTGCGCATTAGCGACAAAAAACTTGCGGCCCGGCGTACAGCCATGGACGCCAAGGGCGACACGGCGTGGAGGCCAGCAGCCGACCGGCCGAGGGCAATCTCTCAAGCATTGTACGCTTATGCCGCCATGACCACGAGTGCGGCTCGCGGCGCAGTACGCGACATTTCGCAGTTAAGGGTTAAGTAATTCAATGCATTCGGTGGCATTATTTCTAGGGATTTCTGGCGTATTGCTGACGGCCTGTTCGGCAGAGGGTCCGCTGGCCAAAGGGTCCTCTGGAACCGAGAATATTGCCTGCGCCATCGATAACGCCGCCGATTTCAGTGATGGCTGCACTGTCGAACGGATCGAGCAAGGCGATGAGACCCTGTTGATAGTGCGTCACGAAGACGGCGGCTTCCGGCGTTTTCAGGTGATGGCGGGCCAAGGCGGACTTGTCACCGCAGATGGCGCAGACGAGGCGACAGTGCAGGACAAGGGCACCTTCGTGCTCGTAACAGTTGGCACGGACCGTTACCGAATACCGGTCGGTAGCAACGGGGCAGATGAACCCGCCAGCTAGCCAAATACTTTCAGTCGCCCAGATGCGGCGCGCCGAAGACGCTATCATTAATGGCGGCACTTCGGTTGACGATTTGATGCACATCGCAGGCACGGGCGCAGGTGAATGGTGCCGCAGGATTGCCTCAGGACGCTCCGCAACCATCCTATGCGGCCCTGGGAACAATGGCGGTGATGGTTATGTTATCGCTGAATATTTGCGAAAAGCTGGATTGGACGTTTTAGTAGTTGCGCCGATTGCGCCCACAACCGATGCGGCAAAGAACGCTCGCGCAAGATATGCTGGCGAATATGCCGATGGGGCTGGGGGGTTTGGCGGCATATTGATCGACTGCCTGTTCGGCAGCGGACTGACCCGGGCATTGTCGCCGGAACTTTTGATGCTTTTTCAGAGTCTTGCAAACACGCACCATTACCGCGTTGCCATCGATCTGCCGAGCGGCGTTGAATCCGATACTGGCGCCCCATTGAACCACGATTTGCCCCGTTACGATCTGACGTTGGCACTCGGCGCATGGAAATGGGCGCATTGGACCATGCCAGCCTCGGCCATGATGGGTGTGCTCAGGTTGGTGCCCATCGGCGCGGAAGGCGTGAAGGACGCCGCTTTCCTGATCGCCAAACCCGAACTCCCTGCACCTGCCATGGATTCGCACAAATACACTCGCGGTTATCTTGGCATAATCGGCGGTGCGATGCCGGGCGCAGCGGTCCTGTCAGCCTTGGCGGCAATGCGTTCCGGTACCGGCTATGTTAAGCTTCTTTCGGACAGTTTGCATCCCGGTTTGCCGCCCGATCTGGTGGCTGATGACCGAGATTGGGCACTTTCGCTTGGCGATGATCGGTTCAATGCGCTGTTGGTTGGTCCGGGGTTGGGGCGCGAATTGGGTGTTACAGAGAAGTTGAACACTGTCTTCGAGCGAAATTGCCCAATGGTCCTCGACGCGGACGCCCTTATGCAGCTTGGTCCGAAGATGCTGGAACAAGTATCAGTACCTGTCATTGCTACGCCGCATGAGGGCGAGCTTGTAGCTTTATGCAAGGCGTTCGAGGTTCCGGATGGCCTGAAACGCGAGATGGCGCTGCAATTGGCTAAGGCCAGCGGCATGATCATCATTGCAAAGGGCCCCGACAGCTTTGTTGCCGCTCCGGATGGGCGGCTCGCGGTGGCGCCGCCCGCAACCTCATGGCTGTCTGTGGCCGGCTCTGGCGACGTGCTTGCGGGAATAACCGCGAGCCGGCTTGCAACAGGCGCGCCGCCGTTTGGTGCGGCTTGCGAGGCATTGTGGTTGCATGCTGAGGCTGCGCGGCTGTGCGGTCCACCTTTTACTGCGAATGAACTGGCACATTCGGTCGGGCACGCCTACGCCGCCGCGCTATGACTGAAGCTATAACCGAACCCGGAACAATTATCCGTCTCGCCGCAAAGGGTGACGGGCTAACCTATGATGGCCGCCACGCGAGCGGCGCTGCGCCAGGTGATGTTTTGCAAGCCGACGGTTCGTTGGTTCGCGGCCCGCATTATCAGATCCCACCATGTCAGCATTTTGAACGCTGCGGCGGCTGCCAGCTGCAACATGTCGATGATGATGCGTTGACGCGGTTCGTTGGCAACCGTGTGGCATTTGCAGCGGAATCCCAAGAGCTTGAGCCTGACGTCATGACGCCGGTTCATCTCTCGCCACCTCAGTCGCGCCGCCGTGCGAGCATGTTGGCGATGAATGTAGCGGGGCGCCCGCGTATCGGGTTTCGCGAGGCCGGGTCGCACAAGCTGGTGGACCTGCAGGAATGTCACATTCTTCGGCCTGAACTGATGGCACTGGTCGCGCCGCTTCGGGCCATGTTGGCCAAACGTAGCGGGCGATACTCAGTGAATGTCGAGATGGTTCTGACAGATCAGGGCGTCGATTGCGTGCTGAAGAACATCGCGGTCGAGGGCCTCGCAGAAACCGAGGCCATGCTTGATTTCGCGCGGGACAACAATCTGGCGCGGCTGACATTGGATCAGGGCTATGGACCTGAGACCGTTTGGGAACCCAATCCAGTCACCGTTACTTTGTCCGGCGTTCCGGTAGGGTTTCCCGCCGGTGCATTCCTTCAGGCGACGCAGGACGGCGAAGATACGCTCGTCGCAGCCGTGAAGGACTGGTTGAGCAACTGCGCCACCGTAGCTGACCTGTTCTCCGGTCTAGGTACCTTCGCATTCGCACTTGCTGGGAAGAAAACCAAAGTGCTGGCGGTCGAGGCGGCGCGAGATTCGCATTTAGCCTGCAAAACTGCCGCTGGCAGGGCGCGACTACCCGTCCATTCAATGCACCGGGACTTGTTCCGTAATCCACTCGAGGCGGCGGAGCTTAGCAAACTATCGGCTGTGCTTCTCGATCCGCCCCGTGCAGGCGCAAGAGATCAGGTCGCGCAGATAGCTGCAAGCTCAGTGGAGCGTGTGGTCTATATCAGTTGCAACCCGTCCAGTTGGGCGCGCGATGCAAAGGCGTTGGTCGAGGCTGGCTTCAAGCTGAGAGAGCTGCGTCCTGTGGGGCAATTCCGTTGGTCAATACATGTAGAATTGGCAAGCCTTTTCCAGCGTTAATCGGATAAAGCTACGAGTAATTGTTCGATTAGCCAGCGTTGCGAATTGCCTTCGACGAATGCGTGGGAGGCATCTGGGCAACGCTTGATCCGGGCGTCATTCTTGTCCCACGCTGCTTCGAAGGCTTGCGCAGTCCTGTCACGGCCTGCCAGCAGGAAGGTGATCGACCCAGCAAAACCTTCGATACCGGCACGCATATTCTGCGCCAGTGTACTTGGCGGCGGGGCAGGGCGCATTGCCTGCATGATCCCGCTGGCGAGCTTGCGCAGTGATACCCCGCCTGAGATTAGCCGTAGTAACTCTATAGGATTTTTGAGCTTTTCGGCATAGCGAGCCCGCAAAGCATCGGGCGGCGGTGCGGCGTCGTATTGTTCGATCGTCCAGGGGTTTGTGAGGATTAGGCCGTCACAATTCGCGCCCCCATTGAGCATCAGCGCGCTTGCCGCGTCGCAATTGCCGTAGCAAATGATCCTGGTGAGGTGCGGTGCCTGTTCGCGAAATCCCGTAACGGCTGCAGCTATGTCTGGTCCTTCGCCCGTAAAGCCGAAGTTTATGCCTTGGCTATCACCAACTCCGCGGCGATCAAAGCGCATCACAGGATGGCCTGCAGCGGCGATCTGGGCGGCCAAAGTTGCTTGACCAGAAAATGCGCCTGCGCGTGTCTCATTTCCGCCTGTGATCAACAACATGCCGGTAGGTCCGGCCGCTTCGTCGAGCGTGCCGACCAAGCGCGCTCCTTCGCAGTCGAAGGTGAAGTGACGGCGCGTCATTTCGGTAAGCTCATAATGATAATCGCGGCAAGCGCATCTGCCTGAGCGGCATCGTAATCAGGTTCTGCACGCAGCCAAAGGCCGCCGCCAGCGCCTAAATCCGATTGTGCGATATCGGTCAGATTGCCAGCATCCGGTGTGGCAGCGGCTGCTAATTGCCCAAACATCGCGGGTCCAAGCTGGTAGCCAGCGAGTTCGATACCCTCGGTTTCGCCCAGTTTTGTAAGATTGTCGGATTTCTCTTCGGTGCCGGCCTCACGTGACGCGATGGTCCTTGCGCGGATCATCGAGCGGATCGCCTGTTTCCCGCCGCTTGGTGCATAGCGCCAGCCGGGTAAACTTGGTGGGGCCAGCAAGGCGCCCGCGCGGATGGAAAGCATATGGGTGGATTGGAAGTGCACAGCAGCTGCCCGTGCGGCGGCTTGCCAACCCTCCAACGTCTGCTCAGCTAACGGCTGAAGGCTCTCGTTCATGCCGACCAGATCAGGTAGGACTGAATCCACACCCGCACCCTCAAACCGGCGCATTATTTCAATGGTTTGGTGCCGGGTTTTGTTAGCCTCATCGAATAGAGCGGGCAGTAGCAGAATTCGGTGCTTGGCGCCGCTTTCAAATGCTACTGCATATTCGTCCGAAGATCCGCCTGCTGGCAGCGGGCAGGGCCAATTGGTTAGCATATCAGGGCTTAGACCGAAATGCTCTTTGCCTCGGCAAAGGCCAGCAAGCCGCCATAGGTTTCAAGCATTTCGCCATCGACATCATCGTCTTCGATGACGATGTCCATCCGGTCTTCCATTTCGGTCAGCAATCCGGCGACCGCCATGGAGTCCAGTTCGGGAAGATGACCGAACAGACCGGTATCACCATCGAATTCGGCGACATCGTTCGGATCGAGGCCGAGAACGTCCGCCAGAATGGCACGAACGGACGCATCGATCTCTGCACGGCTCGGGGCCATGCTATCAATCACCTTTGTAGGTTGATCGCTATCTTGAACGGTATTCTCAGGCGTCATCGGGTCCGCATCTCCCCTTGGGAACCGCCGCAGGCCCTAGCCTTGCGGTCTAGCTGGCGCAAGTCGGCGCAACATCTGTTTGGCGATCACAGGCCAGCTGCGCGGATTGCCGGGATTGAGGCAATCGATCCAGTACCGGGCGCGGATTTGCTCCATCCAATCGGCCTTGTAACGATCATTACCGGTACCGAAATCTACCACCCTGGCCTGATCAACATCGATCACGTTCTCGAACAGCGCAGCAGTCAGCGTTGTTCCTGCCGAAAGGTTCTTGTGCGATTCGAGATGGGCTAACTTGTGAATGAAAGCAGAGCCTGCCTCCACGGTCCAGAATTGCGCCGCAACGGGCGCACCTTCATGCGTTGCAACACCCAGGCGGATACGCCCGGCGGCGCCTTCGTCCTCCGCGAACCGGCGAAGCAGAGCCGGATCGCCTTCCTCCGGCTTCCAGCTCTCGGCGTAGATTGCTTCGTAACTGGCCCAGATATCTGCATCAAAACGGTCAGCGATTCGCACTTCGACCTTCTTGGCCTTGCGTTTGAGCGTCGTTCGCAGCTGTCCAGGGCGCCCGGCAAGATATTCTGCGTAGCTCCGTCCGCCGACTTCAAGGATGTGGTTGCTGTCGCAGCATTCCTGACTGACTTTCCAGCCGGCATCCGCAAATGCGCCTACCAGCATCGCGGCTGAGCTATCTTCATCGGGTAATGGAGATAGTGTCACGCGGTGGGTGTGCGCCTTAAGTCCTTCGGCAATAGCGCGAATTTTCGCAGTGTCTTTTGCGCCCTCAAACAAAGGCCGCCAAGTGAAGGCGTACCAGTTCGAAAGCTGCTCCAAACCGGATTCGCCGTGCATCAAGGGCAACGCTGCAGCGCCGGTTTCGTCGCGTGCTATCGCGACAAACGGCGTCTTGCCGCCAGATTCAACCAGCAACGCAAACCATTCCGCGCGGTCGAACGGAGATCCGCCAGACAATTTCATGCCTTGCAACTCGTTAACCGTGTCGTGATAGCTGACCGTTATCAAGTGAACTGTTCTTCCTATTTGGAGCCTAAATGTCTGCCTCGCCCGATCCTACACCGCGCCCGCTCGATCATCTCGCCTTAAATGGCGGCGATGAAGCGCCCGCGCTGATCCTGCGTGACCGAACGCTTACCTACAGGGAATTAAGGGACCGTGTTGCTCGTCTTAGTAGCTGGTTAAGTTCTGCCGTGCCGGAAACCGGTTCGCGAGTGGCGACATGGAGCGCGAAAACGGAACTGGCTTGCCTGATGCCGCTGGCGGCAGCGCGTGCGGGATTGGTCCATGTGCCGGTTAATCCGCTGCTTAAGCGCGCTCAGGTCGCACATATTTTGCAGGATAGCGGCTCTAAGCTGCTGCTAGGGACCAAGTCCCGCCTTTCATCGCTGGAGGCCGGCGATTGCCCTGACAATTGCCCGGCAATGGACGAGGATGCCGTTTGGGAGGCTGTCGCAGCTCATGAAGGGGCTCTCATACCATCTGACGCCAATCCCGACGATCTGGCGGCAATCCTTTACACCAGCGGATCAACGGGCCGGCCCAAGGGCGTCATGCTCAGCCATGCCAATATGTATCTCGGCGCAGTCAGCGTTGCCCACTATCTTGAAATGAAGTCAGATGATGTCGTGCTGGCTGTATTGCCGCTGTCCTTCGATTATGGGCAAAACCAACTGCTTAACGCGTGGTTTGCTGGCGCAGCTGTAACTCCGCTGGACTATCTATTTGCCAAAGACGTCGCGAAGGCTTGTGAGAAACACGGCGTCACTACGCTGGCTGCCGTGCAGCCATTGTGGGTGCAACTAACCGAGCTGGACTGGCCGCAAGAGGCCACAGCGCCGCTACGCCGCCTGACCAACAGTGGCGGCGCGTTGACCAAAGGTTTAGTGCAAAATCTGCGGGCTATCTTCCCGCAAGCAAAGCTCTTTCCGATGTACGGCCTGACTGAGGCATTTCGTTCAACGTATCTCGATCCATCACTGGTTGATGAGCATCCGACTTCAATGGGCATGGCTATACCGTTTGCCGAAATATTGGTGGTCAACGATGCCGGTGAAGTTGCTGGTCCTGATGAAGAAGGCGAACTTGTCCATTGCGGGCCGTTGGTCGCTCAAGGATATTGGCAGGACGCCGAACGCACGGCTGAACTCTTCAAGCCAGGCCCGAAAGCATCGAAATATGTCGGCATGGCTGTCTATTCCGGCGACCGGGTTAGGCGGGCCGAGAACGGTTTGCTCTATTTCGTTGGTCGTCGCGATGCGATGATAAAGAGCGCTGGCAACCGTATTAGCCCGCAAGAGCTGGAAGACGCCGCTCGTTCAACGGGGCTCGTTGCAGAAGCCGTCGCGCTTGGCGTTGCGGATGAGCGGCTTGGTCATGCGGTGCATTTGGTTGTGCGCGCCACTGGAGATGCGGCTGATGCGGAGCTACAGCTTCGCAAGCTGCTCGCGAAGGAACTGCCCAATTTTATGCAACCTAAGGTCATCCATTGGCGCGACGCCATGCCGCTGAACCCCAATGGTAAGATCGACCGCACTGCTTTGGCGCGTGAGGTGGCGGCATGAAGGCTAAGGCACTTGGTCCAATCCCCGCTGGTTATGAAACCAAGGACGGTGAACTGGTCATCGGCGGGAAGACTGCGAGCCAGCTTGCCGAAGAAGCGGGCAGCACGCCGTTATTCGTCTATTCGTCCGCTTTGCTTGAGCAGCGCGTTCAGCAATTGCGTGATGCTGTGCCTGAACGGCTCGGGTTGAATTACGCCATTAAAGCAAATCCCTACGAGCCAGTCCTGAAGTTGATGTCGGGGTTAGTTGACGGCTTTGATATTGCTTCGGGCGGCGAGTTAAACATGGCTGTGTCTGCGGGTCTTGATCCCACTCGGATCAGCTTTGCTGGCCCGGGCAAGCGCGATGATGAGCTGGAGGCAGCCATCGCTGCGGGTGTAACGCTCAATCTGGAATCCGAAGGCGAGGCCCGCCGCGCTTTAGCAATTGGCGAGCGCACCGGCCACACGCCCAAGTTGGCGATACGGGTAAATCCCGACTTTGAACTGCGCGGTTCGGGCATGAAGATGGGCGGCGGCGCGAAACCTTTCGGCATCGATCAGGAACGCGTTCCGGTGCTTGCCCGCGAAATTATCGCATCCGGCGCAGAATGGCGCGGGCTGCATATCTTCACCGGCAGTCAGGCGCTCGAAGCCGAGGCTATTATCGAAGCGCAGTCCAATGTGCTTGATCTGGCCGCGCAGCTGACACGCGAAATCGGTCATCCACTTCCCAAGCTTAATATGGGCGGCGGATTTGGTATTCAGTACTTCAGCAATGATAAACCGCTTGATATTCAGTCTGTTGGCGATGCTTTGAAGGTCAAATTTGCCGACCTGCCGGATGAACTAAGCGATACGGAGCTATGCATTGAACTCGGGCGTTATCTGGCTGGCGAGGCCGGTGTTTACCTAACCCGCATTGTCGACCGGAAGGTGAGCCATGGCGAGACTTTCCTGATTACCGACGGAGGCCTGCACCACCAGCTCGCAGCATCCGGCAATTTCGGCACAGTAGTTCGCCGTAACTACCCGGTCGCAATTGCTAATCTTTTCGGCGCAAAAGCGACTGAGATTGTCAATGTTGTCGGCTGTCTTTGCACTCCGCTCGACCGGCTTTCCGACCGTGCAGAGCTGCCACGCGCTAATGTCGGCGATCTAGTCGCGGTGTTCTGCGCCGGAGCATACGGAGCAACTGCCAGCCCATCAGCATTCCTTGGGCAAGGACCAGCATGGGAAATGCTCGTTTAACCTTTTGCGTGAACCAGTCCCGTTCTGGGACCACCGCGCAGAAACCCGACATTCCTAACGCAATATTCACCTTTATTCACCAGTGAGCATCTTGGATCCGCGAGTGTAGCGATCGGGATAGCGTCCCGGCCCACATTGCACCCGCAAGTTTGGCCAAGGAATGCACACGATGCGTAAAAACCGTTTGTCAACAATCCTCGCAGGCGCTGCGATGGCCGCGTTCACCGTTGCCGGGTGCAGCAGCGGCGCGAGCACACAATTGCCCGCAGCATCCTTTGTTTCCATGCAGGAAGGCCCTGGCGAAGAATATGTGATCGGCCCGCTCGACGAGCTGACGATCCATGTCTGGCGCAACCCGGAATTGGGTGCAGAAAAAATTCAGGTGCGCCCCGATGGCCGCATCACGACACCGCTGGTGACCGACATGCCCGCCGTCGGCAAGACGCCGTCCATGCTGGCGCAGGATATCCGCCTGCAGCTTTCTCAATATATCGAAGAGCCGCTCGTTTCGGTAATCGTGAATCAGTTTGCCGGTACATTCAGCCAGCAGATCCGTGTTGTCGGCGCAACCGAAAAGCCTGCCTCTATCCCGTACCGCGCCAATATGACGGTGCTGGATGCGATGATCGCGGTTGGCGGCCTTAGCGAATATGCGAGCGGCAACAAAGCCAAGCTCATTCGTTTCGACAAGTCGACCGGAAGCCAGAAAGAATATGGCCTGCGCCTCGCCGATTTGCTGAAGCGCGGCGAAAGCAGCGCCAATGTCATGCTGAAACCGGGTGATGTGATCATCATCCCCGAGAGCACGTTCTAAGGGGCTGCTGAGCGCATGAACCAGATCATTGAAGAGCTACAATCTGCAATCCATGCGGTCTGGCACCGGCGCTGGTTGGCGCTGGCTGTTGCCTGGGGGATGTGTTTGCTGGGTTGGCTCGTTGTGGCGCTCATTCCGAATACTTACCAGTCGCAAGCGCGGCTGTTTGTTGAACTTGATGATGCTTTGGCTGACCAGCTGGAGATCAGTTCTAACGGTCGCCTCAAGGACATCGAACGTGTTCGTCAGTCACTGACCGGCGCGATCAATCTGGAAAAAGTTATCCGTTCGACCAGCATCGGTGAGGTAATCACCACCCCGCGCGAAATGGATATGGCCATCGTCAGCCTCGCCAAAGACGTCAAAGTCGTGAACGAGGAAGGCAACTTGTTCGTCCTCACTGCTGACAGCGGACGCAGCGACCTGTCGGACGGTGAAAACGCCGCATTGGCGCAGAACATTACGCAGAAAATGATCGATATCTTCCGCGAAGAGAATATCGCTGGTGGGCGCGGTAAAATGCAGGATACTTTGGTTTTCCTAGACCAGCAGCTTGAGCAGCGCCAGAAAGATCTAGAAGCTGCAGAACTTCGCCGGGTTGAATTCGAAGCGGCCAATCCTTCGATGATTGGCGGCATTGGTGCGATCTCCGGACGTCTGGATGCATCACGGTCCGAACTCCGAAGTGTAGAGGCTGATCTGGCTGCTGCACAAAGCGCCCTTGCTGCCATTAACGGTCAGCTGGCTAGCACGCCGGCAACCATCGCAGTTGCAGGGCCGCAAGGCGGTGCTCGCGGGGCTTTGGCGCAGGCGCAGGCAAACCTTTCTTCCATGCAGGCTCGCGGTTTGACAAGCAGTCACCCCGATGTTGTTGCGGCGCAAAAGCAGGTCAATTCGCTCCAGCGTCAAGCTGCTGCAGAAGGTCCCGGCGGCGGCAGTGCGCCGAACCCCGCCTATAGCTCGCTGATTTCGATCCGCGCTGAGCGTCAGGCCAATGTTCAGGCCCTTAGCTCGCGCAAAGCGGCGCTCCAATCTGAAGTCGGTTCCGTAACCGCCAATCAGTCGGTTGCACCGGGTCTCGCTGCTGAAGCGAACCGGATCAGCCGCGATTATGAAGTGATGAAGAAGAAATATGACGAGTTGCTGCAGGACCGTGAGGAACTGAAGCTGCGCGGTCAGGTCGAAAATGAACGCAGTGCTATCCAGTTTGAAGTGATCGATCCGCCATCGACGCCGCGCGCGCCCGCCGGGCCGAATCGTCCGCTGCTGCTGTTTGGTGTGCTGCTGGTCGGCCTGGGCGGCGGTGTTGCCGCGGCGCTGGGCATGTCGAAAGTTAAATCGACTTTCGCGACCACTGCAAAGCTCGAAAGCGTGATGGATCTGCCGGTAATCGGTTCGATTTCGCAAACGCTGACCGACACGGCGCGCACATTACGAGCCCGCCGCAGGAAAATATTTGTCGCAGGATGTGCCGGATTAGGCGGCCTGTTCGTGGTGCTGATGGGGTTAGAATTCCTCCAGCGCGGCATGATGGCATGAGGGGACTGATATGACTGAACATTCAAAAATCCCCTTCCCGCCCAAGGGCAATGGCAAGATCGAGGTGAAGCCCGTGGATAGTTCCCTGTTCGAGCGTGCGAGCGGCGCGTTTGGCCTCAATGCCTTCAGCGCAGCGCCGGTGCCCAAACGGGTGATGGACGCACCTATGAAACACGCACGCCCTGTGAAGCGCAAGGCTCAGCCGCAAATTGAGCCTGAAGTGCAACGCGAACCGGCGCCATTCGACAAACCAGTTGAAGCTGCGGCAGCACCAGCACCAGCGCCCGCTCGCGCTCCTGTTCCAGAAACACATGAGCCTGAACCTGAAGTCGTCGCTCCGTCGCTTCCGGCAACAATTGCTCCTGCGAATATCACTGTTCAGCAGAATGAAGGCGCTCGCATCCACTTCGGCGGCGAGAAGCATAAGATCGACCGCAAGCGTCTTCGCGACCAGGGCATGATTGTTCCGGGTGGCAGCGTTAGCGGCCTGCTCGAAGAATTCCGTATCGTGAAGCGCCGTTTGCTTGCCGCTGCCAAAGCTGACGAAGCTGCACAGCGCGTGCTGATTTGCTCACCGCTTCCGGGCGAGGGCAAGACCTATTGCGCCGTCAATCTCGCGCTCGCCATGGCAGCGGAGAAAGACAGCGAAGTTCTGCTGGTCGATGCCGATTTCGCGAAACCGTCAGTGCTTTCCGCGCTTGGCCTTCCGGGCCGAGCCGGACTGATGGATGCGCTTTCCGATCCCAAGATCAAAGTCGAGGATCTAGTTCTTGCAACCGACATCCCCGGCTTGTTTGTCCTGCCTGCAGGCGAGCAGACTGACTCCGATAGCGAATATCTCACCAGTGCCCGCACTGCCGAGGTTCTGCACCGCCTGACGCGCGGTGCGCCCAATCGCATGGTTATTTTCGACTCGCCGCCTGCGCTCGCTGCCTCACCGGCTGCAGAACTGGCCAAGCATGTCGGACAAGCTGTTCTCGTCGCCCGTGCCGATAGTACCGGCCAAAGCGCACTCGAAGATGCCTACCAGCTCTTGTCCGGCTGCCCGGACATCAAACTGCTGCTCAATGCAGTGCAATTCAGCCCAAGCGGTCGCCGCTTCGGGACTTACTATGGTTACGAGGGGTAACCAGCTATGAAACACAACACATTCACCGCAATTCCCGCCCTGATGGCGTTGGGCCTTGCCATGCCGACAGCAGCACAAGATGCTGAAGGCGAGCAAGGCCGCTCAGAAGGGGGCGGATCAGCCCGCACAACCGTGAAACCTTACATCGAGGTTTCTCAGGTGATCGCGGCTGAGCTTTCGCCCGGTAACGACGTTGTGACCTACACCCAGATTGCAGCTGGCATTGATACGTCGATTGTCGGTCGTAATAATGGCGGGTCCGTCTCGCTGCGTTACGAGCGCAATATCACTTGGGACGACGACAGCGTCGACAATGACACTGTAAGCGGCATTGCCCGGGGCTATGCCTCGATCGTGCCGCAATTGCTGACTGTCGAAGCAGGCGCTTTGGCTGCACGCACACGTGTTGACGGCAATGGCTCCTCCACAATCAGCCCGCTGGTGGATAGCGACGCTGAAAGCCAGATTTATTCGGTCTATGCCGGTCCAAACCTAACCGCGCGGTCGGGTGACTTCACCGGAACGGCAACAGGCCGCATCGGTTACACGCGGGTCGAATCACCTGATATTCTCGTGACAGCTGCAGGCGTCGATCCGGTTGACGTGTTTGACGAAAGCACGACCTATTCCGCCAACGTGAACGTCCAAAGCGCACCCGGTGACTTCTTGCCCGTCGGTGTCGGACTGGGCGCAGGCTATTATCAGGAAGATGTCTCCAATCTGGATCAGCGCATCCGCGACAAATATGCTCGTGCCGATGTGACTGTGCCGATTGCCGAAAATGTCGCCTTGGTTGGCGGTGTTGGCGTTGAAGATGTTGAACTTTCCAGCCGCGATGCCGTGCGCGATGCGTTCGGTGATCCGGTTATCGGCAGTGATGGCCGCTACGTTACAGACGACAGTGTGCCGCGCCAGATTGCCTATCAAACTGACGGCATTATATGGGACGCCGGTGTTGTCTGGCGCCCAAGCCGCCGCACCTCACTCGAAGCGCGCTATGGCCGCCGCTACGGGTCGGAAACATATTACGGCAGCTTTGGCTGGGCACCTTCGCCGCGCAGCAGCGTGAGCATCGGCGTTTATGACGCAATTCAGGGCTTTGGCGGGCAATTGACCGGCGCGCTCAGCAATTTGCCGACC
Organism: Pontixanthobacter sp.; assembly: GCA_037968495.1. Classification (GTDB taxonomy): domain Bacteria; phylum Pseudomonadota; class Alphaproteobacteria; order Sphingomonadales; family Sphingomonadaceae; genus Aestuarierythrobacter. The sequence goes on along the minus strand of JBBKVP010000067.1, from coordinate 107,956 downwards.
GAATTCACCGCAGCACGTAATCCGCTAACTGGCGACATTACCAATTGTGTCGGAACGGCCGAGGGCAGCAACTGCCTGAACGGCGCGCTTGGTTCGGTCCGTTCGGCAGTATTCCGCAGCCGCGGTATTGCTGCCAGCTACGGCACCAGCCTCGGCCGCCTGCAAGCAGGCATCGGCGCTGGTTATGATCGCCGCAAATTTATCGCTGCCCAAAACACTGTTCTGGGCGCCGCTGACGGCCTGACTGACGAAACCATCTATGTCGCAGCCTATTTGAACGGCCAGCTGGGCACTCGCGCCAGCTTCGCGACCAATGTTTACGCCAATTGGTTCGAAAGTGGATTTGATCTTGCTGGCGACAGCTTCACCGTCGGCGCATCTGCTGGCTACAGCCGTGATCTCGGATCGCGCCTGACTGCCAACGCTGCACTCGGCCTAGACCATATCACCAGCGACTCGCTGCTTGACGACATTACGGCCGCCTCCGCCCGTGTCGGCCTGCGCTACGGTTTCTGATCCCGGAAGGACTGATACATGTTTGACGACTTTTACGGCCTGACTGCCCGTCCATTCCAGCTCACGCCGGACCCGGCTTTTTATTTCGAGAGCGGCACGCACCGCAAGGCGCTGTCCTATCTCGGTTACGGCTTGGCGCAGGGTGAGGGTTTTATTGTCATCACCGGCGAAGTGGGCGCAGGTAAATCTACGCTCGTTGCTCACCTGATGGGCCGCATAGACAAAGAACAGATGACCGTTGGTCAGATTGTCACCAGCAAGCTGGATGCCGAAGAATTGGTCCATGTTGTCGCGCAAAGCTTCGGCATAGAAGTGGACGGCCACGACAAGGCAAGCGCGCTGGGAGCTATCGAAGGCTTCCTGCATGACGAAGCCCGCGCGGGCCGCCGCACTTTGCTGGTGGTCGACGAATCGCAGAACCTTTCGGTTGATGCTCTTGAAGAGCTGCGGATGTTCTCGAACTTCCAGCTTGGCGCGCATCCGCTGCTGCAGGTTCTGCTGCTTGGTCAGCCGGAATTCCGCCAGACATTGCAGGCCCATCCTGATCTTGAGCAGCTACGCCAGCGCGTGATTGCTGCACATCATCTGGAAGCGATGGAGCCCGTTGAAATCCAGCCTTACATCATGCATCGCCTCGAATGCGTCGGTTATGACGGCAATCCGTCAATCGACCAGCGCGTGTTCTCGGAGCTCCACAATGCGACCGGCGGTATTCCGCGCAAGGTCAATCAGGTCTTCACACGTTTGCTGCTGCTTGGCGCAGTCGAGCAACGCACACGCATAGATAACGCAATGCTGAGTGCAGTGCTGAAAGAAATGGAAGCCGATCGGGCATTCCCCGAAGCAGGACCTGGCCCGATGCCGAAACCTTCGCCGGCCCCTGTGCCAGTGCAAATCAAGCATTCCGAGAGCACGTTCTCGCAGCCCGAGCCAGCTCAGGCTGACAAACGCGCAATTGACCCGGCTTTGGTCGAGAACCTGCTCGCTGAACGCGATACGCAGATTGCTGAATTGCAGCAGGCGGTGGTCGAGGTTTCCCAAGCGCAGGAAAACGGCCTGCCTGACGACGTGACCGAACAGCTTAAGAAGATTGAAGAGCGTCTAGACGAGCAAGAAAGCACCATCCGTCACACGCTAACGATGCTGATTGAATATATCGAATGCGATAGCCAGCGGCAGGCAGCCTAAGGCATGACTGCACCTGCGATCATCAACGGACTTTCCGTCGATGTCGAAGACTGGTTCCAGGTTGGCGCGTTCGAGAATGTAATCGATCGGGACGACTGGAACGGGCTCGTCGACCGCGTCGAACGCAATGTTTCCGAAATCCTCGACATGTTCGAGGAGGCGGATGTGAAAGCCACGTTCTTCACGCTTGGCTGGGTGGCACAGCGCCATCCTGCGCTGATGCAGCGGATCGCCAATGCGGGGCACGAAATTGCCAGCCACGGTTTCGATCATGCGCGGGTGTTCAACTTTAATCGCAAGTCGTTTGGCGAAGATTTGCTCAAGGCTAAGAAAGTCATCGAAGATGCGTCGGGCGTCGCCGTAACCGGTTACCGCGCTCCCAGCTTTTCCATCGATCAGCGCACGCCGTGGGCCTATATGGAGCTGGCCGATCAGGGCTATGCCTATTCTTCCAGCGTCGCACCGGTGGCGCATGATCATTACGGTTGGCGCGAGGCTCCGCGTTTCGCATTCCAGCCTTTGCCTTGGTCTGACCTCGTCGAAATTCCAGTCACTACTGCGGTGTTTGCCGGACGGCGACTTGCAGCAGGCGGGGGCGGGTTCTTCCGCGTGCTTCCTTATGCATTCTCACGCTGGGCAATCCGTCAGGTTAACCGCCGCGAAGAGCGCCCTGCGGTGTTCTACTTCCATCCGTGGGAAATTGATCCCGAACAGCCGCGAGTGCAGGGCGCACCGCTCAAATCGCGTGTTCGCCACTATACCAACCTTGATGTGATGGGCGATAAGCTGCGTCAGGTTATAAATGAATTCGAGTGGGGCCGCATGGATATGCTCGCGCACCGCGAAGCCTCCAAAGCAGTACAACTCGCAGCGTGAATGCACCCTTCGCCTTGACCAAACCAGCCATCTCTATTGCCGATCTGCGTGATCCCATTGAAGCGCAGCGTATCGAAGCATTCGTTTCGGCAGCAGGCGGTACGGTGTTTCACCGTCCGCTGTGGCTTGCCGCGATTGAACGCGGAACAGGTCAAGAAGCCATTGGCTTGATTGCGGAGCAGGGCGGGGCGATCATAGGGTGGTTGCCGCTGACAGAATTGCATTCGCATGTCTTCGGGCGTGCACTGGTTTCCAGCGGCTTTGCGGTCGGCGGCGGCGCGCTTTCGGACGATACGAAGGTTGCGACACGGCTTTGTGATGCGGCCAGCGAATTGGCGATCCGCAAGGCTTGCAACTCGGTCGAACTGCGCGGCGGAATGCTGCCGTCTGGCTGGGATATCCAGACCGACAGCCATTGCGGTTTTGAGGCCGAACTCGCTGCAGATGACGAAGCACAATTGCTCGCCATTCCGCGGAAACAACGCGCGGAAGTCCGCAGGTCGCTGAAGGGCGACCTGCAGGTTCGCGTCGGTAAATCCGAAGCAGACCGTGCTGCGCATTACGCAGTCTATGCTGCAAGCGTGCACAACCTGGGCACCCCGGTCTTTCCGCGCGCCTTATTCGGTGCCGTGCTCGATCTGTTTAGTGATGGTGCCGATATTCTGACCGTGCTGCAGGATGGCGAGCCAGTCTCGAGCGTCTTGTCGCTTTATCACGACGGCGCAGTACTGCCCTATTGGGGCGGCGGCACCTTTGCTGCACGGCATCTGCGCGCGAATGAACGGATGTATTACGAGCTCATGCTGCACGCTCGCGGCCGCGGAATGAAGCGCTTCGACTTTGGCAGATCAAAGACAGGCAGTGGCCCGCATAATTACAAGAAGAACTGGGGCTTCGAACCGCAGCCTTTGTCCTACGCCAGCTGGACCGCACCCGGCGTTCCAAAACGCGATGCCGACCCGACTAGCGCGGGCAATTCGGCCAAGATCGAGCTTTGGAAGAAGCTTCCGCTCCGGCTCGCCAATTTGATTGGACCGCACATCGCCAAAGGGCTCGGTTGATGGGTGACATTCTGTTTCTGGCACACCGGATGCCATTCCCGCCCGACCGCGGGGACAAAATCCGTTCGCACCATATACTGAAAGCACTCGCCAAACTGGCACCGGTCCATGTCGGTTGCTTTGCTGAAAGCGAGGCCGACTTCAGTCATCTGCATGAGCTGGATTTCTGCGCAAGCCACTGCGTGACGCTGCGCAGCAAACCGGTTCCCGTTGCTGGTATCGAAGCGCTTGCCAAAGGTAAACCGGTCAGCCTGACGGCCTTTCACAAGAAGGAACTGCAGGACTGGGTCAAGGCAGCCATCGCAAAGCATGACATCGCTACGATTTACGTATTCTCGGGTCAGATGGGCCAATATGTCCCAGACGATTTTGCCGGCAGGCTGGTGATGGACATGGTCGATGTCGATTCCGCCAAGTTCGAAGCCTATGCGGAAAAGGCCCATTCCAAAATCGGACGCCCGCGCGCGATGATTGATGCGCGGGAAGGGCGATTGCTGGCTGCTGAGGAAGAGCGCTTGGCTCATCGCGCCGCGCACACGCTGTTTGTCAGCGATGCCGAGGCAAAGCTGTTTGTCTCGCGTTTGAAAAACACATCAGGTGTCGCAGCTTCCGCACTGCGCAACGGTATCGACACTGTATTTTTCGATCCCGCAAACTCGGCAGCGCATCCTGAGTTGGCGGCATGCGCTGGTCCCCATTTCGTCTTCACTGGCCAGATGGATTACCAGCCGAACATCGACGCTTCCGAGCGGATGATTGGTGCGGTCCTGCCAGGGATTCGACAGCATCTGCCAAATGCGCAATTCCATATTGTTGGCCGTGCACCCGTTGCGTCGCTGCTCGCACATAACGGCAAGAATGGTGTCCGCGTCTGGGGCGAAGTTCCCGATGTGCGCCCATTCGTAGCAGGCGCAGATGTCGTCGTAGCTCCACTGACAATTGCGCGCGGTGTTCAGAACAAGGTGCTTGAGGCCATGTCGATGGGCCGGCCCGTTCTGATTAGTCCAGAGGCTGCAACCGGTATTGATGCAAAAGATGGCGCGCATTTCAGCATCGAGGCCAGCGATGAAGGCTTGATCGCGCGAGCTATCGAACTCGCTGGCAATTCAGATGCCGCAACAAAGCTTGGAGATGCGGCACGCCGTTTCGTAGTCGAGCAGCAAGGCTGGGGAGCCATGATGGCCCCGCTCGCTGATTTGGTCGGAATCGCAACATCTACAGAGCCGAAGCGCGATGCCGCTTGAATCGACCATCAAGAGCTTGCGGGCCGACGGGTTTTTCTCCCGCCTGCCTGATTACTGGCGCGCGCCGCTTGCGCAGCTAGCGCTTGCTTGGCTGGCGCTGATTGCGCTGTTCGCAAATGACTGGGCGGCGATGGCGCTGCAGTGGTGGGATAGCTCCACATATAATCATATTCTGCTGATTCCGGCGATTGTCGCGGTGCTTATCTGGCAGAGGGCTGACAGCTTAGCCAAACTGGTGCCGCAAGGTTGGTGGCCGGGACTAATCCTGTTGAGCGGGGCGCTATTCGTTTGGTTGCTCGGGGCGGTGTCAGGCCTTAATCTGGCGCGGCAATTGGGCGCGGTCGTTTCGCTTCAGGCAGTATTCTTGATGCTGATGGGCCCGCGAATTGCAGCGGCTTGCGCATTCCCGCTTGCCTATATGCTGTTCCTTGTCCCGTTTGGTGACGAGTTGGTGCCTGCCTTGCAGATGATCACCGCCGAACTCACTATCGGGCTGACCCATTTAAGCGGCCTCCCTGCAGAAATCGAAGGCGTGTTCATCGATACACCTGCCGGTCTGTTTGAAGTCGCCGAAGCCTGCTCAGGAGTGAAATTCCTGATCGCCATGGTTGCGCTGGGTTCACTGGTTGCCGCAACTTGCTTCAAGAGCTCGAAACGCCGCATTATCTTCATGACTGCGGCGATTATCCTGCCGATTATCGCCAACGGCATCCGCGCTTGGGGCACAATCTTTGTCGCGCAGTCACAGGGTTTGGAGTTTGCCGCTGGCTTCGACCATATCTTCTACGGTTGGGTGTTTTTCGGTCTTGTCATGGGCCTGCTGCTCAGCGTCTCGTGGCACTGGTTCGACCGTTCGCCCGAAGACAGCCCGGTCGATCTCGAAACCATCGAAAACTCACAATTGCTGACGCTTGCTTCGGACCTTTCGCTTGGCCGCGGTATGGCCTTGGTGATTGGCGGAGCACTGATTGTCGCGATCTCGTTTTGGGCTCTGGTTGCCGGCCGTCTCGAAGCCAAAATTCCTGATGTTATTGATTTGCCGGATGTCGCAGGCTGGAACCGCTCCGAACATGCCCCCGTCGTGGCTTGGGAGCCCGCCGCTGCCGGGGCAACGCACCGCTTGCTCGGCAGTTACCAGAACATTTCGGGTCAGCAAGTCGACGTATTCATCGCGCTTTATTCGTCGCAAGATGAAACCCGCGAGGCTGGCGGATTTGGCCAAGGCGCGCTGATGCCTGATACTGAATGGCGCTGGCTTGAACCCGGCAAAGCGCTCGGCACAGCAAAAACCGATTATCTTCTCGCCAATGGCCATGTGAAGCGTTTCGCCGCGACTTGGTATCGCACCGGTGATCTGCTCAGCGGAAGCAACTCCAGTCTGAAGCTGGCGACCATGCGCGACAAACTGCTGCTGTCAGCGCGCCCAACCACGGCTTTGATCGTCTCAAGTGAGGCGATGGGCGACGAAGATCCGGCAGTTGCTGTGTCCGAATTCACGAAGGATGTGGGGTCACTGGGCCAGTGGATAGACCGCATCGCTCAAACGGACTAACGCGCCCCTATGTGCGGGATTGCCGGAATATTTCATTGCTCGACGCCCAAGCCGGTTGATCCTTCGCGGGTTGAACGGATGGCAGATGCGCTTGAACATCGCGGACCGGATGGCTCAGGCGTCTGGACCGCGCCCGGCGTAGGTTTGGGCCACCGCCGCCTGTCGATTATTGACCTCGAAGGATCGCAACAGCCGATGCATTCGGCGAGCGAGCGCATGGTCATCTCGTTCAACGGTGAAATCTACAACTACCGCGAATTGCGCAGCGAGCTCGAAGGGCTGGGTTCGACCTTCAGGACTGGCGGTGACACCGAAGTCATATTGGAAGCCTATGAGCGCTGGGGCGTAGACTGCCTCAAACGCCTCAATGGCATGTTCGCCTTCGCGATCTTCGACCGCAAAACGCGCGAACTCTTTCTCGCCCGCGACCGCTTGGGGGTGAAGCCTTTATTCATGGCAATGCTTTCGGACGGCAGTATGGCCTTCGCTTCAGAGCTGAAGGGTCTGCTGGCCCATCCACTGCTGCGCCGTGACGCTGATCCGCTGGCGATCGAGGATTATCTGACTTGGGGCTATGTCCCCGATCACCGTTCAATCCTGAAGGGCGTCGAGAAACTTCCGGCAGGCCATTACCGCATGCTGAAACACGACGCGCCGCCTGCTGCGCCTGTGCAGTGGTGGGATGTGTCCTTCGCAGATCGACGCAAGGGTTCGGCTGCCGATATGTCGGCGGAATTGCTCCACCACCTGCGCGAAGGCGTAAATTCTCGCATGGTTTCCGACGTGCCACTGGGTGCGTTTCTGTCGGGCGGTGTGGATTCATCCAGCGTGGTTGCGCTGATGGCAGAGGCTTCGCACAATCCCGTCCAAACATGCAGCATCGGCTTCGACGTCGCTGCGCTAGACGAAACAGCTTACGCTCAGCAAGTTGCGGACCGTTTCCAGACTGATCACTGCAGCCGCGTGGTCGACCCCGATGACTTTTCTGCCATCGACCGGCTTGCCGGGATTTTTGACGAACCGTTCGCAGATGCCTCCGCGCTTCCGACACTTCGGGTTTGCGAATTGGCGCGAGAGAATGTGACTGTTGCCCTTTCGGGTGACGGCGCCGACGAAGCCTTTGTAGGCTATCGCCGTCAACTGTTCCACGCCCGCGAAGAACAGGTCCGCTCGTTCGTTCCATCAGCCATTCGCAAACCGCTGCTTGGGGGGTTGGGTGCGATTTATCCCAAGGCCGATTGGGCGCCGCGTCCGCTTCGCGCAAAGTCAACGTTGCTGTCGCTCGCTGCTGACGGCGAGGAGGGCTATGCTCGCGCACTATCTGTCACTCCGCCGGAACTTCGCGATACGCTCTATTCGGAAGACTTTTTGCGGGAACGCGGCGAGTACCGCGCCGAGCAGCCGTTCATGCAGATGATGCGCGATGCGCCGGCACGAAGTGGATTGGACCGCGCGCAATATGCTGATCTGAAGTTCTGGTTGCAGGGCGATATTCTGACAAAGGTCGACCGCACTAGCATGGCTGTCAGTCTTGAAGCGCGCGAGCCATTGCTTGATCACAGACTGATCGAATTTGCTGCAGGCTTGCCGCACAAATTACGGTTCAAGGGGGCGCAGGGCAAATGGCTGCTGAAGCAAACCATGGAACGCTACCTGCCCGATGATATTCTCTATCGCCAGAAACAGGGCTTCGTCATGCCCATCGCACAGTGGCTACGTGGGCCGCTGGCAGGACAGGCGCGGGCCATCAGTTCGAGCGCCCGGCTTGCTCGCTCGGGCTGGTTTGATACGAAACGCCTGTCGCAAATTGCCGAGGCCCATATTTCTGGTCGTTCGGACCATTCCCGCTTGCTTTGGCAATTGATTATGCTGGATAAGTCGCTTGCGCAGCTAAAAATCGCAGGTTGAGACTTCCCGCATAGGATTTGCGTGATAGAGTGCGCGCTGGAGGAATGCATGGGGGACGTCACGAAAAATTCGGGCGGAACGGGGAAGCGGTTTTTGCGCCTGGTCGTTCTGCTTTCTGTTATCGCCGTAGCTATATGGTTCGGCGGAAAAGCGCTTGGGCTTTGGGGCGCTGTGGCGCCTGCCGACCCTGTCATTTATGGCAACGTGGAAATTCGTGAGGCGGAGCTTGGTTTTCGTATTCCCGGGCGGATCGAACGTGTTCTGGTCGACGAAGGCGGTTTGATCGAACCCGGCCAATTGCTCGCTGAACTCGACACAAGACCCATGCGAGATCGGATTGCAGGCGCTGAGGCATTGGTTGCCCAGGCCGATGCCGAGATTAGCCGCGACCGTGCCGGAAGTCGTCCCCAGGAAGTGCGCAGTTCGGAGGCCGCTGTGGCGAGTGCACAAACTGCACTGAATGAAGCGCAGCGCCAGTTCGAACGCCGCGCATCTCTGCTGGAACGCGGATTTATCAGCCGCGCAGATTACTACACTGCTGAAGCGACCAGGGATGCCGCTCGCGCCCGTTTGCAAGACGCGCGTGCCACGCTGTCGCTTTCGAAAGAGGGCGCACGCACAGAAGACCGGCAGGCATCGGTTGCCCGGCGCGAGGCCGCTGTCGCAGAGCGCCGATCAATGCAGACAGACTTGTCGGACGCCGAATTGCGCGCTCCCGAAGCAGGGCAGGTTCTGACCCGCGTACGTGAGGCCGGGTCGATCATCAATCCCGGCGATACCGTGCTAACAATCGCCCTGACGCAGCCCGTGCGAGTGAGGGCATATATCGCCCAGTCCCAGCTACCAAAGATCAAGCCCGGTATGAAAGCCAGTATCGTCGTCGACGGGAGCGATGTGGTTCTGCCCGCAACAGTCGGATTCATTTCTCCGACTGCTGAGTTCACTCCGCGTACTGTCCAGACCGAGGAACTGCGGGCTGATCTCGTTTACCGGGTTCGACTTACGGTCGAAGACCCCAAAGGCACATTGCGGCAGGGACAGCCTGTTACCGTGCGGCTGAAGTCCGCCAAATCGGCCGAGTAGGGCCATTGGTTGCGCCATCAGGTCCGGTAATCCGGCTATCCGGCATTTCGAAATCCTTTGCCGCCGAACGTAAGGGCGCACCCGCGACGCGCGCATTGCGCGACATATCGTTTGAAATGGCGCCGGGGACTTTACTTGGGCTTGTCGGCCCGGACGCGGCGGGTAAGACTACATTGCTGCGCATACTCGCGGGAATGGTGGAAGCTGACAGCGGCGATATTTCCGTATTGGGTAAGCCTATCAGCCAGCTGGATCGCTCGCTTGTCGGTTATATGCCGCAGGGCGGGGCGCTTTATTCCGAACTCTCGGTCGAACAGAACCTCGATCTCTATGCACGGCTTCGCGGCATTGATCCTGAGGCAGAACCCGAGCGGATCGAGAACATTTACCGGCTGACGGGCCTAGGTGACTTTCGCGGACGTGCGGCAGGAAGATTGTCAGGCGGGATGCGCCAGAAACTGGCGATGGCCTGCGCAGTTGTCGCCGCGCCGCCTTTGATGTTGTTAGATGAACCATCAGTCGGCGTAGACCCGCTTTCGCGGCGCGAGATATGGCAATTAGCTCGTGAACTGTCGGAGCCGGATACTACTATAGTCTGGGCGACAAGTATCCTCGATGATGCCGAAAAATGCGATGAATTACTGGTGCTTCACGAAGGGCAAATCCGATACTCAGGTGCATCAGCCGGACTGACGGCCTTTGCGGAGGGAAGAGTCTATTCCATGGTTGTATCGCCCGCCGAAAGGCGGCGCGAATTGGCGAGGCTCAACCGGCTGCCCGAAACCATCGACGCGCAGATTGAGGGTGACGGCATCCGCTTCGTGAACCGCGTTGCGGCAAAAGGCGCTGTGCCGTCCACGCCTCGGGCCACTGACGGTTTCGTCGCACTGCTAGACGATGGGTTGCTGCTTGAAGAAAGCCAGCTAGCGGCAAGTTTCCCTGACAGGCGTGACACAATTGGCAACTCTGGCGCGGCAATTGTGGCGGTCGGCCTGACCAAGCGTTACGGCAGTTTTACGGCCGCCTATGATGTCAGCTTCACGGTCGCGCCGGGTGAAGTGTTCGGGCTGCTCGGTCCAAACGGTGCGGGAAAATCGACAACCTTCCGGATGCTTTGCGGTTTGCTGAAATCTAGCGAAGGTCGAAGCACCGTCGCGGGCCAGAACCTGCGGACCGCAGGGCCGGAGGCGCGCAAGGCACTCGGCTATATGCCGCAGTATTTCGGGCTCTACGGCGATCTGACTGTGGCGGCTAATTTGCAGTTTATTGCTGGCGCCCATGGGCTAGACCGCAAGAGCTCAAAGGATGCGATTGAAAGCGTGGTGTCAGCACTATCGCTGGAATCCATCCTAGCGCAGCGCGCCGGTTTGCTGCCCATTGGCGTGAAGCAGCGCCTGTCGTTGGCCGCAGCTGTCCTGCACCGGCCGCAGGTCCTGTTCCTCGACGAACCCACATCCGGTGTGGACCCGCTAGTAAGGCGCGAGTTTTGGCATCACATTAATGCGATTGCTGAAACAGGTGTGGCGGTTTTGGTGACAACACACTTTATGGACGAAGCCGAAAACTGCGACCACTTGATGTTGATCAATCGTTCGCGGGCGATCGCGCAGGGAACCCCCAGCGAACTCAAGCAAGGCATCGCACGCGGCGGACAAGAGCCAACGCTGGAAGAGGCCTTTATCGCGCTGATCGAATCCCAACGTAGCCTGAACATGGAAGCGGCATGAGCAAGGCAGGCAGGAGACGTGCCGCTGCCATCCGGACAAAGGAATGGGCGCAGGTCTGGCATGATCCGTCGACCTTGGGGCTGGTCGTATTCCTGCCGCTGCTGCTGATATTCCTGTTCGGCAGCGCTTTGTCGCTCGACACAGATCAAACGCGGACCGGATTGGTCGACCGTGACGGAACCATTATTTCACGTGATCTGACAGCTGCACTCAAGGCCAACAAGTACTTCGATATCAAGGAAGCATCCGAGGTTGCCCCGTTGGCGCAGCAACTCGAAGGCGGCGATCTGCGAGGCATTGTCGTTATTCCGAACGGTTTCGAGGATGCTATCGCGTCGGGCAGCGGCGCGCAGGTTCAGCTGATCACCGACGGGAGTCAGCCAAACACGGCGGCGTTCCTGACTGCCCATGCAGAGGGCGTGTTGCGCACCTGGGCGGCTAGCCGCCCGGGAGCTTTGCCTGCCGCGCCACCTGCCATAGAGCTGGTGACGCGCTACGCCTATAACCCCGGCCTAGAGAGCAGCTTCATGCTGGTGCCTGGTGCCATATCCATCGTGATGGCGATGATCGGCTGTTTGCTCACCGCGCTCATCATGGCACGCGAATATGAGCGAGGAACGATGGAGGGACTGCTATCAACGCCGCTATCGCCCGGAGTGTTGGTGGCCAATAAGATCGTGCCCTATTTTCTGATGGGGCTAGCTTCGACGGCGATTTGTGTCGCTGTAGCGACATTGTTCTATGGGTTGCCTCTTCGCGGCTCGGCAGCCGCATTGCTGCTGATTTCCGCCGCGTTTTTATATGCAGTGCTTGCTCAGGGGCTATGGATATCGTCGGTCACGAAGAACCAGTTTGCCTCAACCCAGATGGCTCTGTTGCTGGGATATCTGCCGTCGCTTCTGCTCTCGGGTTTTTTGTTTGAGCTCGATTCTATGCCGACCGCCATCCAGTGGCTCAGCTATTTTGTTCCGGCGCGCTATTTGATACCGCCCCTGCAAAGCGTGTTTCTCGTCGGTGACGTTTGGTCGATTTTCCTGCCGAATGTCGCCTTCCTGCTGGGCATTGGCACATTTTTTCTGTGGCGGTCACGTAGCGCCATCAAGCGGACCATCGCATGATGGCGCGGTTCATTTGGTACGCTCGGTGGATCGCCATGGCGGCGAAGGAACTGCGTGTCGTGCTGCTAGATAAGCGCGCCCGGACAACGCTCATCATATCGCCGATTGTCCAACTGCTGCTTTATGGAATGGCCAGCACTTTGGAAGTGAAGAACGTCGATGTCGGCGTAGTCAACCGCGACAATGGAATTGCCTCGCAGGAGATACTTTCGGGACTTGCCGGGAGCGGAAACATCAGAACCATCCGCTATTACCCAAGCATTGCGTCCATGTCCGAAGGGATCAAACAGCGCGAGGTGCTGGTGGGAATGTCCCTACCGTCTGACCTTTCACGCGATATCGCAGCAGGCCGGACGGCCATGGTGGGGCTCGTGGTCGATGGCCGCAAGATAAACGCCGGGCAGATTGTCGCCGAATATATGGACCGGATCACACGCCGTGCAGGTGCAGATTTGCGCCCTGCGTATGCCCGTGATGGGCCGCGACTGGTCGCCGTGAACTGGTACAACCCCAATCTCGATTACCGCTGGTTCACGATGCCGGCGTTGATAGCGGTTGTGTGTTCCGTCCTGGTGATCTCCGTATCGGTCCACACTTTCGCGCGCGAGCGTGAGGCGGGTACCATCGACACGTTGCAGATGTTGCCGATGACAGCCGGACAGAAACTCCTCGGAAAAATCATGCCTGCATTTTTGGTCGGCCTATTCAATGCGACGCTGTTCGTAATGATCATACCGCTTGTCTTCGGTGTGCCGCTGCTCGGCTCTTTGGCGCTGCTATTTGTAGCGGTTGTAGCCTTCTCGCTCGCATTGGCCGGAGTCGGGACGGCGATCTCCACCGTTTCGCAGACGCAACAGCAAGCGTTTTTGATAGGGTTCATGGTGATTACACCGCTGACCCTGCTCGCGGGCTTCGCAACGCCGATCGATAATATGCCCGAGTGGTTGCAATCGGTCGCTTGGCTTAACCCGCTTCGGCATATGCTGGAGGTGTCACATGGCGTATTCCTGAAAGACTTGCCAGTGCGATTCGCGTTGGAAAACATAGTTATGATGCTTGCCTTCGCAGGCTTCTTCCTAACCATTGCTTACGTGAACGTCTGGCGCCGATTCGACTGACCGATGCTGGGATTCGACTCGTCGCAAACGAGAAATTAACGTTTGCTATTAGACTCCTCGCGCGGTTACCTTCCTTCTTGCTAGTTCGGGCCAAGGTGTTCGGGGACAATAGGGGTACGTATGGATCGTCTGTCGCAAGCGATTGATACGTCTGTTTCTAACGATGCAGACGGCAAGGAATCAGCATTCATTTTAGGGGAAGGGGACGAGCATTTGTTAAATGAACACGCTCCTAAACTGTCCATCCCTAATGCTCTGTTCAAGCTTCAAGAGCTCGACGTATTGTATGAAGACGACACAGAGACGCTTTGGACTTATATGAGGCCGGAGAAACGCCCGAGTTTCACTCCATCGATGCTTGCCGACTTTGAAGAGTGGCAGGGTCTGATTTCCAAAGGCTTCGGCCCGGGCAAAAACCCGCTCCGTTTTCTGGTCCTTGGTAGCCGTGCACCCGGCGTATTCTGCTTCGGTGGCGATTTGGAACTGTTTCAACAGTTGATCCGCGACGGGAACCGTGACGGTTTGGTCGAATATGGTCATCGTTGCTGCGCAATCCTGCACCGGAACATTCAGGCGCTTGATCTGCCGATTGTGACTGTTGGACTGGTAGAAGGCGCAGCCTTGGGCGGCGGGTTTGAGGCACTATTGAGCTTCGATTTCATCATTGCTGAACGAGGCGCCACTTTCGGGCTACCAGAGGTTATGTTCGGCCTGTTCCCCGGAATGGGCGCTCATGCGATCCTTTCGCGCAAACTGGGCGGTGCCATGGCGGAAAAGCTAATCTTCTCGAACGAAACATATACGGCCGAGCAGATGTATGATCTCGGCTTGGTGCACCGTTTGGCCGAGCGCGGCGAAGGCCTGAGTGCGACACGCGATTTCATTACGAAATCCACGCGCAAGCATAGCGGCCTGGTTCATGCCAAAAAGGCAATGCAAGTTGCTCAGCCTTTGGAGCGGGAAGAATTATTCCGGATTACCGAACTATGGGCTGATGCCGCGCTGCAATTGCGCGAACAGGACCTCAAAGTGATGAGCCGCCTCGCCGCAGCGCAAACGCGATTGGCAGAGGCAGCCTGAGCAGCTCGCTAACGCGAGTCGACCATCACTAATTCAGCGTCTTCGAGCGCTTCGACAATGATTTCCGCCTCGCCGGTGATGGCGATGCCATCGCGCGGTGCGGCATCCACACCGTTCACGCGGATGTGCCCCTTCGGAGCGACAAGATACTGGTGGCGCGTTGGGTCGGCAATGTAAGTCACAGTACCGCCGTCCGAGACTGTGGCGGCTAGAACACGCGCGTCCGTGCGAATAGGCAGAGCGTCGTCGCCGTCTGGATCACCGCTCGCGACTATTTCCCAACGCCCGGCGCGTTCACCGCGCGGGAACGCACGTTGGCCCCAAGATGGTTGTTCGCCGGCGCGGTCCGGAGTGATCCAAATTTGGAACAGTGTCGTTGGTCTCTCTTCGGTGTTGTATTCGGCATGGGTGATTCCGGTTCCGGCGCTCATCACCTGAACATCGCCAGCAACCGTGCGACCTTCATTACCGAGATTGTCCTTATGCGTAATCGCGCCTTCACGAACGAAGGTTATGATTTCCATGTCACTATGCGAATGCGGCGGAAATCCTGCCCCCGGGGCGATGGTGTCATCATTCCACACGAGGATATTGCCCCAGCTCATGCGGCTGGGATCGTGATAATTGGCAAAACTGAAGTGGTGTCTCGCGTCGAGCCAGCCATGATCTGCGTGACCTAGGCTTTTGCAGGGCCGTATATCGATCATTGTAATTCTCACATCGGCGGGGAATATTTTGGGGACGATACCGCCGGAATCTGTTCAATCTGGTGAGGTGATTGCGGTTTTCAACCCTCTTCGCCGTGCCCCGCTGCCATGTAGTCCGCGCTTTGCATTTCCATCAAGCGGCTTGCGGTGCGTTCAAATTCGAAACTGCCGTCGCCGGCCCGATAAAGCTGTTCTGGTTCGGTATCGGCGGTAGCGAGCAGCTTCACTTTGTGTTCGTAGAGCGCGTCGATCAGGGTCACAAATCGGGCGGCCTCGTTGCGGTCGTCAGGCCCCATCTGCGGGATACCAACTATAATGACTGTGTGATAGTGCATTGCAATCGCTAGATAATCACTCACGCCGCGAGGTTGCCTGCAAAGCCGCTTAAAGCTGAAAACCGCTACGCCCTTGAAGCTTTTCGGCACGTGAAGTGTACGTTTCCCACCCAGCGCCAGTTCTGCTGAGGGCACGTTCTTGCGGTCATCGGGTGGATAGTCAGTCAGTCGGAAAAAGGCTTCTGATACTTGCGCGGTTGCTGCGTCGCCAAGCGGCGTGTGCCACGTAGCAATCCCGGCGAGGCGTTCCATGCGGTAATCCACGGGACCGTTGAGCGGAAGAACATCCAATCTGTCTGAAATGAGCTCGATAAATGGCAGGAAATGCTCGCGATTGAGGCCGTCCTTATACAAGTACCAAGGAGGGCGGTTGGACGTCGTGACGATGCTGACACCCTCGTTCCGGATCAATGCCGTGAATAGGCGGCTCATGATCATCGCATCAGCGCTGTTGTTGACGACCATTTCATCAAACGCGAGGCATCTGATACCTTCAGCGAGTTTGGCTGCCACGTGAGGAATTGGATTGCCGCGCTCCTTCTCCCGCTCTTCTCGCAGCGCCGCATGAACTTCGAGCATAAATGCGTGGAAATGCGCGCGGCGTTTCTCGGCAATGGCCAAAGTGTCGTGGAATAGGTCCATCAACATCGACTTACCGCGCCCGACACCGCCCCACATATAGACACCGCGGGGACTGGCTGATTTTCTGCCGAAGAGCTTACCTATGAGGCCATTGCTGCCAGTCTGGTTTTCAAGCTCTTTCTGCAAGCCGTCTAGCCGCGCCGCAGCATCGGCTTGCTCCTGATCTGGCTGCAATTCACCCGCCTCAACCAGCGAGTTATAGCGCGCCAGCATTCCAGTCATTTTTGAGACGGCTTGCGGACGGTGCCTGCATAGGCCGCGATCTTGTTATCTCCTTGGATTACGAGTCCGCGGAGGAAAACAAGACGGCGGGTTTCCCTAAGCACTTCGATGACGGCATCGACTGGCTGTTCGACATCGCCAGCTCCGATGAACTGGGTCGACAGGTCAAGTGTGACCGAGCCGCCGGCATCACCGTCCAATAGCAGGCGAACTCCTGCGAACAGCGAAATATCGATCAGGCTAAGCGTTGCCGCGCCGTGAATATTGTTCAGCAGATTAGTGTGTTTGTGTTCAGGGTACATCCGCAAGCGAACGAAATCACCCTCGCGGCGGACCCGCATCGGGCCCATCACCATGTGGTTCCAGCGGGTCTTGTCAGTCAGATCCCAAACAAACCATCCGGGGGCATCCTCGATCTCTTGATAGAGGAAGTCTTCGCCGGTCGGCGCGCCCTTGCTTGCGGGGGGCATCAAACGTGCTTTTCGACCTGCATCTTCTTGATCTCCGCAATCGCCTTGGCCGGGCTGAGGCCCTTGGGGCAGACATTCGCGCAATTCATGATCGTGTGGCAGCGGTAAAGGCGGAAGGGATCTTCCAGCTCTTCAAGGCGCTCGCCGGTCATCTCATCGCGGCTATCGGCGAGCCAGCGATACGCCTGAAGCAGGATCGCAGGGCCGAGGAACTTGTCGGAATTCCACCAGTAAGACGGGCAAGCCGTCGAGCAGCAAGCACACAGGATGCATTCGTAAAGACCGTCCAGCTTCTCGCGCTGCTCCGGTGTCTGCAGGCGTTCCTTGCCGCTCGGCGTGGGCGTAACGGTCTGCAACCAAGGCCGGATCGACGCATATTGCGCGTAAAAATGGCTGAAGTCCGGGACCAGATCCTTGACCACTTCCATATGCGGCAGCGGCGTGATGCGGATTTCACCGCCGAGATCTTCGATTGCCGTGGTGCAAGCGAGACCGTTCTTGCC
The DNA here is from genome assembly GCA_037968495.1 of Pontixanthobacter sp. GTDB lineage: Bacteria > Pseudomonadota > Alphaproteobacteria > Sphingomonadales > Sphingomonadaceae > Aestuarierythrobacter. Next base: position 90,606 of record JBBKVP010000067.1, on the reverse strand, counting down.
ATTGAGGTTCATCGAACACGAACCGCAAATACCCTCGCGGCAAGACCGGCGGAAGGTTAGGGTTGGATCAATGTCGCTCTTGATCTTGATCAGTGCGTCCAGAACCATCGGGCCGCAATCATCGAGGTCGATTTCAAATTTGTCGTAACGTGGGTTTTCGCCGCTATCGGGATCGTACCGATAGATTTTGAACTTCTTCACTTTGCCCCCATTTTCGGCCTGATGCACACGGCCCTTGCCGCTGATCTTGCTGTTCTTGGGAAGCGTGAAGGTAGCCATGAGTTACTTGTCCTGCTGCTGGTCCGAAAATTGGCGGGCCGCTTTGTTGCGTCCTATTTAACGATTGTGCACCGCAAAACAAGCCGTGAAGCCGCGTATTGCCGCGCGAAAGTGACGCTTGTTACAGTGCCCTAACGGACAAATTGTTCCCATTCCGTTTTCATCCATTTTGGCGGAACAGTTGGCGGTCTATTCGGTTCATTTAATGAAACTTATCCCACACGCCTGCCTATAGGACAGATTAAATGAGCGAGACCGCATCCGAAAGCCGAGTGGCCTGCATATTCGGTGCAACCGGCGGCATTGGCGCTGCGATGACGCGGCGACTGGTCGATGACCCTGCGTTTGGCGTGATCCATACCGGTTCACGCTCGGGCAGGGCCCTGTCCCATCCAAGGATACGACCGTTTCAATTTGAACTGACCAGTGAGAAATCGATCAAGGCGGCAGTACATGGGTTCAAGGATGCGCTACCGGATTTGATCGTCGTGGCGACGGGTGTGCTGACACTAGAAGACGACACAGGGCCAGAAAAGTCATATCGCTCGCTCGACGCAGAGACGATGGCGGAAGTGCTCGCTTACAACACGATCGGCCCAGCGCTGATTGCTAAACATGTTCTGCCCCTGATGCCGAGGGACAGACGCGCAGTATTCGCTGCACTATCCGCACGCGTGGGTTCGATTTCCGACAATCGGCTTGGCGGATGGCATTCCTACCGCGCCAGCAAGGCGGCGCTCAACATGCTGATCCGTAACTTCGCCATCGAATTGGGCCGCTCGCACAAACAGGCCATCATCGCGGCGCTGCATCCGGGCACTGTGGACACGTCATTAAGCGAACCGTTTCAGGGCAGTGTAACGGACGGGAAACTGTTCACGCCGGACTATTCTGCCGAACGTCTGCTCCAAGTGCTCGAAGGATTGACGCCAATGGATAGCGGTGGCTGCTTCGCGTGGGATGGCGAGCGGGTTCCAGATTAGCGCTTCAAACCCCAGCCATCTTAGCCGTATCCAATATCGCCGCCACAAAGCCGTCAGGATCATCCTCCTGAATGAAATGACCACCATTTAGCGTCCGGTGTAGATCGTGTTTCGCGCCTGGCACTCGGGCTTGAAATGGTGCGAAGCCGCCGCGGGTGATTGGATCCTTGTCGCTGAAAGCGCAGGTGAATGGTTTGTCGAAATTTTCCAGCACTTTCCATGCCTCGAGTTGGTCGGGGACAGCCTCGTTTTCGCCGAGCGGGACCAGCGCGGGGAAGATGCGCGCCGCGGCTTTGCTAGCGCGGCTGTCGAACGGTGCGTCATAGGCCGCCACGACGTCATCGGGCAGTTCGGTAGTGGTCGCTCGCTGGATGATCTTACCGATCGGGAACACTGGGCTCCATTTGGCAAAGGTGCGCCATTTGGCAAAGGCAGGCGGCGGTTCCTGTCCGGCGGGCAGGCCGCCGTTTGATAGCACCACTCCGGCAAAACGGTCTGGCATTGCGGCGACCAGCCTTAGGCCGATCAGCGAGCCCCAGTCCTGACAGGCCAGCACTATGCCGGTGAGGTCCAGTGCCTCCAGCCATTCGCGCATCCATGCGACATGGCCGGCGTAGCTGAATTTCTCCTGATGGGTGGGTTTGTCGGAGCGGCCAAAGCCAATCAGGTCGGGCGCAATCACGTGGTATCCAGCGGCCACAACCGGATCGATCATCTTGCGGTAAAGGAAACACCAACTCGGCTCGCCATGCATCATTAGAACGGGCGTGCCGTCCCTCGGCCCTTCGTCAAGGTAATGCAGCCTGAGGCCGTTGCGCAACGTATGGTAATGTGGAGGATAGGGAAAATCGGGCAAATCCTTGAAGCGCGAATCCGGCGTTCTGTGCGTTTTTGACATATGCTCTCCTATGCGCCCATCATGCCTGCCTTAGGCAAATCAGGGAAGGGTGTGATTATGGGGCTGGGAAACTGGTGGGACAGGCACGGTGTGCCGCGCATGATCAAGCTTGCGTGCGGCGCGCCGCAGATCATGAAACTGCGCTCCTTCGTGGTGCCGCAAGCCAGGGGGCACGTGTTTGAACTTGGCTGCGGCGGCGGCATCAATCAGGAGTTTTACGACAAAGATGCGATCACGCATTTCGCCGGAATTGATCCGAGCGGGAAGCTGCTCCAATATGCCCACGCCGCTGCCACGGCAAAGGGCTGGGAGGCCGATATCCGCGACGGCATTGGCGAGGATATTCCCTTTGATGACGAGAGCTTCGACAGCGTGGTTTGCACATACACTATGTGTTCTGTGCAGGATCAGGCGCAAGTCGTTAAAGAAATGCGCCGCATTCTGAAGCCCGGCGGTCAGCTACTATTTTTGGAGCATGGCCGCGCGCCCGATGCCAGTGTCGCCAAATGGCAGGACCGGATCGAACCAATTTGGAAACCCATCGCTGGTGGATGCCATCTGACGCGGCCGATTACTTCGGCGGTCGAAGCGGGCGGTTTTGCGGTCGAGCCAATGGGCGCCCGATATGCGCCAAAGACTCCAAGGCCGTTGGGCTGGATGGAGTGGGGTAGGGCGGTGAAGGCTGGCTAAGCGCTAATTCTGAAACGCGCAAAAAAGGGGGCTTTGAGGCCCCCTTTTCTTATCATTTTGGCGTTCGGAATTATTCCCCGAAGGTGCGCTGCCACCAACCGCCGCGCTTTTTTCCGGGCTTTTCACCCGCCGCAGCGTCAGCAGCTTGGGCTACGCTAGCCGCTGGTTCAGCCTTGGCTGCTTTCGCAGCTTTAGGCTCGGCCTTCTTACGCGGTGCGCGCTTTGGCTTGGGCTTTTCTTCTGCCGCATCAGCAGTCGGAGCAGGATCAGGCTTTGGCTTTGGTGCTGCTTTTTTGCGCGGTGCGCGCTTGGTCTTGGGCGGTAACTCTTCTGAATCCGCCGCCGGTGCCACGTCAGCCTTAGCTTTGGGCTCGGCCTTCTTGCGAGGCGTACGCTTTGGCTTGGGCTTTTCTTCGGATGCTTCTGCACCCGGAGCTTCATCAGCCTTCTTTCGGCGAGTGCGCTTCGGCTTAGCTGCCGCTTCGTCCTTAGCAGCCATTGCTTCGGCGGCTTGAGGTGCATCGATCGGGCCGGCGACTACAGCTATGTCATTCTGCATCTGGTCGGCCATCCCATCCAGTGCTGCCGGAGTGCCTTCCGCGCTGTTCTCGCCGCCTTCACCACCTTCACCGCGACCACGTCCGCGTCCGCCACGGCGGCGACCTCCACGGCGGCGGCGCTTCTTGGGCTTGTTCTCGTCATCATCGTCTGATTCTTCGGAAGGAGGCTCGCCATTGTTTCCACGATTGTCCCCGCCAGCGTCATTTCCGCCTTCGGGTGCTACAGCTTCGCCGCCTTCACCTTCTTCGCGGTTTTTGCGATTGCGGCCACGGCCACCACGGCGGCGGCGCTTTTTCGGACGGTCTTCGCCCTCTTCATTGCTTTCGCGCCCGTTTTCGAGTTCGTTTTCGCTTTCGGAGCTTTCTTCCTCTTCAGGCAGATCGTCATCATCATCTTCGTCGATGATGGCTTCGAACTTGGGCACATGTGTTGGTTTAGGGCCGGAACTGGCGACGCGCATTTTCGCGCCTTCTTCTTCGCCCTCGGGGATGACTTCAACGCCTACGCCGTAACGCTCTTCAATCTCAGCGAGGTCGTTGCGCTTGGAGTTGAGCAAATAAACAGCTGCTTCCGTCGATGCGTAAAGCGAAACCGTGCTGCCCTTACCCTTGGCCGCTTCTTCCTCGATCTGACGCAGAGCCGAGAGGCCAGCGCTGGATGCGGTGCGGACAAGGCCGGTGCCGTCGCAATGCGGACATTCGCGAGTCGATGCTTCGAGAACGCCGGTCCGCAGACGCTGGCGGCTCATTTCCATCAGACCGAAGCTGGAGATACGGCCGACCTGAATACGGGCACGGTCGTTCTTGAGCGATTCTTTCATGCATTTTTCGACCTTACGGACGTTCGATCCGTATTCCATATCGATGAAGTCAATCACAACCAGACCGGCCATATCACGCAGTCGAAGCTGGCGGGCAATTTCCTTGGCCGCTTCCAGATTGGTGTGGAGCGCGGTTTGCTCGATGCCGTGTTCCTTGGTGGAACGGCCAGAGTTAATGTCGATCGACACCAGAGCTTCGGTCGGGTTTATGACCAGATAGCCGCCCGATTTCAGCTGCACCATCGGTTCATACATTGCCGAAAGCTGATCTTCCGCGCCGTAGCGCTGGAACAGCGGCACCGGATCATTGTAATTCTTCACCCGGCGTGCGTGGCTGGGCATGAGAAGCTTCATGAATTCCTTGGCCGAGCGGTAACCTTGCTCGCCTTCGACCACGACTTCTTCAATTTCGCGATTGTAGATGTCGCGGATGGCGCGCTTGATCAGATCGCTATCTGAATGGATTTGTGCGGGAGCGACCGCGCCCATCGTGGCTTCACGGATACCGTCCCACAGGCGAGCGAGGTAATCGAAGTCACGCTTGATCTCGGTTTTTGTGCGGCTGAGCCCGGCAGTGCGGACGATAAGGCCCATGCTACGCGGCAGGCTGAGATCGGACACGACTTGCTTGAGGCGCTTGCGGTCATTTGCGCTGCTGATCTTGCGGCTGATACCGCCGCCATGCCCGGAATTCGGCATCAGGACTGTGTAACGGCCTGCAAGGCTAAGATAGGAGGTGAGGGCAGCGCCCTTATTCCCGCGCTCTTCCTTTACTACCTGTACGAGCAGAACCTGGCGGCGCTGGATTACGTCCTGGATTTTGTAGCGGCGACGCAGAGCCATGCGCTTGGCACGGGCTTCGTCAACCTGCTTGGCACGGCTTCCGCCGCCACCGCCGCGACCCTTTTGGCCTTTGCCCTGACGGCGGCCACGTCCGCGGCCGCCTCGGCCCCGGCTGCGATCGCTGTTGTCGCCGTCTTCGTCTTCTGAATCGCCCGACTGATCTTCTTCGCCATCGTCATCATCGTCGGAGTCATCGTCATCGGAACCGCCTTCAACATGGCCTTCCTCGATGGTAGCGACATCATCTTTTTCCGATGTGTCGATTTCTTCCATGCCCTGCTCAGACAAATCTTCGGCGAGCGCTTCGGACGATTCGTCCTCAGCGTCATATTCGTCGCCGGGAAGATGGCCGTCTTCTTCGTCTTCATTGCGAAGGCGCGCTTCTTCTTCTGCTGCTTCCGCTTCGTCAGCGAGCAGTTGGTCGCGGTCCTCCTTGGGAATTTGGTAGTAATCGGGGTGGATTTCGCTGAAGGCCAAGAAGCCGTGACGATTGCCGCCGAAGTCGACAAACGCCGCCTGAAGCGAAGGTTCGACCCGCGTTACTTTTGCCAGATAAATATTGCCTTTGATCTGCTTGTGTTCAGCCGATTCAAAGTCGAATTCCTCAATCCGGTTGCCTTTGAGAACCGCCACACGAGTTTCCTCTGTGTGGCGCGCATCGATTAGCATGCGCGTTGCCATTGAATTTTCTCCGGACATATCCGGGCGGGGCTGGTCCTGAGACCGCTAAAGCCGATGAGATATGTCGATAGTTGTGGAAACCGCCCGCTGAACGGCATTGTGCCGGAGCTAGGTCGGTTTTGTGGGTAAGGCCCAAACGAATAACCATATGATTATTCGTGGGGACCGCGTTCGATGTGTCTGCAGTATTTAGAATGCGCGAAAAATGCGCTGCCCGGTCCGTCCATGCTGCTGCGCCACCTTGCGGCAGCGGCTGCTGGTACGGGGAGAGGCTTCTCATTATCTGCTTCAACCTGTTGCGGAATCGCAGCGAAAGTGCCGCGAACATCCGTGAGAAGTCGCTAGCACTGGCGGTGAGTGGGAGCAACCATGTTGCGTATTGCAATGTATTCGCCCTACCAGAAGCGCAATGTCGTTACGTCTTCAGCTCTGGTTGGTGTTCTTGGCCCCCGTCTTATTGATGGGCGCCTTATACGCGTTTGGCCTAACAATTCCCGTTCCGCACTTTGGGAGAGATTACGTATTGCGGCTCCTATTGCCCGATACAGCGGAGCAAATCGGTCTTCCCAAAGTGTATGGGCCGCAAGATACAAGCCGACCTTTGGTGTTGATCGATCCCGGGCATGGCGGACATGATCCCGGCGCAAGCGGCGCGGGCTTTAAAGAAAAGACGCTGGCGCTTGGTCTTGCAAGAGCTTTGAAGGACAAGCTGGTCGAAGAAGGCGGCATTCGTGTCGCGATGACGCGTGAGGATGACACCTACCTGCTGCCGGCAGAGCGCGACGACCTCGCGCGTAGGCTTGGCGCTAATCTGTTCATTTCCATCCACGCCGATTCGGCAGGCGAACAAAGCGGCGTGACGGGCGCCAGTATCTACACATTGTCCAACACCGCATCGAGCGAAGCCGCTGCCCGCTTTGCCGCCCGAGAAAATGCAGCGGACCAGATCAACGGCGTATCCGTTGGTACCCGTGATGACGGTGTTGAAGATATCCTGGTCGAGCTTTCCCAGCGGCGCACTCAGGCTGGCTCGGTTGAATTTGCAAATCTTGCCATCAGGGAAGGCGAGGGAGTGCTCCGTTTTCATCCACAAGCCAAGCGCAGCGCCGCTTTGGCTGTGCTTCGCGCACCTGATGTGCCTTCGGTCCTGTTCGAATCCGGCTTCATTTCAAATCCTGCGGAGGCACGGCGTCTCGCCTCGGCAGAAGGAAGAGCCCAATTCGCCGACGTGATGGCCCGGACAATCCGCATATTCTTTGCCCGCCAGTCGGGCGGATAATGTTGGTAATGAAGTTGGTTCTGGCGCTAGTCAGAATCCTCATGCTAGGGCGCTGCTCTGAATATGGCTGACCAATCCGCAATCGAGAACGTGAGTTTCCGCATCCGCCGCGAAGCAGGTGGTGCTGCGGCGTGGGCTCGCACTGCATGGAGCGAACGCAAGTGGTTCCGTTGGGGCGTAATCGCCAGCGCCGCCGGCCTGCTTTTCATTATCCTCTTCTGGACATTAATCGCTTGGAACTTGCCGGACGCGAAACGCCTGCTGAATTACGAACCGCCCTTGCCAACGGTGGTGCGCGGGATCGACGGCGAGATTGTCGATTCCTATGCGCGCGAACGCCGCGTTCAATTGCGCTTCGTTGATTTCCCCAAACAACTTACCGAGGCCTATCTGGCAGCCGAAGATAAGACATTCTGGAGCCATGGCGGTGTTGATCTCACAGGCTTGGTTGGGGCAGTCTTCGATTATGTTTCGAAGATCGGATCAGGCGAGCGTGCCAAAGGCGGATCCACAATCACGCAGCAGGTCGCGAAGAATATCCTCGTCGGTGATGAATATTCGATCACGCGCAAGCTAAAGGAAATGATCCTCGCACGCCGGATCGAAGGAGTACTCGAAAAGGAGCAGATCCTCGAGCTTTACCTGAACGAAATTCCGCTTGGGCGCCGCACCTATGGTGTGCAGGCGGCTAGCCGCGCCTACTTTGACAAGGACGTTGGCGATCTGGAACTGCACGAGATGGCCTATCTCGCTATCCTGCCCAAAGCTCCCGAGACTTACAGCCGCACCAAAAATTTCGATCAGGCGCTAGTCCGCCGGAACATCGTGCTTGGCCAGATGGCCGAGAACGAATTCATTACGGAAGCAGAGGCAACTGCGGCCAGAGCTAAACCGCTAGGTATAATCAAGATGAAAAGCAGCAGTCTGACAGCAGATGCAGGCTACTTTCTCGAGGAAGTTCGGCGTCAGTTGATCGACGATTTCGGCGAAACTGCCGAGGACGGACCACATAGCGTCTATGCGGGCGGACTATGGGTCAGAACATCGCTCGACGTCGACCTCCAGAAAGAGGCCCGCGACGCTCTTCGTGCAGGCATTATGCGTTACCACGGCAACCGCGCATGGAAGGAACCGATTGCCACGATTAATTTGGATAAAGGCAGCTGGGCCGGCCAATTGCAAAGCTCCTACCTCGGTATCAATTACAAGGATTGGCGCATCGGCGTTGTAACCGAACGCGCGAGCAGCCGTGCAAAAATCGGATTTGCCGATGGTGATGAATTCCCCCTCTCAAACCTGCCAAACGCGCTGAAGGCTGGCGATGTCATAGCGGTTTCGCCGCAAGGCAGCGGGTTCCGTGTAAGGACGGTTCCGGAAGTATCAGGCGGCTTCCTCGCACAAGACCCGCAAAATGGCCGGGTGCTTGCGATACAGGGCGGGTTCGACGCGCGCCTCGGTTCATTCAACAGGGCTACGCAAGCGATGCGTCAACCGGGCTCGACGATTAAGCCTTTCGTTTATGCCGCGGGTCTCGATCACGGAATGACCCCTTCATCCATCGTGCCGGACAGGCAGTATTGTTATTATCAGGGTTCACGGCTTGGCCAGAAATGCTTCAGCAACTTTGGCGGCGGTCGCGGCGGCGGCGAATATCCGATGCGCTACGGGCTTGAACAGTCAAAGAACCTAATGACCGTCCATATTGCGATGGAAGCGGGCATGCCGAACGTAGTGAAGGAGTTCGAGAACCTCGGCATTGGCTCATATGACCCGTATCCGGCATTTGCACTGGGTGCCGGTGACACGACAGTTCAGAAAATGGTCAACGCCTATTCAGCACTGGCGAACCACGGACGCCTGCCGCAATCTACAGTGATCGACTATGTGCAAGACAGGTCAGGAAAGGTCATTTGGCGCGCTGACAAAAGGAAATGCAACAACTGCAATATGGCGGAATGGGACGGTAAGGCTATGCCGCGCCTAAAGCCTCAGGGCCGGCAAGTCATGGACGCCCGAACGGCGTTTCAGATCTTACATATGCTGGAAGGCGTCGTGCAACGCGGCACCGCCACCAGGCTACGCGATCTTGGCATTCCACTCTTCGGTAAAACTGGAACGACGAACGGTCCGACAAATGCGTGGTTCGTCGGTGGATCGAGCAACATTATCGCCGGGATGTACTTGGGGTTTGACCAGCCACGAAATATGGGCGGATATGTGCAGGGCGGAAACACTGCAGCGCCAATGATGAAAGACTTTATCACCGGATCAAAAGACCGGTGGAGCACGGACCCGTTCGTAGCGCCCAACGGCGTGAGAATGGTTCGCGTAAGTCGCTCCACTGGCAAGCGGGTTTTCGACGCATGGCCCAGCAGCGATCCTAAGTCCGCCGTGATATGGGAAGCATTCAAGCCGGACACTGAACCACCGCGTACAACTCGTCAGGATGAAATTGCGGCCAAGCGGGCTGAAATTCTCGCCTTGCTCAAACGGGGAAGGCAGGGCCCCACTCCGCGTCCTGCTGCAAATCCATCGCCTGCAGCTGAATCATCAGCAGCGCCGGTAACGAGTGAGGCACCGAGCGGCGATTGACCGGCGTTTCTTGGGGTCAAGATTTGTCCGAATTTTGCTGCTATAAGTTTGGCTGAACCTTTACATCATTCACCCGTGCGCTAAGCGCAGATGCCCGTTTACGGGCCACTTTACGGAGACCCGATATGCGTGCCGAAGGGCAGGCCAACATTGACCGGATTGAAGCTGCGCTTGCACTGGTACGCCAGTCGCTTGACTGGGACCGTGCGCTGCGCCGCCTCGACGAGCTGAATGCGCGCGTCGAAGATCCGACTTTGTGGGATGATCCCAAGGCTGCCGAAGCGGTTATGCGTGAGCGCCAACGGCTCGAAGCAGCTGTCGGCACCGTCCGCGAGATCTCATCCGAAATGTCGGACGCGATTGAATTCGTCGAAATGGGCGAGGCCGAAGGTGATGATGATGTTGCCAATGAAGGGCTCTCAAGCCTCCAGAGACTGGCTGACCGGGCGGATGAGGACAAAGTTCAGGCGCTGCTGGCCGGCGAGGCTGATGCCAACGACACCTATATCGAAATTCACGCAGGCGCTGGCGGAACGGAAAGCCAGGATTGGGCGGAAATGCTCCAGCGGATGTATTCCCGCTGGGCCGAACAACGCGGCTATAAGGTCGAACTGGTGGATTACCATTCGGGTGATCAGGCGGGCATTAAGTCAGCGACAATGCTGGTGAAGGGTGAAAACGCTTACGGCTATGCCAAAACCGAAAGCGGTGTTCATCGCCTAGTCCGCATCAGCCCTTATGATAGCGCCGCGCGGCGGCACACCAGCTTCAGTTCGGTCTGGGTATATCCGGTGATAGACGATGATATCGACATCGAGATCAACGAAAGTGACCTTAAGATCGACACCTACCGCGCATCGGGCGCTGGTGGTCAGCACGTCAACACAACCGATTCGGCCGTACGCATCACGCACCAACCATCGGGTATTGTGGTCGCGAGCCAGAATGATCGTAGCCAGCACAAGAACCGCGCGACCGCGATGAATATGTTGAAGGCGCGGCTGTTCGAACGCGAGATGGCCGAACGCGAAGCCGCTGCCTCGGGCGAATATCAGGAAAAGACCGAGATTGGCTGGGGACACCAGATCCGCAGTTACGTTCTGCAACCATACCAGATGGTGAAAGACTTGCGGACTGGCCACACTTCGGCTTCGCCAGATGATGTGCTCGATGGCGCGCTTGATCCGTTTATCTCCGCCGCACTTGCCCAGCAGGTGACTGGCGAAACAGTAGAGGTGGAGGACGTCGAGTGATGTTCCGCGTGACCCTTTGCGTTGCGGCGCTACTGGCAATGACCGGCTGCGACATGATGCGCCCGGACGTCGATCGTCCGGAGACTGCACTCGAGTTTCCAAAACCTGACCGGCCAGTGTCGGACCTTGGGTCGAACCAGTTTTCGACCGAAGATAAGCGCGACAGCGTTGGCGAAGCGCAGAAGGTTATGGACCTCGCCGAAATTGCGCCGGGCATGACAGTTGCCGATATTGGCGCGGGCGAGGGCTACTACACCGTCCGCCTTGCCGAACGAGTGGGCACCGATGGCCGCGTGTTGGCGCAGGATATCGACCGCGAGGCTTTGCAGCGCCTAGGCAACCGGGTCGAACGCGAACGGCTTGATAATGTTTCGATCAAGCCGGGTGATGCGGATGATCCACATTTGCCCGAAGATAGCTTCGACCGTATTTTTCTAGTCCATATGTACCACGAAGTAAGCGAGCCATATGCCTTTCTGTGGCGGTTATGGCCTGCATTGCGTGACGGCGGGCGGGTAATTGTGGTAGATATAGATCGCCCGACCGATCAGCATGGCATTGCGCCTGATCTGCTAACATGCGAATTTAAACGCGTCGGATTTGATCTGGTGGCGTTTGAGGACGCACCGGAACTGGCTGGTTATTATGCACAATTCAAAGCGGCGGCGACTAGGCCAGACCCGCAAGATATCGAGACATGCCGCGGCAAGCGCGGTAGTGGCGGAGCCGGGGCTTAATAGCCGCCAACATATTTTTGGGGACGCAATTTAATGGCATTCAAAGGACTTAAGCCGATTATCTATGGCGGCCGTGAGGTTTGGCCGGTTATCGAAGGCGGCAAAGGCGTATCAGCTACGAATTCCAAGAGTTCGGGCGCATGGGCCGCTGCTGGCGGTATCGGCACAGTCAGCGCAGTTAACGCCGACAGTACTGATGCGGATGGTAATGTCATCCCGCAAATCTATGACGCGCCAACGCGCGGCGAACGCCATCAGCAGCTGATCCAATATGGTATCGACGGCGGCACCGAACAGGTCCGCAAGGCCTTTGAGATGTCTGACGGTAAAGGCGCTATCAACATCAATGTCTTGTGGGAAATGGGCGGCGCCCAGCAAGTCCTCGAGGGTATTCTCGAAAACACCAAGGGCATGGTCACTGGCGTAACCTGCGGTGCGGGTATGCCTTACAAACTCGCCGATATCGCAGCGGCATATAATGTCCACTATCTGCCAATCATCAGCTCCGCCCGCGCTTTCCGCGCGCTGTGGAAACGTAGTTATCACAAGGTCCCCGATCTGATGGCTGCAGTGGTTTACGAAGATCCGTGGCTTGCTGGCGGTCATAATGGCTTGTCCAATGCCGAAGATCCTCGCCAGCCCGAAGATCCGTATCCCCGGGTGAAGGCATTGCGCGAAACGATGCGTGCAGAGGGCGTTTCGGAAGATACGGCTATCGTCATGGCTGGCGGCGTCTGGTTCCTGCGCGAGTGGGAAAACTGGATCGACAATCCCGAACTTGGCAAGATCGCATTCCAGTTCGGCACGCGTCCGCTGCTGACCGAAGAAAGCCCTATCCCGCAGGGTTGGAAGGATATGCTCCGCACGGTCGAACCCGGCGAAGTCCTGCTTCATAAATTCTCGCCAACGGGGTTCTATTCCTCGGCGGTCAAAAACCCGTTTCTGTATGATCTGATGCATCGCAGCGATCGCCAGATTCCGTTCACCAAGAAGGGCGAGGACGAAGGCTCGGTCCAGCTAAGCGAAGAGGGCAAGGGCCGCAGTTTCTGGGTCAAACCCGAAGACCGCAAGCGCGCCAATACGTGGATGGCTGAAGGCAACACAGAAGCGCTTAAAACGCCCGACGGGACCATCGTGTTCGTCACGCCCGACAGCCGCGATACGATCCGCAAGGACCAGCAGGATTGCATGGGCTGCCTGTCACATTGCGGCTTCTCGGCATGGAAAGACCATGACGATTACACGACCGGCAAACTCGCCGATCCCCGCAGCTTCTGCATCCAGAAAACCCTGCAAGACATTGCGCATGGCGGCGACACGGACGACAACCTCGCCTTCGCCGGACACACCGCATACCGGTTCAAACAGGACCCGTTCTACAGCAATAACTTTACGCCGAGTGTGAAGCAGCTTGTCGACCGGATTTTGACTGGGGATTGAGAGTTAATTCGCGCGGACGGAGGCTGCAATTTTTAGTGCAGCCTCAGGGTCTGTCTCGTCACCCGGAATTATCCAAACTTGCAGCTGTGACGGCCATTGAGAGCGAGTCTTGATCATTCGAGACGGTTGATTTGATTGATCGGCTGCATTCCCTGCATAAATGCCAACGTGCGGAACAGAATTCTTCGATATCAAATATACATCGAAATCAGCGACCTTTTCCTGATCGATTGTATAGCTTTTGGGCAAATCGATTGAGAGCGCATCACGAGAGTTCTCTAGCGTCGATTGAGAAATGACGTCAGGCTTTGCCTGATTTTCGCAAGCCGAGAGACTGGCGATGGTCAGATTTGCAGTAACTAGCCAAGCAGCGCTCATCCCTCAATCAATCTCCCAAGCCCGTTCGCCGTGATTGTTCACATCCAACCCGCCGCGCTCGTCATCTTCGCTGACACGCATCGGCAGGACCATGCTGACCATCAGGGCGAGGATCGCGCTGGCTACTGCGCTCCATAGGGCAACTGAGCCTACGCCGATAATCTGCGCCATCAGCTGATTGCCGATACCGAATCCTTCGCCATATCCCACGCCGCCAAAGGCATCGCTGATGAACACTGCCAGCAGCAACGAACCTAAAATGCCGCCCACGCCGTGGACTGCGAATACGTCAAGCGAGTCGTCGATATGCAGCTTGTTCTTCACCAGCTGGATCGCGAAGTAGCACACTATTGCTGCAGCTATACCGAGCAGGATTGCCGCGCCGGGACCTACGAATCCTGCAGCAGGCGTCACGGTTGCGAGGCCCGCGATTGCTCCGGTTGCCCAGCCTACGCTGGTCGCCTTGCCGAACGTGATCTTCTCGATCAAAATCCACACGAGTGACGCCGTCGCTGCGGCAACATGCGTGTTGATGATTGCCGACGATGCATCGTCAGTCGCAGTGAGCGCAGAACCGCCGTTAAAGCCGAACCAGCCAACCCAAAGCAGCGCTGCACCGGCCATTGTCATTGCGGGAGCGTGCGGCAGCATTGCCTTTCCGGGGAAGCCATCACGCTTGCCGAGCAGGATTGCGATCACTAGCGCGGAAACGCCTGCAGTCGTGTGAACCACGATACCACCAGCGAAGTCGAGCACACCCATCTGTGCGAGCCAACCGCCGCCCCAAACCCAATGAACTACGGGCGCATAGACTACCAGGCCCCACAGCGCACAAAACGCCAGCACCCAGCCGAAGCGGGCGCGGTCGACCCATGCGCCCACCATCAGCGCGGGGGTAATAATTGCGAAGGTCATTTGAAACAGGGCGAAGGTGCTTTCAGGGATAGTCAGACCTTCACGCACGTTGCCGAGATTGCCAAGCATCCAGAACCGGCCGTCACCTAGCCATCCGCTGCTCACTCCGCCAAACGCCAGTGTGTAGCCGACCGCAACCCAGAGGATTGAAGCACCCGCAGCAATCGCCCCGCATTGGATCAGCACGGACAGGAAGTTCTTAGACCGCACAAGACCGCCGTAAAACAGACCAAGGCCCGGTAATGTCATCAGCAGCACCAACGCCGAGGCGGTAAGAATCCATGCTGTGTCGCCAGTATCACTTGCTGACAGCAGCGCGGGATCAGCAGGCACAGCGGCAAAAGCTGGTGATGCAGCGCACAGAGCGGTCAGCCCGATGGCAAGCTTGCGGATCATTACAGTAATCTCCCCCAGCAATCGCGATGGCGAATGCTCATTTGCGAGCTATTTGGCGAAAATTGCGCGGGGAGACAAGCGCGCTTTGGCAGCTGTGGTTGATTCGCGGCCTTAGACTAGCGCGTCGAGCACTTGATCAGGCGGGCGGTGTCCGTCGGCCCAGAAGCGGATGTTGGCGATTACCTTCTCGCCCGATGCCTCGCGGCCTTCTGCAGTGGCACTACCGATATGCGGCAAGGTCATAATGTTGGGGTGTGACAGCAGCCTCGGATCGACCTCTGGCTCATTGGGATAAACATCGAGGCCAGCGCCGATCAGATGCCCGTCATAGATGGCGGCCAGCAACGCCTCTTGATCGACCAGATCGCCGCGCGCGGTGTTGATCAGCGCTGAACCTGGCTTCATCAGACCCAGTGTTCGCTCGTTGATCATTTCATGTGTTGCTTTGGTATAGGGGCAGTGCAGGGTTACAATGTCGGACGTCGAGAGCAGCGTGTCTATGTCCTCGATATATGTTGCACCCAGCATCCGCTCCAACGCCTCAGGCAATCGCTTGCGGTTATGATAGACGATCTCAAGGCCGAACGCCTTTGCACGGTGCGCCACTGCCTGACCGATGCGGCCCATGCCGACAATGCCCAGTACTTTACCGCCCAGCTTGCGGCCGAGCATTCCGGACGGTGCCCAACCAGTCCATTCGCCGCGGCGGATCAGGCTGACGCCTTCGCGGATACGGCGTGGCACGCCGATAATGAGCGCCATGGTTAGGTCAGCGGTATCATCGGTGAAAACACCCGGCGTGTTGGTGACCATGATCTTGCGGTCACGGGCGGCCTTCAAGTCAATATGATCGGTCCCGGCGCCAAAGCTGGCGATCAGGCCGAGCCGGTCACCGGCCTCTGCAATCATCGCCGCATCGATGCGGTCGGTCACGGTTGGCACAAACACATCCGCGTCATTCATCGCGGCAACCAATTCGTCGCGGCTCATGATCCTGTCTTCAGTGTTGAGCTGTGTATCGAACAGCTCACCCATTCGCGCTTCGACGGTGGGCATCAGATGACGCGTCACAATCACACGGGGTGTACCAGCCACGCGGCGGGTCTGCGAAGGGGGGGGTGCCGGTTCAGTCATTGCAAGCCGCGCTAGGACGGGCGGGGCAGCGCGGTCAAGCAATCATGCCGCATATTAGTAGCCGGGGTCTTGAAGCGGGCGGGGCTTCGGCATTATGACGTCAACCTATGAAATCCATTGCCAGACTCGCTGCCGTTTCGTTCCTCGCCCTTTCCGTTTCCGCCAATGCGCAGGAAAGGGAAGTACCTTATTGGGCATCGATGCGGGCCGAAGAAGTGAACATGCGCGTTGGTCCGAGCGCAGATTATAAGATCGACTGGGTTTATAAGCGGCCGGGCCTGCCCATCCGCGTTATTCGCCGGATGGAGGGCTGGCGGTTGATCCAGGACCCTGACGGAACGCAGGGCTGGGTAGTCGCGCGGCTGCTAACGCCGGAACGCGGGGCAATCGTGATCGGCGACGAGACTGCCGAAATGCGCGAAGGTGCTGGCGAGGCTACCCAGCTTAAATGGAGAGTCGCACCAGGCGTGGTCGGCCAACTCGGCGATTGCGAGAAGGACTGGTGCGAGCTTAACGTGAAAGGCCGCTCAGGCTGGGTGAAGGCCGATAGACTTTGGGGCGATGGTGATCCTTAAAGGAAAGAGGGACAGTCTGCGCATCGCAAACCGCCCCAATATAGTGTTGTGTTAAATCCGAGGCGTTATTAGCCCTCTGACCGCGTTACCGACCAGACTTCATCGGCATTTTCAGTGTTAGTGGCCGTCCACTTGCCGTCGACGACGTCGCCTACGTTGAAGCACCCATCAGGGAATTCACCCTCGGTGTATGTGAAGCAGACATTGCTGTTGTCGTCCCCCATTTTATAGGTGCCGGACGCAACAACTTCGCCATCAACGGTATTTGTGACTTTCCCATCTTCAGTCATCGATTGAGTGACCGAAGATCCGTCACCGGCAGTCGCTACATAAGTTCCGGCGAGCGGTCCGCCATCGACAGCTAACATTTCCGGTTCAGTCATCGCAGTTTCGTCAGGCGCTGTATCTGCCGAGGTGTCCGTTTCTGCTTGTGAGCAGGCGGCCAACGCTACAACTGCAGCCAAAACAATAATTCTCTTCATCGATATTCTCCTTAATGACCCTGCGCGCTACCTAACACTTGAAAGGCTACAAGCAAAATCCAGTAAGCACGTAATTGATTAGTAGTATTTTATTGCAATCGCAGTGGCTTCACCGCAGCCAATACACAGGCCGGCAACGCGGTGATGGTGATCCTTAAAGGAAACCGCCCGTGAACAAAAAAGGCGGCCCATTCGAACCGCCCTTTTGATATTGAAACATTTAGCTGAATTACATTGCAGCTTCTTCAGACCGGCGAACTGTTACAGCCACGCCTTCGTCGGATGTAGCCACCCAGCTGCCGTCTTCAGCAGGTTCGCTGTCAGTCCAGCATTCTGCTACTGCACCTTCTTCGGATGAGGTGAAGCAAGCTTTACCATCTACCCGTGCGACAGTGCCGGTGTCGGTTACTTCGCCGTCGACAGTGTTGGTATAATTGCCATCAACGTCGATAGTGGTTGTTCCGCTGCCTTCTTCGGTTGTGACATCGTAAGTTCCAACCATGCTTTCTTCAGCAGGTGCCTCGGCAGCAGCTTCTTCAGCTGGAGCTTCAGTTTCCGCTGGTGAACAAGCGGCAAGTACAGCGATACTGGCAATTGCGACAATTCTCTTCATTAACATTCTCCCTGAATGACCCTACGCGCTACTTAACACTTGAAACGCCGCAAGCATAATCAGGGAAGCAAGTGGTTGATTAGCTAAGCTCAATTGCAACCGCAGTGGCTTCGCCGCCACCAATACACAGGCTGGCAACACCGCGTTTCTTGCCCCGTTCTTTAAGAGCATTGATGAGAGTTACTATGATTCGCGTACCGCTGGCACCAATAGGGTGGCCAAGTGCGGTACCGCCGCCATTTACATTGATCTTGTCATGCGGAATGCCAATGTCCTTCATTGCGAACATGGCAACGCAAGCGAAGGCTTCATTCACTTCCCACAGATCGACATCGGATACCGACCAACCTGCGCTCGCCAGAACCTTCTCGATTGCACCGACCGGTGCGATGGTGAATTTGGAAGGCTCGAGGGCGTGGGCTGCCATCGCAACGATCTGGGCGACAGGCGCGAGGCCTTTTTCCTTCGCAACGCTTGCGCGGGATAGGACAACCGCAGCAGCGCCGTCAGAAATGGAGCTGGAAGTCGCTGCCGTAATTGTCCCGTCCTTGGCGAATGCGGGGCGTAGAGTCGGAATCTTGTCTGGATTGCCGCGACCCGGAGCTTCGTCTGTATCGACGACTGCTTCACCGCGGTGAGTGGTTATTGTTACCGGAACAACTTCACCTGCAAAGGCGCCGCTTTCGATGGCGGCATTCGCACGGCGCAAACTTTCGATGGAATAATCGTCCATGCTTTCGCGGGTCAGCTGGTATTCGTTGGCGGTATCTTGCGCGAACGTGCCCATCGCGCGGCCTTCTTCATAGGCGTCTTCGAGACCGTCAAGGAACATGTGATCATAGACTGTGTCATGGCCGATGCGCGCGCCCGAGCGATGCTTCTTCAGCAGGTAAGGCGCGTTGGTCATGCTTTCCATTCCGCCTGCGACGATTATATCAACCGTGCCGCTTGCCAGCGCTTCCGCACCCATGATGACTGCCTGCATGCCCGATCCGCAGACCTTATTCACCGTAGTGGCCTGAACACTCTTGGGCAGACCAGCCTTGATCGCCGCTTGACGGGCAGGGGCCTGACCAAGGCCAGCAGGAAGAACGCAGCCCATATAGACGCGGTCGGTGTCGCCGCCATCAATACCCGCGCGCTCGACCGCAGCCCTCACGGCAGTAGCACCAAGATCGGTCGCTGAAGCATCCGACAACACACCCTGCATGCTGCCCATTGGCGTGCGCGCGTAGCTGAGAATGACAATCGGATCGGCGGCAGAAAATACAGTCATGAGTTAGGCTCTCGCTTGAGGGATGGGTTGCTACGTAACTTAATGCTGCGCTGCAGTATTGGCAATGGAGCGCATTTCGCCGTTCGGGAAACTTGCGTTCCCCTCGCCGTTGGTCGCATAAGGTAGCAAATCAAAACTGGAGAGACTCAGAATGACCGAAGCAAGCCCGATGCAGCAGGCCCTCGACAAACAGCGCGCGGCATTTACCGCTGCGAGGCCCGAAGCGCTCTCTGAACGTAAAGACCGGATCAAGCGCGCTATTGCATTGCTGATCGACAACCGCGATGCACTTTGTGATGCGATGAACGAAGACTTCGGCAATCGCAGCGTGCCGCAGAGCATGGTCACTGATATCGCTGGCACAGTCAGTTTCGGGAAATACTGCCTCAAACACGTCGACAAATGGGCCAAGCCTGAGAAGCGCAAGGTTCAGTTCCCGCTCGGCCTGATGGGTGCCAAGGCAGAAGTCCGCTTTGAACCCAAGGGCGTGATCGGTATTCTGAGTCCTTGGAATTTCCCCGTGAATCTCGCCTTCGGCCCGCTGATGCAGATCTTCGCTGCGGGTAACCGCGCGATGATCAAGCCAAGTGAGTTCACAGAGAAGACCAGCGAACTGACCAAGGAACTGGTCGAGAAATATTTTTCCGACGAAGAAGTGGTGGTCTTCACTGGTAGCCCCGAAGTCGCGCAGGAATTCTCCGGCCTCGCTTTCGATCATCTGGTATTCACCGGGTCGACCGCCACCGGTCGTAAGGTCATGGAAGCCGCAGCAAAGAACCTCGTGCCAGTCACACTGGAATTGGGCGGTAAGTCCCCTGTCGTTCTTGGACGCAGCGCCGATCTTGCCAAAGCGGGCGAACGCATTGCCATTGGCAAGATGCTCAACGCTGGACAAATCTGTCTCGCACCTGACTATATGATGGTGCCCGAGGAGCTTGAGGAAGGTGCAATTGCTGCCGTCGAATTGGCCGCGCGCAACATGTATCCGACCCTTCTCGACAATGATGATTATGCTTCCATCGTGACTGATCGCCATTTTGATCGGCTGCAGGGCATGGTTCAGGATGCCCGCGACAAGGGTGCAGAAGTGATTGAGGTCAATCCGGCTGACGAAGATTTCTCCAGCACAAACTCCCGCAAAATGCCGCTGACTATCCTGCGTAATGTCACCGACGATATGCTGGCGATGGAAGAGGAAATCTTCGGTCCCGTCTTGCCGATCAAGACCTACAAGGCGGTCGATGATGCGGTTGATTATGTGAACGAGAACGACCGCCCGCTAGGCCTTTATTACTTCGGCAGCGATGATAGCGAGCGTGAGAAGGTTTTGAAGCAGACGATCTCAGGCGGCGTGACGGTCAACGATGTGATCTTCCACATTTCGATGGAGGACATGCCATTTGGCGGCGTTGGTCCGTCGGGTATGGGGTCGTATCACGGTCCGGAAGGCTTCAAGGAATTCAGCCACACCCGTTCCATTTACACCCAATCGAAATTCGACATTGCGGGCCTCGCAGGCCTGAAGCCGCCCTATGGCAAGGCAACGGAAAAGGCGCTCGCGCAGCAGTTGAAAAAGGCCTGATCGCCAGCGCGCAATAAAAACAGTCGGATGACGGGCAATTTTGGCCCGTCATCCCCTTGCGCAGGCCCCGTCTGGGGACTAGTGCGGCGACGAACCCCTCAAGTGCTTGCGAGTCATCCCTTTGGACTATCTAGCTGAATATCTGCCGATCTTGATTTTCCTGTTTATTGCAGTGGGATTGTCGGCGCTGTTTGTATTCCTGCCGATGGGCGTATCGCGCCTTACCGGAACACACAGCCCTAACGCCGAAAAGAACAGCGAGTATGAGTGCGGCTTTCCTGCATTCGAAGACCCGCGCAGCCAATTCGATGTGCGGTTCTATCTTGTCGCAATTCTCTTCATCATCTTCGATCTTGAGGCTGCCTTCCTGTTTCCATGGGCCGTCAGCCTCGATATGACCGGCTGGGCCGGCTGGGCCACAATGATGATTTTCCTCGCTGAACTGGGCGTCGGCCTGGCCTATGCCTGGAAGAAGGGAGCTCTCGAATGGGAGTGAACGACAACACTATCCGCGTTCCAGAAGCAATGCCGACTGCGAAAGCCGGGCAGACGCTCAATCCTGATGCGGATTATTTCAAGGCCATGCAGACCGAGGTGAATGACAAGGGCTTCCTCGTCACCAGCACCGAAGACTTGTTCCAATGGGCACGCACCGGTTCACTTTGGTGGATGACTTTCGGCCTCGCTTGCTGCGCGGTCGAGATGATCCATGTGAACATGCCGCGTTATGATATGGAGCGCTTCGGCATCGCCCCCCGTGCCAGCCCGCGCCAGTCTGACGTGATGATCGTCGCAGGAACGCTTTGCAACAAAATGGCACCTGCGCTGCGCAAGGTTTACGACCAGATGTCGGAACCGAAATATGTCATTTCGATGGGCAGCTGCGCCAATGGCGGCGGCTATTACCATTACAGCTATTCGGTCGTTCGCGGCTGTGACCGCATTGTGCCGGTGGATATTTACGTGCCGGGTTGCCCGCCTACCGCAGAAGCCCTGCTTTACGGCGTGATGCAATTGCAGCGCAAAATCCGCCGTTCAGGGACGATAGAGCGTTAAGATGGCTACAGTCCTACATTCCGCCCCCAAGAGCGCCTCACATGATGGCGTCATGAAGACGCTCGGAAAGGCGTTCGGCAGCATGATGCTTGGTGCGCATGAAGCCAATGGCGAGCTGATCTTCAACATCAAGCGCGACGATATCGAAGACGTTCTCCGCATCTTGCGTGACGATCACGAATATCAGCAACTGATGGAAATCGCCGGCGCGGACTATCCGGATCGCGGTGAACGGTTTGAAGTCGTTTATATGTTGCTCAGCCTGACGAAAAACCACCGGCTGATGCTTAAGGTTTCGACCGATGAGGCGAACGCTGTGCCAACTGCAACTCGGCTGTGGCCTAATGCAGGCTGGCTCGAGCGCGAAGTGTTCGACATGTATGGCGTATTGTTCGACGGCAATACCGATCTGCGCCGTATTTTGACCGATTACGGCTTTGAAGGGCATCCATTCCGCAAAGACTTTCCGCTCACCGGCTACACAGAACTTCGCTATTCTGAAGAGGATAAGCGCGTTGTTTATGAGCCTGTCGAGCTTGCACAGGACTTGCGCACGTTCGATTTCATGAGCCCTTGGGAAGGTGCAGAGTATCTGCTCCCGGGCGATGAGAAGGCAGAAGGTCCGCCCGAAGTCGACAAACCCAAGACCACTGACAGCTCTGCCAAGACCGGGGCAGGGCCTAAGACGGAAAAGAAGGCTGCCATAAAGGTCAGCGCAGACGCGCCGGCCATGAAGAAAAAGGCTGCTGTGAAGAAGAATCCCGCAGCGAAAAAACTAGCTGCCAAGAAAACCGCGAAGCCAAAGGGCCAAGCCAAGAAGGGTTACAAATCATGAGCGTCAAGCTCGAAGAGTCGCCCACCACTGGCGACGATGTAATCTCGAACTACACGATCAATTTCGGTCCCCAACACCCTGCCGCGCATGGCGTGTTGCGCATGGTGATGGAGCTGGACGGCGAGATTATCGAACGGATCGATCCGCATGTCGGCCTGCTGCACCGCGGCACCGAAAAGCTGATCGAGCATAAGACGTATTTGCAGGCGTTACCTTATTTCGACCGGCTCGATTATTGCTCGCCGCTATGTCAGGAACACAGTTACGTTCTAGCAATCGAGAAACTGCTGAACGTCGAAGTGCCCGAACGCGCGCAATATTTGCGCGTTCTATTCGCGGAACTCACGCGCATTTCCAATCATATGCTGAACATTGGTGCGCATGTGATGGATGTCGGCGCGATGACGCCGAACCTGTGGGTCTTTGAACTGCGCGAAGACTGCATGAACTTCTTTGAACGAGCGTCTGGTGCGCGGATGCACAGTGCCTATTTCCGGCCAGGCGGCGTCCATCAGGATGTGCCGCTGAAATTGCTCACCGACATTGGCAATTGGGTCGATGGCCGCCTGCCTGAATTGTTCGGCGACGCGATGAGCCTGGTGATCGACAACCGCATCTTCAAACAGCGCAATGTCGACATTGCCGTGGTTGAAAAAGATGATGCGATTGCCTGGGGTTTCTCCGGCCCGATGATCCGCGGCAGCGGCATCGCATGGGATTTGCGCAAGTCGCAGCCCTATGATGTTTACGACCGCATGGACTTCGAAGTGCCGGTTGGCACGAATGGCGATTGCTACGACCGCTTCATGGTGCGCGTCGAGGAAGTGAAACAGTCGGCCCGTATTATCAAGCAGTGCCTGGCTGAAATGCCCGAAGGCCCGATCGCAAGCGATGACACGAAGGTTTCCCCGCCCAAACGCGGCGAGATGAAGCAGTCGATGGAAGCGCTGATCAATCACTTCAAGCTCTACACCGAAGGCTTCAAAGTGTCCGCCGGCGAGGTGTATGTCGCAACCGAAAGCCCCAAGGGCGAATTTGGCGTCTATCTGGTGGCGGATGGCAGCAACAAACCATATCGCTGCAAAATCCGCCCGACCGCCTTCAGCCATTTGCAAGCCATGGACTTCATGTGCCGCGGCCACATGCTACCCGACGCAACCGCCATCCTCGGCGCGATCGACGTGGTGTTCGGGGAGTGTGACCGGTGATCCTCCGCGAGCTCTTTATCTTCGTCGCAGCATTCGCGGCCTTCGCTTCTGGCGTTGCAGCATATCTGGCTGTGTTTCACAGCGATGCAAATTTGAAAGATATCCTCTCGACTGCAGGTGCGGCTGTGATCGGTCTGTATGTCGGACGCTACATCGAACGAAGGCTTACTAATGGCTGATCGCCAACTCGCACCTGACACACCTGAAACGCGCGAGCGTTGGGGTAATTTTAAATGGTCAAAGGCTAATGCGGCCAAGGCCAAGAAATTCGTCGCGTCCTATCCCAAGGGCCGCCAGAAATCGGCTGTGATGCCGTTCCTCGATCTTGCCCAACGGCAGGTCGGTGTGGAAACGGGCACGCAGGGATGGTTGCCGCTGCCGGTGATGGAATTCATCGCGCGCGAGCTCGATATGCCGGTCATCCGCGTGCTCGAAGTCGCAACATTCTATTTCATGTACAACCTTGTTCCCGTCGGTAAATATCACGTGCAAGTCTGCGGCACTACGCCTTGCATGCTGCGCGGATCAGACGACATTATGTCCGCCTGCAAGAAACGCGGAATGGAAATCGGCCACACCACCGATGATGGCATGTGGACGCTGACCGAAGTCGAATGCATGGGCAATTGCGCCACCGCGCCGATGGTCCAGATCAATGACGGCAATTACGAAGATTTGACCGTAGAACGCCTCGACGCCGTGCTTGATGCGCTGGCAGCAGGCAAACAGCCGAAAGAAGGCACGCAGGAGCCGGGGCGCAAGACCTCGGAGCCAAGCGGCGGCCCGACAACGCTCAGAGAAATGGTCGACGCCAATCACGACTACCGGAAGGCTTGGTAATGGCTGTCTCACGCAAGCATGGCCTTCGCGGAATTGGACTAATGTTCCTCGCAGTTGGTGTATTCAAATTCCTCGGCGACGGCGGCGCGGTTGTCTGGTTCCTCCTAGCGTTCCTGTTCGGAGCGTTTAGCGGCATCGGCGGTAATAAGAATGAGGCGGACGAAGCATGAGCCTTCAGGATAAAGACCGCATTTTCACCAATCTTTACGGCTTTCAGGACTGGGGCCTGAAAGGTGCGCAAAAGCGCGGCGATTGGGACAAGACCAATGATCTGATCTCAAGGGGCCACGATTCCATCATCGACGAGATGAAGGCTTCCGGCCTGCGCGGGCGGGGTGGGGCTGGATTCCCTACCGGTATGAAATGGTCCTTTATGCCCAAGGAATCGAAGGACGGCCGACCGTCATTCCTGGTCATCAACGCCGACGAATCTGAACCGGGTTCCTGCAAGGATCGCGAGATACTCCGCCACGATCCGCATAAGCTGATCGAAGGCGCTTTAATCGCCGGTTACGCTATGCGGGCGCGCGCTGCTTATATCTACATCCGTGGCGAATATATTCGCGAAGCCGAAACACTGCAGACCGCCATTGACGAGGCCTATGCCGCCGGATTGCTCGGCAAGAACGCCGCCAAGTCCGGCTATGATTTTGACGTCTATATGCACCGCGGCGCGGGCGCTTATATCTGCGGCGAAGAAACCGCGATGATCGAAAGCCTCGAAGGCAAAAAGGGTCAACCACGTTTAAAGCCGCCATTCCCGGCAGGCGCAGGCCTCTATGGCTGCCCGACCACCGTCAACAATGTCGAAAGCATCGCAGTCGTGCCCACAATCCTGCGGCGCGGCGCGAGTTGGTTCGCCAGCTTCGGACGCGAAGGCAATCACGGCACGAAACTTTTCCAGATCAGCGGCCATGTCGACAAGCCATGCGTCGTCGAAGAAGAAATGGGCATTCCGTTCAAGGTTTTGATCGAAAAGCATTGCGGCGGCATCACCGGCGGGTGGGACAATCTGCTCGCAGTAATTCCCGGTGGTTCATCCGTGCCGCTCGTCCCAGCTGACGAGATTATGAACGCCCCAATGGACTTCGACGGGCTGAAAGAAGTCGGCTCCGGACTTGGAACAGCAGCCGTCATTGTAATGGACAAGTCCACCGATATCGTCCGCGCGATCAGCCGCCTAAGCTATTTCTACAAGCACGAATCCTGCGGCCAATGCACTCCGTGCCGCGAGGGCACAGGCTGGATGTGGCGGGTGATGGAACGGCTCCGCACCGGCGATGCAGAAATCGCAGAGATCGACATGCTGCATGAAGTCACCAAACAAGTCGAAGGCCACACAATCTGCGCCCTAGGCGATGCAGCGGCTTGGCCAATCCAAGGCCTGATCAAACACTTTCGCCCAGAGATGGAACGCCGGATTACGGAACGCGATGCTGAGTATGCAGAGGCGGCTGAATAGCCCAGTGGTCTGATCTCCCGATGAGATCGCTAGTTTAGAGTTTCTATCTAGCTAGTGAGAACCCATCATAATCAATCAATTCGCAAGCGTATTTGGATTGGCCGCAGCTATTGCCGTATACACACCTGTCTTGGCGCAAGCCATTCCGTTGCCGACACCGCCCCAGCCAATCACACAGGCAATATTCAGCCAAGCAATTCGCAAATTGAGCGTTTTGATTTTGCCAAGGATTTGAGCCTCGACGTTACTTTGGACAAGCCCGAAGCGGCCTTTGTGTCTTACAAGCGCGGTCTAGAAATCTCCGACTGCGTGATGAAATCCGAGGACGTCGATCTCACAACTATGGTTGATGGCGAGTTCGCCAAGTCAGGTGATTTCAAGCAATTGATGAAGGGGATGCGCAAAGGAAACAGCTTTTGCGTTAAATCAGATAAGCCTGCGATCCCGTTTTTCGTGAATGCTGCCATGGGCGAACGCTATGTGCAGTCGCTCGACCGGACCGATCAAACGATCCTTCCGAGGCCCGCGAACATGGCTGCGGCGCGGCACTTCTTCATGGGCGGCAAGGAAGATGTTTCGCTCTTCACTATAGGCCGTTGTGTGTCAGTTCTTTCACCGCAACTTGCGATGGCGGTTTTGGATACGACGGTAGGCTCAAAGTACGAAACTGCGGCGCTAGACCGGCTGTACTCAACAACGCCTATGTGGTGTGTCAAAGCTACACCGGCAAAAATTCCAGCGGCATTCCAACGCGCGACAATTTCGACTGCACTCTGTGAATGGCACAGAGTTTCTCATTTGCAGAGCTGAGTGGAAACTGGGCCGCTAATTGCTGTGAGTTAGGAGCCACGCACTCGCGCGCTTAACGCGGAAATATTACTTAAAATCAGTGTGAAACCTAGCTCTAGTTTCAATGCGTTGTCGTATGTTCAGCTTTTTCGGCCTAGCTTGCTTTATCACTGAAATAAAAGGGACAGATCATGAAACGTGTTCGTTCGATCGTCGCCGCCACCGCTTCAATGGCATTGGCCTCCACTTCGGCCCAAGCGCAGACGACGCCGTCACCCGCTCCGTCCGCTACTGCGACGACAACAACTCCAACTCAACCCACATATCGGGTTTTTCCTGCACGTTCCGTTCAGCCGTATCGGGGCTTTGACCGTATATACATCACCCGTTCTGACTCGGAGTATAACGGCTAGTTTGCACGCTATCAGCTCCAATCGGCGCGCAGTTATGGAGCAGCCCTCAGTACCGCACGATGCGCTGTCGAAATTGATCGTGGCGACAAATTTGCGAGCTGTTTCGAGCGAGATAATGCCGCTTTCGAGGACATGATCCGACGTGTTGAACGTGGATATGGAGGATGCATACGACGTTCCGGACAATCTGACCCTGTATTTTATCCTGCTGCCTTTGCCGAAGCGCTGCTGATCAAAGACCAAGCGACCTATTCAGATCGCGCGATGGCGGTGGACGTCGATCAAGCAGATGCCTTCATTGGTGAGAATGACGAAAATATCGGCCTCTTGGATAAAGTCGCACGCTGCATGGTGGTTTATTCGCCTGGCCTCGCGATGAAATTGTTCGAAAGCGAAGTTGGGTCGGCTGACGAAATGGCACGTCTCAATGCCTTGTATTCCAGCACGCCTGAATGCCGAAATTCATCGGCACCGAAAGGTGTAACATCGTCACTGCAACGTGCCGCGATTGCCTATGCGTTCTATAATTGGAAGCAGCGCTCCGCCTGATCCTCAAACAATCATTGAAAATAAGGGTCGCCTGCCAACAAGCAAGCGGCCCTTTTTGTGTAATTTAGGGGCGGAAACGGGTTGCAAGTCGGGGGACTCTTCTACAGAGACAATCGGCAAGAAGGTCGCCCCCGTTTTCGCATTGGGGCGCCATGGCTAGCGTTACAGGAAGCCCATGCCCAAAGTCACAGTAGACGGCCAGGAAATCGAAGTTCCCGCTGGTGCCACCGTGCTCCAAGCGGCGGAGCTGGCCGGCAAGGAAATTCCTCGTTTTTGCTATCACGAACGGCTGAGCATTGCGGGCAATTGCCGCATGTGTCTGGTTGAAGTGAAGCCCGGACCGCCAAAGCCGCAGGCGTCATGCGCGCTTCCCGCCACTGAAGGTCAGGAAATCCGCACCGATAGCGCGATGGTGAAGAAGGCTCGCGAGGGCGTGATGGAGTTATTGCTCATCAACCACCCGCTCGATTGCCCGATTTGCGATCAAGGCGGCGAATGCGATTTGCAGGATCAGGCTGTCGCTTATGGCCGCGGTTCCTCGCGCTATGACGAGAATAAGCGCGCCGTTACCGAGAAATACATGGGGCCGTTGATCAAGACAATCATGACCCGCTGCATCCATTGCACCCGCTGTGTGCGCTTCAGTGAAGAAGTCGCCGGCGTGGACGAAATCGGCGCGCTGTATCGCGGCGAGAGCATGCAGATTACGACCTATCTCGAACAGGCAGCCGAGCATGAGCTTAGCGCCAATGTGATTGATCTGTGCCCTGTGGGCGCGCTGACATCGCGGCCCTATGCTTACGAAGCGCGTCCTTGGGAGCTGAAGAAAACGCTCAGCATTGATGTGACCGATGCGGTCGGTGCGAATATCCGTATCGACAGCCGCTCGGGCGAAGTCATGCGGGTGCTTCCGCGCATTAATGACGACGTGAATGAAGAGTGGATTTCGGACAAGACGCGCTATCAGGTCGATGGCCTAACCCGCCGCCGCTTGGACAAGGTTTTCATCCGTAAATCCGGTAAGCTGGTGGAAGCAGGCTGGGACGATGCGTTCAAGGCAATCGCCAATGTCAAAGCCGGGAAGAGCGTTGCGGCAATTGCCGGCGATATGGTCGATTGCGAAACGATGTTTGCGGCCAAGTCGCTGCTCGGCGCGATGGGTTCAAAGCTGCTTGAAAGCCGCCAGACCGGTATGAAATATGACGTATCGAGCTTGGCTGCGGTCAATTTCAATACGACATTTGCTGAAATCGAAACGGCCGACGCCATTCTGATCATCGGTAGCCAAATCCGTCATGAAGCGCCGCTGGTGAATGTCCGCATTCGCAAGGCTGTGAAGCGCGGCGCGAAGGTGTTCGTGGTTGGCCCCGAGTGGGACACGACATATCCCGCGACTTTCTTGGGCGAGGGCCTCTGCGTGCTGGGTAAGTTGCCCAAGGCTGCGGCTGATGCGTTCAAGGGAGCGGAACGTCCTGCGGTTATTCTCGGCGGGGCAGGTATTGCCAATGGAGCGCTCGCTCCGGCACTTGTGCTGGCTGAGAAGTTCAAACTCGTTCGCAATGGCTGGAATGGCTTCAACGTCCTGCATTTTTCGGCAGCCCGCATGGGTGCGTTGATGCTCGGATTCGCGCAAAAGGGCGGCATTGCTGATATCGTAGCGAAGAAGCCCAAGCTGCTATTCTCACTTGGTGCGGACGAAATGGACTTCGCGCAGTTTGACAGCGCTCTGAAGGTCTATATCGGTCACCACGGTGACAAGGGAGCGCATGCGGCGGATATCATCCTGCCAGCAGCCGCCTATACCGAGAAAGACGGCACCTACGTCAACACCGAAGGCCGCGTTCAATATGCCGAGAAGGCTGTGTTCGGCCCGGGTGATGCCCGCGAAGACTGGACGATCCTGCGCGCGCTCGCTGATGCACTAGGTGTCGATGTCAGTTTCGACAGCTTTGCCGAACTGCGCGCCATGATGATCAAGGCTGTGCCTGATCTGGGCGTTGAAGGTCTTGCCAATTACGGCGCGCTTCCGGCGGCGGACAAGAAGGCAAAAGCGGAAGGCTCGATTGCGGGCTATCCGATTGCCGACTTCTATCTGACCAACCCGATTGCCCGCTCCAGCCCGACGATGCAGCGCTGTTCGGCAGAACTGGTCCACGGTGAAGACTTCGCGGAGGCTGCGGAATGACCGAATTCTTCGTAAATCTCGGCATGTCCTATGAGGCCGCTTGGTTCACTGCCACCATCGCTGGCATTCTGCTAATTGCTCTGCCGCTAATGTTGTCGGTGGCGATGATCATTTATGTCGACCGCAAGGTGTGGGCTGCGATCAATTTGCGCCGCGGCCCCAATGTCGTTGGCCCGTTCGGCGTGTTGCAGAGCTTTGCTGACGGGTTGAAGGTATTCCTGCAGGAAACCATCATCCCGAGCGCGGCGAATAAGGGTCTGTTCCTGATCGCGCCGATCCTGACATTCTCCGTGGCGTTGCTGGCCTGGGCGGTGATCCCGTTTAGCGAAACGGCGGTGCTGGCGAATATCAACGTCGGCCTGCTCTATGTCCTCGCGATCAGTTCGCTGAGTGTTTACGGCGTGGTAATTGCCGGTTGGTCGTCCAATTCGAAATACCCGTTCTTCAGTGCGATGCGAGCGGCAGCTCAGATGATTTCTTATGAAGTCTCGATTGGCTTCATTCTCGTTTGCGTGGTTCTGTTTGCCGGGTCGTTCAATATGAACGAGATCGTTCTGGCGCAGAAGGGTAACATCTTCGGCTTCCTCAATGGCTTTGTGTTCCATCCGCTGTTGTTCCCGCTGTGGGTGATGTTCTTCATCTCCTCACTGGCAGAGACCGCGCGTGTACCGTTCGATTTGACCGAGGCTGAAAGCGAGCTCGTCGCCGGATATCAGACCGAATATAGTTCGATGAGCTTCGCGCTGTTCTGGCTTGGCGAATATGCCAACATCCTGCTGATGTGCGTGCTCAATGCGATCCTGTTCTTCGGTGGATGGTTGCCGCCGGTTGATTGGGAGCCGCTTTATGCCGTGCCGGGCATCATCTGGCTGCTGGGCAAGACGTTTTTCTTCTTCTTCCTGTTTAGCTGGGTCATGGCGACAGTACCGCGCTATCGCTACGATCAACTGATGCGCCTCGGTTGGAAGGTATTCCTGCCCATGAGCCTGTTCTTCATCGTCGTGATCAGCGGCTATCTGATGGCAACGGGGCATTTCGGATGAAGTGGCTTCCATCATTATTACTCGTATCAATATTGTTAGGGTGCGGCTCTCCAGAAGAAGCCGTTACTCTGTCAAAAAAGGCGGCAAGAGCGACGGCAATAGAGTTGTATCTAGACAATAGTCGAAAAGACATTGGTCGGTATCAGCTTCATCCTGCCTCTGGCGAGATGCCAGCGGTTTTGCTGGATACGGCTACAGGTTGCGTTGAACTATATGAAAAAGCGGTTTCGATAGATAACCCACAGGACGTCGACTGGTGGCGAAAATACGCGGACGGAACTATGCCTCAATTGGCCACAGCTGATGGTGAGGTGGAGGCGGTCCCAAATACTGCCCCACCAAGTCGATGCCCCGTTGCGAGTGAGAAATCGAAATGAACGTCGCACACCTCATCAAGAGCTTCACCCTGTGGGAATTCCTCAAGGCGCATGCGCTGACCTTGAAGTATTTCTTCAAGCCCAAGGTTACGATCAACTATCCGTTTGAAAAGAACCCGCTGAGTCCGCGTTTTCGCGGTGAGCATGTTCTTCGCCGCTATCCTAATGGGGAGGAGCGCTGCATCGCATGTAAATTGTGCGAGGCGGTGTGCCCCGCGCAGGCGATCACGATTGAAAGTGAACCGCGTGAGGACGGCAGCCGGCGGACGACACGCTACGATATCGACATGACCAAATGCATCTATTGCGGTTTCTGTCAGGAAGCCTGCCCGGTGGATGCCGTGGTGGAGGGGCCAAACTTCGAGTATGCAACCGAAACGCGCGAAGAACTGCTGTACGACAAAGCCAAATTACTGGCGAATGGGGACAAGTGGGAGCGGGCAATTGCCGCAAACCTTGAAGCCGACGCGCCGTATCGTTAGGGGCCGCGCAAGCTGATGATCCAGACCTTCGCCTTTTATATGTTTGCAACATTCGTCATCGCTTCGGGCGTAATGACGATCATGTCGCGCAATCCGGTTCACAGCGTGCTGTGGCTGATCCTCGCGTTCTTTAACGCTGCGGGTCTGATGGTGCTTGTTGGCGCTGAATTCATCGCGATGCTGTTGGTGATTGTCTATGTTGGTGCGGTCGCGGTGCTGTTCCTGTTTGTGGTGATGATGCTCGACATCGATTTTGCTGAGCTGCGCGCCGGTTTCATCAAGAATTTTCCGTTGGGTATTTTTATTGCCGCCGTGTTGCTGGCCGAACTGGTGCTCGGCATTGGCGCCTATCAGGCGGGTTCGCTTGAACTTGGAACGCCCGATGGTTCTGCGCCGGAGCTTGTTGGCCGAAGCAACATCGAGAGCATCGGTGCGCTTCTTTACGGCAAGTATCTGTTCCTGTTTGAAACCGCCGGCATCATCCTGCTGGTCGCGATGATCGGCGCAATCGTGCTGACCCACCGTGACCGAGTAAGTAATGTGCCCAAGCGCGCACATCAAAACATCAGCAAGCAGAACCAGCGCCGTCCGCAAGATGCGACGGTGAATACGCAACCGGAAGTCGGGCAGGGGATCAAGCTATGATCGGCATTGAACATTATGTCGTAGTGAGCTCGATCCTGTTCGTGCTGGGTGTGCTGGGCATCTTCCTGAACCGCAAGAATGTGATCGTCATCCTGATGGCCATCGAACTCATTCTGCTCGCCGTCAACATCAACCTCGTCGCTTTCAGCGCGTTTCTCGGCGATCTGACCGGACAAGTTTTCGCCATGTTCGTCCTGACAGTTGCCGCGGGTGAGGCGGCCATCGGGCTTGCCATTCTCGTAATTTACTTCCGTGGTCGCGGCACCATTGCCGTTGACGATGTCAACCAGATGAAGGGCTGACCTTTTGTCCACTGCCATTCTGATCATCGTCTTCGCGCCGCTTTTGGCCGCCATTATTGGCGGGCTGGGCAATCGCGCGCTTGGCAATACGATAGTGAAGACCATCACAACCGGTTCACTGGTCGTGGCCGCTGGCCTCAGCTGGCAGATATTTCTCGGCTTTCTGAGCGGCGCGAACACGGCTGAGGTAGTAACTGTGCTGCAATGGGTGCGGTCGGGCGGTTTGGAGTTTGACTGGGCACTGCGGGTCGATACGCTGACGGCGGTGATGCTGGTGGTGATCAACACCGTCTCCGCGCTCGTCCACCTGTATAGCTGGGGTTATATGGAGGAAGACCCGGATCAACCGCGCTTTTTCGCTTATCTCAGCCTGTTCACCTTCGCGATGCTGATGCTCGTGACCGCGGACAACCTCGTGCAGATGTTCTTTGGTTGGGAAGGGGTGGGCCTGGCGTCCTACCTCCTGATCGGTTTTTGGTTCAAGAAGCCAAGCGCCAATGCTGCTGCGATCAAGGCTTTTGTCGTCAACCGCGTCGGCGACCTCGGCTTTATGCTTGGTATCTTCGGTACATTTCTGGTTTTCGGCACCACTTCGATTTCGGAAATCCTTGCTGCGGCGCCATCAATGAGCGGCGCGACCATCGGCTTCCTTGGCTACCGCATGCACACGATGGATATTCTGTGCATCCTGCTTTTCATCGGCGCGATGGGTAAATCGGCACAGCTCGGCCTGCACACATGGCTACCAGACGCCATGGAAGGCCCGACACCTGTTTCTGCATTGATCCACGCTGCGACCATGGTCACCGCCGGTGTATTCATGGTCTGCCGTCTATCGCCAATGTTCGAAACTGCGCCGATTGCTCTCGGCCTGGTGACTTTCATCGGTGCTGCGACTTGTATTTTCGCAGCGACCGTCGGCACGACCCAATGGGACATCAAACGCGTTATCGCCTATTCGACCTGTTCGCAGCTAGGCTACATGTTCTTTGCAGCCGGTGTTGGCGCATATAATGTCGCCATGTTCCATCTGTTCACACACGCCTTCTTCAAGGCGCTGCTGTTCCTTGGTGCCGGTTCTGTAATTCACGCAATGCATCACGAACAGGACATGCGCTATTACGGCGGCCTGCGTAAGAAAATCCCGTTCACGTTCTGGGCTATGATGGCCGGTACTTTGGCGATTACAGGCGTCGGTATTTACTGGCTGCATGCTGGGTTTGCTGGCTTTCATTCGAAGGATGCGATTCTCGAGGCGGCTTTCGCGCGCGGCACCGAGATGGGCCAGTTCGCCTTCTGGATGGGTGCTTTCGCTGCGCTGCTCACCAGCTTCTACAGCTGGCGTCTGATGTTCCTGACCTTCTGGGGCAAACCGCGCTGGATCGAAAGCGAGCATATCCAGCATAGCGTCCACAAAACTCCGGCAGAAGCTGGCGAGGACACGACAGGCGGTTACGAACCGCACGAAAGCCCGATGTCGATGCTCGTACCGCTTGGTGTATTGTCGCTCGGCGCGATCTTTGCTGGCTGGGTGTTCAGCCACGCCTTCATCGAAAGCGGCGACTTCTGGGGTGCATCGATATTCTACAATGAAGCACTGATGCACGAAATACATGAAGTTCCTCTGTGGGTGAAACTTGCTGCGACTGTCGTCATGATCATCGGCTTTATCATTGCGTGGTTTGGCTACATCCGTGACAGCTCGTTCCCGGGTAAGGTCGCCGATCAGCTTGGCCCGATTTACAAATTCGTCGCCAATAAGTGGTACTTTGACGAGCTGTATAATTTGATCTTCGTGAAGCCTGCTTTCTGGCTGGGCCGGAAGTTCTGGATCATCGGTGATCAAGGCATCATCGACCGCTTCGGCCCGAACGGTGCAGCGTGGGTCGTGGAGCAGGGCGCGGCAGGAGCGAAGAAGTTCCAGTCGGGCTATCTCAATTCATACGCACTGGTCATGCTCATCGGACTTGTCGCGGCAGTTAGCTGGGTGCTTTTCTGATGGCTGGCTTCCCGATCCTCTCACTGATGCTGCTCGTGCCTTTGTTGGCGGCTATGGCGTGCGTCTTCTCCGCAGCAAAGACTGCGCGCATGATCGCGCTGGTGGCGACATTGATCAACCTTGGCCTCGGCATCTTGCTTTGGGTGAATTACGATATTGGCGGCGCGCAGTGGCAGTTCACCGAACGTGCCGAACTGTTTGCAGGTTTCAGCTATGCGCTGGGAATCGACGGTATCGCGCTGATGCTAATCGTGCTGTCCGTCTTCCTGATGCCGATCTGTATTTTGGCAAGCTGGGAAGGCATCCAGAAACGTGTCGGCGAATATATGGCGGCGTTCCTGATCATGGAATTGCTGATTATCGGCGTCTTTGCCGCGCAGGATCTGTTCCTGTTTTACATCTTCTTTGAAGCTGGCCTGATCCCGATGTATCTGATCATCGGCGTATGGGGCGGCGATAACCGAATTTACGCGAGCTACAAATTCTTCCTCTACACGTTGCTCGGTTCAGTGCTGATGCTGATCGCTATGCTGTGGATGGTCAATGTCGCTGGCACGACCGACATCCCGACGTTGATGCAGTATGATTTTGCCGCCAGCGCGCAGACGTGGCTGTGGCTGGCATTCTTCGCCAGTTTCGCCGTGAAAATGCCCATGTGGCCGGTACATACTTGGTTGCCGGATGCTCACGTTCAGGCACCTACTGCTGGTTCGGTAATCCTTGCCGGCGTGTTGCTGAAGATGGGCGGATACGGCTTCATCCGTTTCAGCCTGCCGATGTTCCCGGAAGCTTCCGCGCAATTTGTCTGGCTGGTCTTCGGCCTGTCGATGGTTGCAGTTGTCGTCACCAGCCTGATTGCGCTGGTCCAGCATGATATGAAGAAACTCATCGCCTATAGTTCGGTTGCCCACATGGCGATTGTGACGGCGGGCCTGTTCGCCTTTAATGTGCAAGGCCTCGAAGGCGCAATGATTATGATGCTCAGCCACGGCTTGGTATCGGGCGCGCTCTT
Source organism: Pontixanthobacter sp. (assembly GCA_037968495.1). Taxonomy (GTDB): domain Bacteria; phylum Pseudomonadota; class Alphaproteobacteria; order Sphingomonadales; family Sphingomonadaceae; genus Aestuarierythrobacter. The sequence goes on along the minus strand of JBBKVP010000067.1, from coordinate 55,002 downwards.
TCTTTGCGTGGGTGTGATTTACGACCGGCTGCATACACGTGAGATTGACCGTTACGGTGGGCTTGCGATCAACATGCCTAAATATGCGATCTTCTTTCTGCTGTTCACCATGGCCAGTATCGGTCTGCCGGGTACTAGCGGTTTCGTTGCCGAATTCCTCAGCCTTGCGGGCATCTATGAAGTTTCCAGCACAGCAACCTTCGTGTTGACCACCGGCATCATTCTCGGAGCGGCATATATGCTGTATCTCTATCGCCGGGTTGTGTTTGGCGCGCAGAAAAATGCTGACGCTGCGGCGATGCTCGATCTGAATGCACGCGAGTGGATTATGCTCACGCCAATCGCTGCGGCTGTGCTGTGGATGGGCGTTTATCCCGAGAGCTTCCTTGCTCCGATGCGTCAGGACATTGCCACGCTCGATGCCCGCTTGTCCCGTGCAGCTCCAACTGGCGATGCAAAGCTGGAAGTAGGCGCGCCCAAAGAACATGCGGCGAATTACCTATCTGAAGAGCACGGCGAGATAGCCGGCGAGGGCGCAAACTGATGGAACTTCAGACATCACTGGCGCTCATTGCGCCTGAACTTCTGCTCAGTATTTCGGGGCTGGCTTTGCTGCTGGTGGCCGCATGGATGGGCGACAAATACAGCCGCGCTATCAGCATTCTTGCCGCTGCGGCGATTATCGGTGCTGGTTTTCTTGTCGCTCCATCGCTCACGAATGATGTCATGGGCGCAGACGCTGTCGCATTTGCCGGCCAATTCCGCGCCGATGCCTTTGCCGCCTATGCAAAGCTGCTTATCTACGCCGCAGCCGTTGCTGCGCTCGTAATTGCCCCTGCGTTCTTCGAGCGTTTCAAGGCAATGAAGGCCGAATATCCAGTACTGGTGATCTTTGCCACGCTGGGCATGGGCATCATGGTCTCGGCAACCGATCTGATGACACTCTACATCGGGCTAGAGCTCAACAGCCTGGCAGCATATGTCCTTGCGGCATTCTTACGGGCAGATGACCGTTCGGCTGAAGCTGGCCTCAAGTACTTCGTGCTGGGCGCACTCGCGAGCGGCATTCTGCTGTTCGGTATGAGCCTAACTTACGGTTTCACCGGCACTACCGACTTCCAGGGTATCCGCACGGCGCTTTCTGGCGATATCTCGACTGGCGCTCTGTTCGGACTCATCTTTGTTCTTGCTGGCCTCGCCTTCAAGATAAGTGCCGTACCATTCCATATGTGGACGCCAGACGTCTACGAAGGCGCTCCGACGCCAGTAACAGCCTTCTTTGCCTCAGCTCCCAAAGTCGCAGCCATCGCGCTCACAGCGCGTGTATCGCTTGATGCATTTGGCTTGCAGACGGACGCATGGCGGCAGATTGTGATCTTTGCAGCGCTTGCCTCCATCGTGGTTGGTGCGCTTGGCGCGATCGGGCAGAGCAATATAAAGCGGCTGCTCGCCTATTCATCGATCAATAATGTTGGTTTTGTCCTGATCGGCCTCGCTGCCGGAACAGTCGGCGGTCTCAGCGCGATGCTGGTCTATCTGTTCATCTACGTTGCGATGACAATCGGATCGTTCGTTGCTGTGTTGATGTTGCGTGATGCTGAGGGCAACCATGTCGAAGGGATCGCCGATCTCGCAGGCCTGTCGCGCACTCGCCCGATGATTGCGCTGTGTCTTGCCGCGCTGATGTTCAGCCTTGCAGGTATTCCGCCGCTGTTCGGTTTCTGGGGCAAGTTCGTGGTGTTCCAAGCGGCCGTCGAAGCTGATCTGATTATCCTTGCAGCGATCGGTATCGCCGCCAGCGTCATCGGCGCGTTTTACTACATCAAGATCGTCAAGATCATGTATTTTGACGAGCCAGCGGGCGTGATCACAGGCGCGTCCGAAAAGTCGCATTGGGTAATCCTTGGCCTAGCCAGCCTGATCATCTCGCCGCTCGGGTATTTTCTGACCAAGTGGATTGGTAACCAGGCCGATACGGCAGCAGCAGCGCTATTTCTCGCCATTTGATCCATTCGTTTGATCTTCTTGTCGGATGATAGAGGTCGTCCCCGAAACCGGCTCCACCAATGCCGATCTCGCAAGCCGGATTACCGGTGGTGAACATTTGTCCGAAGGCTATTGGCTCGTGGCTGACCGCCAGACTGCAGGGCGGGGCAGGCAAGGTCGCGATTGGTCTGACGGCGCAGGCAACTTCATGGGCTCAACAATTGTAACAATTGGGGAGCGCGATCCGGTGCCTTCGAGTCTGGCCTTGGTTGTAGGTCTGGCGGCATATGAAACCATGCAAGCCAGTTTACCAAACCCGGCTGAACTATCGCTCAAATGGCCCAATGACTTGCTGCTTTCGGGCGCCAAGCTGGCCGGTATTCTGCTCGAACGGGTTGCGGATAACGTTGTTGTCGGAATCGGCGTCAATCTCGCGGCGACACCGCAGTTACCCGATCGTGAGACTATCTCGCTCAAGGAAATCGGCGCGGCACCCGACCGGGACACATTCGCCAACAACCTCGCCGCATCCTTGGACTCCGAACTCGAACGTTGGCGGACCTATGGTCTCGACACGATCATACGCCGTTGGGAAGCTGCCGCGCATCCTGTTGGCACGCCGCTGAAGGTTCACGAGCCCGATGCTTCTGTCGCCCAAGGCCAATTCCAAGGCCTTAACACTGATGGTTCCATGCGGCTTCGCTTGGCGGATGGGACCATACGTGCCATCCACGCCGGCGACGTATTTCTAGGCTAAAGGAAGACCCATGCTACTCGCCGCCGATGTCGGAAACACCAATGTGGTGTTCGCCCTGTTTGATGGAAATCAGATCAAGACGCGCTGGCGGATCGCCACAGATCCGCGCCGTACAGGTGACGAATATGCCGTCTGGTTGCTTCAACTACTCGAAATCGAGGGCTACAAGCGTGAGGACGTCACACAGATTATTTTCGCATCGGTGGTGCCGCGCGCGGACCATAATCTGACCGTTCTCGCGCAGAAATATTTCAAGATCGAACCGTTGATAGCGGGTAAGGGCGCTGCGGAATGGGGTTTCGAAATCGACGTCGAGCAGCCCGGTTCGCTCGGTGCCGACCGCGCGCTCAACTGCGTCGCTGCGCATGAGAAATACCCCGGTGATCAGATCGTTGTCGACTTCGGCACTGCGACTAAGTTCGAAGTCGTTGACTTCAACGGCGCCTATAAGGGCGGCATCATTGCTCCCGGTATCAACCTGTCGCTCGATGCGTTAGTGGGAAAAACCGCAAAATTACCGCGCATTGCAATCCGCGCCCCAGAGACTCGTAGCGTGATTGGGCGTAACACCGAAGATCAAATGCTGATCGGCGTTTTCTGGGGCTATGTCGCCATGATGGAAGGCCTGATCGGGCGCATGAAAGAAGAAATCGGGCGGCCGTCAAAAGTCGTCGCAACGGGCGGCCTTGCCATATTATTCGATAAGCATACGGACATCTTTGACGTGGTCGATGCTGACCTAACCTTACAAGGCCTCGCGACACTCGCGACACGGGCCGAGAAAACGAGCTAAATCAATTGAAAAAGAACTTTAAGCCTGAAAAAGAACTACTCTTCCTAGCATTGGGCGGATCAGCCGAAATCGGCATGAACGTCAATCTCTATGGCTGTGACGGCAAATGGTTGATGGTCGATCTCGGTATGACTTTCAGCGGCAATGAATATCCCGGTGTCGATCTGGTCTTCGCCGACCTCGAATTCATTGAGGATCGACTCGATGACTTAGTCGGTATAGTCCTGACTCACGGTCACGAAGATCACATCGGCGCTGTGCCGTATTTCGCGGCTGACCTTGGCGTTCCGCTTTATGCAACGCCGTTCACTGCCGAACTGGTAAAGCGCAAGTTGCAGGAAGCAGGTCTGACGAACGATGTCGAATTGAACATCGTCAAAGATCTTGAAGTGTTCAATGTCGGACCGTTTGACGTCAGCTACTATCCACTTGCACACTCGATTGCAGAGGGTAACGCGCTGCTGCTCGAAACACCCTATGGCAAGATTTTCCACACCGGCGATTGGAAGCTCGACGAAGAGCCCATCATCGGCGAACCCACCACTGCAGAAGAGCTGACGGAACTTGGCGACGAAGGCATCCTCGCTATGGTTTGCGATTCGACCAATGTATTCAATCCCAATCCCAGCGGCTCAGAAGGTGCTGTGCATCGCGGGCTGATGGCTGAAGTGAAGAAGCACAAGGGCAAGCGGGTCATGGTGACCACCTTTGCATCCAATGTCGCGCGGTTGCAGACGCTGGGCGAAGTCGCCATCGAGTCCAACCGGCAGATTTGTGTCGCTGGCCGTTCGCTCGACCGGATGGTCGAAGTGTCGCAAGCCAATGGTTATCTGCAGGACTTCCCCAAGCCTGTCGATTTCAAGACAGCAATGAAACTGCCACGCGGCGAATTACTGATCGTGGCAACCGGTGGGCAGGGCGAGCCTCGTGCGGCATTGTCCCGCGTCGCAGAGGGCAACCACCAGATATCGCTCGACAGTGGCGATGTGGTCCTGTTTTCAAGCCGCCAGATTCCCGGCAATGAAGTCAGCATCGGTAAGGTGCAGAACCGCCTTGCCGAACGCAATATTCAGATGGTGACAGATCGCCAGAGCGAAATTCACGTCTCCGGTCACCCAGGGCGTCCTGAACTCGAAGCGATGTATGGTTGGATCCGTCCCGAAATTCTGGTCCCGGTACACGGCGAAATTCGCCACATGAAGGAGCAGGCCCGCGTCGCGAAGGCTGCTGGGGTGCCGGTTTCGCTGTTCCAACAGAATGGCGACATCATGCGGCTTGCACCCGGCAAGCCCGAACGGCTTGCTCAGGTCCGTACCGGACGCCTCGTGCTGGATGGCGACGTGATTGTGCCTGCCGATGGCGAAGCAATTGTCGGCCGCCGCCGCCTGTCTCTGGATGGTGTGCTAATCGTGGTGCTATCCGCGGATGGTAGCGCACAGATTGATAGTATGGGCCTGCCGTTGGACGAAGATTATGCAGACTTCGTCGCAGAGGCAGAAGCCGATGTCGCAAAGGCGCTCAAGAAACTGAAGGGTCCAGCGCGCAAGGATCGAGCCGCTGTAATCGAAGCGGCCAGGGTTGCAGCGCGCCGGGCAGCCAAGCGCTGGAGCGGCAAGAAGCCTCAGGTCAAAGTGATCCTGGCCGGAGAATAAGCCATGCAATGGACGTCCGTGGTTGCGATCTACATGCTCTTTTTCGTGAGCAGCGCATTTGTCCTGCTCCCGTTCGGAGTGAAGACTGCTGACGAGGCGGGTATCGAGAAAGTGCCGGGGCAGGCGGATAGCGCTCCGGCCAGTTTCTCTGTCGGCCGTCATGCACTCAAGGCAGCCATCATGGCCGCCATTCTGACTACGTTATATGTCCTGAATTATATTTGCGGTTGGATCACCGCTGATGATATCAACGTTTTCGGCAATCCGCCTAACTTTGAAGACTAGGATTAGGCCTTAATCCCGCAGCCGTTCAATCGACTGTGCCAAAGCGACATAGAGCTTACCCATATCCGACGACAGCAGCGTAACGCCCAGCGCATTGCCATCACGCGTGCTCAGCAGGCTGCGGAGCATTGCTTCGAAGTCATGGATGTAACGGCTGACGTGATCGTTGAAGTCGGGGTCCTCATCATAAAGCCCGGCGATATCCCGCGCTTGCTGATTGTCGAGCAGACGCACAGCGCGGCGTGTAAAGATACCGCGATCCCCGCGCAGATAGGCTGCCCACGAAGTATCCGTAACATCGGTCGATAGCGACTTGGCAATATCGATTGCGTTTGAGTTCAGGCTCTCGGTGATCAGCGCAACGCGGCGGGCAAAATCATTGTCGATCTGTTCCTGCGCGCGTTCGCGGGCGTGACTGACACGGGTTTCGAGATTGCCGGTCAGCTCGTTCACAAGTGCAAGCTGGTCGCGGAGGTGGACGGTTGCATCACGGCCCGCATTTGCCGCTTTGACCGTAGCTTCGTCAAGTTCAGCAATCGCATTGCCAGTCCGCTCACGAAGGGCGCGGTCGATGGACTGCGCTGCCTGATCGCCAACCGAATCCGCAAGAGCACGAACCTGATCAGCCGAACCTTGTCCTAGGGCGGCAATTGCGCCGATCGCGGCTACTTCAAGCGCAGTAATGGCGTCACGCAGTTCGCCCTGCGAACGCTCAGCGACGCGCACGCTGTCATCATGCAACGCGGCCAAGCCTGAACGCAGTTCATCGATCCTAACAGCATGTTCGCCGTCACTCGCCTTTAGGCGTTCTTGCAAGCCCTCCAGTTCAATCACAGCTTCACGGCCATGTGCCTCGGCTTTGATAACATAGTTGGACAGCCCGCTGCCTTTTTCATCAGCCTCAGTGACGATAGAACGCACATGCTCAGCTCGAGCGGCTAGGGCGATAAGGCGCTCTTCAGCCAGACCAACGCTTGCGGGCAGCTCTTCACCGCTATGCCGCGCTGCCGCCTGGATTATTTCGAGCAAACGCACGCTAGCTTCGGTCAATTCGGCGATTTCACTGCCCGTTGTCTCAAGCGCCTCGCGGCTGTCGGTAAGCCGCGCGGCCAGATTTTCCGAACCTCCGGCAATTGTGCGCTGAGCCTCTTCACCCTGTGCAGTAATGGCAGCCATCTGAGCCTCAAGTTCGGCGAGGCGCACGGTCAAGGCTTCACCCTGTTCTTCAAGTGCAGCGACGTGGGCCGCGTGATCGTTCCTTCGACGGGCCATTGCACCATCAAGGGTATCCATCTGACCAAGAAGGGCGGCAGCGGCGGCTTCTTCTTGGGCAACCATATCGGCCCGGCGATCTTCGACCTGCTGGTTGAACAATTGATCACGTTCGATAAGTTTCTCATCGATCGATTCAGCTTCTTCGCGCAAACTCTCAAGCCGCGTATTCGCTGACGTGATAGCCGTGTTATCGATCTGCTGCACCTCCTCAATCACTTCGGTCAGGCGCGTCCGCAGGCCTTCGACCTGTCGCTGCCATGTCGCGATGGCGGCCTGTTCGCCCTTACGCAAAGAATCGCCAATGGAGGAGCTGCCTTCACGCAGTTCGCCCATCCGGCCGCGCAGCGATTGCAACGTCTGCTCTTCCTGTTCTTCGAGCGCCGAGCGAGCAGTGCTAAGCTCTACAACCAAGGCGTCAGCACGGCGGCGCATTGCGGCCAGCGTGTCCACTTCCCGGTTGTCGAGGTCGGTGCGGAACTCTTCGCTCTTCTCGGCCAATGCGCCAAAGCGAACCTTGGCAATTTCGTCGAGCTGGCTTGCCTGCACTTCAAAATTGGCAAGTGCAGCGTCAATCCGGACCGTGAGATCATCAATCTGACGGCCGCTAGCCTGTCCGAATTCATTTAAACGGTTGAAGCCAGCAACCATTTCTTCAAGCTGCGCAGACGCTGTCTGTCCGGCGGCACCGATCTGGTTCGATACATCGCGCGCCGAATTGGCGATCACCGGCAGTTCGTTGCGCAGTTTGTCCATATTACCCAGCGCAGTAGTGCTAACATCGGCAATTGCATCAACTTGTGCTCCATTGGTTTGCACGAGATCCTGCAACCGAGCAGCGTGTTCGGAAATTCGTTCGGAAGCAACACGGCCAAGCGATTCCAGTTCTCGTGACTGTGCGCCCAAAAACTCCCGCGCGAGGCTAAGTTCACGGTTTATGACGGTCAGGCGGCCTTCCAAAAGTTCCGATTCGAGCGACAATGCCTGGGCGGAATCCGCAAAACGTGATGCTTCGCGCCGACTATTGCGCATCACCAGCAGCCATGTTGCTGCGATCAGAAGGACCGGAACCGACCATTGGACGATCCATTCACTCCAAAGCTGAGGCGTGCCGCCCGTAGAAATGGCAGGCCAGTGGACCAAACCATAAAAGCCGGTCCAACCAATAACTGCAAGTGAAGCCAGCGCAGGCAAAACCCACGCAAAATTGTGGGGTGCAGCGGTTTCCTCTTCGGCCCATTCCTCATCCCAATCGCCCTCCAGAACTATCTCTTCACCTTCTTCAGTGGCGAGCTCCAGCACGTCCTCTTCAGGCTCGTGTTCGGTTCCTATTGCGACAAGGCGGTTACGGTCGGTCATGACCGCCAGCATATCATGCTGCGAGAATCAATAAACCCTGTCTTAACCAAATGCGACTAGTTGAGGTTTCATGGCATATGAAAGCGGAGCCCTCGACGCGACTTTGGCAGCAGCAGCCGGTGATGATCCGGCGCTGTTTGCAGAGCTACGCAAAGCATTTGCAGACAGCCTCGACAAGCAGATCGACCTGTTAAAACGTTCGCGCTGTGACGGCAATTGGAACGTCGCCGCTATGCGCCTTAAAGGCCTCGCAGCTAGCTTCCACGCTGAGAAGCTGGTTTTGCTGGCGGAAGAGGCTTTGGAGTCCGCCCCTGGCGAACCCACAATTGTTCGGCGTTTGGAAGTCTTCCAACGAGAATTCCTAGCCCTAAACGACTAAGTATTGGTCGCGATGCTTGGCAGCAAGCCAGCTAGGCCGTAAACCCGCGATCCTAGCGGGAGTAAACGCTTTGCGCGTTGCATTGATTTCGACAGTTCAAACAGTCACTGATGGTGATGATAGCGACCTCGAAAGCGGGGTGTATCGCTGCGCTTTTGCGTACATTGCCGGGCAAACTGTGGCCGAGAGGCAGGTTCGCCTCGCTCTATCTGTTGGGTGCGAGCGAATTGCCTGCATCACTGATACGATCCCGCCAGAAGTGGTTGCATTACAACATATTGCCGAACGAAATGGTGCGAAGTTTCATGTGGTCAGGCGCGCAAGAGATCTCGCCGGGCTGATCGTCGCGACGGACGATGTCTTGGCCATAGCTGACGGACTATTTGCCGAGCCAGCATTGGCTGAGCGCTTGGTTGCTGGCGGGCGTTTCGTTGCCGCTTTGCCGGTGGATGTCGCGCTTGAGGCCGGCTTTGAAAGGATTGACCGCGAATGGGGTTGGGCCGGATTGATGCTCGTCCCCGGCCATTTGGTCGACCCGCTCGCAGATTTGCCGCCGGACAGCGATCCCATCGCGGCATTGCTTCGTATCGCTCTGCAATCACAAGTAAAAGTAACCCCCATCGAAACAGCTCTGGTCACAGAAAAGCGGCTTGCCCTTGCGGTTAATGATGAAAGTGCAAGTGAGTTGGAGGAAGTTTGGCTGCGGAGCCGAGTCGATCCGGCAGGGTTTTTCGCACCGACGAAGGCAGTAACTGACAGGATTGGCTTGCGTTGGGGCGGTCAGTGGCTCGCTCGCGGAGTTGGGGTTTTCAAACTCGCCTTAGCCGCATTTGGTATCGCCGCCCTGTCGGCAGGCGCCGCATGGCTTTTCGGTCCGGTCTATGGTTTCGCTGGAGCCATCGTGGCCGCCTTTGTTGCCAATTTGGCAGCAAGCGTGCTGCAACTCGATTCCGGAGATGGTTCAGAGCGCGCGCAAGGGGCCGTTTTGGCGGGCGCAAGACTACTGATTGACGGGGTGATTATTGGCGGCCTCACACTCATTGGCGGTCCCGAGATGTGGCAGACTACATTATTTTCCGGATTTATGTTGGTCGGACTTGCACGTTTGAGCAAAGTTGAAGGTTTAGGCAATCTTGCCAGTGTGGTGACAGATCGCATTGTTTTATTGTCTTTAATTATTGCAAGCGTGGTGCTTGGATACCCGGTTGAGACAGTGCAGGTGCTCGCGCTGGCCATATTGGGCGGATTGTTTTTGCATAACAGGACGTCGCAGATAACGCAGGTTTAACCATAGGTGGCTATGCGGGTGCGATGATTGATGCGCGCCCTATACAGTCCACGGAACAGTCGGTTGATGAGATTCTGCAAAGGGAACTCGAGCTTGGTGATGTCGTGCTTGGAACAGTCGGACCCATTCTTGGTCATTTGCTGGCCAATGATGACCATTCATTGTTCAGCGACGAGATTGTTGCCCGCATCCGCGGAATGATCGCCAACTGCGCCCGGCAGCTTGCTGCAGCGCAAATCGAGAATACACCGGCAGACATTCCACAACACGACGAACCGGAAGACGCGAGCGAGTCTGCAAAGGCAAAGGCGGCTGAACTGGCCGAGAGCCTGACCGCCAACCCGGCATTCCTCACGCATTGCCATGCCCTTGCAGTGGAATGGCATCTTGCGGAAAGGCTGCAAGCCCGCAATTCGATTGATCCGGTTCTCTCGCCCCTAGTTCAGGCGCTTATTGCGTCGCCAGATGCAGCCACGGCCACCAATGCCATGTCATATCTGGCGGCACAGTCGCGTTTCATGCAGCATCAACGGCGCATGGAACTGCCGCTTTCCGAGCTTCCCGGCGACCTGTTTCACACAGCAGTTCTTTCGCTTGCAGCCCATGCAGAAGAAGGCGACGAAGAAACAATCAGCAAGGCTGAGGCCCAGCTTCGGAACAAGTATGATGAGGGCAGGAGCCGGCTAGGCCTGCTCTCCCGCTTTATCATTGCCATGGGTAACGGTGCCAAGGCGGCACTTTCGGTCAGCCATGCCGGTACGTCTGTGTTCATGACTGCATTGGCCGTTGCATCGAATCAACAGCGCGAACTAACGGTAATTTCGACTAATGATCGCCAGTTGGCGCGGCTCGCGTTGTCCATGCGAGCAGCAGGCTTGAAACCGGAAGCAATCGAGGAGCAATTCGCCCTGATCCATCCGGAAATCGTTCTTCCCGAAGGCTTCGAGACACTTCGCAGTGACCGCGCAGCCGCAATGCTGGCTTCTAGCCGTCCGGGACTTTTGGACTAAGCGTGGCAGGATCCGGCCCTCTCAATACGGCGGCGCGCACTGACAAGGACGATATCCTTCTTAGCGCGGAGGAGCCGCTGGCTGCTTTGCAGATGCGCTGTGGTGGCGAGATTCCTGGGCCAATCGCCATTCCGGAGCTGCGCGAACTGGTCACCAAGGCCCGTGTTCGCAAACTCAAACTATCCAAGTCAATGCACGCCATCGACGGTGATGAGCGCGTGTCCGCGTGGGTGGATGTCATTCCAAATAGCGGAACGGACACTGGCTGCAGCTTGCAATTGGCCGGTTGGCAATCAGTTCCGATCATGGAAACCAGCGAGTCAGAGGCGTCTGATCGAAATATCGCCATAGTTCGCCAGGCCGCAGAGATCAGCGTTCGGTTGGATGCGGAGCAAAATACGCTGACCGCTGATGGCAGCGTAGCCGACGCGCTCAATTTCGTCCGAACCTTAGCCACAAACCTAGGCAAGCATTGGACAGACTTTGTTGAAGTCGCTGGCAATTCTCATGAACAGCCGATGCATTGGCGCTTGCTTGACGGCGCAACTGTCCGCTTCGAAGGTTCGCAGCGCAATTGGCGCGCAACGCTGGTGCCGCTCGGAAACCCGGAGCCGGGCAGCGACGGATTTGAACTGTATTTGACCGCTGACGAATTGCTTGAGGACGCTTCCATTAAACCGGAGACGCCTAAGGGCTCCGCAGTGGCAATCGGACGCGAAATTGCGCCTGTCTTACGCCAGCCGATCGCCCGAATTATCGCAAATGCAGAAACGATCCGTAACAAACTGGCAGGACCGCTCGCTGAAGAGTATAGCAATTACGCCGCCGACATTGCCGCCGCTGGCGAACATTTGTTGGCGCTTGTGGATGATCTCTCCGATCTTGAAGTCGTCGAAGCCGAGAGTTTTACGGTCGCACCAGACGCCATTGACCTTGGCGACGTAGCGCGCCGCGCAACTGGTATTCTGGGCGTGCGCGCGAAGGAAAAGAAAATCACGCTCGTCGCACCACAGGAAAGCGAGCGGCTCGCGGCGACCGGGGAGTTCCGCCGCGTATTGCAGGTGCTACTCAATCTGGTTGGCAATGCGATCAATTACTCACCGGAAGGCGCGCAAATCTGGCTTCGGTTGGAAGAAGTTGGCGACCGTGCTGCGATCACAGTTGCAGATCAGGGACAAGGCTTGTCGCAAGAGCAGCAGACCCGTGTGTTCGAAAAATTCGAGCGGCTCGGTCGTGGCGGCGATGGCGGGTCGGGCCTCGGCTTATATATCTCGCGCAAATTAGCGCGGGCGATGGACGGCGAATTGACCGTGGAAAGTGAACCCGGGAAGGGCGCTCGTTTCACGCTGACCCTGCCCGGCGCTACTGCAGGTTTGGGGGGCGACTAAGGCCGGCTGCGAGCGCTCCAGAGCATCCCCAAGCCAATTATCAGCGTAATTACGCCGTATAAAGCCCACCTACTTTGATTGAGCATGAAGCTATCGGCAGGCCATTGGACCAATCCAAGGCCCTGCAGGGTCCACAAGCCGCCTGACAGGACCAGCGCCACTCCGAATATCTGTAGGATGTATCGAAGCATAGGGCGCTGTCCTGTCAGTCGAACCTGTTAGCGGAAAAGTATGTTTTAGCGCTCGCCTACGGGCACGTAATCGCGCTGCGTCGGGCCGGTGTATAGCTGACGCGGACGCCCAATTTTTTGGCCGGGATCAGAGATCATCTCGTTCCACTGCGCGACCCAACCCACGGTGCGGGCGAGGGCGAACAGTGCGGTGAACATCGTCGTCGGGAAACCGATGGCCGACAAAATCACGCCCGAATAGAAATCTACATTCGGGAATAGCTTCTTCTCGATGAAGTATGGATCATTCAGAGCCATTTCTTCAAGGCGCAGAGCCGTTTCGAAGAGCGGGTCGTCAACTTTCAGCGCATCAAACACTTCGCGAACGGTTTTCTGCATAACAGTCGCACGCGGGTCATAATTCTTATAAACGCGGTGGCCGAAGCCCATCAGACGGAACGGATCGTTCTTGTCTTTTGCCCGCTCGATATAGTGCGGGATACGGTCCGGCGTTCCAATTTCGCGCAGCATGTTAAGCGCTGCCTCGTTGGCGCCGCCGTGGGCAGGGCCCCAAAGACAAGCGATACCCGCCGCAACGCAGGCAAACGGGTTTGCGCCCGACGAACCAGCAAGGCGTACGGTTGAAGTCGAAGCGTTCTGCTCGTGATCAGCATGGAGGATGAAAATCCGGTCCATAGCTTTTTCGACAGCCGGGATAACTTCATATTCCTCTGCCGGAACACCGAACGTCATCCGCAGGAAATTGCCCGTGTATGACAGCGAGTTATCCGGATGCATGAATGGTTGGCCGATGGAATACTTAAAGGCATTAGCAGCGATCGTCGGCATTTTGGCAATCAGGCGATGACTGCTGATCTTACGGTGATCAGGGTCGGCAATATCGGTGCTGTCATGATAGAAAGCAGATAATGCGCCGACAACGCCGCACATGATGGCCATCGGGTGCGCATCGCGGCGGAAGCCCTGATAGAACTGGCGAAGCTGATCATGCAGCATCGTGTGCCGCGTGATCGTATATGTGAAATCGTCAAGCTCTTCTGCCGTCGGCAGCTCACCGTTGAGCAGCAAATGCGACACTTCCATAAAGCTGGAATGCTCAGCAAGCTGGCCAATCGGATAGCCGCGATGGAGTAGAACGCCTTCTTGGCCATCAATATAGGTCAGCGCGCTTTCGCAGCTGGCGGTCGAGGTGAAACCCGGGTCAAACGTGAATGCACCCGTTTGTGCATACATCTTGCGGATATCGACCACATCGGGGCCGACACTGCCGCTCAGCACGGGATAATCATAATTCTGGCCGCCCAATGCCAGTGTAGCCTGTTTGTCCGCCAAAATGCGTACTCCTTAACGTATCATCTTAATTGCCCACTGGTGCTGCTTGCGCGTCAATCCGCGCGAGGCTTTCTTCCTTGCCGAGTAGCACCAGCACATCGAAAATTCCGGGTGAAGTGGTTCGCCCGGTAAGCGCAGCCCGTAAGGGTTGCGCCAGCTTGCCGAGACCCAGTTCGAGTTCTTCGGCAAGCGATTTAAGACTGGCCTCCAGAGCCTCTAAAGTCCAGTCCTTTTCCGCCGCCAAGCGCTCTGAAACCTGCGCTAATCGGCCCTTTCCATCATCATCGAGCAGCGAGGCTGCCTTTTCCGTAAGGACAAGCGGGCGCTGTTCGAACAGAAACGCGCTGCCTTCGACCAGCTCATCAATATCCTTCGCACGGGTTTTCAGGACGGGCATCGCTTGTTCCAGCAAGGCGGCGTCATGCTCACCTGCGATCCGCGCACCCACCAGCGCTGCGAGTTTCGCGTCATCCATTTCGCGGATATAAAGGCCGTTGAGGTTTTGCAGCTTTGCAATATCGAAGCGGGAAGGGCTCTTACCCACACCGCTCAGGTCAAACAATTCAATCGCTTCGGCGCGGGAGATAACTTCCTTGTCACCATAGCCCCAGCCAAGCCGGAGCAGATAGTTAAACAAGGCATCAGGGATGATGCCCATTTCATCGCGGTAGGTTTCTACGCCCAATGCGCCGTGTCGCTTCGACAGTTTTGCACCGTCAGACCCGTGGATCAGCGGGATGTGCGCATAGATCGGATCGTTCCAACCACCTTCGATCTTGTCCATCGCATGATAGATAGGCAATTGGCGAAACGCGTTATTCAAATGATCATCGCCGCGAATGATGTGCGTGCAGCCCATGTCATGATCGTCGACAACCGCCGCGAGCATATAAGTCGGCGAGCCATCAGCGCGCAGGATGATATAGTCGTCTATCTCTTCATTCTGGACGGTCACTTCACCTTGGACAAGGTCCCTGATCGAGGTCGAGCCTTCTTTCGTGACCCTCAACCGAACGGTGAAGGGAGTGCCTTCTGGAGCCTCGAAAGGATCGCGGTCACGCCAGCGGCCATCATAACGCAGCGGCTGTTTGGCCGCGCGCTGCGCATCACGCATTTCCGCAAGCTCGTCGGTTGTTGCGAAGCAGCGATAGGCATGTCCGGCATCGAGCATCTTATGTGCGACTTCGGCATGACGGTCCGCACAGCTCGACTGGAATGTCGGCTCTTCATCGTAATCCAGGCCTAGCCAGCCCAACCCATCAAGAATGGCGTCGATCGCTGCCTGCGTGGAGCGTGCCTTATCCGTATCTTCAATGCGGAGCAGTGCCTTGCCGCCATGATGCCGTGCAAACAGCCAGTTAAACAGCGCTGTCCGTGCGCCGCCAATGTGCAGGAAGCCCGTTGGGGACGGTGCAAAGCGGGTGACAATTTGCGTGTTATCGCTTGCCATGTGGTCTGGGTTACTTTCCAATAAGTTGATGGCATCGGGTCGCACTCGGGTGCCCGTAGAGGCGGCAGGAATGCTGGCCAATGCTGCAATGCAGCAGCCTTGGCGGAGCAAACTCCGCTTGTCCAGTATCGGCGATTACGCCGAGCAATTCCTTTCCCGAGCCGGCTTCGATAGCGGCCCTTGGCTCGCGGTCGGCTTTGCCGGCGGGGCGGGATCGCATTATGTGCACCTTCGCCCAGCCTTGGCAGTGGCTCGCCGTCACTGTCACAGGATTGCTGATGGCGATCGCCGCCAGCGCAATTTGGCGTGCCGAGGAGCGGCGGGCAAGTTTACGTATTGCGCTCACTGCTATGGGGCTGGTTATTGCGGCGGGGACGGCGCTCGTTTGGGCGCGCTCGGAAATGGTCGGAGCCGATCCGCTCGATTATCCGTGCGTTGAGCGGTTCGATGCCGAGGTGCTCGACCGCGAGGAACAGACATCAAAAGAGCGTGTGCGTCTGATCCTGGCGATGCGCAATTCGGAAACCGGCTCGGCCCAAAAGATTCGCATGAATTTGCGGATCAAGAACGATCTTGAGAATATCCGAGAGGGCGCCACGATCCGCTTGAGAGCGCGGTTGATGCCTCCTGCGCCGCCCATGCTACCGGGCGGATATAGTCATCGCCGAGCGCTTTTTGCCGCGCAGCTGCCGCCCGAAATGGCTCAAGGCTGATCGCAATTTTCTGGGGCAATAGAGCGGCCTGGCCATCTACCTGCCTAATCAGCGGATCGACAGTGTCGCCGAGCATAAGGGTGAACATGCCTGGTGGAGACCTTGGTAGCCCTGAAGCAAATTCAGTGCGCCCTTGGGTTCGTTAAACCGGCACCTCCGCCAAATAATCAGTGGTAGCGGCGCAAAAGCCCGGCAAGCTTGCCCTGAACTTCGACCTGACCGGGATTATAAATCTGGGCTTCATAGGCAGCATTGGCAGGATCGAGAACAACCTTCCCACCTTCCTTGCGGAGATACTTCAGCGTCGCTTCCGTATTATCGACCAAAGCCACAACGATTTCACCGTCGCGCGCCGTGTTGGTGCGCTTAACCAATGCAAAATCGCCATCAAAAATACCGGCCTCGATCATCGAATCGCCTGATACTTCAAGCGCATAATGTTCGCCTGAACCCAAAAGGGCGGCGGGAACGGGCAGCATTGAATGATCTTCGAATGCCTCAATCGGCGCACCAGCAGCAATTCGGCCATGGAGCGGGATTTCGATAACATCGTTGGCAGGTTCAGGCCGCGCCGATGGTGTTTGTACTGTCGAGGCCAGCACATCATTGGTCGGAGCAGTTCGAGCAGCAGCCGGGCTAACATCTTCAGGCTGCTTGAGCACTTCCAGAGCGCGTGCACGATTAGGCAGACGCCGGATGAAGCCGCGTTCCTCCAGCGCCGAAATCAGGCGGTGAACGCCGGACTTGGACTTAAGGTCGAGCGCTTCTTTCATTTCTTCAAAGGAGGGCGAAATGCCGGTCTCCTCAAGCCGAGCTTGGATGAAACGGATCAATTCGTGCTGTTTGGCAGTCAGCATTTCGGGTCACTCCCTTATCGCGCCGGCCTTAATAGCCCCGGACGTCTTTGTTCTAGCTCGATGTTCCAGCCTGAACCAAAAGTGGCCCAGTCAGTGAACGAATGCGGAACAATTAAGCAACACCGGACTACGAGTCAAGCAATCCCGCCATTTTGGAGCAAATAGACCTGAACTTCGTCGCCCACGGTCCCAGAGGTGCAGTCAACAGGACGCTCGATCAACGCATTCGCTAACGACAAAGCAGCAAGCGCGCTGCTGTCTTGCTCTTCAATCGGTGTGACGCGGCCTTGTTCATAGACCGCACGAATGAAGTGCAGCCTTGGCCCTCCAGCAGCCAAAGGTTTGTTGAGCGTCGCTCGAACTGACTGGGGGAACAACTTGGAAGCGCCGGAGAGCGCCCTTAACAGGGGCAATAAAAAAAATTGCGCGGTGACGAAGCTGGAAACCGGGTTCCCGGGCAAGCCAAGTATGATCTGCTCGCCGCGCCGGGCAACCAATAGCGGCTTTCCCGGACGCATGGCGATTCGCCAGAACGCGATTTCCGCACCCCAAGCTTCGAGCGCGGGGCGCACAAAATCGTGATCGCCGACCGATGCTCCGCCGCTGGTTACTATGACATCCGCTTGGTCCGCTTCATCAAAAGCTTGTTCCAATGCATCCAATCTGTCAGGAACCGGTCCGATATGTTTAATATCGCTGGATAATTCACGATTCATGGCGGCAATCATAGCGCCGTTGCTGGCCGGAATTTGATGCGGTGAGGGTTTACCTGGGTCAGGGCTAAGCTCGTCCCCGCAGTCGATTATCGCGATACCCGGCATGCGGTGGACCTTCACAGACGTCGCGCTCGCGGACAGCGCCAAGGCCAGTTGTGCAGGGCCAAGGCAAACGCCAGCATTCAACAAGCTATCACCCTTTCTGAAGTCGAAACCCTTGCGGCGGATGTGCCGCCCGGCAAAGGGCGGGCCTGCCGGCGCAGTTAAAACATCGCCATCTATCTCAGCATTTTCCTGGATGAGCACCCGGTCCGAACCGCTTGGCATAATTGCACCGGTTGATATCCGCACCGCTTCGCCATCCCGCAAGGTGCCCCCAAACAGACGTCCTGCTCGGCTTTCTCCGACCAAACGCCACGGTCCGCCTCCGCAGATCGCATAGCCGTCCATCGCCGATAAATCAGCTATTGGCTGCGTTCTACGCGCGATCAGGGGCTCTGCTAGATAATGGCCGACAGCATTGTTTGCACTTCTGGTCTCAGTCTGAAGCGGCCGCGCAAGACCGATCAATTGGCGCTGCGCTTCTTCGAAGGGCAGCAACTCGGTCATTGCGGTGCGTGCCAGTCGCCCGATTTTCCGCCGGTCTTGGATTTCAACCGGACACCCGCGATTAACATCGCCTTGTCGACTGATTTAACCATGTCATAGATTGTCAGGAGTGCTATTGAAACCGCTGTTAAAGCTTCCATTTCTATACCAGTCTTACCCGACAGGGCGGCAGTGGCAGTGACTTCAACACCATTCGCCATCAATTCAAAGTTGATCGCCACTGAATCCAGCGCAAGCGGGTGACACAGCGGGATCAACTCACCCGTTTTCTTGGCGGCCATAATCCCGGCGATGCGGGCCGCAGCGATAACGTCGCCTTTTGGAACTGTACCGTCACGAATGGCAGCGGCGGCCTCGTCTGACATCTTGATACGTCCGGTCGCAACAGCCTCACGGCGCGTCACGGCTTTACCGCCGACATCGACCATTTGTG
The DNA here is from genome assembly GCA_037968495.1 of Pontixanthobacter sp. Lineage (GTDB taxonomy): Bacteria > Pseudomonadota > Alphaproteobacteria > Sphingomonadales > Sphingomonadaceae > Aestuarierythrobacter. The sequence continues at coordinate 36,532 of JBBKVP010000067.1, read as the reverse complement.
CATTGCCGGCCTCATCAAGGTGGCTTAACCTACTCATTTGCCGAGCAGTTTCTGAGTTGCCATCATGACGTCATCATGCCGCATCAGACTTTCCCCGACAAGGAAGCAGCGCACGTCGCTACGCGCAAGTCGTTCGAGATCGGCATGGCTGGAAATTCCGCTTTCACCGACCAACAACGTGCCTTCGGGAACAAGCGGGGCAAGCCGTTCGGTCACACCAAGATCGGTCACAAAGCGCTTCAGATCGCGGTTGTTTACGCCGATCAGACGCGACTTGAGCTTGGATGCGCGCTCCAGCTCAGCCTCGTCATGCACTTCGACCAGCACATCCATACCGAGCTCCATGGAAGCGGCCTCGATCTCGGCCATTTCCGTGTCGCCAAGTGCTGCGACGATAATCAGGATCGCGTCGGCTCCGATAGAACGGGACTCCAACACTTGCCAAGGATCGACCATGAAGTCCTTGCGAAGGACAGGGAGGGCGCAAGCGTTACGCGCCTCTACCAGAAAACGCTCATGACCTTGAAAATAGGGTGCATCGGTGAGGACAGATAAGCAATCAGCACCGCCCGCTTCATAGGCTCTGGCATGATCAGCGGGACGGAAATTATCTCGGATCAAACCTTTGGAGGGTGAAGCTTTCTTGATTTCCGCGATCAAGCCAAAGCCATTCGCCGCCTTGGCTTCCAGTGCAGCGCGAAATCCCCGCGGAGTAGTTTGCCCCGAAGAAAGGCTCTGCAGATCATCAAGAGAAAATGCCGCCTTACGTGCGGCAACCTCTTCACGCTTTGTGGCGCAGATTTCGTCCAGCTTGTTCATTTTACCGAAGCAATCCAACAATCGAGCAAAGTGTAGGCAAGGCCTTTGTCCAGCGCCTCCGCCGCTTCTTCAACTCCGTCCGTCCAGCTATCGACCTCGTCCGCAACCAGGAGCGATGCTGCGGCATTGAACAGGACGGCATCACGGTAAGGGCCGGGAGCGCCCTTGAGCAATGCGCGCAGGGCAGCGGCATTATGCACGGGATCGCCGCCTCTGATGGCCTCGACCGGTGCGTGCGGCAGACCAAGCTCGCTTGCATCAATGCGCTTCATTTCGAAATCATTGCCTTTGACATCGGCCATTTCATTGCCCCCGGCGAGGCTGAGCTCATCCAAGCCCTCATCACCCGATACAATCAGCGCGCGGCCTGTGCCAAGCCGAGCCATCGCGCCCGCGTAAATCGGCACATAGGCTGGGCGGGCGATGCCGATAAGTTGGTTTTGTACGCGCGCAGGGTTCGATAGCGGCCCCATAAGATTGAAGATCGTCCGTTTACCAATCCGCTGACGGATGGGCTGGATGCGGCCCATCGCAGGGTGATGGTTCTTTGCAAACAGGAAACAGATGCCAAGATCGCGCAATGTCTGCTCTGCTGTCCGGCCTGCTGCGTCCATATCGAGGCCCAAAGCCTCCAGCGTATCGGCGGCTCCAGCCTTCGAAGAGGCAGCGCGGTTGCCGTGCTTGGCTACCGGAACTCCGCAAGCAGCAACGACAAGGCTGACTGCGGTCGATACGTTGAGCGTATGGTGACCGTCTCCGCCCGTGCCGCATACGTCCATGGCGTTTGCGGGGGCTTCAATCGGGATCAAACGCGCCCGCAGAGCCCGCGCGGCTCCGGCAATTTCATCTTCGGTCTCGCCGCGCTCCGATAAGTCGATCAGGAATCGCTCGATCTCCGCTTCTGGCACACCGCCATCGAGCAAACGGCCAAATGCTTCCTCAGCCTCTGCAGCGTTCAGATGGGCATCAATAGGGGGCAGTGTGCTCATGTCCGGTCTTTCGCTTCGATACCGCATATTTTGAGGAAGTTGGCGAGCAGCTCATGCCCATATTCAGTTGCAATGCTTTCCGGGTGGAATTGGACACCGTGGATTGGCAAGGCCTTGTGCCGGAAACCCATCACATAGGCGTCGTCTGCGGTGGCATTGATGTGCAACTCGTCCCCGACATTCTCGACAATCAGCGAGTGATAGCGCGTCGCGGCGAAGGGAGACGGAATATCAGCGAAAACACCACTATTATCGTGCGTGACCGGTGAGGTTTTCCCATGCATCAACCCGCCGCGAACGACCTGTCCGCCAAAATACTGACCGATTGCCTGATGGCCAAGGCAAACGCCAAGTAATGGTCGCTTCGCATCAGCGCAGGCGCTTACCAGATCGAGCGAAATGCCCGCATCGTCAGGGGTACAGGGGCCGGGCGAGATGAGAATGCCCTTGGCATCACTCGCCACCGCCTCGGCAGCTGTCAGGGCATCATTACGCTCGACCCGCACCTCAGCCCCCAGCTCCATCAGATAATGGACCAGATTGAAGGTAAAACTGTCGTAATTGTCGATGACGAGGATCATTCCGCAAGCTCACTTTGGGCCTTCTCGCGCTTTTCGACCACGATCAAGGGACCAAGCGGCAGACCATTATCGAGCCTGCCTGTCGAGGGATCCCACAGCGAGGATACCGTGCCATCGAGGAATAGCGCGTTGGGGACCTTCAGTTCATCGCGGTAATAACGGGCCAACAAGCCAAAGGATATTGGCCCATCACTGATAACGAAATGTGCGCGGCCGTCCTTGCCAACTCCGACGGCATTGCGGACCTTTTGGGACTCGCCATCGTCGGAGATTTCGGGATGTAGTTTGCCATCGATGACTAGCATTGGGCCGGACTGAGTGCCGAAACGAGGGCGGTCACTGACCTTATTGTAGAAATCGTCCGACGTCCGGACTTCCCACTTTACGCCAGACCCGAAGAAGACGCCGTTTGGCAGCATATGGAAGTTACCGCCGCCATCGTTGCGGTTGAGCTCCTTCAGACGATTGCCGCGCTCTACGTGATAGCCGATTGGCTGGCCTTCATCGTCGAACATCCCGCCATTCACTGCGAATGCCACAAGCGGCGCATCAGCAGCGCGGCTGCCAGCCAGATTTGCTAGGCTGCGGAAGGGTTTGCCGTCCTTTGGTCCAAGCGATGTAGTGATGCGGTGATCGGCCGGATCGGCAATGCAATGGGTTAGTGCGCTGCCTTCGAATTCGGCCCTCTTGCAATCGGACGTCACGGTCGTGCCGCTCTCACCGCTTTTACCAAGTTCCACCCGCGACACTGCCTCGCCCGCAGGCTGTTCGCAGCCGGTCAAAACAAGCGCCACTGTAAGGGCGGCCAGAATTTTCATTGTCCAAACCCCGGTTCGCCGGCGATACGGGCAGCTTCCCGTGCCGCTGCGATGAGCGCGCCAGCTTTGGCCTCGCATTCGCGGTGTTCATATGCAGGATCGCTGTCGGCGACGATACCAGCGCCTGCCGTCACATTCATGATGCCGTCCTTGATCACCGCGGTTCGCAATACGATGCAGCTGTCGACCGAACCATCAGGAGCAAAATAGCCAACGCCGCCTGCATAAATCCCGCGCGTTTCGGGCTCTAGCTCAGCGATAATCTCGCAAGCCCTGATTTTAGGCGCGCCGCTGACGGTTCCTGCCGGAAAGCCAGCGAATAGAGCATCAAGTGCATCCTTCGAAGGATCAAGCTGGCCGACGACATTGCTCACGATGTGCATCACATGGCTATAACGCTCGACCGTGTAGCTGGCTGTAACCTCGACACTGTCAGCACTGGCGACCCGGCCAATATCGTTGCGGCCCAAATCGAGCAGCATCAGATGCTCAGCGCGTTCCTTGGGATCGGCCAGCAGGCTAGCCTCATTGGCATTGTCCTCAGCGGCATTCGCGCCGCGTGGCCGCGTGCCCGCAATCGGCCGGATCGTAACCTCGCCATCGCGGACGCGGACCAGTATTTCGGGGCTGGAGCCGACCACGGCGAAATCCGGTAGATCGAGAAAATACAGAAACGGCGACGGGTTCACACGCCGTAACGCCCTGTAAAGCGCGAGCGGCGGCAAAGGGAAGGGGCAGGTAAAGCGCTGGGCGAGCACCACCTGAAAAATATCGCCTGCGGTAATATATTCCTTTGCCCGTGCGACCATTGCGCTATAATCGCCATCCGCCATCTCTGGTTTCAGCTGCATGTCTGGCAGGTCCGAGACGGTCAAAGGTGCGGGCAGGGCGAGGGCAAGTTTGCGCAAAGCCTCATCGATCCGGTCACGCGCAAGGTCCAATGCGGCATCAGCATCGCCGCTTTCAGGCCACAGAGGGGCGATGCAGAACAGATTATCAGTCAGCGAGTCGAAGACGAGAAGCAGCGTCGGGCGCACAAACAGCATGTCGGGCACGCCAAGCTCGCCCTGAGGCGCGCGCGGGAGTTTCTCGACCAGGCCGATAGTTTCGTAACCGAAGTAGCCGACCAGAAATGCCAAAGCTGGCGGCAAGCCTTCGGGCACATCTATCCGGCAAGCACCCACTAGTTCGCGCAATCGTTGCAGGCTACCTTCCTTAAGCGGGGCGAATGATTCGCGGTCATGCTGCCAAGCGTGGTTGATCGCACTGGAATCGCCCTCCGCCCGGAACACCATATCTGGATCGAGGCCAAGCAAACTGTAGCGCCCTCGAACCTCGCCGCCTTCGACCGATTCGAGCAGGAAATCGCCGCGCCCCGGTTCAATCAGCTTAAGCGCCGCACCAACCGGAGTTTCAGCGTCAGCCACCAATTTGCGCCAGACAAGCGCAGGCTTGCCGGCGGCGAGGGCGGCTCGTGCGGTTTCGGCATTGAAAAGTTTGCTGCTGGCCAGCTTATTGACCCTGTCAATTACCGGCGAGCTGTTTGCGGACGGCGTCGATGGCAGCGGGGTTGCGTTCGACACCCATTTCCTTGCGGATCGCAGCCAGCATTTGCTCGCTATATTCACGGCCTGCGAGACCACCCAATTGCTCGCGGGCCTGAGCGAGCATCGGGTCGTCATCCTTCATTTGGCCAGGAATGATGTCACGTAGAGACACGACATACCAACCGTTGTTTGCTGGCGCTTCCAGTCGCTTCACGGTGCCCTCAGCCATACTGAAAAGTAGCGCGAGTGGCGGGGCTACCTGTTGTTGGCTTGCCACCAACTCTTGGCGCGACATGTTGACCGTTTCGGGAAAGGGCAGAACCACTTTCTCGGCCTTCATCGCCGCCGCCAGAGTTGCGCCTCCAGCGACGCGCTTCATGATGGCGTCGGCAGCTTTCTTGGCAGCCTTGGAGCCTTCAGACAGGCGATATGCCCCCTCGAGGCTGTCTTTGATTTCCGCAAATGGTGCGGCGGCAGAGCTTGTAATTTCGGCCACGTCAAAGATCATAAAGGTCTCGTTCGGCACGACTTCGGCCAATTGCGCTTCACCTTCATCCTCCATCGAGAATGCGGTCGAGAGAACCGGCGCGAGTTCTTCGGGAGCCATGGCCGTCTCGCGGTAAACCCGGCCATCTGCCGTTACTGGCTTGGTAGTTTTTACCTCGACTTTCAGCTCTTGCGCGAGGTCCGCAATATTGCTGCCACTGTCGATTTCCTCTTCCATCCGTGCGGAAAGGTCGAGCAAGGCTTCGCGGCGCTGTTCGTCCGCCAGCGCAGTGGAAATCTCACCGGTCGCCTGAGCGAGGGATTTGCCGCCTTTATTCTCGATTGCTTCGATGCGGAATACATACCAACCGAGGCTGCCGCGGGCCGGAGCAGAAAGCTCGCCTCGTCCAGCGTCAAAAGCGGCCTGCGCAGCGCCGTCTGATGCAGCACTCGCCAGATCCTTGCGAGTGATAGGACCAATTTGCGCAGCACTTAGACCAGCACTGCGCGCAGCGGCATCAAGCGAAGCACCGGAGGAGGCCGACCGGCGGATTGCATTGGCGGCTGCTTCAGTGGGCACGACAACCTGCGTCAGGCGGCGGCTTTGCGAGGCGGCATATTGCGCCTTGTCGCGCTCGTAGCGCGCCGCAATCTGCGCGGCGGTGGGGGAGGGAAGCTTGCCGAGTGCCTGATCGCCAAAGGTGGCGTAGCGCACCACGCGGCGCTCGGGCCGAATGTAATCGCCGCGATTGGCGTCGTAAAATTTCTTGAGTTGGGCTTCGGTAATGTTGCCCTTTGGCGCAAATGCGCCGCTTGGCAGCAAGCCGATTGAACCGTCGCGGCTTTCAGCAAGCAGCGAAGCATAACGCTTTACCAGCGCATCGGGCACTACGGCACCAAGAGCGACTGGCACCAAAAGTTGCTTTTGCATCAACCCTGCGCCGATATCTTCACGCACCATTGCGTCCGTCAGACGCCGCTGAGCCAGAAACCCACGATAAGCGTCTTCGCTGAAGTTGCCGTCAGCGCCCTGAAACGCAGCGATTCCGATGATCTCGCTGTTCACAAGATTTTCACCGGCACGGACACCATATTTTTCGCCGAATACAAACAAGGCGGCGCGGTCGATCAACTGGTCGAGTACATCGTCGAGCGAGCCCTGTTCGAGAAAGCCCGCCATGGATAGCGTCGGGTTTCGCTGACGAACCTGATCCAGCGCATCTGACGCCGAGCGGCTGAGCTCCGCCGTTCCGATCTTGCGATCACCCACCACGGCAACGCGGTTACCGCCCGAAACTCCGCCGAATGTGGCATTGTTGGCAACATCGCCGCTGGCAAAAGCAAAAGCGATCAGTGCAAGGAAGCCCAGCGTGATGCCGATGCCGTATTTCGACTGAAAGAAGCTGCGAAAGAATGTGATCATGCTGTCTCGGTCCGGTCTGCTCTGGCACTATGTATGGATAAATGACGATAATATCGGGCTTGCATCTATCCGTGCTGCGACCCTGCCGCAACAGGGTGGTTATCTTTTGTGGGAGAATATGTCGTTGGAGGTGGCGGCGGTAGGAACAGACCCTATATAGCCCGCCTGCACTCCTTGAAGGAATCACAGAAAAATTTATGGCTCAACGCCCTTATATTGTCGGTAATTGGAAGATGAACGGAACACGTGCGATGCTTTCCGAAGCGCGCGCGATTGACCGGGCATCACAGCGTCTAATGAAGGTGGAAGTCGCAGTGGCGCCGCCGTTTACCCTTATTCACGCAACTCGCAAAGAGGCCCAGCAAATGGCTATCGGCGCACAGGACTGTCACGCTGGTGCTGAAGGTGCTCATACTGGTGACGTGTCCGCGACGATGGTGGCGGACGCGGGCGCAAGCTTTGTAATCTTGGGTCACAGCGAACGCCGCCAGAATCACGGCGAGACAGACAAAGTGGTCAAGGCCAAGGCCGAATCGGCCATCGAAGCGGGATTAAAGATCATTGTTTGCTGCGGTGAAACCGAAGCGGACCGCGATTCCGGCAAGGCTGTAGACGTTGTGACATCGCAGCTGCGCGGCTCCTTGCCAGCCAGCGGTGACGTCGCGGACAAGCTCACCGTTGCTTATGAGCCCGTCTGGGCAATCGGCACCGGCCGCGTTGCTGCCGATAGCGATATTGCGGAAATGCATTCTGCTATCCGTGGGTTGCTGGTCGAATTATATGGTGAGCCCGAAGAGGATACGGAAGTGCGCATCCTTTACGGCGGCTCGGTAAAGCCAGAAAATGCCTCTCAAATTCTGTCCATTGCTGACGTCGGCGGTGCGCTGGTTGGCGGCGCCAGCCTAACAGCCGAAAGCTTCCTCGGCATTGTTATTGGCGCGACCGAAGCCGAAGAAGCTGCCGCGTAACTGGCAGGCGCCTTGCCGAATTCAAGGCGGACGCCTAGATAGCGCCGCAACACAATCATAGGTTTTTACGCTTCATGTCCCTCTTTCTGTTTCTTACCGTCGTCCAGACAATCGTTGCTGCAGCGCTTGTCGGCGTGATTCTTATGCAACGCTCTGAAGGGGGCGGGCTTGGAATTGGCGGCAGCCCGGGCGGCATGATGTCCGCGCGCGGCGCAGCAGATTTCCTGACCAGAAGCACAAAGATGTTGGCCATTGCTTTTGTAGTTTTGTCGATTGCGCTGGCCGCGGTCGCTGTGAAGACCACGGGCAGCAGCGAGATCACAACGACTGTGGATCGGACTGTCGATCCGTTAACGGGCAACGATCCGCTCAGCAGTGTTTCGGGCGGAGCGCCTGCCGCACCGGCTGCAGCACCTGCAACAACGCCAGCCACTCCGGCTGACGATCCGCTTGCCGGCGCGACCGAATAATACCAAAATAACCAAGTTAGAAGCGCAAGAATGTGGATTGCGGCATTTCGCCGCACCATTCCGCTTGCGCCGAATCCATATCTATCCCTAAGGCTTCATTCCCATGGCTCGGTACATATTTATAACCGGCGGTGTGGTCTCCTCGCTTGGCAAAGGTCTCATGGCAGCAAGCCTTGCAGCGCTGCTGCAAGCGCGCGGCTACCGGGTCCGGGTTCGCAAGTTCGATCCCTATCTCAATGTCGATCCGGGCACGATGAGCCCTTATCAACATGGCGAAGTCTTTGTAACGGATGACGGTGCCGAGACTGATCTCGACCTTGGTCACTATGAACGCTTCACGGGCGTTTCAGCTCGCCAAAGCGACAACATTACGTCTGGCCGAGTGTATCAGGACATTATCGCCCGAGAACGGCGCGGCGACTATTTGGGCGCAACCGTTCAGGTGATTCCGCACGTAACTGACGAGATCAAGAATTTTGCACAGACCGATGTTGAGGATCTCGACTTCGTATTGTGCGAAATTGGCGGCACTGTCGGCGACATAGAGAGCCTGCCGTTTATCGAGGCGCTGCGCCAACTGCGTAACGAGCTTGGCCGCGAGCAAACCTGCTTCGTCCATGTAACGCTTGTTCCCTATATCGCTGCGGCAGGTGAGCTGAAGACCAAGCCAACCCAGCATTCGGTCCGCGAAATGACGGGTATGGGCGTTCAGCCGGACGTCCTTCTTTGTCGTTGCGAACATCCGCTGCCAGAAAATGAACGCCAGAAAATCGCGCTATTCTGCAACGTGCGTAAAGAAGCGGTGATCCCGGCCCTCGACGCACCGAGCATATATTCGGTTCCGTTGCAGTATCATGCTGAAGGTCTCGATTCCGAAGTCCTGCGCCATTTCAATATCGAAAACCCGCCATTGCCTGATCTCACGACGTGGGAAGACATCGTTGATCGCCGTCAAAATCCCGAGGGTGAAGTCACCATCGGTGTCGTCGGCAAATATGTCGGCCTGCAAGATGCTTACAAGTCGCTCAATGAAGCGCTGGTCCACGGCGGAATGGCCAATCGGGTCAAGGTCAATATTCGGTGGATCGATGCCGAAGTTTTCGAACAAGCTGGCGAAGACCTCGCAGCAGAACTCGAACCGCTCCACGGCATTCTCGTGCCCGGCGGCTTTGGCGAACGCGGTAGCGAGGGCAAGATTGCCAGCGTCAAATTCGCACGCGAGCGCGGCGTGCCGTTCTTCGGTATTTGCTTGGGCATGCAAATGGCCTGCATCGAAGGCGCGCGAAACACCGCCGGTGTGTCTGAAGCATCATCGACCGAATTCGGCGAAACTGCGGAACCTGTTGTCGGCATCATTACTGAATGGATGACCGAGGCTGGGCTGGAAAAGCGCGCTGCCGATGGCGATATGGGCGGCACTATGAGGCTCGGCGCGTATGATGCGAAGCTCGCTGCAAACAGCCATGTCTCAAGTGTTTATGGCGGCGCGACCGAAATTTCGGAACGCCACCGTCACCGATACGAAGTCAACGTGGCTTACCGCGAAAAATTGGAAGAGGGCGGCCTAATCTTCTCGGGAATGTCACCCGACGGTCTTCTGCCAGAAATAGTTGAGCGACCCGACCATCCGTGGTTTGTTGGCGTGCAGTTCCATCCCGAATTAAAGAGCCGACCTTTCGATCCGCATCCACTATTTGCAGGATTTGTTGCTGCAGCATTGAGACAATCGCGCCTCGTATAAATATACTGTCCCAATTTGATCTTTGATTGAGGTCAAGCGCTCAACTTTATACTTGCCACAAGCCGCGACAAAGGCTTAACAACATAGGCGGTGTAATTTGAAAAATTTTTGTATTTTCGGTCGCTACACCGAACCCGTTCGAGTTTTTGAGCTTGAACCGGTGTTGATCGTCTTCTGCGACCCGGACGATCAGAACCGGTCAAGGCGGCATGCAAATGTCGAAGGGGCGGACTTTGCGGTCCGCCCCTAAACATTTGATCAACAAACGTTGTCGCCTGAAGTTGTCGAAGTTCAGTCGCTTTTATCGGCCTTCGGTGCCTCGATCATGCCTTCGCCATTCACCGGAATCTTCTTTGGCTTCATGGCGTCAGGCACTTCGCGCACTAAATCTACGACGAGCAAGCCGTCAGACAATCCCGCGTTCTCGACACTGACATAGTCAGCCAGTTCGAAACGCCGTTCAAAACCGCGATTGGCGATGCCGACATGCAGCAATTCACCGTCGCTGACTTCGTCCTGCTTTTTGCCTTGGATCACCAATAGATTCTGTTGCGCGGTGATGTCGATGTCGGTTGGCTTGAAGCCGGCGACTGCAAGGGTGATTCGGTAAGAATCTTCGTCGCGGCGTTCGACATTATAGGGCGGGTAATTGTCACCGCTATTCTGGCGCGCCTGCGATTCCATCAGCTCGAACAAGCGGTCGAAACCGACGGTGCTGCGGCGATAGGGTGTAAAATCCATTCTATTCATCGAAACAAATCCTCCATTGAGCAATTTGACAAAGGGCAGGTCCGAACATTCGGCACCTTCCCCGGTTTTGCAATCGGCCCTAACGGCACCGATCACCAACCCAAAATAGTTGCCTCCTAGGCGATTTCAAGATTTGCCGCTATTTGAAGCCTAGACAATTCGGAATCCTGTCAAAACCAAGGACCTATGATGAGCGCACCCACCGTCGAAATTTATACAAAATTCGGTTGCGGATACTGCTTCCGCGCCAAGAAATTGCTCGACGATAAAGGCGTTGAATATACCGAATATGACATCACGATGGGCGGCTCAAAGCGTGACGAAATGCATGTGAGAGTGCCTGGCGCACGAACCGTTCCGCAAATCCTGATCGCCGATAAAGCGGTTGGTGGGTCGGATGAACTTGCCGCACTGGAACGCCACGGCAAATTGGACGCCCTGCTAGAACTCTGATGCCAAAAATTGCCCTCCTGCAAATGACCAGCGGCATCGACCCTCTGGCCAATCGCGACACGGTTGTTCGCGCAATCGCAGACGCTGGTGAGAGCGGGGCGACCATGCTGTTTACTCCAGAGATGTGCGGCCTGCTTGATCGGGACCGCGAAAGGGCGACGCCAAACATTGTCGCAGAATCCGCCAATCCTGTTCTCTCTGGCGTGCGAGAGGCCGCCTATGAACATCAAGTTGCTGTAGCGCTTGGATCACTCGCCATCGAACGTCCCGACGGAAAGTGGGCAAACCGCTCCTTCCTCATAGACACCGATGGTGAAATCACCGCGCGTTACGACAAAATGCACATGTTCGATGTGGACTTGGAAACCGGCGAAAGTTGGCGTGAGTCGAGCGCCTATGAGGCTGGTGCCGAAGTCGTTGCGGTAGATACGCCCATCGGGCGCTTGGGCCTGTCGATCTGTTATGACATTCGCTTTCCTGCGCTTTATGATGCGTTGGGCAGGCTCAAATGTGATGTCATTGCAATCCCCGCAGCATTCACCGCCCCCACAGGCAAGGCGCATTGGCACATCATGCAGCGCGCCCGCGCAATCGAAGCCAGTGCCTTTGTGATTTCCGCCGCACAAGTTGGGCGGCATGAAGATGGACGCGATACTTACGGTCATTCGCTGGTTGTCGATCCTTGGGGTGAGGTCTTGCTCGATATGGGCGACGAAGAAGCCGGGCTCGGTTTCGCGAACATTGATCTGGAGAGGATCGCGAAAGTTCGCCGACAGCTGCCCAGTCTAGCCAATCGACGATCATTACACCGGGCTTCGGCGCAATGATCGTGTTCGATCTCTCATGCGACAATGGCCACCGGTTTGAAGGCTGGTTCGCTTCTTCGGACGAATTCGAAAGTCAGCGTGAACGCTCGCTTGTGATTTGCCCGACATGTGCCTCGCACAACGTCGCCAAGGCTCTGATGGCACCTGCCGTGCAGGCCAAAGGCAATGCCAGCTCAGCGCCGAAAAAGGAAACAACCGGCATGACCGCTGGCGACCTGCCGCCCGAGGTCAGCAAGGCGCTGGAAGCCCTGTCTAAGGCGCAATCCAAGGCGCTTGAAAAAAGCGAATGGGTTGGCGACAAGTTCGCCGATACGTCACGGGCAATGCATTACGGCGACAAAGACGAGATGGCGATTCACGGCAAGGCCACACCAAAAGAGGCGCAGGATTTGGCCGACGAAGGTATCACTGTAACCCCATTACCATTCCCCATCGTCTCGCCAGATGATCTGAACTGATTGCAAGCGCGGCAAGCCTTGCTAAACATCACTCGCCTTCATTGAGGGCGCGCCCGTAGCTCAGTCGGATAGAGCATCAGATTCCTAATCTGGAGGCCACTGGTTCGAATCCAGTCGGGCGCACCAATTTCTGGGTTGGAGGGATTGATGGCCAGTAGCCAAGACTTTGCTGAAGACCCGCGGAACGCCAATCTGTGCGTTCTTTTGAACAGCGAACTTATCCCGACCAGAGAAGCCAAAGTTTCGATTTTTGATGCAGGGTTCGGTTTGGGTGACGGGGTATGGGAAGGTCTCAGGCTGCACAAGGGCTCGCTTCTATTTCTCGAGGCACATCTTGACCGCCTCTATTCCGGCGCAGCAAAAATCAGGCTCGATGTTGGCAAGACGCAAGGTGAGCTAAAAGCAGACTTGCTGCGTCTGCTAGATGCCAACGACATGCGAGATGGCGGTCATTTGCGACTCATGATTACGCGCGGTCCGAAATCATCCATCAATCAGGATCCGCGCTTCTCGCTTGGCAAGCCTACGATTGCTTGCACTGCTGAGTTTAAGACACCGCCCCAAACGGTCGCGACTGGCCTCAATTTGAAGACCGTGAGTATCCGCACCAGCGGACCTGACATGTTCGACATGCGGCTGAATTCGCATAGCCGCCTGAATTACATCCTCGCCTTACTCGAAGCCATCGATGGCGGCGCGGATGAGGCATTGATGCTCGACCCGCATGGCAATATTGCGAGCTGCAACGCGACCAATTTCTTCTGGGTGAAGGACGGAACAGTATACACCTCAGGCGACACATACTGCTTCAACGGGATCACCCGGATGAATATTATCGATGCCTGCAGGGGCGGGGCAGCCGCACTATCGCAAGGCCAATTCCCACCGCATCACGTAATCAGCGCTGACGAAGCGTTTGTCACCGGCACAATGGGCGGCGTAACGCCTGTCCGCTCCATTGACGGGCGCGCGCTTGATGAAAATGGTCCGATGACGAAACTGATGGCCGAAACATACGCCGATATGAAGGATGACTACGCACGGGAGCATCCTTTCGCATGACTATCAGGATCGCCATGTGGTCGGGCCCGCGCAATATCTCGACGGCGATGATGCGCTCGTTTGAAAACCGTGACGATTGCGCTGTGAGCGACGAGCCTTTCTATGCGGCATTTCTGGCGGAAACCGGATTGCAGCACCCGATGACTGAAGAGGTGCTGACATCACAGCCGAACGACTGGCGTGATGTTGCGGCTGACATGACCGGCGATGCCCCTGGCGGTGCTGCCGTTTGGTATCAAAAGCATATGTGCCATCACATGTTGGGCGGCATCGGCCTCGATTGGATGGCGGATTGCACCAATGCATTCCTGATCCGCGATCCGGCTGACGTGATCGCGTCTTATGTCCGCAAACATTCGGGCATCAATCTGGACGCCATCGGAGTAGTGAAACAAGCGGAGATTTTCGACCGTGCGGCTCAGATGACGGGCGCGCCGCCATCTGTTGTCGACACAGCAGACGTACTTGCTTCACCGCGCAGGGTTCTAACCACTCTGTGTTCCGCACTGGGGATCCCGTTTAGCGACCGGATGCTTTCTTGGCCCGCGGGTAGGCGCGAAAGCGACGGAGTGTGGGCGCCAGCCTGGTACGATATAGTCGAGGCATCGACAGGCTTCGCGCGGCCAACACCACAGAGCAAGAGTTTACCGGCTGATTTACAAAGACTGGCGGAGGAAGCACGGCCATATTACGAAATTATGGCGCGCTATCGTCTAACTTCCGACCAGACTTAACTTTCCTTGCGGTCTTTGATCGGCCCGGCTTCTTTAAAGGTGTGCGTGACATAGGGGAATGGAATTTCGATCCCTGCATCGTCCAAGGCACGCTTGATCGCCCGGATCACCGCGTCGCGAGTTTCGTGCATGTCACGCGGCTTTGAACCAGCCCACCAGCGGACATTGAAGTCGACCGAGCTTGAATTGAATTCACATGCGAATACGTCGACGCCCTTGTCTTTGATTACAGCATCAACGCCCATCACTGCCTTACGGATGACATCAGCGGCCTGATCGAGATCAGTGTCGTAAGACACGCCTGCGACGATCTCATGGCGGCGCTGGGTATCATCCGTGAGAATCTCGACAGCGTTTTTGAAGAGCATAGAATTTGGAACGAGAGTAACCTCACCCGACAACTTTCGAACATAGGTTTCGCGCAATGTAATGCGTTCGACCTTACCGACGATACCTTCGCATTCGATCACGTCACCGATCCGCATTTTCTCGCGCAGCATAATTAATATGCCCGCAAAGAAGTTCTCGAAGATATCTTGGAATGCAAAGCCGATGGCGACCGCACCGATGCCCAGGCCGGCAATAAGACCGGCAGGCGTAAGGCCCGGCATGACCACGACCAGCGCGATCATCAATCCGACAATCCAGATCGCAATTCTAACCAATGTATCGATTAAAGTTCGCAGACTAGGCCGCATATCGGTTTTGCCGATCAGCCTGTCAGCAATTTTTACGGCAAACTTCGCAATTGCCCAAGTCAGTATCAGGATTACCAGCGAGATTGCCATGTTTGGCAGCGCGCGCAAAAAGCCCTCGGCCATGCCAACCACTTGGTCTTGCAAAGTGCCGAGCGTATTTACTGTCTTGTCGAAGTTTTCGCCTGATGTCTCAGATTGTACTAATGGCGCAGTCTTTGCAGCTAGCATGATATCCCCTGTTTCAGATGATAACGACACAACGCTAGCAAAGGTTCCTTGCCCAGTCAGGGAAGATCAGGCTCCTTATTCGCAGCATGTAACCAATCGGCATGGCGGGGCGCCTTTTTGGTTTCACTCCATTCTTTCAGCATCGGCATGGCGACACGTTTCAGCTCAGCATATTGCTCGTCAGTACCTATATCCGTCGCTAATTCAACACGGTGACCATTGGGGTCAAAGAAATATATAGATTTGAAGATACCGTGATGCGTCGGGCCGAGCACGTCGACGCCTTCGCTTTCTATGTGCGCCTTGGCCGTGAGTAGTTCATCTTCGCTTCCGACGCGGAACGCCAAATGCTGCACCCATGCAGGTGTGTTCTCGTCACGGCCCATGTCTTTTTGAGTCGGCAGTTCGAAGAATGCGAGGACGTTATTGTTCCCCGCATCCAAGAACACATGCATGTAGGGATCATGCTCGCCGGTGGAGGGCACCGTGTCCTCCGAGAAGGCCGAGACATATTCCATGCCCAAGATGCGGTCATACCATTCGACCGTCTCCTTGGCGTTTTTGCAACGATAGGCTGCGTGATGGACGCCGCCCAGCTTGATCGGATGCTTACTCATTCTACCGGCTCCTCGGTTTTCAGCGCACCGCGCTTAATCTGATCGGCTTCGATGCTCTTGAAGAGTGCGGTGAAGTTACCTTCGCCAAAGCCTTCATCCTTCTTGCGTTGGATGAATTCGAAGAACACGGGGCCGATGGATGTTTGTCCGAAGATTTGCAGCAGCAAACGTGGATCATTGTTCTCGGTTGATCCATCGAGCAAAATGCCGCGTCGCTGCAAGCCTTCGACATCTTCACCGTGGCCGGGCAGGCGTTCTTCCAACTGTTCATAATAGGTAGCGGGCGGAGCGCTGGCGAAGGGCGTGCCAAATTCCTTCAACTGGTCCCATGACGAATAGAGATCGTCACATGACAAAGCGATGTGCTGGATGCCTTCGCCATTATACTCGCGCAGATATTCCTCGATCTGACCGCCACCATTGGCGCCTTCTTCATTCAGAGGAATGCGGATTTTTCCGTCGGGCGCTGTCATCGCCTTTGACGTAAGGCCAGTATACTCGCCCTTAATATCGAAGTAGCGGATTTCGCGGAAGTTGAAGATGCGTTCGTAGAACTCGGCCCAATGGGCCATGCGCCCGCCATAAACGTTATGGGTCAGGTGATCGATCACCTTCATACCCGCGCCAGCCGGATTGTGGTCGACGCCTTCTTCGTAAACGAAGTCGATGTCATAGATCGACAAGTCACCCATTGGCGCGCCTTCGTAGCGATCGACAAAATAGATGATTGAATTGCCGATGCCGCGAATGCCGGGGATGTTCAGTTCCATGGGGCCGGTTTTGACAGGGACGGGCTCAGCGCCGCGCTCGATTGCTGCGTGATATGCCGCAACCGCATCCTTGACCCGGAAGCCCATACCGCAAGCGGATGGGCCGTGTTCGGCCGAGAAATAGGCGGCTGGGCTGCGCGCTTCATAGTTGGCGATCAGATTGATGCCGCCCTGACGCCACAGTTGCACATCCTTTGACCGATGCGTTGCAATCCGCGTGAAGCCCATGCTTTCGAAAACAGGTTCAAGCTTGCCCTTTTCCGGTGCACTGAATTCGACAAAGTCGAAGCCGTCAAGGCCCAGCGGGTTTTCAAACAGGTCGGCCATTCACTAATTCCTAAAACTGGTTTCAACAGAAACTATATAGCGGATTTGTCCGAGAGTTGTCAAAGCCTGATCCTTGTCAAAGAGAGACCAGCCTGCCGCATTAACGCGCTAAATTGCCGTTATTTCCGATTATTCACTTGTAACGCAGACTCAGATGTGATTCTAACAGAATAATGAAGCGCAAACCCAACACTCCGAGTCCTCCGCGCGACAACGCCAATCAAGGCCTGGCTCTGATTGGGCTGTTATTGATGGGTGGATTTGCATTCGCCGGCCCAAGCGGAGTTCTAGCGTGGGGCGAAAATGTTCGTCTGCTGGAACAGCGTAACGCACAAATTGCAACACTGCAGGCGCAGACTGCCGAACTTCGCAACCGCACCGATCTGCTTGACCCCAGCAATGCTGACCCTGATCTCGTCGGTGAATTGCTGCGCAGCAATTTGGGTTATGTTCATCCTGACGAAGTGGTGATGGAGCTCGATTGAGCCGCCAATTTCGCTGGAATGTTTCGGCGCGATTTCAACATTCAGAATTTCGTATGCAGGGCCTGACTGGGTGATTGCCTAGCTAGCCGACTTACCCCTATAGGCTAAAAGCATACATGGATGCCGTAGCGACATTTCGAGGACAATAACACTTGGCTAAGAAACCCAGCACTCGCAAGAAGCCCGCGAAGAAGACTGCAGTACCCGACGAGAACTTCTCGCTGAGCAGCTTGCAGGAAGCCCACGTGAAGGGCGGCCGCTTCAAAGCAAGCGATGACGAGCTGATGGAATTCTACGAGCAGATGCTGCTCATTCGGCGCTTCGAAGAGAAGGCCGGCCAGCTTTACGGCCTCGGCCTGATCGGCGGCTTCTGCCACCTCTACATCGGACAAGAGGCAGTGGCAGTTGGCCTGCAATCGGCGCTGAAGCCCGGCGAAGACAGCGTCATTACCGGTTACCGCGATCACGGGCATATGCTCGCATACGGTCTCGACCCTAAAATTATTATGGCTGAGTTGACCGGCCGGGACGCCGGCATATCGAAGGGTAAAGGCGGGTCGATGCATATGTTCTCGTCAGAGAAGAAGTTCTTCGGTGGACACGGCATTGTCGGCGCGCAAGTGCCGCTCGGTGCAGGCCTCGCATTCGGTCACAAATACCGCGAAGATGGCGGCGTTTGCATGGCCTACTTCGGGGATGGCGCAGCCAACCAAGGCCAGGTCTATGAAACATTCAACATGGCTAGCCTGTGGAACCTGCCGATCATCTTTGTGATCGAAAATAACGGCTACGCGATGGGCACCGCTGTGAAGCGCAGCAGCGCGGAAACCGAATTCTATCGCCGCGGCGCAGCTTTCTTGATTCCCGGCATGGATGTGGACGGTATGGACGTTCTCGCTGTGCGCTCGGCGGCTGAAATTGCGGTCGAGCATGTACGCAGCGGCAAGGGCCCTGTATTGATGGAACTCAATACATATCGCTACCGCGGGCACTCAATGTCAGATCCGGCAAAGTACCGGACTCGCGATGAGGTTCAGGAACAGCGCAGCAATAACGATCCGATCGAGCGGGCGAAGACAGAACTGATCGAGCGCGGGAAGACAGAAGACGATTTAAAAGCCATCGACAAACGCATCCGCGCCACCGTCGCAGACGCCGCCGACTTTGCTGAAAGCTCACCAGAGCCGGAGCCACGGGAACTCTACACCGACATTCTGGTGGGGGAGTATTAAGATGGCTGTCGAACTGAAAATGCCCGCGCTCTCGCCAACAATGGAAGAGGGTACGCTCGCCAAGTGGCTGGTGAAAGAAGGCGACGAAGTTTCCACCGGTGACATTCTTGCCGAGATTGAAACTGACAAGGCGACAATGGAATTCGAAGCAATTGATGACGGTGTTGTCGGCCAGATATTGGTAGCTGAAGGTACGGAAAATGTCGCAGTTGGCACTGTAATCGCGACGCTCTCGGGCGAGGGCGACCATGCCGCACCTGCTCCAACTCCAGCGGTGGCCACAGCAGACGATGGTGAAGGCAAAGACGTCGGACAAGACGCATCCAAGGCTGAAATTACCAAGCCCGCCGAAGCTCCCAAGCCGAAAGCTGCCCCCGAAATCCCGCACGGCACCAACATGGCCAGCGTTACTGTCCGCGAAGCCTTACGTGACGCGATGGCCGAGGAAATGCGCCGCGATGACCGCGTGTTTGTGATGGGCGAGGAAGTCGCTGAATACCAAGGCGCCTATAAGGTCACACAGGGCCTGCTCGATGAATTCGGCCCCAAGCGTGTGATCGATACGCCGATCACCGAATACGGCTTTGCCGGCATCGGTGCTGGCGCCGCAATGGGCGGCCTGCGCCCAATTGTTGAATTCATGACCTTCAACTTCGCCATGCAGGCGATTGACCACATCATCAATTCGGCGGCCAAAACGAATTACATGTCCGGCGGCCAAATGCGCTGCCCGATTGTGTTCCGCGGTCCCAATGGAGCCGCAAGCCGCGTGGGCGCACAGCACAGTCAGAACTATGCACCTTGGTACGCCAGCGTGCCGGGTCTGATCGTTATTGCGCCGTACGACTCGTCAGATGCGAAGGGCCTGATGAAGGCTGCGATCCGCTGCGATGATCCGGTTGTATTCCTGGAGAATGAACTCGTTTACGGGCGCACATACGAGCTACCCGAAATGGATGATCATGTGATTCCAATCGGCAAAGCGCGGATTATGCGCGAAGGCGCGGACGTAACCATCGTCTCATATTCCATCGCAGTCGGTCTGGCACTCGAAGCGGCAGAAGAACTGGCAGGCGAGGGCATAGACGCTGAAGTAATCGACCTGCGCACATTGCGCCCGCTCGATAAGGAAGCGATCCTTACCAGTCTGGCCAAGACGAACCGCCTGATCATTGCCGAAGAAGGCTGGCCGACCTGTTCAATCGCTTCGGAAGTCGCGACGATTTGCATGGAAGAAGGCTTCGACCATCTTGATGCGCCCGTACTGCGGGTGACGGACGAAGATGTGCCGCTGCCTTATGCTGCAAACCTGGAAAAGCTCGCCCTGATCGACACGCCACGCATTGTCGCGACGGTCAAGAAGGTCTGTTACCGGGACTAGGCCCGGCGACCTCGATCAAGGCGTGACCGAACAACTCGCAACGGGATCAGGCGAGGATGGGTCGCGCTGATAAATCTGTGACAGGTCTCGGTCAGCGCGAACAGTAAATGCAGCTATTGCCGTAAGTTCATCGACGGTCGTGAAGAGATCAGAGATCAGCGGTTGATAAGTGTAGGCCACTTCCACAAACATCACAGCTTCGCCTTCGAAGGCATAGACCTTGTCCGTGCTATCAATGCCTGATGCGTAGCCATCACCCTGGTAACCGCAGGTTGAAGCATGTTCCAGATCACCAGTACATCGTTGCCACGCGATATACTGCTGATCCACCGTGCCAGGCACTACTTCCAGACTGTTTAGGATGGCTCGGCCGTTCTTCAAAAAGTCGCTTTTCGAACCTGCTTGAATATTTGCCCCCACGAACACATCATTGATATCGCTTTCGTATATTTTGCGGTTTTCAAGAAGTGACGTGTCACCGATCCGCGAGGCATTATCAGCCATATGAATTGCCAGCTGGCTGATCTCCATTTGCACGATTGCCTGATGGGCGGTTTCAAACCCCCACATGCTGGCAGTCATCATAAGCGGCATCGACAAGACGAATTCGGTAAGGGCCAGGCCCGATTTCGACGCGCGCAACCGCCTTAGAAAACTGTGGTTTGGAGTTTTCCGGTTCATGAACAGCTCCCCACGCTCGGTGTGGTTTGCGTTCCGTAAGGCTGATTGCGCAACACGGTGACGGCTTCGACTTTGTGCTTGTCTGAAAGGCCCAGCAGCGATGCTACCGGGACGATGCGGGTGTATGTAGCATTGACCTTATTGAGGATTGCATCGCGCGCGCCGCCAGAACCCCTGCGTCACAGGCTTGCTGCAAGCGGCTTTGCGACAGATACGACCGTCCCATATCAACGCCGCCGCCAACCATTGCCATCATTGGGAAGATCGCCGCTGCTATCATGGCAAGAGTATTACCCGCCCGGTCGCTAGCAAACCGCTGTAAAAATGTGGGCTTCAGAGCCGGTTTGATATCAGAAATACGCATAACCAATTTTTCAGTCATGTGCAGGCATGATGAAGTGCCAAACAGACAAGGTTAATTTCTTTAGACTTTGCCAAGCCGCCGCCTGCAGCTTGACTTGCGCGCCCGCTGTGCTGACAGGGCGGGGCATGACATCCGCCGGCCCCGAACAGCTCCCCGATCTGCAGCGATTGGCGCTTACCTATGCTCCGTCGGATGCGCGGCGGAAAACGCTCGCGCTGCTTCTTCTGGACAGCCGGTTGGCGGGGATCGTGCGGAGCGCGCGGGAACCGATATTGGCACAAATGCGGCTGGCATGGTGGCGGGACTGGTTTTCCGAAGATCCGGCTGCTTGGCCCGAAGGCGAGCCGCTGCTTGCGATGTTGCGGGAATGGAGCGCAAGCCTGAAGGGCCTGTCAGCGATGGCAGATGGCTGGGAAGTCTTGCTAAGCGAAGGCGATCTGACCCCCACCAAAATCTCGGAATTTGCGGCGGGACGCGGCGAGGGCTGGGCCGTACTTGCTAATGAGCTAGGCGCTGAGCGAGCAGAGGCGCGCAAAGCAGGGCGTGCATGGGCCGTGGTCGATTTGGCCTCCCATTTAACGAGCGAGCCTGACCAAGCTGCCGCTGCTGAACTGATCGCAGGCCACAGCTTCGAACAAGCTGCGTTGCCGCGATCTATGCGCACATTGGCGGTGTTGCATGCTCTGGCCGCGCGATCCGTAAGGCGTGGCGGCGGAATGCTGGATGGAGCGGGTGCCGTAGCCACTGCAATGCGGGTTGGCATAATCGGCCAATAGTTTAGGTTGCACCCCAAGGGCAGTCGCAATGAACCGGTTGATTTTACGAGCACTTCTGACGCTAGCGTTGCTCAGCGTTGGACTATTCTGGCTGCAGGGCAGGGCCCAAACCGAAGAAGGCGCGCCGCCACCAATTCCTGCCGAAGAGGCTGAGCCGGTCGATGAGGGTTTACCCTTAGCGGTTGATACGAACGCTGTCGGCCTAGCGCCGCCAGAAGCCACAGAACTAACGCGCGAACAGCGCCGTTTTTACCGTTACGACCGCAACCGCGGCCAAAAGATCACCCGCAACGAAATGATCAGCACGCGCAGCAATGCGTTTCGCTAACTCGACGTCGATGGCAATAACTTGCTGACATTCGAAGAATGGGCAGTCGCGGCCGCTCAGAAGTTCGATGGTGCTGATCGTAACCGGAACGCAGAGTTCGCCACAACCCGGCCTAAACCGGCGAAGAAAAAGCCTGCCTGTCGCTGCTAACCTTTACGCAGCGACAAGTTCCGCGCTCTTCAGCCATTCTCCAAAGTCAGCTTTGCCGCGAGAGGTGTAAGCTTCCTTGCGCTGCTTCTTGTGAACATCGTGAAGCGGCGGGAACAGCCCAAAATTGACGTTCATAGGCTGATAGGTTTCGGCCTCGGCATCACCGGTTATGTGCGAAAGGAGCGCACCCATGGCGCTACTGTGCGGGGGAGGGGACCATTCGCGGGCGCCCAGTTCAGCAGCAGCCATCATCCCCGCAAGCAATCCGATAGCACTGCTTTCAACATAACCTTCGCAGCCGGTAATTTGGCCAGCGAAGCGAATATGCGGCGCAGATTTCAGCCGCAGCTGGCGATCAAGGACCGTTGGTGAATTTAAGAATGTGTTGCGGTGCAATCCGCCAAGCCGGGCAAATTCGGCATTCTCCAGCCCGGGGATAGTGCGGAACAATTCGACCTGCGCGCCGTGCTTCATCTTGGTCTGGAAGCCGACCATATTCCACAGCGTGCCGAGCTTGTTATCCTGCCGCAATTGCACGACCGCATGGGCCCAGCGCCCCTTGGGAAACTCCTCGGTCGCCATATGCGGATTGTCGAGACCGACTGGCTTCATCGGCCCGTAACGCAATGTGTCTAAGCCGCGGGACGCCATGACTTCGACCGGCATACAGGCATCGAAATAGGGCGTGTTGGCTTCCCATTCCTTGAACTCGGTTTTTTCTGCATCCATCAACCCCTGATGGAAGGCGAGATATTGCTCCTTATCCATCGGGCAGTTGATATAATCACCCTCTGGATTTGATGCCTCTGTGGTTTTGTCCCACCGGCTCGCCATCCAGCAAATATCCATATTGATGCTGTCGCTGTGGATGATCGGCGCAATCGCATCGAAGAAGGCGAGGGCATCCTGCCCAGTTGCGCCGCCGATGCTCTGGGCCAGCGACGCAGCGGTAAGCGGTCCGGTGGCCACGATTGTCGGACCCTCCGATGGAAGCCTTTCAATCTGTTCACGCACAATTGTGATATTAGGATGCGCCTCAAGCGCCCTCTGCACCTCGGAGGAAAA
Source organism: Pontixanthobacter sp. (assembly GCA_037968495.1). GTDB lineage: Bacteria > Pseudomonadota > Alphaproteobacteria > Sphingomonadales > Sphingomonadaceae > Aestuarierythrobacter. The sequence continues at coordinate 13,304 of JBBKVP010000067.1, read as the reverse complement.
CAGGTCGCGGTCCACGGCCATCGCCGATCCGGCGGGAACACGGGCAATCTCACCGGCGCGCATCACAATTGAATCGAGCCGCCGCATTTCATGGTGCAGCAAGCCGACCGCGTTTCGCTCGTCATCGTCGGAACGGAAACTGTTTGAACAGACCAATTCAGCCAAGCCATCTGTCTGATGCGCCGCAGTCATATGACCCGCGCCGCGCATTTCGGATAGCCGCACTTTCAGGCCACGCTGCGCCAATTGCCAGGCCGCTTCGGACCCCGCGAGTCCGCCGCCAATGATATGAATGTCGTAAGCTGCTGTCTGGTCTGCCATAGTAGAATCGGATAGCAGCGTTTGGGCATGGGGCAAGCAGGAGGGGCGATTATGGCGACACGAACATTGGCGAGCCGCAGACCGTGGCTGCTCGCAAGCATCGCTGCGGCAATCTCATTCTATCTGGTGATGGACGGGCTGATTCCCGGCGCCTCGCTGATCCTGATCAAGGGAACGGCGGTGGCTTTGCTGGCGGCCTATGCATGGTTGCGGCATGACAGCAGAGACGCGCATCTGCTTACGCTGGTTATGGGGCTGTCGGCGCTTGGCGATATGGCGATGGAACTCGATACCACGGCAGGCGGTGCGGTGTTCTTCGCCAGCCACCTCGCAGCAATCTCACTATATCTCCGCAATCGCCGGGTTACAGTAACCGGCAGCCAGAAGGCTGCGGCTGTTGCGCTGCTCTTTCTCACCCCGGCAATATCGTGGTTGCTAGTTGCCAATTTAGAAGGAGCATTTGGCGTCGCGCTATATGCTTTGGCGCTTGGCGGAATGGCTGGCCTCGCCTGGACAAGCCGCTTTCCCCGATACCAAGTTGGTTTCGGCGCGGTGCTATTTGTGATTTCAGACCTGCTGATCTTTGCTCGGATGGATTTGCTGGCGGACAGTCCGATCCCGCAGTGGCTGGTCTGGCCGACATATTACATCGGGCAGTTCATGATTGCGACGGGGGTGATCCAAACGCTCAGAGGCGAAAACGCTGAGGCGCAAGCAGCAGCTTAAGCGGCCCAAGCGGCAATCGTTGTTCGGTGCAATTCGCGCCGATGACCTTCGTAGCCGCCCGTTGCCTTGTGCAGGACAGAGCGATTGTCCCAAATCACAAGCATATCGGGTTCCCACTTGTGCCGATAGACGAACTCGTCGCGGCCTTGCCATGCCAGTAGCTCGGCCAGCATCGTGAGAGCCTCGCTATCGTCCATGCCTTCGATCCCGATGATATAACCTAGGCAGCTAAACAGCGCCTCTTCACCCGTTTCAGGGTGGCGCTGGATTAGTGGATGCGTTTGAGTCTCCATGGCGGAGGCATCAGGTCGAATCGCCATGCTGCGGCCTTCGTCACCTTCGCCATACGCGCCATCAGGAGAGTATGCGCCGCGTGCACTGTGGACTGCAGTGAATTTGCGGAGTTGGTCTTTCCGCTCATCGGGCAAGGCGGCGAAAGCTGCGATCTGATCTGCGAACAAGGTTTCACCGCCTATTGGTGGGATCTCGATACTCACAAGACAGGTGCCTGCTGGCGGCTTCGCCAAGAAGCTCCAGTCGCTGTGCCAGTTCTCGGCAAAGAGCGGCGTCTGCTCGTCAGCCTCCCGCTGGATCGCTGCGACATGTTCGCGGCCGGGTATAGGATCGAAAAACGGGTCTTCGCCAAACCCGCCCATGGCCAGAGTGAAGCGTTCCAACGCATCATCATCGAGCGCTTGCCCAGGAAACGCGGCCACCCTGTCTTTCAGCCAGGCCTCACGGATTTCCGCAACTGTCGAAGCATCGAGCGGGCCGGAAAGATCAACACCCGTCACCCGTGCGCCGCAAGACGCACCCGATGGTTCAACCTTCAGCGTCATTCAGGTGGTGCTTTACCGATGTCATCATCCGTTTGCGGCGTGGTTGAAGGCGTAGTCTCTTCCGTCGTGCGGCCGATCATTTCCTCGACCACTGCCTCTTCAGCCTCGTTCTCGGGCGCTTCTTCCTCGTCGAGCCTTACGGCCCCGACAATCGTTTCCTTCTTCGCCACATCGAACAGCTTCACGCCCGCACTAGCCCTGCCAATCACACGCATGGTTTCAAGGCCAATCCGGATAAGCTTGGCCTGATCGGTAACCAGCATAAGCTGATCCTTCTTCGTTGCGGTAAAGCTCGCCACAACAGGACCATTGCGCGCGATATTATCGATATTGGTGATACCCATACCGCCACGGCCCGCGCGCCGGTACTCGTAAGCGGAGGAAATCTTGCCGTAGCCATTGGAGCAGACGGTCAGGATAAACTGTTCCTCATCCGCCATCTTCTGATGATCGTCAGACAGGGCAGGGGCGTCCTCGTCCGCCTTCCAAGGCGCGAGCTTTAGATAATTGTCACGCTCTTCCGGCGTAGCGGTTCCGCCGTGCAGGATGCCGAGCGAGACAACTTCATCGCCTGCTTCCTTGAATTTCATTCCGCGAACGCCGGTTGAGGTGCGCGATACAAACTCGCGAACATTTTCGCCGGAGAAACGGATCGCTTTGCCCATCTTGGTTGCGAGCAACACATCATCGCCCGCTTCCAGCAATGCGACACCGATCAAGCGGTCTTCACTTTCCGCCTCGAACTTCATGGCGAATTTGCCGTTCGACGGGATGTTGGTGAAAGCGTCCATATTGTTGCGGCGGACGTTGCCCTTGGCCGTTGCGAACACCACGGTCAGGGCAGCCCAGCTTTCTTCGTCTTCAGGAAGTGGCAGCACAGTGCGGATTGTCTCGCCTTCATCCAGAGCAGGCAGCAAGTTTACAATCGGGCGGCCGCGCGTGGTTGGGCCGCCTTCGGGCAGTTTCCAGACCTTCATCCGGTAAACCTTGCCGCTGGTGGAGAAGAACAGCACCGGATTATGGGTGCTGGTGACGAACATTTCGCTCACCGCATCTTGTTCCTTGGTTGCCATGCCCGCGCGGCCCTTGCCACCACGGTGCTGCGCGCGGAAGGTCGAAAGCGGGGTGCGCTTGATGTAACCATCCAGCGTTACGGTCACGACCATCTCGTCGCGCTCGATGAGATCTTCATCGTCGAGACCGTCCCAAGCAGGCGCGATTTCGGACATGCGCGGTGTGGCGAAGTTTTCCTTAATCTCCATCAGCTCGCTGCGCATCACGCCGTAAAGCTTCACGCGGTCGCCCAAGATCGAGAGATATTCCTCAATCGCAATCGCAAGTTCCTTAAGTTCATCGCCGATTTCGTCACGGCCAAGGGCTGTCAGCTTCTGCAGGCGCAGATCAAGGATCGCCTTAACCTGTACATCGGAAAGCTTGTAAGTACCGCCTTCTTGATCAACGCTAGGCTCGATGGCTTCGACCAGACTGATATATTGCGCAATATCGCCAATCGGCCATTCTTTGGCGAGCAGCTTACCGCGCGCCTCAACCGGATTGGATGATCCGCGGATCATCGCGACGACTTCGTCCATATTCGAGACTGCGACGACTAGGCCAAGCAAGATATGCGCCCGGTCACGTGCCTTATTGAGCTCGAATTTGGTCCGGCGTGTGATGACCTCTTCACGGAACTGGATAAATGCCTGAATAAAATCGCGCAGCATCAGCGTTTCGGGCCGCCCGCCGCGAATGGCGAGCATATTGGCGGGGAAGCCGGATTGAGCGGGCGTATGACGCCAGATCTGATTGAGTACGACATCGGCAGTCGCATCGCGCTTCAGATCAACGACGACGCGCACACCTTCGCGGCTGGATTCGTCGCGGATGTCAACGATGCCTTCGATCCGCTTATCTTTAGCGGCTTCGGCAATCTTCTCGACCAGAGCAGACTTGCCGACCTGATAGGGGATTGACGTAAGTACGATGGATTCGCGGTCACCGCGGCTTTGCTCAACCATGTGGCGCGCACGCATCAGGATGGAGCCGCGCCCAGTTGTATAGGCTGCCTTTGCGCCAGCGGAACCAAGGATCAGCGGTGAGGTCGGGAAATCGGGTCCAGGAATGATCTCGAAAAGCTCTTCCGTCGTGATCGCAGGATTTTCGATAAAGGCGAGACAACCGTCGATCACTTCGCCGAGGTTGTGCGGCGGAATGTTAGTCGCCATGCCGACAGCAATACCGCCAGCACCATTGACGAGGAGGTTCGGGAACCGTGCTGGCAAAACCGTGGGTTCGGAACGTGAACCGTCATAGTTGTCCTGGAAATCGACTGTATCTTTGTCGAGATCATCGAGCAGATAGTTAGTAACCTTGGCCAAGCGTGCTTCGGTGTAACGCATCGAAGCCGGAAGATCGGGGTCCATCGAACCAAAGTTACCCTGACCATCAATCAGCGGCAGGCGCATGGACCAGTCCTGCGTCATCCGAGCCAGCGCCATATAAATCGCGCTGTCACCATGAGGGTGATAGTTGCCCATCACGTCGCCGACGATCTTGGCAGACTTACGGTAGGCACGGCCAGCGACAAAGCCGCCTTCCTGACTAGCGAAGAGGATACGGCGGTGAACCGGTTTCAGGCCATCGCGCACATCGGGCAAGGCGCGCGACACGATCACACTCATCGCGTAATCTAGGTAGCTGGTCTTCATTTCGTCGACGATGTCGATACGTTCGAATTCGCCGAGCGGGGATGCAGGGTTCACAGTGTCGGTTTCGTCGCTCACAGGATACTTTCAAAACGTGCCCGCAATGGGGCCGGACTAGGCTAACGTACATAGAGAAGTAGGGGTCGATTAGCCACCCGAGGGCACCCCAGCAGAGATGTTTGCCCATCCTTATCCACATTTGGCTCAATGCACCCCGCAAACGCACAGAAAACTGCCAATTTTAGTCCGTATTCAATTGTCATTCAGGCACGAAATCCTACACGAGTAATTGCAATCTGAGGTCGCCCTTGGCAGGAGCGCCGGAACGATTTCCCCGTTGAACGCTAATTAGTGTATAGAAATTCCGTTTTCAGGAGAGACCCGACCATGACATCCACTTCAATCCTAGCGCGAAAACGCGCAGCATTTCGTCCAGCATCGCATATTGCGCTGGCACTCGCATTGGCCACCGGCGCATTTACCGCCAGCGCTGTGACGGCGCCAGCCGCTTACGCGCAGGACAAGCCGAAGTATTCGAAGAAATTCCAAAAAGCAGGCAACCCTGCTGCTGAAGCCCTTCAGCAATTGGAAACCGATGCAGAGCTAGCTGCTATCGTGAGCCAACTGACATCAGCTGATGATGCTGCGAAACCAGCCCTGCGCCAACAACTGATAGCGAAGACAGACATCGTGAATAAGCTCGCGGCCATGAATGCGGCGGTTGAAACTGAGGATGATGGCTACACAGCTGGTCAGTACACATTGAACTGGGGTGTGAAGTCAGCCGATACCAACTATCAGCAGCAGGGGCTGATCGCGTCACTGGGGTCAGGCAAAACGCCTGCCGACAAGATTGGACAATATAGTTGGTTTGTCGGCACCATCGCTTTCCAAAAAGAAGATTGGGCAACAGCTCGCATATATATTAGCCGCGCGATTAAAGCAGGCTGGAACCAGAACTCACCGGCCGCAGTCCTCGCAGAGAGCTATTACCGTGCAGGCGATGTACCGGGCGGTGCCAAAGTCGTTCTAGACTTGGCAAGAACTTCTCCGGCTCTGGTCGATGAAGACACAGTTCGCTCGTCATTGAAGAACGCTTATGACGGCAACAAGTTTTACGAAGTCGTCAAGCTGGTCACTCTTTTGAAAGACCGTTTCCCTTCAGAAGACGCCACAAATTATTACGACAATGTGCCGCGTCAGGCGGCTGGCGATATGTCAGCCGACGCGCTCAACGCTGATATTGCGAAACTTCTGGCTGAAGAAAACAGCCCTGCAAATTGGTCCTTCGCGGCAACTGCGATTGTTGAAAATGGCAATTTTACCGAAGCTGAGGCGGTCGATGCGATGCGTCTATTGATGCGCACTAAGGCATTACGTCGCGGCGCTGAGTATCGAGATTATTTGCGGGGCCTCAACCCAACGCTTTATCCTACCGAAGCCCAATCGATTATCGACGCAGCCTTAGCCTCTGGCGCGCTCACCAGCGCAGATCTTGCCGAAGCCGTAGCGCAAGCAAAAAGTAATGCTGGTTCAGACCGTCAGTATTTGGGCGACAAGTCCAACCGCAGCCGTGCTGCGGCCAATCCGAAGGTTGCAAGCTCCTTGGCTAACACTGCGCTATCACTCGGTGATGCAGTAACGGCTCAGGAGATGTTCGAGCTGGTAGTTAAGAATGGCGGGGTTGATATTGATACCGCTCTGATCCGTCTTGGCATCGCGCGCATGGACCAAGGTAATTTTGACGGTGCCCGCGAAGCCTTTGGCAGGGTGACCGGTAAGCACAAAGGACTCGCAGGCCTGTGGTCGGCATATGCCAGGACGCAGGAAGGTTCAGCAGCTACCGCGATGTAGGCCTTTGAGGTACTGCTAATGCACGAAGCGGCGCGGACTTCGGTTCGCGCCGTTTTTGTATCTAGTCCAAGCTAGCGAAGCCGCCTGACCAAAATCTGGCTTCCGTCGCGCTCTAGCTGAAAATTGTCGAGCGCTTCGAACAGATCGGACAGGCTCTTGTAACCATAGTTACGCACGTCGAAGCTTGAGCGGTTGCCCGCAATCTGCCCCACTTGCTGCAGCTTTGCGAACCCTTTCTCGTCGCGCTTGGCCTCTTTGTAAGCGGCACCAATCAACTCCATCAGGTCTTGATCTACGGCACCCTTTGCAGAACTTACTCGCGAGCCGCTAGGCGCATCTTCATCCGAAGTGTTGGTGATTAGCTGCTCGATATCAATGAAGCGCGTACAGACCGATTTGAAAGAGGCGGGCGTCTTGGACTCACCAAACCCATATACAATGATCCCATCTTGCCTCAGCCGGGTAACAAGCGGTGTAAAGTCGCTGTCGGATGTCATGATCCCGAATCCATCGACCTTACCCTGATAGAGCAGGTCAATCGCGTCTATAGTCATCGCCATATCGGTCGCGTTCTTGCCCTTCGAAACATCGAACTGCTGCTGCGGGCGAATGCCGTATTTGTTGGTAATCTTGTCCCAATTACCGAGATTGTCCTTTGCGAAATTGCCATACGCGCGGCGGATGTTGACCTGGCCCAGCTCGGCCATAACGGTCAGGGCAGGGTCGATCCCGCGATGCGTGACATTGTCGGCATCGATCAACAGGGCGATGTTTTTCAGGTCTTCTGTGCTCATGTTCCTAGAGCTACAGGCTAACAGCGGACTTGCAAGCAGGCTGCTAGTCTGCCGGAGAGAATTCGCCCGTTTCTTCATCGAGAAGATGCAGGACACCGTCGATTATTGCGAAAAACGCGCCGCGCAAAACCAGGGATCCATTGGCCTCGCCAGCTCGCACGCATGGGAATGTGCGCAAATTCGCAAGGCTAACCTTTACGCCCTCGAACTCCATCGCGCGTTCAGCTTCGCGGCCCGTGGCGCCGTGTTTCGCGATCACGGCATCACGTTTGCCATCCAGCATGGAAATCCAGTTGGCAATAAAACCGCCTTCACCAGGCCGGGTGCCGTGCAGCTCCTGTGTGAGCGCCGCCTTGCAGCCACCGCACTTTCCGTGGCCCATCACCACAATCTGACGTACCTTCAACACTTGCACAGCGAACTCCAGCGCAGCCGAAACGCCGTGCAGGCCGGGCGTTGTTTCAAATGGCGGAACAAGTGCGGCCACATTTCGCACTACAAAGATTTGCCCCGGATCCACATCGAATACCTGCGCCGGATCAACCCGGCTGTCAGAACAAGCGATTACCATCAGCTTTGGAGACTGGCCGTGCGATGCAAGGCGATCATAGCGTTCCCGCTGATCGGCATAGATATTGGACCGAAATCGCCTGTAACCTTCCAAGAGTTCTGCGAACTCAGGCATCAGAAACGCTCACCTCGTACTACTTCGACCTCACCTATTGTCAGCAAGAAACCTTGTGCCGAAAGAAGCGGTGAAATGGCATCCACGAAGCTTTCAGCCTTCTCCGCAGAAGCCAGCGCAATCACCATCGATTTCGCGGATGCTCCGGTGAGGTCGTCAGTTCGCCACTTGCCCGAACGCGATCCACCTGCCGCGACGCGGATGATGCTGTAGCCCGATATATCAGCTTGCTCGATCATCGAAATGACGCGCGGCAGCAGTGCCGTGTCGGTCAGGATTTCGATCCGTTTGCGGGTTACTGTTACTGCCATGATCTATCCCAATGCACGGGCGATTGCCGCGAATAACGGAATGCCCAGAATAATGTTGAAGGGAAAGGTGACACCTAGCGACATGGCCAGCGATATCCCCGGATTGGCCTCTGGCAGCGAAAGCCGCATTGCCGCTGGAACCGCAATGTAGGAAGCGCTGGCGGCTAACACACCCAAGATCGCCGCATTAGCCATGCCTAGGCCCAGGACCGTGCCCAATGCCACTCCGATCGCTCCATTCACAATCGGGAAGCCGATCGCGATCACCACCAGTACGGGAGTAAGCGCGCGGCTTTCAAACAGGCGGCGAGATGCGACGAGACCCATATCGAGCAAGAAGAGGCACAGCACTCCCTTGAAACCTGCAGAGAAGAACGGGCTGACCGGTTCATAACCATCTACGCCAACAATCCAGCCAATCGCAAATGCGCCAAGCAAGAGCATGACGGATGCGTTGGTGAGAACCTCATGCGCCAACCCGCCACCTCCGCCAGCGCTTGCCGATGTATCCTTTTCTGAGAAGCGTCTCGCAAGCAGCAATCCGGTTATGATCGCCGGCGTTTCCATCAACGCCATTACGCCGACCATGTAGCCATCGCTTTCGAGCCCCGCGCCCTTCAGGAGTTCAACCGCGGTAACGAATGTGACCACACTTACGGAACCATAATGCGCCGCGATTGAGCCTGCGTTGATCGCATCGGTTTTAGTCGCGCGCAAAACTGCGAAGACAGCGAAGGGTAATAAGAAGGATAAGCCGATGCCCGCGGCTGCAGCAAGCAGAACGGTATCAGTCAGCCCGGTCTGCGCAATCTCTACTCCGCCTTTCAAGCCGATAGCTGCCATAAGGTAGATCGACATCGCCTTTGCGATTGGGTCGGGAATGGACAGGTCAGAACGGATCGCTGCGGCCAAAAAACCCAGCACAAAAAACAGGACCACCGGAGACGCGAGCGTTTGGAGAATCATGCGAGGTTTGTTGCCCAAGGTCATGAAATTGGCAATGCTGATAGTGATGGAATGCACCGCTTTTAATGGGCATGCTCGCGCCTGCGGAATTCCTATGCAGTCTGCTGGCTATTGAAGGCAGGGTGCGCGGTCGCTAGGTGAGCGTCATGGCAACAAAGTCCGAAACTCTCGCCCCCGCACCCTCAACCCGCAAGCCTGACTGGATTCGCGTCAAAGCGCCTGTCAGCAAAGGCTATAATGATACGCGCAAACTGATGCGCGAATTGGGCCTTAATACCGTTTGCGAAGAGGCAGCTTGTCCGAACATTGGCGAATGCTGGACTAAGAAACACGCCACGGTAATGATCCTAGGCGACGTCTGCACACGTGCCTGTGCCTTTTGTAATGTCAAAACCGGCATGCCTGGGATGGTGGACCCACTTGAACCGGAACACACGGCTGTAGCAGCGGCGAAGTTGGGACTCGAGCATATCGTTGTAACCAGTGTCGACCGCGATGATCTGCCGGACGGCGGCGCTAGCCAGTTCGTGAAGGTGATCGAAGCGCTGCGACGGAATACGCCCAATACGACTATTGAAATTCTGACACCTGATTTCCGCAACAAGATGCGACCTGCAGTTGAGGCGATTTGTGAAGCAGGCCCAGATGTTTACAACCATAACCTCGAAACTGTGCCGCGCCTTTATCCGACAATCCGGCCTGGTGCGCGCTACTATGCGTCGCTGCGGCTGCTGGAAGAAGTGAAGGAGCATGATCCGATGATTTTCACCAAGTCCGGCATCATGCTGGGGCTGGGCGAACAGCGGCTCGAGGTGCATCAGGTGATGGACGATATGCGGTGCGCAGACGTCGATTTCATGACTATGGGGCAATATCTCCAACCAACGCCGAAACACGCGACAGTCGAAGAATTCGTGACGCCCAAGCAATTCGATGCTTACGGCTCGATTGCCCGCGCGAAAGGCTTCCTTCAGGTCGCATCAAGCCCGCTTACGCGTTCAAGCTATCACGCCGGTGACGATTTCGCGGAAATGCGCGCGGCCCGTGAAGCCAAATTTACCAAGGCTGCTGCGAAAGCGCGCTGATGCCCGGCATCCACCAAGTCCGCGATCTGCGTTATAGCGCAGAGCAGATGTTCGACCTTGTGGCTGATGTTGAAAAATATGGAGAGTTTCTGCCTTGGGTAATGGCAACACGTGTTCGCTCTGACAGCGACACCGAAATGGTCGCCGACATGTTGGTGGGTTTCAAAAGTCTGCGCGAAAAATTCACCTCACGTGTTGTGAAGGACCGGCCGAACCGGTTGGAGGTCCACTACATTGACGGGCCGATGCGCGACCTCAGCAATCGCTGGATTTTCACGGCGAAGGAGAACGGGGGATGCAGCATCGACTTCTGCGTCGACTTCACCTTTAACAACAAAGTGTTCGAGGCCTTGGCCGGCCAATATTTCGACCGTGCATTCCGCAAGATGATGACGGCCTTTGAAACTCGCGCCGACGAGCTTTACGGCAATAATAGCTCCAACGCGCAAAGCGTCGCCTGACGTCGTATTTCTGAGCGGTCGTTTGAATCGAACAGCTTCATTTCAGCTTCAGGCTCGTCCTCGCCGCGAATGGCTTTGGCGAAAACGACTGTTCCCACTGGCTTGAGGTCACTACCTCCGTCAGGCCCTGCAATGCCGCTAATCGCTACAACTACATCGCCGTTACTGTGTTTCAGAGCGCCTTGCGCCATCGCCCATACGCAAGCGACAGAAACAGCGCCTAGCGCCTCGATGATGTCCGACTGGACATCCAGCATCTCCATCTTGGATTCGTTGGAATAGGTCACGAAACCTCGATCAAGCACGGCGGAAGATCCAGGTACTTCGGTCAAAGCCGCAGCGACGAGCCCGCCAGTACAGCTTTCCGCTAGCGCGACCTTACGGCCCGCGGCGGCGTTTTCTTCAACGACGCGGCGGGCCAGATCGGCGATCTCTTTTGGGAATATGGTCCCGGTCACTTGGTTTGCAACTTACAGATCTTAGGCTTATCGACATCAGCAACTCGCATGAGAAAACCAGCCAGAGCGCCCATGTTTTTTGCCGGCAAAGGATCGAAAAGCGCTAGGCCGCGCTCGATATTGCGGCACTGTTTTACTGGAACTTTCTCGGCCAGCTTCTGCTCGATCACTGCATTCAAAAATGGCCCCATAGCTTCTTCGGGCATTGCCGAAAGCATTGCAGCCATTTCCTGTCCGTTCTTGTCACTGCCGGAGCTCGCAAAGACGCCAATCAAGCGGCTCGCCCCAGGCCAGGCGCTCGAAGAAAACGCGGAATAGCGGGCCTTAAGTGCCGAACCGCGTGTTGCCAAATATCCGTTCTTGGCAAGTTGACCTGAACACTTCGACTCAAGAGCCGCAACCATCGCTGGCATTGCGTAGATCATTGCATCTGCAGCATCAGCCTCTTGCACACAATTCTGCGCCATCGCTATTTGCGGCTGCGACAGCGCCAACATTGCCAAGGCCGCCGCGCCTGTTTTGATCATTTTCATTCGGGTCTCCATTCAAATCGAAAGTATCGTCGCCGCAGCCTGTGCCGCTATGCCTTCGCCCCGTCCGGTAAAGCCAAGGAGCTCAGTGGTAGTGGCTTTCACGCTAACCTGTTCTGCCTGAATGCCCAGCAACCCGGCAAGCCGTTTGCGCATGACATCCCGATGCGGGCCAATTTTCGGCGCCTCGCAAATGATCGTCAGATCCACATTGCCAACTGCGTAGCCAGCCTCCGCCACCAGCGTCACAGCGTGTGTGACAAAGCGGTCGGAGCTTGCGCCTTTCCACTGCAGATCGCTGGGCGGGAAATGATCGCCGATGTCGCCTTTGCCGGCAGCGCCCAATAGCGCGTCGACCACCGCGTGAAGCGCCACATCCGCGTCGCTATGGCCCGAAAGGCCGTGCGTATGATCGAGCTTGATCCCGCAGAGCCACAATTCCTCGCCCGCGACGAGCCGGTGGACGTCGAATCCCGTTCCGATCCGGACGGCTGGTTTGTCGGCCTGCGTGTCGGGCAAGAAATCCTCCGCAAATGTTAGTTTGAGCAGTTTCTCGTCGCCCTCGACCAAGGCTACGTCCATGCCAGCCGCGCGCGCCACTTGGGCATCATCGCCGGCAGCTTCGTCACCGACCCAACTGCGATGAGCAGCAAGAATCGCAGGATAATGAAAGCCTTGAGGTGTTTGCACACGCCGCAAGCTCTCCCGGTCCGCTGTGCCTGCCATCAGGCCTTCGTGCTCTACGGCTAGGCTGTCGACTACTGGAAGCACGGGAATTGCGCCTTGATTGGCTGACAAAGCGCTTAGCACGCCTGCGATGATGTTTTGAGGCAATATCGGACGCGCCGCATCGTGAATTAGCACCAAATCAGGCGAGACACCTTCCATGCTTTCGAGTGCAAGACGGACAGAAGCCTGCCTCGAAGCGCCGCCAATTACTAATGATAAATCGTCAATTCCCGCTAGGGCTTCACTGGCAACAGCATCCGCGCCCTCGGGTATCGCCACAACAATCGGCGCAGCGCCTGCCGCTGCCAGCGCTTCAACCGAATGCCGCAGCACAGGCTTACCTTGCCACATGGCGAACTGCTTGGGCACCAGCTGTCCGGCGCGGAGACCTTCGCCAGCGGCAACGATTACGGCAGCAAACGGGGTAAGGAAGGTATCATTACTCATTCGCCTTGTCGCTTAAGCTCTGGACCAAGCGACTGCAATCCACTAGATGCTGCCTGTTTTTTAGGCACATAGTAAAATAATGACCGATCTTCCTGTTTCTCCATCCATAAAGCCGATCAAGATCGGCCCCGTCGAAATCGCCTGCCCGGTGGTTTTGGCACCGATGACAGGCGTCACTGATATGCCGTTCCGCACTTTGGTGCGCCGCTTCGGCTCAGGACTGAATGTAACGGAGATGATCGCGAGCCCTGCAATGATCCGCGAAACGCGGCAGTCTTTGCAGAAGGCAGCGTGGGACCCGGTCGAGGAACCGGTTTCGCTTCAGCTCGCCGGATGCAATCCAGGCGAGATGGCAGAGGCTGCCAAGCTCAATGCCGATCGCGGTGCGGCGAT
>JBBKVP010000066.1:0-13477 GCA_037968495.1 Pontixanthobacter sp. | reverse complement strand
GCTGCCAAGCAAACGGGCGCAGAGGCTATCCACCCGGGCTACGGATTCCTGTCCGAAAACGCCGACTTCGCGCAAGCCGTGCAGGATGCAGGTCTGATCTGGGTAGGCCCGAACCCCGACAGCATCCGCGCGATGGGACTGAAGGATGCCGCCAAGAAATTGATGCAGGATGCAGGTGTGCCGGTCACGCCCGGATATATGGGTGATGACCAATCGCCTGAGCGACTGGCGAAAGAGGCAGACGCCATCGGCTATCCCGTGCTGATCAAGGCTGTTGCAGGCGGCGGCGGGAAGGGTATGCGCAAGGTTGATGCTGCAACAGACTTCGCCGAAATGCTACAAAGTTGTCGCCGCGAAGCAAAGGCCAGTTTCGGCAATGACGAAGTGTTGCTGGAAAAATGGATCACCAGCCCGCGCCACATTGAAGTGCAGGTTTTCGGCGATAGCCACGGCAATGTCGTCCACCTGTTTGAACGCGATTGTTCGCTTCAAAGACGTCACCAGAAAGTCATCGAAGAAGCCCCAGCACCGGGCATGGATGCTGCAACGCGCGAGGAATTATGCTGCGCAGCAATTTGTGCAGCAAAAGCGGTTGATTATGTCGGTGCAGGCACCATAGAATTCATCGCCGACGCCAGCGAAGGCCTCAAAGCCGACCGCATCTGGTTCATGGAAATGAACACCCGCCTGCAAGTCGAACATCCAGTAACAGAAGAGATAACCGGCGTGGACTTGGTCGAATGGCAATTGCGCGTCGCCAGCGGTGAAGAGCTGCCGCTGAAGCAGGACGAGATCGAGATAGATGGTTGGGCGATCGAAGCTCGGCTTTATGCGGAAGATCCAGCGAAGGGGTTTCTGCCTAGTGTTGGAAGGCTGGATTACCTTTTCTTGCAAGACGACTTGGTCGGGCAAGGCGGCTGCCGAGTCGAAACGGGAGTTGAGGAAGGAGACACAATTTCGCCCTTCTACGACCCCATGATTGCTAAGCTAGTTGCCTGGGGTGACACTCGTAAAGAAGCAATTTCCGAATTGGAACGGATGACTGCCAGCGTTGAAGTCTGGCCGGTTCGTACGAATGCAGGATTTCTGGCAAATTTATTAGGCGAGACTGACTTCATTGATGCTAAGTTGGACACGAGCTTTATTGCTGACCGGCTTGAAAGCGTCGTTCCGGCAGTTGAAGGAGATGAACTCGTTTGGGGTTCAGCAGCCTACGCAATTTTGGCCCCGCTGTATGAGCAAAATGGTGAACTAAACGGGTTCAGGCTCAATGGAAGTGATCAAGTGTCGACCGTCCTATCGCATGAGGGTAAAACCCAACGGGTTACCGACGAGTTGGTGTCAATAGAAGCCACGAGCTATCAAGACGATGAACGTGTTCTCGTATTTCAACGAGGAACAACATACGAGTTCACTAGAAACGTGCGCGGTTCGGGCATGGCCTCCGCCGCAGACGGTGCAATCCTCTCCCCCATGCCGGGCAAGGTCATAGCGGTCGATGTGACTGAGGGTGATGCGGTGACTGCCGGACAGCGCCTGATGGTGCTCGAAGCGATGAAGATGGAACACGCCCTTACCGCGCCGTTCGACGGGACTGTGGCAGAGCTCTCCGCCGTTGAAGGCGCACAAGTGCAGGTCGACGCATTGTTGGCGGTAATAACGCCAATCGGTGAATGACCGTTGGCAAGGGTCCCGTCAGTCTAATTCGAACTCGTCTCCGCTTGGCGGAGTTCGCTCCTACTCCGCTGCCGATCAGGCCATGAGGTTCCGCCACTCAGCCAGGGCGGCTGAGCGGTTTGCTTTATAAGTCTGTCGACCGATAAGGTGGCGGTCTGCGTTGAAGTGGTTGTGTATGTTGGCGTGGGCTGGAGCGAACTTTTGTAACGACTTCAATTGCCAGGATTGCGGTATTGTGTGCGCTCTCCAGTAGATAATCAAGTGGCTGTTTTCAGATCTATTTTTATGCTGCCCTCGAGTTTCACGGCGATCTTCAATGCCCAGTTCGTGCATGGCATCCGGCTGGTCCGCTTGCGCTTGACGTCAGCCGCAAACATCGGAGCGAACCTGGTCCACCTGTGACGCACCGTCTCTTGGCAAATGCCGCCCCCGCGCGCAGCAACGAGAGCCTCTACGTTCCGCAAACTAAGCGAAAAACGGACATACATCACAACAACCAGGCGGATGATTTCGGGTGACGAGTTAAAATAACGAAACGGATTGGCTGGCTTCTTAGGTCGGGGCATCCCCTCGCTCTACCCTCCCCTGCCTACTTTTCAATCAGGTCCATCTAGTCTGACAGTGCCCTTAGAAAGCTTGAGGCCTGTCAAAAGCGAACATCGCAAATGACATGTCCAGAGGTCGATCAAATTTGATTGTTTAAGGGAGCAATTTATCCATCTTTATCCTCATCATCATCAATCAAAATCCGGTTCGCCGCGCCGTCCATGTCGTCATATTGCCCGCTGCGCATGGTCCAGAAAAATGCGAGTAAGCCGAGACCACCCATGCCCAGCGCAATCGGGATGAGGAAAACTAGGCCGGTCATTTCGTAGCGCTGAACAGGCGTAACGAATTGCCGACAACGATGAGCGAACTGCCCGACATGGCTATCGCTGCGACGAGCGGCGTCACCAGCCCTGCGAGTGCGAGCGGAACCGCAAGCACGTTATACCCAATGGCGAAGACAAAGTTCTGCCGAACTACGCGCATTGTTGCGCGCGATACCGAAATCGCGTGGGCGACAGGTAACAGGCTTTCCCCGACGAACACTGCGTCTGCAGCCTGCTGGCTGACGTCGCTGGCGCTGCCGGGCGCTATGGAGACATGCGCTGCGGCCAAGGCGGGGCCGTCGTTTAAGCCGTCACCAACCATTAGGGGATAGTGCCCGGCGGCTTTCAGTGCCTCGAGTTTTGCAAGCTTCTCATGCGGCAGCATCGCGCCCTGTGCCTCGATTTTTAGTTCGCCAGAAACCGCACCCACTACCTCCTGGCGGTCGCCAGAAATAATCTGTGAGGGCAATCCCAAACGGGACAGGTTCGCTAACGTCTCTGTTGTATCTGGCCTCAGCGCGTCGGTGAATTCGAGCCGGATGTTTCGGCCGCCGATCACCAACTCGCTCTCTGGCGCTTCGCCGCTGCTTCCCTGTGAACGGCGCAAAGCGACATGCACGCCTTGCCATTCGCCCGATATGCCGGTGCCGGAGACTTCTTCGATGCGGTCTACCTTCGCCGGGGTGACGCCCTCCAACTGCAACGCGGCGGCAAGTCCCTTGCTCAGCGGATGACGGCTTGCTTGCGCGAGTGCGAGGGCGACCGCGCGGTCGTCTGTATCCAACCCGCTCAGATCGACCGGGCGTGGCTGTCCTAGTGTCAACGTGCCCGTCTTGTCGAACAATGCCATGTCCGCTTCAGCCAAACGTTCGAGCGCGCTGCCATCCTTGACCAGTAACCCGCGCTTAAGCAGTGCATTTGAAGCGACAACCTGTGCGGCAGGGACGGCGAGTCCCAGCGCGCAGGGACAGGTTATGATCAGCACCGCGATGGCAATGGTCAGCGACTGGTGCCAGCCAGCCCCCGCTATCATCCACCCGGCAAATGCCAGCAGCGCAAGCGAATGGACTGCGGGCGCATAAAACCGCGCCGCCCGGTCAGCGATCCGGACATAGCGCGAGCGGGACTGACCTGCCTCATCCATCAGGCGTGCGATTTCGGCGATTGCGGTGTCGTCGCTCGTGGCGGTGACTTTGGCCCGGATCGGGTCTGACAGGTTCGATGCGCCCGCGTGGACTGTCATGCCGTGGCTAACGGGCTGCGGGCGGCTCTCGCCGGTCAACATTGCATTGTCGATGTTGGTTGTACCTTCGACAACTTCGCCGTCAGCGGCGAGGGCTTCGCCTGCTGCGACGATCATGATCATGCCGGGCTTCAAATCCTCCGAATTCACCCAGTGCGTGGTGCCATCTTCGGCCACCACCGAGGCACCGCGCCCCATGTGCGAGAGCAATCCGGCGATTCCGGACCGGGCCTTGTCACGCATGGCTGCATCGAGTGCACGTCCTGCGAGCAAGAAGAACAGCAACATGACTGCGCCGTCGAAATAAGCGTGTTCACCGCCGGTCGCGGTTTCGTAAATGCTCAGGCCAGTCGCAAGCAAAATGCCAATGGAGATCGGCACATCCATGTTAGTGCGTCCATAACGCAGCGCCATCAATGCGGATGCGAAGAACGGCCGTCCAGAATAGGCGATCACGGGGATAGCAATCAGCGCCGATAACCAATGGAACAGATCCCGCGTCACACCGCCCGCGCCCGACCATACGCTAACCGATAGCAGCATGATATTCATCATGCCGAAGCCCGCAACTGCGACAGCGCGCAACAATCGCTTCGTTTCTGTGTCGTCTTGGGCAAGCGGGTTAGCCGCGACCGGCTGGGCCTCAAACCCCAGACGTTCAAGCGCCAAGACGATGTCCGCCTCGTCAATCGACGCGTCATGCCGCACTGCGACGCGCTTGGCCGAAAAGTTCACCCGTGCTTCGGCGACGCCCGAAACAAGCGGCAATTCGCGCTCGATTTTGCCGATGCAGCCTGCGCAGCGCATTCCCGGCACAGTGAAGCGGTGATCGCTTAGGTGTTCGGGATCAAACGACTGCAAGGAAGTGTGAGAATTCACTGTAATTCGCTTTCGCTGCGCCATTCATCCTCACCGTCAGTGACCGAAATACGCAGCAGCCAGCGGCCTTCGGGCAGGGGCTTCATGGACCGGAAGCCCGCCACAGAATCGCCCGTAAGCACAATCTCGCGCCGGTCCGGCTCACCCAGCGGACGGCGAGCGATTGCGGTGAGATCTGCGGTTTGGGGCACGTCCTGCATAGTCACGCTTACTGTTCCGTTGTCTGCGCGGCTGACTGCAATGTCCCAGCCTAGCGCTTTCTGTGCCTCGGTTTGTTCAAGCCATCCGTTGAATTGCTGGCTGGCGACATAGCTGTTCTTGACCACAACGCCGCTAAATCCGCCCACCGCGAGCGTTGCCATAAATAGATTGACAGCGATCACGATGCCGAAGCCGCCAACCATAATTATCGCCATATGACGTCCGGTGAAGGGCTTTCTCATTGCTCAGCGCCCGGAACCACGAAGCGTACTTCGCTGCGGTCGGTTTCTGCTTGTTCGTCATTCGACGTTACCGTGAAGGCGAAGTCCGCCGCGGCAGTTCCCGCCGGTGCGACCACATACGCCCGGATGGGTTTCGTTTGGTCGGGCTCGACTGCGATTGTGAGGGCGCGAGCAGCATTGTCGCGCGACACAGTGCCAGACCACATCACGCCGCCATCCAGACCATCTAGTGCCACGGTGAATGTGCGCGGGCGACTCTCCATATTGCGGATCTTGAGCGTGAATGCATTGCGAACTGAACCATCGCTCATCAGCATAAAGGGCGGGTTACGGTCTGCTGCTGCCGAGAGTTCCGTATGCGTCCGCGTGCCGAGCGCGAATAGCAGAGCCAGTCCGATGCCGCCCCAAATACTGAAATAGATCAGCGTGCGGGGGCGCAGCAGAGTCTTCCAGACCGGGCGGGGTTCAGCCCCTGCGGCTTCGGCGTCGCAGTCGTCCAGCGTGGCGTAGTCGATCAGTCCGCGCGGGCGGCCCACTTCGCTCATTACGCGGTCGCAGGCATCGATGCATAATCCGCATGTAATGCAGCCGATCTGCGGTCCTTCGCGGATATCAATCCCGGTCGGGCAAACGGCAACGCATTGGTTGCAGTCGATGCAATCGCCATATTCGCCGGGGCTCTTTTCTGACTTCTTGACGCTGCCGCGCTTCTCGCCGCGCCAATCCTTATAGGTCACCAGCAGGGATTTTTCGTCGAGCATAGCCGACTGGATACGCGGCCATGGGCACATATAGATACACACTTGCTCGCGCATGAAACCACCAAGGGTGAAGGTCATCAGCGTCAGGATGGCGACGGTAATATAGGCGATCGCTGCCGCATTACCGGTCCAGAAATCCGCCGTAAGCGTGGGCGCATCGGCGAAATACATGATCCACGCGCCGCCGGTCCAAAAACTGATGAACAGGTAGATCGCCCATTTGAAGCTGCGCCGTGCGATCTTGCTGGCGCCCCACGGCGCCTTGTCGAGCCGCATCCGCGCGTTGCGATCACCATCGACGAAGCGATCGACATGCTGGAACAGGTCAGTCCACACAGTCTGCGGACAGGCATAGCCGCACCACGCGCGTCCAACTGCACTGGTCACGAGGAACAGCCCGATACCCGCCATGATCAGCAGGCCGGCGACGAAGTAAAACTCGTGCGGCCAGATCTCGATGCCGAACATATAGAAGCGGCGGTTGGCCAGATCGACTAGCACCGCCTGATCAGGCGCGAATGGCCCTCGGTCCCAGCGCAGCCATGGCGTGATGTAATAAATCGCCAGTGTGGCGATCATTACCAGCCATTTGAAGCGCCTGAAATTGCCGTCGATGCGCTGCGGATGGACCTGCTTGCGCTTCTCGAACAGCTCTTCAGGGCCGCCGCTGCCCAAATCGCTACGGGAGTGTTCAGTCCAAGAGACGTCAGGGTTGTTCATCGACTTCAACCGCCGGGCTCTCTGCAACTTCCACGAAGTCTTCGCCGCCCCCGAGCGAGTGAACGTAAGCCGCCAGCATCTTGATTGTTACTGGATCAAGCCGGCCTTCCCATTTCGGCATCATGCCATTGCGCGGTGCGAGGATCTGGCGCCTCACTTCCGAGCGCGCGCCGCCGTAAAGCCAGATCGCATCGGCAAGGTTGGGTGCGCCTTGCGCGCGGTCACCCAAGCCATTGGCCCCGTGGCAGGATGCACAATTGTTGGCGTAAAGCTCCGCTCCAACGGCGGATGGCTTGGCTTTGCCGCTGAATGCGAGGACATGATCAACGAGGCCTTCAACTTGGGCATCGTCGAACACGCCGGTGAAGCCGGGCATCTGGCTGAAACGGGTCTTTTCATCGCCCTGTTGGCGGATGCCGTGCGTCAGCGTGTATTCGATTGCCTTCAGATCGCCGCCCCATAGCCAGTCATCGTCGTTGAGATTGGGGTAGCCCTTCGCAAGGCTGGAGCTTGCCATGCTGCCCGCTGCGCCAGATCCGTGGCATTGCACGCAGTTTACCAGAAACGCGGCGCGGCCACCAGCCACCGCTTGCTGCATCAGGGCGCTGTCTTCCGAAAGGCGCTCGATAGGAATTCGCGCGAGCTGTTCGTTGACCGTCGTGCGTGCTTGGTCGGCCACACTGATTTCGTTGGCTAGGTCGCCGCGGCTGCTCCAGCCAAGCGTGCCTTCGGTTGCTTTTTCAAGCATCGGCCACGCTGGGTAAAGCACGACATAGACGATGCTAAAGAGGATGCAGAGATAGAAGGTCCACAGCCACCAGCGCGGCATTGGCGTGTCGAGCTCCTCAATCCCGTCCCATTCGTGCCCAACGGTTTTAGTGCCGGTCGCTTCATCGATCCGCTGAACTGGCTCTTTTCTATTCGCCATCATTCTCATCCTTGAAAATAAGCGTTGCGGCATCGCGGTTGCGGCTCTTGGCCCCTGGGCGGAATGGCCATGCGCACAGGGTGACAAAGATCGCCAGCATTGCCAGGAGGCCCCAGCTATCGGCGAAATGCCGCAGGGTTTCGTAGGCGCTCATCGCCCCTTCTCCTCGGCCAATTCCTCTTGTGCTGCTGCACTGCTCACATCGACCAACGTCCCGAGCATCTGGAGATAAGCGACCAGCGCATCCATCTCGGTTACTTTCGCTGGATTGCCGTCAAAATCGCGAATTTGGCTCTTGGGATAGCGTTCCTGCAGATCGCCAGCATCCGCCTCCGGATTGGCTTGAGCGACCAAATCGGCGGGCGCTTGCTCTATATCCGTTTCGGTATAGGGAACACCGACACGCTGCAGCGCGCGCAGAGTTGCCGAGGGACTACCGACATAGAGCTTGGTATCGCTCAGGAAGGAATAGCTCGGCATGATGCTTTCGGGCACTACGCTTTGCGGGTTTTGCAGATGCTGGACATGCCATTCGTCTGAATAACGCCCGCCAACCCGCGCGAGGTCTGGCCCGGTGCGTTTCGATCCCCATTGGAACGGATGATCATACATCGATTCCGCGGCGAGGCTGTAATGACCATAGCGCTCCACTTCGTCGCGGAACGGGCGGATCATCTGGCTGTGACAGCTGTAGCAGCCTTCACGAATATAGATGTCGCGGCCAGCTTGCTCGAGCGGAGTGTAAGGCCGCATTCCGTCCACCTTCTCGATCGTGTTGTCGATCCAAAAGAGCGGCGCGATCTCAACAATCCCGCCAATGGCGACGGCAACAAATGCACCAACGCTGAGCAGGGTGACATTGCGTTCGAGCTTCTTGTGTTGCTGTGTAAGGGTCATGGTCTCTACTCCTACTCAGCCGGCACTGCTGCGGTGATGGGACGATCTTTTTCGGCTTGGAATTCAGGCTGCGACATCGGCGCTTCCTCGCGGATACGGCCCTTCAGCGTCATCCAGACATTGTAGGTCATTATCGCGCCGCCCAGCAGGTATAGCCCGCCGCCAAATGCACGCATGATGTACATCGGATGGAGCGCCTCGACCGTATCGACGAAGCTGTTCACCAGATAACCGTCGAGGCCATATTCGCGCCACATCAGGCCCTGTGTGATCCCGGCGACCCACATGCTGGCGGCGTAGAAAACGATGCCGATAGTCGCGAGCCAGAAGTGCCAGTTGATCATCCGCAAGGAGAACATCCGCTCGCGCTTCCACAGACGCGGCACGAGGTAATACATGCAGGCAAAGGTGATCATGCCGTTCCAGCCAAGCGCGCCGGAATGGACGTGGCCGATGGTCCAATCGGTATAGTGCGATAGGCTGTTCACGGCCTTGATGCTCAGCACCGGCCCTTCGAAAGTGCTCATGCCGTAGAATGCGAGCGCCATTACCATCATCCGGATGATCGGATCCGTCCGGACTTTGTCCCATGCGCCGTTCAGCGTCATGAGCCCGTTGATCATACCGCCCCAGCTGGGCATCCACAGCATAACCGAAAACACCATACCCAGCGTCTGCGCCCAGTCTGGCAAGGCAGTGTAATGTAGGTGATGCGGTCCGGCCCAGATGTAGAGGAAGATCAGCGACCAGAAGTGTATGATTGACAAGCGGTAGGAATAGATCGGTCGTTCCGCCTGCTTCGGCACGAAGTAATACATCATCGCCAGGAAGCCGGCGGTAAGGAAAAACCCAACCGCATTATGGCCGTACCACCACTGTGTCAGAGCATCCTGTACCCCGGCAAAGGCGCTATAACTGCGCGATCCCAGCAGACTGACCGGCATGGCCAGATTGTTGACCAAATGCAGCATCGCGACGGTGATGATGAACGCTAGGAAAAACCAATTGGCGACATAGATATGCGGTTCGTGACGGCGGATCAGCGTGCCGATGAACACGGCGCCATAGCTAACCCAAACGATGGTCAGCCAAATATCTACATACCATTCCGGTTCAGCATATTCCTTTGACTGGGTAACGCCGAGCAAATAGCCGGACGCAGCCAGAACGATGAATAGCTGGTAACCCCAAAACACGAAGCGCGCGAGGCTGGGGAAGGCCAGCCGAGCCCGGCAGGTGCGCTGCACGACGTAGAAACTCGTCGCGATCAAAGCATTGCCGCCGAAGGCAAAAATGACCGCTGATGTGTGGAGCGGACGGACTCGTCCAAAATTCAAATAGGGTTCGAAATTGAGCGCCGGGAAAGCCAGTTGCAGCGCAATGAATACGCCGACGAGCATCCCGACCATGCCCCAAAACATCGTCGCGACGACGCCCCAGCGGACCGGATCATCATCATAGCGCGAAGGGTCTGTCGGCATGTGGAACATGCTCTGCATCTTCGCCAGCGGATCATAACTGTTCGCGGTCACCCAAATCAGGACGAAGGCCAGCACCGCTATCAGCGCGGCATGTGCCGCGAACGCAGTATCCTGAGCGCCAGCATATGCGCCGATGGCGAGTAAGAGGACCAGGAACCAAATTCCGACCCTACCAAGTACAGCTTCCATGAGTTTTCATTCCCTCCTGAACGAACCCCGCAATAGGCAGCCGCACCCATCGCTGCATTGATCCATGTCAAATTTGGAAAAAAGGACATGCCACTGAGAAAGGGGCATCGTCAGATATGCCCGGCCCGTTTGGCTAAAGCGGCTGGATCGCGCAGCAACACGCGGGATCGCCCAGTGGTCTCGATTAAGTCAGACTGGCGCAATTCGCTGAATTGACGGCTGATTGTCTCGATTGTCAGCCCCAAGCTGTCGCCAATATCCCGGCGGGACATAGGCAGCTCCAGCAAGCATTTGCCAGGCTCGATCGAACCGATCCGTCCGGCCATCCCGACCAGAAAGCTGGCGAGCCGCTCTTGTGCATTCTTGCGGCCGAGCCCCACCGCTTTGTCGCGGCAACGATGCAATGCAGCGAGTGACCGTTCGAGTAAGACGCCCAAAAATGCCGGTTCAGCAGCGGCAACTTCGAGAAACGGATCCGCTGGGAACGTCAACACATCGCTCTCGGTGAGGGCGCATAGCCCATATGAGTGCCATGCGCCCGCCGGAACTGACACCAACTCGCCGGCAAAATGAAATGCAACAATCTGTTCACGCCCGCTGGACGCGCAGGCGATCAGCTTCATAGCGCCGCTGCCGATATAGACGAGTGCATCCTGGGCCGGGTCAAGCGGAACGGTTCGTCCCTTTCCTATACTCATTGGCTGAGCAAGCTTGCGGAGCGCGCAAGCGATTTCATTCTTTTCGGACGAAGGCGCAAAGGCGCGTAAGAATGCGTCGAACAGATTCTTGCAGGGTGCAGCGGGCATGGAATGGAGACGATTGGACACGTGCTCCATTTGCGTCGGCATTTAGCGCTCGTCTTTGACCCAGATCAATGAAACAGGCTGCACCTGCGAATATTCCACCACATGCGCACAGTCTCATGGCAAATGCCGATCCCGCGCGCAGCAACGAGAACCTCGACGTTCCGCAAACTAAGCGGAAAACGCACATACATCATCACGACCAGACGGATCACCTCAGGTGACGAGTTGAAATAGCGAAACGGACTGGGTAGTTTACGAGGTCTGGGCATCACCCATCCCTGGTTGATCAACCGCGATCCGCCATTCGGTGCATTTGCTCTGACATTGCCGCTCACCCAAACCGCCCGAACTTCCCCCCATCCGCAATCACCTCGCGCGCGCAATTATGCCCCGGCGCGCCCGTCACTCCGCCGCCGGGATGCGCGCCCGCGCCGCACATGTAGAGGCCCTTCACCGGCCCGCGATAGGCCCCGTGGCCTAGCACGGGGCGGGCGGACCATAACTGGTCGAGCGTCATGTTGCCGTGCATGATGTCGCCGCCTGCGAGGCCGAATTTGTCGAACAACCCCTTGGGGCTGAGCACTTGCTGGCCCAGAATTGACGCGCGGAAGCCGGGGGCGTGTGCCTCTACCGTGTCGATGATCGCGTCAGCGGCTACGCCCTCTTCAGCGTCCCAGTCGCGCCCGTCCGGCAGTTCGGGGGCGAATTGCTGGCAGAACAGGCTGGCGACGTGCTGGCCCGGCGGAGCGAGGCTGTCATCCACTGTGCTGGGGATCAGCATTTCGACAATCGGTGCTTTCGACCAGCCATCGCGTTTCGCGTCAAGGAAGGCGTGGTCCATATAGTCGAGCGTGGGGGCGAGGATGATGCCCGACTGGTGGTGTTCGCCCGGTTCCGGCAGGCAGGTGAAGCGCGGCAACTCACTGAGCGCGACATTCATCCGGAAGGTGCCGCTGCCAGCCTTGAACCCGCGCATCCGGCGCTGGAAATCCTCAGGTTGATGGCTGGCGTCGAGCATTTTGCCGTAGAGCAGCTTCGGCCCAACATTGGCGATGACCCGCTTGGCGATGATATCCTCGCCGCTTTCCAGCCGCACGCCGGTGACGGTGTCTCCATCCACCAATACCCGATCGACCGGGCTTTCGAGGCTTATTTCCACGCCCAGATCGCCGCACACCTTGGCCATAATCTGGGTGATCGTGCCCATGCCGCCGATCGAATGGCCCCATGCGCCTTTCTTGCCGTTGACCTCGCCAAATACGTGGTGGAGCAGAACATAGGCGCTGCCCGGCGTATCGGGGCTGGCGTAATTGCCGACCACTGCGTCAAATCCGAAGGCGGCCTTGACCGCCTCGCTTTCGAACCAGCTGTCGAGGAAGCTGCGCGCCGATTTGGTGAACAGGTCGAGGATGTTGCGCTTGGCCTCAAGATCGAGCCGCGCCATGCCCCAGCCTTGTGCTGCGCCCGCAAGCAAGGTGCGCAGCCCCTCGCCGACATTGGGCGGTGATTTGAGCGCGAGGCCGCGCAGCACTTCAGCCACCCCTTCCAGTGCGTCGTAATAAGCGGGCAATACATCAGCGTCGTGGGCGGAGAATTTGCGAAATTCGGCCTGCGTCCGCTCCAGCCCGCCGCCGAGTTTGAGGTAGCCAGCCCCAGAACTATTGGCCTCCTGCGGCAGGAAGTTCGAGATCGGCCGCTCGACCACGCGGTAGCCGTGATCATGCAGCCGCATATCAGCGATGATCTTGGGCTGGAGCAGGCTGACGGTGTAGCTGGCGACCGAATTGCGGAAGCCGGGGTGGAACTCCTCCGTCACCGCCGCGCCGCCGACCACATCGCGCCGCTCGACAATCCGCACTTTCAGCCCCGCGCGGGCAAGATAGAAAGCGCAGGTCAGGCCGTTATGGCCCGCGCCGATGATCACGGCATCATATTGGGTGGTCATTCGCGGCTCCATCCGGCTGGGGGTTGTTTTTCGAGGCGCGCCTCGGGAATGATTTCTCGCATACGCTGGCAGAAATGTTTCAGGCAGACTTCCTTGTCGGACAGGGGCCCCATGCTGAAACTTTGCGACTCCGTGCCCTGTTGGACGCGGCTGATCAGCACGGTGTCTTCCGCATTGACCTGCCGGTTAATCCGCCAGTTGAGGTAGCGCGCGGCGCGCATTTCGCGGCGCCATTGGTAGTCAGGGGTATCGGGCAGCACGTAGGATATCTCGCGGATCATGCAGCTATCCGGCCCGGTAGGCAGCCACTGCATGAAATCGACCTGATCGGGGTAAATGTCGAATGCTACATTGGGCCACAGCTTGAAATAGAGCCAGTGGCGCTGCGCCGCCTCGGGCAGATGCGGTACGGGAGGGAGAAGCCACTGATACATCCGTTCGGACCAATTGGAGGAGGGGCGCTCCACCATATCGCCCCACATCCGGTCGACATGCGGTTCCGCCTCGACGCCGTAGCTTTTGCCGAACAGCCGGGTCAGCCCGGGATGCGCGACAGTAATGTGCAGCCCGTCCGAATAATTGTCGCCGACATTCTTCCAGTTCACTTCGCGCGGCCGCATGGTCACGCGGCCCAGC
>JBBKVP010000065.1:0-25961 GCA_037968495.1 Pontixanthobacter sp. | reverse complement strand
CCAATGCTCAAGCTCCGCGACAAGCGTTTGGGGATAACCGAAATTGCGGATCGTATCATTCATTGCGCACCGTCTCCCGCAAGCCAGCTGCGAACGGTGCCGCCGCGCGCTTCGAGCAGAAATGCGTAAACTAGCCTGATCATGTGAACCAGCAAGCTAACCAGTGTCCAAAAGGCAACTGCCATCAGCCCGATATCTGGCCGGGCAAAGATCATGGCCCCAAAGAGAATGACCATGTTCGGATTGCGCCGTGCCGTGATCAAACGGAACCAGCTATCGAATGGCCGCCAGACATGGATGTGGATTCCATCGAACCGCGCGATAAACACACCCTCGATCACGCGCTGCAAGATGTATCCGCCCTGGATCACAAATTGCACCGCCCAGAACATCGGTTCGGATAGTGGCAGTCCGTAAACCGCTAAGCCGGTCGCCCAGAACCACCACCAGAAAGGCGGATGTATCAGGTCAATTCCGTGATCGAAAACGTTCCCCCACCAGCTGGAGGTGACTGTGCAGCGCGCCAGTTTGCCGTCGACCGTATCGAAGACCATGAAGATCAGCCCGACGCCCATGCCGAGCCAATATTGGCCGTTCGCGAACAGGAAAGTAGCCGCGACTACGCAGAGGAAGCCGATGGCCGTGACCATATTGGGCGTCATGCCGACCTTGGCCGCGATGCGCGTCAGCACCAGCGCCCATTCGGGCCAAAGATATTTCGTCAGAATATCCGTGACACCCTTATACGCGCCGAAATAGCTGGCCCGTTCGAGCGGCTGGATCGTGTCCTTCGTGAGAGGCATCAAGAACGGCGTTTCGCGTTTGCGCAGCTGCTTGTTTTCGATGGTCGGCCCATCCTCATAGGTAAGCACTGTCTGGCCTGCGGTTACCACTGCAGCGCGCTTTTCCATGATGGCCGCGCGCAATTCGTCAGCCTCTGCTGCGTCGCGCGCGTGGCCCAATGCTGGCACGGCGCCCAAAGTCAGGACCATGCCTGAATGGTCGGCGATGTGCCGAAGCCAGGCGGGATCGTAAGTGACGGCATTATTCGAGATAATCGTGCCGCTGCTGCCATCGCCCGAAAGCTCCAGCGAAGCAGCAAGCCGTTTAACCCGCTCATCCATCGTCAGACCCCAGAGGCGAACCGGATTCTTGCCCACACCTTCCAATTTGAGAATTGGGGCCATCTAGATTCGGGGACCTGTATCTGAAGGCATTTGCTGCATCGGCTACGCGCATATTATGCTCGGGCTGTGGGCGCAATGGGCGTGCTTGTGCAGAAGTTGCGTGATTCGCGCTGCATCGGGCGCTAGGGGAGCATAATGGAGCGTGCGATCCACCCATTTTCCGAGATGTCGGGACCGACTACGAACGCCGCTGGCGGCCCCAACGCCGTGCCGCGACGCTCGTTCGAAGGCCGCCCCCTGATCGGCGTAATTCGTAATCCGCGCAGCCACCGCAACAAGGGCCGCGATTCCCTCTTTGCCGGGCATCCTGACGTTATTGTGGTGGAACCCGAGGGGCGAGCAGAACTTCCGCGCGCGCTAACTGAACTGGCCGAGCTGGGCATCAATTACCTTGTCATCAATGGCGGGGATGGCACCATTCGTGATGTGCTGACTCAGGGGCTGCCGGTTTTCGGCAACGATTGGCCTGCACTTATTATCCTGCCAAAAGGCAAGACAAACGCGTTGGCCGTCGATCTCGGCGCACCAACTGACTGGAAATTACGCGATGCGATGGCCGCGATTGAAAACGGCCGCTTTATCGAGCGCTGCGCAATTCAGGTTAGCCCTAAAGCTGATTCTAGTACCCAAGTAAGCGGATTTATACTTGGTGCGGGCGCTTTCACTAAAGGTATCCGCGCTGGGCAGACCGCACATGATTGGGGTGCCTTCAATTCCTTCGCGGTTGGAGCGACTTCCGTATGGGGTATCGCACAGGCCTTCGTGGGATCGGCTAGCAATCTTTGGCGGAGAGGTACGAAGATGGGGATTTGGCTTGGTGAACAGCGCAAACCAATGAAGCACAGCGGATATGGCGACACGTCTCGGCGCTGGTTGCTGCTGGCATCGACGCTCGAATATTTCCCGCTCGGCATGAAGCTGTTTGGACGGCTGGGTTCGGGTCTCAAGCTCGCAATCCTCGACGCCCCGCGCCGCCGGACTCTGGTCTCGCTGCCGCTCGTGCTGGCGTTTGGCTGGGACAGGCCATGGATGCCGCGCAGAGGGCTGCATCGCCGGATGACGCATGAGTTCGAGCTGGAGCTAAACGGTGAGTTCATTCTCGACGGTGAAGAATTTCCGGCAGGGCATTATGTCGTGAAAGAAGGCCCCAAGCTGCGGTTTGTCGTCCCGTGAGCGTTCTGGAACAGAGGATCGAAAAGCAGCTCGACGCGCCGGTTGATGGCGCCGTTCGCACATTCGCCGAGGCTCTCGGCAGTGAAGCTGGCGCGCTCGGCGTGTTGTTCTATGGTTCGAACCTCAGGACCGGCTCGCTTGACGGTGTGCTGGATTTCTACGTTCTGTTGGATGGCCCGAGAGAAGGCGGAATCTGGCCGCGCGTCAGCTATCATGAGCGTGACCACGGCGGCGAAACTTTGCGGGCCAAGGTCGCGACGATGACACTTGCGACCTTCCATGCCGCCGCTGCAGGAAATTTGACCGATGCGACAATCTGGGCGCGGTTTGTCCAGCCATCGGGCCTTGCATGGGGCGGCGATAAACACGCACGCGGCAAGATTGTGACTGCAATCGGTCAGGCGGCGCAAACTGCGGCGCGGTTGGCTGTCGCGCTTGGCCCCAAAGAAGGGCGCGAAGAAGATTATTGGCGCGCGCTTTTTCAGGCGACTTACGCGGCTGAATTCCGGGTCGAAAAGTCTGGCCGGGAGAATTCCATTCTTGAAATGAACGCTGCACACTTCGACGGTTTGTTGCCCGCAGCGTTGGCTGCGCAAAGCATCCCCTATGGGCGCGACGGCGATACGCTGCGCCCTCTATTGGAAGCTGATGTGCGCGGGGAGTTGAAGCGCTGGTGGGCGCACCGACAGCGGATGGGCAAGCCGCTCAATTTCATCCGCTTGCTCAAGGCCAGCACTACGTTTGAGGGCGCAGCGCGCTATGGTGCTTGGAAGATTGAACGCCACACAGGTGTGCCGGTAAAACTGACGCCTTGGCGAGAGAAGCATCCCGTTTTGGCAGCGCCCGGAGTGCTGTTTGATGTTTGGCGCAAGAAGCGGGCGGGGTCATGAAAAAGCCGGTCGCACTGGTTCTCGCCGGTTCGAGGGGCGAGCGTGACAGTGTCGCTCTGCAAGAGAACATTTCGCACAAGGCGCTGGCATTGGTGGAGGGCGAAACCCTGCTTGCGCGGGTCATCGGCGCATTGCGCGATGCAGGTATCAAACGGATATTGGTGTCCGCAGACGATGCCGATGTGATGAACGAGGCGCTGCGTCTGAAGACTGAAATCGTGCCGCCAGACACTGGCCCTAGCGGCAGTGTGGCGCGGGGCTTTACGCTCGCCGGCGCACCGCTGCTCGTCACAACGGCTGATCACGCCTTGCTGCAAGGCGCGTGGGTCGCGCAGTTCATTGCTGATTTGCCTGAGGGCGCGGATATCGGTGTGGCGCTTGCGCCGCGCGCCGCGGTTGAGGCCGCAGTTCCGGGCAGCCAGAGGACTTATCTCAAATTTGCTGATGGGGAATGGAGCGGTTGCAATTTGTTTCTGCTTGCCACGCCAAAGGCCGCCAATGCGATTGAGGCTTGGCGCTCGGTCGAAGCCAACCGCAAGCGCCCTTGGCGCATCGCGGCTAAGCTGGGCATTTCAACCCTGTGGGATTATTGGCGCGGCAAGCTGACGCTGGATCAGGCGATCATCCGGCTTGGTAAGCGGCTCGGTGTGCAAGCCCGCCTCGTCCCGGCCAAGGACGGATTGGCAGCGGTCGATGTCGATAAGCCGCAAGACCTCGACGAGGTGCGGAAGATCGCAGCCAAACGCGCAGGTTGATTAGCGGTAACGCATCCGGATCGAGATGCTTTTTGCGCCATCGCCGACTTCGAATGCTGTTTTCTTATAGCTCGGCTTGCCCAAGTTGAAAATGTTGATGCTGGGATTGTTCGACATGCCTCCGCCATCGCTAAAGATGTCGGTGCTGCCATTGCCATTGATGTCGTGGCGCACAGCGATTGCATAGGTTCCGCTGCTAGGCACAGGGACACAAAATGTCATAGTTCCGGCGTTCGCCTTTGTCTGAATCCTGCTCAGCCACCGGCCTTTTTCAAGCCAGTCGGACTTGATTCCTCGATAGCTTTGGACGCGGATTGTCCCGCTCGACGATTTTATGCCCGTCAGCGTTACTACAACGGACGGGTTTGAACCACGGCACTTGGCCGGGTCATTGGATATCTTCTGCTTAAATTGCGCCATTGCTGGTGCCGATATCGCAAGGCCGCCAAGTGCCAGCGCCGCCATCGCGGTGTTCAGTATTCTAGCCATCTAAGTACCCCGTTTGCCCGCTTCGCAACCTAATTGAATGCGTTGGCGAGCTAAAAAAATGCAGGCAATGCGCCCGGAATCCATATCTATAAGCCTGAATACCGCTGAATGGCGACTTAACTTACTCAAATCCGTCCGTTCAGATTGTTGAACGATTGAATTATTGGCGGATCAACTTGGGGCAATATCGAAAAGGGGGTGGAAAAGGCCCTTGCCGCAACTTGTGGGCGGGACTCGCCGCCTGTAGTCGCGGTACTTTCAAGGAAACTGTTCCTTATCATAGAGCCTTGGCGCCCAATATGACCGCACCGCTGATTTCCCCGTCCATCCTTTCCGCTGATTTTGCCCGGCTGGGCGAAGAGGTGCGCGCAATTGACGAGGCAGGCGCCGACTGGATCCATGTCGATGTGATGGACGGGCATTATGTCCCCAATATTACAATCGGTCCGGCGGTGGTGAAGGCTTTGCGCCCGCACACCAAGAAGATCTTCGACGTCCATCTGATGATCTCGCCGGTCGATGCTTATCTGGAAGAATTCGCGAATGCCGGTGCGGATATTATTACCGTCCACCCGGAAGCTGGCGCGCATACGCACCGCACCGTTCAGGCGATTAAGGGACTGGGAAAAATGGCGGGCATCTCGCTCAATCCAGGCACTCCCGTTGATGAGCTAGACTACCTGATAGACGACATTGATCTGGTGTTGGTGATGAGCGTCAATCCCGGTTTCGGCGGGCAGAGTTTCATCTCCACCCAGCTGCGCAAGATCGAAGTAATCCGCAAAATGATCGATGCAACTGGCCGCGAAATCCGGCTGGAGGTCGATGGCGGGGTCAATCCTGAAACCGCGCGTCAATGTGTGGCCGCCGGGGCGGATGTGCTGGTTGCGGGGTCGGCGACTTTCAAGGGCGGTCCGGGACAGTATGCGGCCAATATAGCCGCTCTGAAGGGGCATGGATAATGATGGATGCGGCAACCTCCGACCAGCTGGTTGCCTCTGGCTCCGGAGCTCACGATGGCGGCGAGAATTCTGAGAATATGGCTATCCCGCTCAACGACAGTGAAGCTCATCCTCTGGTGACTGGCTCTGCTCCAAGCAGCGGTGAGGGTGAACTAATCGAGCCGGGCCGCGCTTTGGCTCTGGCTGACTTCCAGCCGCCGAAACTGGGCGCTGGCGAAAGGCTCATCCGGCTGGCGTACCGACTGGGCGTCCCGGGATCGACGCTCGCTGCTCCGCTTAAGAAACCGGGCAAGCCCCGGCTGCTGGCAACCGTCGAAAGCCCGCTCGTTGGCGAACGGGCTGCCGGTGTTGCATTACGCGCCGGGCATTTCCTGATCCACGGCGTCAAAGCGCCTATCGCGCAGATGGACTGGAGCTCCAAAGCGCTGCTGACCCCGCCGTTTGAAATGGCGGTTCATGGGTTTACTTGGGCTCGCGATCTGGCGGCCTGTGCGCCGCGCGAACAATGCACTGGCACTGCGGAGCGGGTGCTGTCGGCATGGCTCGATGCCAATCCGAAACCGGCCAAGGGCGCTGCATGGACCGTTCGCGCGACTGGCCACAGATTGCTTAATTGGCTGGTTCACGCACCATTGCTGCTCGGCGGGCAGGACAAGCAATTGCGGTGCCACACATTGGCCGCTGCCGCGCAAACTGCGCGCTGGCTCGACCGCAATGTCGGCAAAGCAGATGACCGGTTGGCAGAAGTTGCTGGCTGGACGGCGATTACTGCCGCAGGATTGTTGCTGCCCGATGGCAAGCCGCGCCGCTTGTTTGGCGAAGCGGGCCTGGTGCGCGCGCTGGGCGAACTGGTCGGCGAAGATGGCGGCGTGCTCTCGCGTTCTCCGCTTGACCAGATGGAGGCGATTGCGCTGCTAACCGAACTTTCGGCGTGTTACCGCGCCATACGCCGGAATACGCCCGATGCGATTGACGCCATCCTGAACTTGCTGGTTCCGCCGCTTCTCGCGGTTGTTCATTCGGACGGTGCGCTCGGTAGTTGGCAGGGTTCAAATGCGGTTCCGGCAGAGCGGATCTCGGCATTGATCGAGGCAAGCGGTGTTCGCACGCGGCCATTACGTGATGTCCGCCAATGGGGTTATCAGCGGGTCAATGCAGGCAAAGGCTTGCTGCAATTTGACGCTGCTCCTCCCCCGCTTGCACGCCACACGCGGTCGGGCTGCGCCTCCACGCTGGGTCTCGAATTTTCGCATGACGGGCAGCGCATAATCGTCAATTGCGGCGGCGCAGGTGTGGTTGGCGGACAGACGCCAGTGCGCATCGAACGCGGGCTTCGCGCAAGTGCGGCACATTCTACTCTCGTGCTCGATGATGCCAATTCCACTGCCGTTCTAATCCGCGGCAAGCTCGGCAGCGGTGTCGGCGAGGTGGAAGTTGACCGCCGGACGTTGATGCTCGACAGCAGCACCGGCAAAGGCGGCAGCGCAACCCGAATCGAGGCGAGCCATGATGGCTATGCCGCACGCTATGCTCTCACCCACCGCCGGATTGTGATCTTGCGCGATGAAGGCACGGAGCTTCGCGGTGAAGACTTGCTCGTCCCTTCGGGGCGCAAGGCAAAGCGCGGAAAAGTCGGCTATGCGATCCGCTTCCACATCGGTCCGGGTATCGAGCTGGGCCTGTCGGATGACAAGCGCGGCGCGGGCCTCGCCTTGCCTGACGGTAGCTATTGGCAGATGCGGATTAGCGGCGATGATATGGCCAAGCTCGCAATCGAGGAAAGCTTGTGGGTCGACGGCGGGGGCCGCCCGCAGCCCATCCAGCAATTGGTGCTACAAGGTATGGTGTCGCGCGGCGGGGCGAACTTTACCTGGCTGCTCAAGAAAATGGGTTGAGGGCACACGCACTCACCGAGAAGGAATAGAATTGTGAGCGATGTGACAATTAAACGGGCGCTGTTATCGGTGTCCGACAAATCCGGTTTGGCTGAACTTGGCAGGGCGCTCACAGCGAACGGTGTGGAGCTGGTTTCGACCGGCGGAACTGCCAAAGCGCTGCGCGACGCGGGCCTCGAAGTACGCGACGTTTCTGACCTCACCGGATTTCCTGAAATGATGGATGGGCGGGTGAAGACGTTGCACCCGATGGTCCATGGCGGGCTATTGGCTGTGCGCGACAACCCTGAACATGCCGCGGCTATGGAAGCGCATTCCATCGGTGCGATCGATTTGGTGGTGGTGAATCTTTACCCCTTCGAAGCAACTGTAGCCAAGGGCGCGTCCCGCGATACGATCATCGAGAATATCGACATTGGCGGGCCTTCGATGGTCCGTTCGGCAGCGAAAAACCACGCCTTCGTCACCATCGTGACCGACCCTGCCGATTACGCCACGCTTACCGGCGAACTCGAAGCCAAATCAGGCGCGACTTCGGTGGAATTTCGCAAGGCGATGGCTGCGAAGGCTTTTGCTGCGACTGCCGCCTATGATTCTATGATCAGCCAGTGGTTTGCCTTCGCCGATCAGGGCAAGATGTTCCCCGATATGCTGGCGGTAAACGGGAAGGCTCCGGTCGAACTGCGTTACGGCGAGAACCCGCATCAGAAGGCTGCGCTCTACACGCCTGTCGGCCCGCATATTCACGGTATCGCACAAGCTGAACAATTGCAGGGCAAGGAACTCAGCTACAACAATTACAATGATGCCGATGCGGCATTTGAGCTGTGCGCAGAATTCGCGGGAGGCGATCCGGCGGTTATTATTGTGAAGCACGCTAACCCCTGCGGAGTGGCGCAGGCCCCGACTCTGCTTCAGGCGTGGGAAGATGCGCTAGCATGTGACAGTGTCTCGGCATTTGGCGGGATCGTGGCGGTCAATGTGCCGCTTGATGGGCCGACTGCCGAAGCGATTTGCAAGATATTCACCGAAGTCGTGATTGCGCCGGCCGTCGATAATGCTGCGCGCGAAGCCTTTGCCAAGAAGAAGAATTTGCGGCTGTTGCTCACGGGCGAATTCCCTAATGCGCGGCGCGGCGGACTTCAGGTGAAGCCGATTACCGGAGGCCTGCTGGTACAGAGCCGTGACATTGGCGCAGTATCGCTGGATGACCTCAAGATCGTCACAAAACGCGAGCCGACCGAGCAGGAACTCAAGGACTGCCTGTTCGCATGGACCGTGGCGCGGCACGTGAAATCCAACGCAATAGTCTACGCCAAAAACGGCGCGACTGCGGGCATCGGCGCGGGCCAGATGAACCGGCGCGACAGCGCAAGGATTGCCGCGATCAAGGCTGCTGAGGCGGCGGAAACTTATGAATGGGCCGAAGCGAAAACGGTTGGAAGCGCTGTTGCGTCAGATGCCTTCTTCCCCTTCGCAGACGGCTTGTTGTCTGCGGCAGAAGCGGGTGCAACTGCAGTGATCCAGCCGGGCGGATCGATCCGCGATGACGAAGTTATTGCGGCTGCGGATGAGAAGGGCCTTGCGATGGTCTTCACCGGGATGCGGCACTTCAGGCATTGATTTTCTCTCGCGGCGAGTTGGCCGCGCCAACGCCTCCGCCTAAGCTTTGGGGATGAGGCCCAATAGGGGCCGGCGGCCGGCCGCTTTATGACTGCCGCCGATAATCGCTGCATCCAATTCCGGACTGGCCACGTAGTTACTTCAACGAACTTTTCGCGGACTCTGCAACCTTTTCGCCAGTTGCCCCGAATGAACAAATGGAAGCCGCGCTATTCACCTCAATGCAAGTGGCAGTGGGTTAGTAGCGATGGCAAGCTAGATTCGAGAGAAAGTATCATGGGCCTTTTCACATCTGACCTGTATCGCAATTTTGCCATTGGCTTTGCCATCGGTGCAATCGCCATAGCGGTGCAGATCGGCCCGGACATGTTGGTAGACGGCGCCGCTGCTGCCATCGCTTCAATTTTCAGCTAAGGCAGATCATATGAAACGCTTTTTTATTCCGCTCATCGCCGGGCCGCTCGCCCTGTCGGCCTGTCAGCAAAGCACTGCTGCTGCGGCCGAAAATGTTGTCCGCGCGCCTGTCGCCGAACGCACCGCGAAGGAAAGCAAGGGGCTCAAGACAGCTGTCTTTGCCGGCGGTTGTTTTTGGGGCGTCGAAGCAGTTTTCAGCCACACAAAGGGCGTCACCAGCGCCATATCGGGCTATCATGGCGGCAGCGCTGCGACGGCAACCTATTCACAAACTAACACCGGCGTTACCGGCCATGCGGAGGCGGTGAAGGTCACCTATGATCCCTCCGTCATTCGCTATGACCAATTGCTGCGGATATTCTTCTCCGTGGTCGCTGATCCGACATTGAAGAACCGTCAGGGCCCGGATGTTGGCGCGCAATACCGCGCCGCACTTGTCCCGCTGAGCGCAGAGCAGCGCACGGTTGCCGCTACTTATCTCAAGCAGATGAAGGCTTCGGGCAAATGGAAGCGACCAATCGTAACGCAGATCGAAAGCTATAGAAAATTCTACAAAGCCGAAATGAAGCATCAGGACTTTGCGGCGAAGAATCCCAATCATGGTTATATTCGCCGGTGGGATAAGCCCAAGGTTGCAGCGCTCAAGCAGCTTTATCCCGCCGTTTATCGGGCGCAATTCAAGCGCAACTGATTGCAGTTTGCCCCGTGCAGCCCCTATATAGGAGGTAATGAGCGGGCATTCCCATCACGAACACTCCGGCAGCGGGCTGGTTGAAGCAGCGCGCAAGTCGCTAACCGATTCGGGCGAGCAATGGACTGCTCTGCGTGCGGACGTGTTCTGCGCGCTAGCCAGTCGCGACAAGCCAGTATCCGCTTATGACATTGCCGAGGCCCTTTCGGACAAGCGCGGCAAGCGGGTCGCGGCG
Organism: Pontixanthobacter sp.; assembly: GCA_037968495.1. Taxonomy (GTDB): domain Bacteria; phylum Pseudomonadota; class Alphaproteobacteria; order Sphingomonadales; family Sphingomonadaceae; genus Aestuarierythrobacter. Next base: position 15,647 of record JBBKVP010000065.1, on the reverse strand, counting down.
AACAGCATTTACCGCATCCTCGACTTATTTGTGCGCGAAAACCTCGCCAACCGGATTGAAAGCGCGAACGCTTACATCGCCAACACGCACCCCGGCTGCCGGCATGACTGTATCTTCCTGATTTGTGACAATTGCGGCGCCGTGACGCATTTTGATGATGACAGCCTGACATCTGCGCTGAAAACGGCGGGCGAGGGCGCAGGATTTGCCGATGTGCGCCCCGTGGTGGAACTGCGCGGGCGCTGCGATAATTGCCAAGCGTGAAATCTGTCTGATTCCGTTCATCGACAGGCGATAATTACCGTTGTAAGCATCTCTCCATGAGTGAACGTCCTGATACTCCGCTGCTCGACACAGTCGATGTGCCTGCCGACCTTCGCAAGTTGAAGCCCGATCAATTGCGGCAATTTGCCGATGAGCTGCGCGCTGAAATGATCAGTACGGTCGGTTCAACCGGCGGGCATCTGGGTTCGGGCCTTGGTGTGGTAGAACTGACGACTGCCATTCACTACGTCTTCAATACGCCGGACGACCGCTTGATCTGGGATGTCGGCCATCAAGCCTATCCGCATAAGATCATCACCGGGCGGCGCGACCGTATTCGCACTCTGCGCCAAGGCGGCGGGCTTTCCGGCTTCACCAAGCGTAGTGAGAGCGAATATGATCCGTTCGGCGCGGCACACAGTTCGACTTCGATCTCGGCAGCGCTGGGATTCGCGGTTGCCAACAAGCTGAATGATAAACCCGGCAAAGGCATTGCAGTAATCGGTGACGGCGCGATGAGCGCGGGCATGGCTTATGAGGCGATGAATAACGCTGAACAGGCGGGCAACCGGCTGATCGTGATCCTCAACGACAATGATATGTCGATTGCGCCGCCGGTTGGCGGATTGTCGGCCTATCTCGCGCGGATGGTCTCCTCCAGCGAATATCTCGGCCTACGCAGCCTTGCCTCGAAGATGGCTAAGAAGCTGTCGCGCCGGGTGCACTCAGGTCTGGAAAAGGCTGAGGAATATACGCGTGGCATGGTTACCGGCGGGACATTGTTCGAGGAACTGGGTTTCTATTATGTCGGCCCGATTGACGGCCACAATCTCGACCATTTGATCCCGGTGCTCGAAAATGTTCGGGACACCGATCAGGGGCCGATCCTGATCCATGTCGTGACGAAAAAGGGCAAGGGCTACGCGCCCGCCGAGGACAGCGCCGATAAATATCACGGCGTTGCGAAGTTTGATGTCGTATCAGGCAAGCAGGACAAGGGCCCGGGTGGCGGCCCGCCCAGTTACCAGAATGTTTTCGGTGAAACTCTGGCGAAACTGGCCGAAACGGACGACAAGATCTGCGCGATTACTGCGGCAATGCCCAGCGGCACCGGCGTCGACAAATTCGCGCAGGCTCATCCCACCCGAGCCTTCGATGTCGGGATTGCCGAACAGCACGGCGTGACCTTTGCTGCTGGCCTTGCCGCGCAAGGTATGCGCCCGTTTTGTGCGATCTATTCGACCTTCCTCCAGCGTGCATTCGACCAAGTTGTGCATGATGTGGCGATCCAGAATCTGCCCGTCCGTTTCGCAATTGACCGCGCCGGCTTGGTCGGTGCTGATGGCGCAACACATGCCGGTAGCTTTGACGTGACCTATCTCGCCGCGCTGCCCAATTTTGTGGTGATGGCTGCGGCTGATGAGGCCGAGTTGGTCCATATGACGTTCACCGCTGCACTGCATGATAGCGGGCCAATCGCCTTCCGCTATCCGCGCGGCGCTGGCACCGGCGTGGCAATGCCGGATGTGCCGCTGCAACTGGAAATCGGCAAAGGCCGCATTGTGAAGGAAGGCAATAAGATTGCACTGCTTTCGCTCGGTACGCGTCTCGCAGAAGCAATGAAAGCAGCGGGCGAACTGGAGGCCAAGGGGCTTTCAACCACTGTCGCTGATCTGCGCTTTGCGAAACCGCTCGACAGCGAGTTGATCGAGAAGCTGATGCGGACGCATGAAGTTATCATCACTGTCGAGGAAGCCGCCATAGGCGGTCTAGGCGCGCATGTTCTGACGCTGGCGAGCGACAAAGGCCTGATGGATGCGGGACTTAAGATCCGCACATTGCGCCTGCCGGATGCGTTTCAGGATCAGGACTCGCCCGATAAGCAATATGACGAAGCTGGCCTGAACGCGCCGCATATCGTCGATACAGTGCTGAAGGCGCTGCGGCACAATAGCGCCGGAGAGAACGAGCGCGTAGAAGAAGCGCGGGCCTGAGCCGCGCCGGATGCTGTCCGTTGCGCTGAAGGTTCTGCTGGGGCTGCTGGCCCTCTACCTGATCCTGCTTACGGTGCTGTTTTTCGCGCAGCGCAGCCTGATCTATCCGGCACCGGGCGGGACGGGTTTAATTCCGCAGGCGTTTGACCGCATCAGCTACGAAACAGCGGACGGCCTGACGCTCAAGGCCGGTTACAAAGCGGCCGCGCCCGGCCGTCCGACGATTCTCTATTTTCATGGAAATGGTGCTGACTGGCAGTCCAGTGTTGTTGCCACCGACCAGCTCGCGCCTGAAGGTTACGGTGTGCTCGCGGCGGAATATCGCGGCTACCGCGGCAATCCGGGCAATCCGTCCGAGGAAGGGCTGTATAGTGATGCCCGTGCTGCCGTCGCTTGGTTGGCCGAAAACGGCGTTCCGGAAGAGCAAATCGTTATTATCGGCAATTCGATTGGCTCTGGCGTAGCGACACAACTTGCCAGTGAAACCAGCCCTGCAGCCCTCATCCTTATTTCGCCATTCTCTAGCCTCAAGTCTGTCGCGAAGGAGAAAGTCCGCTGGGTTCCGGCGGGCCTCTTGCTGCGTGATACCTATGACAATCTCGCCAAGATCGCGCGAGTCGATGTGCCCACGCTGATCATGCATGGTGACGCTGATAGTTTGATCGGCCCATGGCATTCGCGCCGCTTGGCTGCAGCGAAGCCTGACGCCGAGCTAATCATCTTCCCCGGTGTTGGGCATGAACTGGCGTGGCATCCGGCGGCAGAGGAAGCCGCCCTTGAATTTCTGGACGGCTTGCCTGATCTCTAGCCCAACCACCACCATAGACTGGCGGGTATCCCGCCCATCCACATGTGCAGCCACGTCAGGCCCAGCCAGGCCGCGATGGCGATAATCCAAAGCAGCGGGCCTACATTGAATAGGCGGCCAAGCTGGGGCGCGAAGCTGGTATTCGATTCCCACTCTATCCACGCCTCACCCATCAGCGCCTCTTTCTTGCGGTCCTGAAGTCTTGCGCCGAGCAAGGCTAGGATCAAAATAGCGCCCGCAAAGATCACGGTGCGCGGGGTCGGCATCACCAGAATGTGCGACGCGGCCCAGATAGCGAAACCCCACATCATCGGATGGCGTGTGACGCGAAACGCACCATGCGGCTCTTTGCGGGCGAGCGCCTTTGCACCCGGCTGCGGCATGGCGGGATTGCCGATGTAGGAGCCCAGAAACAGGACGAGCGCGACCAGTGTTAGAAAGCTGCCAATCACCCACATCACATCGCCGCTGCCATTCCACAGCGGCGCTCCGCCAGCGGGAACCTGCGTGAATGCCCAGATCATCCACACGAAGAAGGCGAGGCTGATCAGCGAATAGACGCCAAGAAATCCGTTGGTCCCCAGCTTAGCGACCAGCGGCGCGCGCAGCGGGTGCGACAGTGCGAAATGTGATCCGACCAGCGCAGTGCTGGCGGCGAGCAATGATGTTAGTTCCGGTCCCATGCCGATCCTCCCTGTCTGTGACTCAAAACTAGCACAGACAAGGGAACTGCAACAATCTATCGGCCCGTCGGAATGATCGTCGCTTGGGCAACTGCCACCAGCACGGGTTCCTCGCCTGCTCTTTCGGACCACACATCGGCGCGGACTACGGCTTGGCGCTTGCCCGCTTTCATAACGGTTCCTTTGGAGCGTAGGTGCGTGCCCGTCGCTGGGGCGAGGAAGTTGATCGTGTAATTGCCCGTCACTACATCGCCCACCGCGCTCGCTCCAGCCCAAGCGCAGGCATTATCGGCCATCAGCCCGACGATGGCGCCATGGGCGAAGCCGTGATGCTGGGTCAATTCACCGCGCATTTCGAGCAGCAGTTCGGATTCGCCCTGCCAGACTTTGATTGGCTCTGCGCCCAGCCAATTGGAGAAGCCGGAACCCTTCACTGCAACCTCTTTCATATAGGTGAGCGATTGTTCTTCGCTTTCGAAACGGGAATTGGACATGCGAATCTCCTACAAGTCTGTAAAACAGACTATAGATAGCTTGCATCCGTGACTCACAAGTCTAAAAAGCAGACTGATGAAGAAATACACTGCCTCTCGCGCACCATGCCCTATCGGCCGCGCCTCCCGTTTGCTGGGGGATCGCTGGGTAATTCTGATTCTACGAGAGGCCTTTCTGGGTGCTACTCGGTTCGAGCAATTCATGGAGCAATTGCCGATCAGCCGCGCGGCGCTGACTTCGCGGCTGGCGATCTTGGTCGAGGCGGAAGTGCTGAAACGCGATCCGCCGGAAGGACGCCGCGCGCGCTACACGCTCACGTCAGCGGGCGACGAACTGCGCCCGATGTTCACCGAGATATGGCGATGGGGCGAAAAGCACTTGTTCGCAGACGGTGAATATTCACCGGATTTCTGAACTAGTGACTTTCCAAACTAGCGGCCTTCGATGCCTAGCAACTCAACCTTGAAATTGAGCGTTGCACCGCCCGGAATCGATCCCCGCCCTGAAGTGCCATAAGCGAGCCGGGCCGGAGCAACGATTTCGATAGTGTCGCCAACGCCCATGTTTGGAATCGCTAGCTGCCAAGCCTTCACCAACCGTCCAAGCGGAAATGTAGCTGGCTCGCCGCGATCAAAGGAGCTGTCGAATGTCGTGCCGTCCACGAATGTTCCAGCATAATGGACCGTGACTGTGTCGCTGGCCAATGGCTTTGTGCCAGTGCTATCACCGGCAATGCGCCGCCAGTAAAGGCCGTCCAAATATGTCCAGTCCGGATCTGCGGCCAGCTTGGTGAGCGCCCATTGCTGGCTGTTATGCCACGCGCTGCTTTGCGTTGTATCTTTCATCATCGACAGGTCGAAATCCTGCGCGGCGAGAGAAGTTGGAGCTGCCAATGCAGCCGCTGCCAAAAGTATCTTATGCATCATAGTTACCAGTCGTAAGCCTTGGGTAGGTCGCTCTCGTCGAGATCACGGTAGCGTTCGCGCAGGCGGGATTGGTGGCTGTCGAGCGGTTGTTCGACACCGTCGATATAGACGCGCAGCGGTGCTGTAGAGACTTCGAGCGGGTCGCCGTCCCAGATCACGATATCACCCACCGCACCGGCCTTCAGAACGCCTGCGATGCCGCCTATTCCGGAAATCTTGGCTGGCACGGAACTGATGGTTGCGAATGCTTCGCCCCAAGTCAGGCCTGTCGCGCCGGGGACTTTGCTCAGAGCCACAAGGTTACCGGCATATTGGGTGACATAGGCCGGAATTTCCTCACCGAAGATGCGTCCGATCGAGACCTCGACTCCGGCATCGACCATCCGGCCAACATTGCTCTGCGTTGCGCCAAGCTGCTCGAAGCTATCAGGCAAATCGTCCAGTGCATCGGCGATGACTGGCACGCCAACGGCAGCGATGTCATTCGCGACCATCCAGCCTTCGCTTGCGCCGACCAATACAATATCAAGCTTCGGAAATTCGCGGCCAAGCGCCAGCACGGTGCGTATATCGGAAGCGCGTTCGACTTCGACATAGAGGCGCTGGCTGCCTGAAACCACCGCACCCAATGCTTCGGCATCGGCGCGGGTCAGCATGGCTTCTTCGCCCTCCCAAGTACCGGCGGCAAAAGCGCGTGCTTCGCGAATCGCGTTACGCAGATAGACATGCGCTGCAACGCGGCTGCCACCGGCAAGACGCGCGCCGCCTTCGCCGAGTTCGACATATTGGAACGCGCGCGCCTTCATGACAGCGTTTGCATCCGCACCAGTATCAATCACCGCACCTTGCCCGGCGAAGATCGATCCCCGGGCGTTTGTCACCACGCTAGCGCGGGTGACACCGCCTGCGCGGGCGAGTTTCATTTGCTGTGCAGCCGGATTGATGGCGGGAGCGATATCGAGCGCTGCGCTGAACGGGCTGCTGCCACCGGACGTATCATTACTCTCCGATACGGCGCCGACATCATAAATGCCGACATCACTGAGCGCGACGACCAATCCGGGTGTAACCCAGGTTCCCGTTCCATCGGAAACCGGAATGCCAGCTGGGACAGCAACGCCCGCGCCCGCAGCAACCACCTTGCCGCCGCGCACCACTACTGTGCCGCCTTCGATAGGCTCGCTGCCATCGCCTATGGCCACGGTTGCGTTGGTGATCGCGAAATCTTGCGCCGAAACGGCGGTGGGGAGAGTGAGTGCCGCGAGTGCAGCAACAAGCAATTTGCGCGCGCTCATTTCGTATCTCCTTCACCAGGTTGGCCAAGCTCGAAATCGCTTACCGGCCGGCGTTTGCTATCGGAGGAGTCGAACAGCATCGCGCCATCGACCCAGACCTTTTCAGGCCGTGAATAGACACTCAGCGGATCGCCATTCCACAGGATGATGTCGGCCATCTTGCCTGCTGCCAGACTGCCCGTCTGGTCGTCGATTCCCATGGCCTTTGCCGGGTTGAGCGTCAGCCAGCGGATGATTTCTGCATCGGCAATATCGATGCCCATACGCTTGCCGGAGGCCTGCGCCTTGGCAGCTTCCTGGTTCAGGCGCTGGATGCCGTTGGCGCTGTCCGAATGGACGATTACGCAGGCACCGGCCTGATGGATCAGTGCGGCGTTTTCTGGGATGCCGTCATAGGCTTCCATCTTGAATCCCCACCAGTCGGCCCAGATCGCGCTGCACACGTCGGCTTCGCGAAGCAGGTCGCCAATCTTGTAGCTTTCAACTGCATGGTGGAATGCGGTGACTTTATAACCCGCTTCCTTCGCCATATCGAGCACCTGCGCCATTTCATCGGCGCGGTAACAGTGGTTGTGAACGAGGATGTCGCCGTCGAGAACGCCAGCGAGTGTTTCCTTGGCGAGGTTGCGCTTCTCGCGGTCGCCATCGGCATATTCCTTGGCATCGGCCCATGTCTGACGGTTGACTGCGAAGTTACCCATTCGGGTGGAGGGACCGCGGCTGGCATAGACGCGCTTGGGATTTTCGCCGCAAGCCATTTTGAAGCCGTAAGGCGCACCGGGGAACTTCATGCCCTGCACTGTGCGGCTCGGAACATTCTTTAGAGTGACCGAGCGGCCACCCATCAGATTGGCCGAGCCGGGGAGTATCTGAAGGCTGGTGACACCGCCATTGGCGAGCGCTCGGCTGAAGCCCGGGTCCTGCGGCCAGACCGAATGTTCGGCCCATACTTCGGGTGTTGTCGGGCTGGTTGCCTCATTACCGTCGGAATGGGCGTCGACCGAAGGCGAGGGATAATCGCCAAGGTGGCTGTGAATGTCGATGATGCCGGGCGTCACGTATTTGCCGGTGCCATCGATACGTGTGTAGCCCTCGGGAATGGTGAGGTTGCTATCGCCAACCGCTGCAACTTTACCGTCAGCAAATAACACGGTGCCATTGTCGATCCGGTTGCCTGCCCCATCAAACACGGTCGCACCGACCAATGCGGTGGGCGCACCGGGATAGCGGCTATAGGTAGAAGCGAAGGGCGTCTCCGCTGCCGCAGCGCCTTTCTTGGAAACGCTTTCGGTATCCGCGCTTCCGGTGGCCGAACAAGCAGCAAGCGCCACCGCGCTCCCTAAAGTTAAGAGAGCGCGGTAATGCATCGACTGTTTTCCCATGTTTTAGCTAAGTTTAGTCGCGAGTAGCAGGGTGGATGCCGGCAGCACCAGGCTCACCGAATTCGCCCTGACCGAGCAAATCGTCACCGACGTTGTCGTCTTGCAAGGTGTCGAGATGCATCAGCTTCTTGATCAGTGGGCTGATGACCATGACAGCCACACCAACACCGACAGCGTAGAGACCGACTGTTTGGTAAACACCGAGAACAACGTCCTTGCCTGCAGTTTCGCCAACTACTTCTCCGCCCGTTGCCGAAGCGATCAGACCAGCCGCAAAGTTGCCGCTCGCCGAAGCGAAGAACCAAGTGCCCATGATCAGCGAAGCCATATGCGATGGGGCCAGACGGTTCATAGCTGAGAGGCCAACCGGGCTAAGGCAAAGCTCACCAGTGGTGTGCAACAGGTAGATCAGGAAGATGAAGATCACCGGCGTCGGAACGCCCAGACCTACCGACTCTGAGCCCCAAACGAGGACCAGGAAGCCAAGGCCAACCTGAATGATCGCAAGGCCGAACTTCATCGGAGCCGAGGGTTCGATCCCGCGGCGACCAAGCATCGTCCAAAGCCCTGCAAAAAGCGGGGCCAACAGGACGATGTAGATCGCGTTGATCGATTGGAACATCGACGCTTCGACGCCCGCACGGTCAACGTGACGATCAGTAAACAGGTTAAGCGAGGAGCCCGCCTGTTCGAACAATGCCCAGAAGATGATCGAGGTCAGGATCAGGAACATCGCTGCGAAGATGCGGTCACGCTCCTCCGATGCGAGCTTGGTGACTGCGGTGAAGAGTACGTAGAGCACAAGCGCTCCGCCGAACCCGCCTAGCACGTAGCCCACCAGTGCTTGATATTGGACTGCCGTCCAGCATAGCGCGACCATCAGCAGACCAAGTCCGTAAATGCTCCATTCGCGGGGCATTCCGGCAAATTTCTCGCGGAGGATTTCCGGATTCTTCGGTTCGCCTTTGCCTAGCAGCAATGGTTTTCCGAAGTGGAAGAACACGAGACCGATCAACATACCGAACCCGGCGAGACCGAAGCCGTACTGCCAACCGTATGTCTGGCCGAGGTAACCGCAAATGATCGATGCAGTCGCAGCACCGACGTTAATGCCCATGTAGAAGATAGTGTAGGCCGGGTCACGGCGCGGATCGGTGCGGGTATAAAGCTGCCCGACGATCACAGAGATGTTCGCCTTCAGGAAGCCGGAGCCCACAATGATCAGGGCAAGAGCGAGCCAGAACACGTTAATGACCGGATCGGCTTGGCCGCCCGACCCTTCGAACGCCATAAAGAAGTGGCCGAACGTTAGCAAAATTGCGCCGAACAGCACAGCTTTACGTTGGCCCAGATAACGGTCAGCGAGATATCCGCCGACGACCGGGGTGATGTAAACGAGCGCCGTATAGGCCCCGTAAACTACGCTCGCCTCACTATCGGAGAACATCCAGTGCTGGACGAGATAGAAGATCAGTAGCGCCCGCATCCCGTAATAGGAGAAACGCTCCCACATTTCGGCAAGGAAGAGGACAAACAGACCCTTTGGATGGCCGGCAAATTCGGGCTGCGGGCGGGTCACGATCACGAGACCGCCAAGCAGGAATGCGGCCAGCACGATCACTGCCCCATAAAATAGTACAAGTTCGAAAGTCATCGGGCTGCGCCCTCCCTCAAAATTCACGCCGGCCTCGTTGGACCGGCCCCCATGGCGCTGCACCCTAACGCCAGATTTTGCGTTGTGAAGCGGTTGTTTCACAAGAAACCGCTCTAACCGGTCTTGTCTCCTAAATCGGCGGGCACTTGACCTGACGCGCTGTATTATGGCACTGATGCACTTAAATCACAGGATCAAACCATGAGCCACCCCATGAGCCACGCCCAATGAGCCAGCAGTCGCGCCCCGTTTACCTCCGCCTGCGCGATCTGATCGCCGCCGCGATTATCGAAGGCCGCTATGCCGAGGGCGCGATGCTCCCATCCGTGCGGGCATTTGCTGCGCAGCAGGGAGCCAACCCGTTGACCGTGGCGAAAGCTTACCAGCAATTTCAAACAGATGGACTGGTCGAAGTGCAACGCGGCGTGGGCATGTATGTCGTCGCTGGCGCGGCTGAAAAGCTCCGCAAGACAGAGCGCGAGAGCTTCATCGCTGAAGAATGGCCCGAAATCCGCGCCAGAATGCGCCGCTTGGGCATTCGGACTACAGAACTTCTGGGCGACGCCTGAAAAGAAGTTTTACAATAAGATTCCGATATTTATCGCTCTGGCGCAAATTTGTTATCGGGTTGTGATTGCGAACTGAAGGAATCTTTGGCACACAGATCGACAGGGGTCGTGAATCCACGCTATGTCGGGGTGTCACGAAGTAGCTTTATTCAAAGAGCCAAGTCGTAGAAGCGACTGGTATCGAAAGGCGGGAAAATGATCAGGTCTGAACTGCTGCAAGAAATTGCCAGCGAAAATCCGGAACTGCGTGCTGAAGAAGTTGAGCGCGTGGTAGATATTTTCTTTGAAGAAATTGCTGCGAGGCTGTCCGATGGTGGCCGCGTAGAACTGCGCGGCTTTGGCGCATTTTCAACGCGTGAGCGAGATGCCCGTAAGGGCCGCAATCCGCGCACTGGTGAATCGGTCAATGTACCGGCCAAGCGCGTGCCTTACTTCAAGCCAGGCAAGGAAATGCGCGCCTCGCTTAACAAATAAGTATAGCTACAGGGTTTGGTCTGCCGAGGCAGCCGTGTGGGGCGTAACCGCAGAGCGGCTGCGCCCTGACTGTTAGACCCCTGAGCCTATAGCACCATTTCAAATAATGTCTGTTTCTGTCATTCGGAGCTTATCGGCGATTGCCGCCGCGTTGGCGCCTCGTTAGTGCGGGTTTGCCGGAACTTAGGCGATGTGCGGGTGTGGCGGAATGGTAGACGCCGGGGACTTAAAATCCCCTGATCTTTGATCGTGCTGGTTCGAATCCAGTCACCCGTACCAAACTCGCGCCGAACGCGACTTAACTAAGCGAAATTACGCAGCCGCGCTTTACGCAGCTGCTGCGAACGGCAAAGCTGGTTGTTCCGGCAGGCGAGTGGCTCTGTGTGATCCGCGACGTTTCGTCGACCGGACTGTCGACCCGCAATTTTCATGCCTTGCCGAATGGCCGGCCTGTGAAGCTGGCACTGCAAAGCGGCGATTATCACGAAATCGAGAAAGTCTGGGAGCGTGAAGGCGCAGCAGGTTTCCGCTTCGCCGAAGAGATCGATATTGTCCGTTTCATGAGCGAGCAGGGTAATCACCCGAAACGGCCGGTAAGGCTCAATCTGCAGATCCCCGTTGTGGCGGCCTATTGCGGCGAAGCGTCCGAAGCCAAAATTCTGGATATTTCCCAATAAGGTGCGCGGATCGCCAGTGAAGGCAGATTGGCAATTGATCAGAGGTTGCAGCTGCGGGCAGTTCGCCTTCCGGTAATTCAAGCAAAGGTCCGTTGGCGCAGAGATGTTGAATATGGCCTGGTGTTCGAGGATACGTTTCAATTGGCTGAGCTGGCTAAGCTGGCGGCGGAACTGCAGCTGACGTAGTAATCCTTAACCGGCAATCCAGGGCAGAAATTCAGGCAGCGAGGCGGGCAACCCTCACCTGCAATCCCCCTCTCGTTAACTATCTCCTAACCAATTTCCTTCACTCCCGATCAGGACATCCAAATGGGGGCATGAAGTGAGCGATAATAAGGTACAGGAATTGTCTGTCGATGTGGCGATTATCGGCGCGGGACCAGCGGGTTTGACCGCCGGTTATTTGCTGACGAAGCAGGGCAAGACCGTTGCGATCATCGAAAAAGATGAAACCTATGTTGGCGGCATCAGCCGTACGGTGCAGCATGAAGGCTACCGCTTCGACATCGGCGGGCACCGCTTCTTCTCCAAAAGCCAGCAGGTCGTTGATCTGTGGAACGAGATATTGCCTGACGATTTCATCCAGCGCCCACGGATGAGCCGCATCTATTATGAAGGCAAATTTTACAGCTACCCATTGCGCGCGTTCGAAGCCCTGTCGAACCTGGGTATCTGGCGTTCGACTGCTTGCATGCTCAGCTATCTGAAGTTCAAACTTTTTCCGATCAAGAACGTTAAAAGCTTCGAAGACTGGACCACCAACCAGTTTGGCAAGAAGCTCTATTCGATCTTCTTCAAGACCTATACCGAGAAGGTGTGGGGCATGCCTTGCGATGAAATGAGCTCCGACTGGGCAGCTCAGCGCATCAAGGGCCTGTCGCTGTGGAGCGCCGTCATCGACGGCGTGAAGCGCAGCCTTGGACTGAACAAAGTACCTAACGACGGGCAGGCCGCCAAGACTTTGCTGGAAACATTCCGCTACCCGCGCCTCGGCCCGGGCATGATGTGGGAAGCTGCGCGCGACAAGATCGTTGCCGCCGGCGGCCATGTCATCATGGGACACGGTCTCGACCGGCTTGCGAAAGAGGGTGAGAACGACTGGCGCGTCAGTGCGCGCGGTAAAGACGGCACGGTCGTCATCCGCGCGAAGCATGCGATTAGCAGCGCTCCGATGCGTGAGTTGGCCGCCCGTATCCACCCGCTGCCAGACACGACGCTCAATGCATCTGAACTCAAATACCGCGACTTCCTAACTGTGGCTTTGAAGATCAAGTCGGAGGACCTGTTCCCCGACAATTGGATCTACATCCATGACGATAAGGTTCAGGTTGGCCGCGTGCAGAACTTCCGCAGTTGGTCGCCAGAAATGGTGCCGGACGAAGGTGTTGCCTGCGTCGGTCTCGAATATTTCTGCTTCGAGGGTGATGGTCTGTGGTCGTCATCCGACGATGATCTCATTGACCTGGCGACAAAGGAAATGGAAATCCTTGGCCTGTGTGATCCGTCACAAGTTATCGGCGGCGCAGTCGTGCGTCAGGAAAAAGCCTATCCGGTTTATGACGAGGATTATGCAGCCAATGTGCTGGCCGTCGCTCAGGAGCTGGAGGACAAGTTCCCCACGCTGCATCTGGTCGGCCGTAACGGCATGCATCGTTACAACAATCAGGACCACGCGATGATGACCGCGATGCTGACGGTAGAGAATATCATCGCCGGAAGCCGCATCTATGACACTTGGTGCGTCAATGAAGATGCCGAATATCACGAAGCCGGCGACGAGGGCGCAGAAGCTGCGATCCCGCGCCGCGAAGTGACCGAAGATCAGGCCGCTGCGCTGAATTCCATGCGCGATGTGCCGGAACGGATCGAGACTAAGCACCGGGCAGCCTGACAAGTTTGAGCGGGCGCGCTGCTGCAGGGGGCACAGCGCGCCTTCTCGATAACACGAAGCGAAAGGAGGGGGCATGAAAGCGATTGTTACGCGACTGCGCGATATGCGCTTCCTGCGCTATTTGCTCGCTTCGTTTGGTGCATTGGCTGTCGATGTCGGCAGCTTTCTTGCACTTCTTGCTTTCGGGATCGTCGCCGCACCTGCTTCGGCCATCGGCTACACGCTTGGCATTCTTGCGCATTGGCTGCTTTCGAGCCGCACAGTCTTTGTCGGCAATGTTGCAGAACGCGGACCTGAGCGAAACCGGCAGAAGGCGATGTTTGTCGCCTCGGCAATTGCAGGCTTGGTCGTCACCACTTTGATCGTCGGCACAGCAGATTTGGGTGGGATTGATCCGCGGCTCGCCAAAATTGCAGCGATTGCTGTCAGCTTCACGCTGACCTGGCTTCTCCGCAGCAAGATTGTCTTTAGGGCAATGGCCGATTGATGGCCCGTCTGATTGAACGCCGCCGTGCCTCGATGCCGCCTGAATTACTGGCCCGTGTCGGACTTGCTTGGGCGCTAGTTTGTGTTCTGCTGTTGCTTACCAATTTCGCGGAGATATCCGCTCGCCGCTTCCCGGATCCGGACGATGTTCTGCGCCTGGTACAAGTGCGCGATCTGCTGGGCGGCCAAAGCTGGTTCGATCTGACGCAATACCGGATTGATGCCGCCAATGGCGGCGTGGCGATGCACTGGTCGCGGCTGGTCGATATTCCTTTGCTCGCCGTGGTTGGCTTGCTCACTCCCTTTCTCGGACAACATCCTGCCGAAGGAATTGCGCTGGTCGCGGTTCCGCTTCTTACATTTGGCTTTGCGCTGCTGCTGGTGGGCCGAATGGTCTGGCGGCTTGTAGGCGGTGAGGCAGCTGGTCTGGCTTGTTTGGTAATGGCACTTTCGGTCCCTGTTGTGACGCAGCTACGGCCCATGCGGATCGACCATCATGGATGGCAGATTGTTGCGGCTTTGCTCGCAGTCAACGGATTGATGTCGCGTACGCCGAGGCGAGGCGGCTGGGCCACCGGTTTCGCGCTTGCGCTGTGGCTTTCGATCTCGGTTGAGGGATTGCCGCTTGCTGTTGTTATTTGCTGTCTTGCCGCGCTGCGCTGGTGGCGTGACCGAGCCGACCGTTTGTGGCTGGTCAGCATTCTCCAATCTCTCGCCGTTTCGTCAGCAGCGCTATTTGCTGCGACGCGCGGCATTTCCGACCTCGCCAATTATTGCGACGCGGTTGCCCCGGTTCATCTTGCCATCTTCGCTTGGTCTGCCGTGTCTGTCACGGTCCTTGCTGCAATGGAGCCGCGCCCGCGCGCGGTCATTCTGGGCGGCTTTGCAGTGGTAGGGGCCGGTGCCCTTGGCCTCGTCTTCACCAACGCGCCGCAATGTGCGGGCGGCGGGTTCGGTGCGATGGACCCGGTCGTATCAACCTATTGGCTCGACCTTGTGGCCGAGGGGCTACCCATCTGGCGCCAGCCATTCGCAGTGATCTTACAAACCATCATACCGCCGACAATCGGCATCTTGGCGGCAATTCAACTGGCCGGAAAGTCATCGGACTGGCTGCGGCGCTGGTGGACTGAATACGCAGCCCTGCTGGTCGCTGCTTTGGTGCTGGCGATCTTTGTGACCCGCGCCGGCGCTGTTGCAGGCGCATTGGCTGCCGTTCCGCTGGGCTGGCAAATCACGTGGTGGATCCGTGCGGCGCGCAACATGCGCCAATCGGGCAAGCGTGTGCTGGCATTGGCGGGAGTCGCACTAGCACTACTGCCCGCCATGCCTCTGACGCTCTTGACCCTCGCCATGCCCGCTAAGGCGGCAAATGATGGCGACGTGATCAAAGCCAATTCCTGCGACATTGCCGCGAACACACGGCTCCTCGATATGCTGCCATCAGGCGAAATCTTCGCGCCTCTAGATATCGGCCCTCAGCTGCTGCTCGACACAAAGCACACCGTCGCTGGAACCGGCCATCACCGCGGTCAAAAGGGCATTCGGGCAGTGATCGAGACTTTCACCGGTACATCCGAAGAAGCACGCGAAACGCTCGCCGCACGCGGATCAGCCTATGTCGCGCTGTGCCCCGCGCTATTTGAATCGCGCTATTACCAGTCGCTTTTTGAGGCCGGTTTTGCGGCTCAATTGCGAGCAGACAAGGCGCCCGAATGGCTTGTGCCAATCGCGACGCCGGAAGACAGTGATTTCAAAATCTGGCGTATTAAACGCTAGGACGCTTTACGCAGGGACGAAGTCCATCGCGACGCCGTTGATGCAGTGCCGTTTGCCCGTCGGTTTCGGGCCATCATTGAAGATGTGTCCCAGATGCCCGCCGCAATCGTTGCAATGCACTTCTGTGCGAGGAAATCCGATTTTGTAATCGGTGGCGGTGCCAACTGCGCCGCTATCAATCGGCTGCCAAAAGCTCGGCCAGCCAGTGCCGCTGTCGTATTTGTGCGCCGAGGAATAAAGCCGGTTGTTGCATCCTGCGCAGACAAAGGC
>JBBKVP010000064.1:0-6151 GCA_037968495.1 Pontixanthobacter sp. | reverse complement strand
ACCCTAAGGCCTTCATCACTCACGCGGCATTGCTGGATCAGGCTTTCGCCCATTGTCCAATATTCCCCACTGCTGCCTCCCGTAGGAGTCTGGGCCGTGTCTCAGTCCCAGTGTGGCTGATCATCCTCTCAGACCAGCTATAGATCGTCGCCTTGGTAGGCCTTTACCCCACCAACTAGCTAATCTAACGCGGGCCCATCTTTCGGCGATAAATCTTTGGACCGAAGTCATTATCCGGTATTAGCAGTCGTTTCCAACTGTTATTCCGAACCGAAAGGCAGGTTCCCACGCGTTACGCACCCGTGCGCCACTAAGCCCGAAGGCTTCGTTCGACTTGCATGTGTTAGGCATGCCGCCAGCGTTCATTCTGAGCCAGGATCAAACTCTCAAGTTTGTGTCACGAACCAATCAGCACAACCCGAAGGTTGCCGTCCAATTGATCCGAATTTCGGGAGCCGATACCTGCACTTGTCAATGTAATGGATACATTAGGACATGTCTGAAACATACTTGCGTGAGCAAATATGTAACATTAAGGCATCGACTTAATTAACCGGTTACCGCAACCCAAAAGCTTGCGGACCGGGCGCCGTCGCCCACATGTCCCTTCATCTAAACTAACAATGTCAAAGAGCCGACCAACATAAGAAGCGGACAACTAGAATTCCCCGGTTAGAAACTGGGGGACTGGCTGTCCGTTTATCTTGGCGACCGGTACGAGGTAGAAGGTTGAAACCGTCTGCTCCGCTTCGGTGAGAGGGCATATATGGGCGGTCGGAGATTCGGTCAACGGCTTTTTGCAATTTTATTACAAAAAACTTCAAAACTGGCGGAAATCTGGGGTTTCCAGAGTCTAGGGTCGCCATTTGGAGGTAATTTCGACGGTTTCTAAAACGAGCCGTTCGCCTTAGCTTTGATTTAATTCCCTGACGCTATGCCGATTCCTATGTTGGATCTCTATATAACCGTCGATACCGAATATTCCGCTGGCCTCTTTGCCGGCCCCACTAAGTCGTCTTGGGTTGATAACTAAGCCCGTTCCATCCGCTGCGAGACGCCCGATGGCGACGTCGGCATCCAATATCAGATGGACCAGCTGAACGCTTACGACCTTAAGGCAGTCTTTTTCGTAGACCCGCTGCCTGCCCTTATATGCGGCCCGCGTGCCGTCGCCGAAATCGTCGAGCCGATCCTAACGGCTGGACATGATGTGCAATTGCACATTCATAGTGAGTGGTTGGAATTTGCGCCTGACAAGCCGCTGGACGGAAAGACCGGGCGCAATATGTCCGATTTTACGCTGGACGAACAGATTTGGCTTATAAGCAAGGGTATCGATCTATTGGTACAAAGCGGAGCGCCTCGTCCAGTCGCCTTCCGGTCCGGAAATTATGGGGCAAATGATGATACGCTGCGCGCTGGCGGCCTGCGGCCTGCGTTACGATTCAAGCTTCTGTCCGGGCATCGCAGACAGTGACTGCACCATCAGTCTGCCAGACGATCAATTTGATCCGGTCAAGCATTGCGGCGTGATCGTCGAGCCAATCGATGCAATCGGTGCCGCGGATGGTGGAATGCGGCACGCCCAGTTGACTGCTCTGTCCGCGCGCGAACTGGCCGCAGCACTGCATCACTCTATCGAGGTCGGGCGCGACTGCTTTACCGTAGTATCGCACAGTTTCGAACTGCTCAGCCGTGACCGCAAACGCATCAACAAAGTTGTCAGATCGCGGTTCGAAGGTCTCTGCAAGCTGGTCGCCCTCCATCCGCGAATGCGAACCGTAACTTACACCGAGCGGCCCCCGCGCGTATCTGACGAAGGCAACCAGCCGGAAATCTTGCCGCATTACCCGTTGCTGACTGCAGAACGGGTCGTCGAACAAGCTGTCAGCATCCTGCTTTACCGCTAAGATTTTGATGGACGATCATGCTCCCTGCCGAGGCACCGTAAAAAACGTCCAATTCGTTGCCGAAACAGCAACCTTTTGCGGTTAACGCGATCTTTATGTCCAAAGCTGGCCCAACGTTAAGCGACACAATCGCCGCGCCTCGCCCCGATTTCGCGGGCCGTGTTCGCAATGCGGTCGTTTGGCGCATGGGCAGCCAAATCGCCGCGCAGATGATTACCTGGACCAGCACCTTGATTGTGGTCCGCCTGCTCGATCCGCGTGATTATGGCCTGTTCGCCATGACCCAAGTGGTGATCGTGGCGCTCAATTTCCTCAACGGATGCAGTTTTGCGACCTCGCTGATACAAGCACGTGAGATCGACGACCGTAAGGTCGGCCAAGTGTTCGGCCTACTGATCATCGCCAACACGGTCCTTGCGATCAGCCAGTTCTTGATGGCGCCGATTGCGGCCGATTATTACGGCCAGCCATTGGTCAAGGATATGCTCCAGATCCAAGCCTTCATATTCCTGACAACGCCTTTTATCGCTCTTCCCTCTGCTTTGCTCGCTCGCAAAATCGAATTTCGTAGTCAGGCGCTAGTCAATCTAATATGTGCCGCAGCGGGCGGAGCCACCGCGCTGATCCTTGCTTGGCAGGGATACGGCGTTTGGGCGCTCGTCTACGCGCCAGTCGTATTATTCGCCGTGCGCGCCATCGGCCTGACCATTGCGGCGAAGCTGCTGGTATGGCCTGTGTTTGATTTCCGCGGAGCGTGGGACCTGATATCATTTGGCGGTGCTCTCACCCTTTGCCAGCTATTCTGGATCATCCAGAGCCAGAGCGACATTCTGATCGCAGGCCGCGCCTTTAGCGCGCATGATCTGGGCATCTATTCCGAGGCTATGTTCCTCACCATGATCTTTGCAGGGCGCTTTTTGCCGCCGCTGAATGAAGTGGCCCTCCCGGCCTATTCCGAATTGCACAATAGCGGCCAGCCCATCGGCCCGGCATTCTTGAAAACCGTGCGCGCGGTGATGTTGCTGGCAGCGCCCGTCTATGTCGGTTTCAGCCTGACAGCAGAACCATTCGTAGCGACGGTGTTTGGCGAAAAGTGGCTTGAGATGGCCCCCATCGCAGCCGGCATTTCAATCGCCATGCCGGCCATGGCGCTGCATATCGTTTGTTCGCCCACAACCAATGCGCTGGGCCTTCCCAGCATCTATGTCATGACAAGTATCGCCGGAGCGGTGCTGTTCCCTACCGCATTCTTCATGGGCGTTGCCTATGGGCCAGAGGGCCTCGTTTACAGCTGGTGGGTCGCAGCACCATTGCTACTTGCCTTCAGCCTGTCGCTTACATTGCCCGCCATTGGTCTTCGCTTCAGAGAGCTAGCGGTGGCATTATTTCCGGTCGCAGCAGCCTGCGCCGCTATGGCCGCAGCAGTATTTCTCTTGCGCGACCAGATGCCGGCAATGCTTCCAGGGCTTGAACTCATCATCCTCGTGGCGACCGGCGCGATCAGTTACACCGCCGCATTATGGCTTGGCTGGCCGGAATATCTGAAGGAAGCGTGGGCTTTGATTGTGAAACGCGACCCTGAAATTCTTGTCGCTGACGAAACAGAATTGCGTGCGACACCCCATCCGGCGAAATAAGATTACACTCTTTAGCTCGGCGCCAGTTTGGCAAAATAGCCGCTGCGTGGTATTGTAATCCAGCATCGGAAGTCCGACCACCTCTGGTGCGGAAAGGATGCTTGATGTTTCTCCAAACCCTTCTTCCGCCAGCCGCTCTCCTCGCGATGTTTTCCGGAGGGGTCAGCGAACCTCCTGCGATTATCGAGGGCTCGCTCAACGAAGAAACAATCCAGGCAAAGCAGCAAGTCGATCAGCGTCTGACGGTGCCAGTCAGCATCGGCGGGGTCGGACCATTCCGCTTTCTCGTTGACACAGGCGCCCAAGCCACGGTTGTTACCGAAAAGGTGATTGACCGCCTCGCGCCGATGCCACGCGGCCGCGCAACTTTAGTGGGTATGGCCAGCCGACAACCGGTTGAGACGGTCCAGATCGACGAGCTTGTGCTGGGCAGCCGGACTTTCAACAATCTGACTTCGCCCTTGCTGGAATTCAAGCATGTAGGAGCCGACGGAATTCTCGGCCTCGACAGTCTGCAGGCGCAGCGCGTGTTGCTGGACTTCAAGGCCAATACGATGACCGTTGCCGACAAGGATCAGTTGGGTGGAAACAAAGGCTTCGAAATCATCGTGCGTGCCCGCCGGAAACTTGGTCAACTGATCATTACGGATGCGACAATCGACGGGGTCAGGACGTCAGTAATCATCGACACAGGCTCGCAGGCATCCGTCGGTAATATGTCACTTGCGAAGCGGCTGCGACAGCGTCGTTCGGCCGATTCGACATTGACGGATGTTACCGGTGCCAAGCTCGTCGGCAGGATTGGCCAAACCGATTTGATCTCCATTGGTAATGTGAGCATGCGCGGCGTCGCAATCACTTTTGCTGACGCGCCGCCGTTTAAATCGCTTGGCCTTGATAAACGACCGACATTGATTTTGGGGATGCGCGATCTCCGCCTCTTCGAACGGGTAGCGATTGATTTTGATACAGGCCGTATCTTGTTCGATCTGCCAAGTGGTACTCGCACAGTCCGGCAAAGATGGTGACTAGCGACTGCGTTTGATTATCGGTTCACCATTGCGGAATGATTGCCGTGCCCCCAATTTAGGCGGCGATGCCACCTGATAATGTAACCACTTTGCAGCTCGCGACAGAGCGCGATCCCGATAGTTGGGCAATGATCCGGCGTTTTCTGCCTTATCTTTGGCCGAAAGATCGCCCGGATCTGAAACAGCGTATCATTATCGCGCTCGTGCTGGTGTTGGTCGCTAAGGGCATCATCCTGAGTCTGCCTTTCGCCTATAAGTACGCGATCGATGCGATGTCTGGAGAAGGCGGCGCGACAGGTCTGGCCGCAGTACCCATGGCAATGGTCGTTGCCTATGCTGGCGGACGTTTCGCTTCGGTCATGTTCGACGGTATTCGCAATATTACTTTCGAAAAAGTAGGGCAGGACGCCGGGCGCGAGCTGGCCACAGATGTGTTTGGGCGTTTGCACACGTTATCGCTGCGCTTTCATCTAGGTCGCCGCACGGGCGAAATCACCAAGGTCATCGAACGCGGTACTAAGAGCATCGAATCCATGCTCTATTTCATCCTGTTCAATATCGCTCCAACGATTATCGAGTTGATCGTCGTTGCGGTGGTGTTTTACTACCTGTTCGGATGGGAGCTTGTTGCGGCCACGGCTGTTACAGTTGTCACCTATATCTCTGTCACGCGCTGGATCACCGAATGGCGCACCAAATTGCGCGCGGAGATGAATGATCTCGACGGCACGGCCCTAGCCCGCGCAGTGGACTCGCTGCTCAATTACGAAACCGTCAAATATTTCGGCGCGGAGAAGCGCGAGCAGAAACGGTATGGCGATGCGGCAGCTGCCTATGCAAGAGCAGCGGTCAAATCCGACAATTCGCTCGCCCTGCTCAATATCACGCAGGCCCTCATCACCAATGCGCTGATGGCAGGCGCGATGGCCTATACCGTTTGGCGCTGGAGCCTGGGCGAGCTGACCGTCGGTGATCTGGTGTTAGTGAACACCTATCTCATGCAGCTATTCCGCCCACTCGATCTGCTCGGCTGGGTTTATCGCACCATCCGGCAGGGTGTGGTCGATATGGCCGCGATGTTCACCCTGATCGATACAGAAATAGAAGTGAAAGACGTGCCGGGCGCGCCTGCACTAATTGTGAACCGCCCCTCGGTCGTCTTCGACAATGTCGTATTCGGTTATGACCGTGACCGGACGATCCTGCACGGTCTCAGCTTTGAAGTACCTGCGGGCGGCCATATTGCTTTGGTCGGCCCGTCCGGCGCTGGTAAATCGACAATCGCGCGGCTGCTGTTTCGTTTCTACGATCCATGGTCTGGACGCATCCTCATCGACGGACAAAACATCGCGCAGGTTACTCAGGAAACCGTCCGCCAAGCCATCGGCATCGTCCCGCAGGACAGCGTGCTGTTCAACGACACCATCGGCTACAATATTGCCTATGGCCGCGACGGCGCTGGCGAAGCAGAGATCATGGCCGCCGCGCGCGATGCATCGATCCTGCCCTTTATCAAACAACTGCCCAAAGGCCTTGATACTGAAGTCGGCGAGCGCGGACTGAAGCTATCTGG
>JBBKVP010000063.1:0-2700 GCA_037968495.1 Pontixanthobacter sp. | reverse complement strand
CATCTTGATTCTCGCGGTCTTCCTGATCGCCCGGCGCGTTGCGGCTATGTCCGATCTCATCAATTCTGGCTCGGCGAGCTCGGACGATCTGATCGAGGTGCGCGATGGAAGCCGTGTGGTCATGCTGCGGCCCAAGGAGATCGAATGGATCGGAGCGGCGGGCAACTATGTCGAACTGCATGGCGCATTCGGCAGTGAATTGGCCCGCCGCACTTTGTCCGATTTCGCGAAGGAACTGGAACCACGCGGCTTTGTGCGGGTGCATCGCTCGCGCTTGGTCCGCCGCGCAGCAATCGCCACCATTACTACGCGACAGAGCGGCGATTTCGACATCCAGCTCCGCTCAGGCGTAACTATCGCTGGCAGCCGGCGCTTCCGACAGAACCTGTCGTGAGTAGGTAGTTCGGGCGTCTAATGGCGCTTGTTGGGCCGTTAGCGGAATGTCAGCTCTCCATCAGGCAGACTGGAAAGCTGCCTGTCGGCTTCCGACCCTTAGCCGACATTAGCGCGTGCTACGTCCAGAGCACTTAACGCTTGCCAACCCGCTGCGGGGCGATACATTCCGCTCGTGGGCTCACTATTCTCTTGGATTGTCAGAAAAGCGTGGCTTTTCGGTCTGTTTTTCATCGCGATATTTCTCTCGCTATGGCTCGGTCCGTATTTATCGCAGGCGCTTAATGCGGCACGCGGGGAGAGCATCAGCTTTGCCGAAATTCGCAGCCAGATCCACGAAGAACGCGAGAGCGCGGTTAAGGAACTTGTAGCGGCACAGGTGCGCGCTGGGACGATGTCAACTGACGCGCTCAAGGAGCGCCTTGATGACAGAAACAAGAAACGCGATGTAATTGCCCGGAGGATCGAGGATAGGGAGGATGATTGGTTCGGTGCCGTCCTTCCCCAGCGCATTATCGCACTGAAGAAGGATCAGATCGAGCTTGACCTGACCGAACGCGAAATCCGTCTTCTAGCAGCTGCGCTGCAACCCCGCGATCAGCTCGAAAAGGCACAGGAATATTTGAATAACCGCACCGTCCCGACAAAAGCTTATATCGCACTCCTAAAGAAGAACTGCACAATAGCCCGAGGCAAGCTTCGAGAGTATGAGGCCAGATGGAGCGCCGACCAATGGGCGCGGCAAACCCTTAGCGGGGAACGCACCAAGCTGGTCGCTGAAAAGAATCGTGTCTGTGACTCGATCGAACCGGCGCAGGAAAGCCGCGAGCGCGCCGCCGCAGCCGTCCAAGAGCGGAAAGACGCGACCGCGCAACTGAAAGCCCTGAAGGCGCAAGCCATGCCCACCGCCGCCAATTATGTCGCCGGTGTATCGCAGGAAACGCCCCTAGCTCTGGCCATCAAAGCTTTTCACTGCGCGCTCTTCGCGATCGTCATCACCATCGCGGTGCCCGTAGTCTGGCGGTTCGCCGCCTATTATCTGCTCGCCCCCCTGGCCGAGAAAAGACCGCCATTGCGCTTTGCCGACCCTGCGCAAGGCTCCACCATTCCTTCGGGCGGGGAAAGCCGGGTATCCCTCGAAATAAGTCTCAAGGAGAATGAGGAAGCGTTGGCGCGGCCAGATTATCATCAAACAGCCTCTCCCGATGCCAAGGCACAGCGGCGACTATTACTCGATTGTTCAAACCCAATAACCAGTTATTTCAGTGGCATGACGATGCTGACCGCGTTTTCCGGTGCGGGGGAAAAGGTGGTTTTTTCGGCGCGCTCGAATCCTCTTGTTGAACTTGCCCTCCTTGAGTTGCCCGTTGGATCCGCCGCGATCGTCCGACCCAGCGCCCTCGCTGGGCTGGTTCAGCCGTTGGGCAATGCTGTGCGCATGAAGAACCACTGGCGAGTGTTTTCGCTACATGCCTTGCTGACTTGGCAGTTTCGATATCTGGAGTTTCAAGGTCCCGCCAAGCTCGTGCTGAAAGGCGGTCGCGGGATACGCATCGAAGCGGCAGGCCCAGGCCGCATCGTCAGCCAGAGCCAGCTGATTGGTTTTTCCGCAGACCTTGCCTATTCGGTCATCCGAACCGAAGTGTTCCTCTACTACCTTTTCGGCCGTGAGCCCTTACTCAAGGATCGGGTAGAGGAGGGGCGTGGCGTGCTATTGGTGGAAGAGGCTCCGCTGGCAGGCAAGACCGGCCTTAAACGCGGTTTTGAAGGCGCATTTGACGCGCTTCTCAAGCTGTTCGGAATATAGACTCTCCCAGCGCAGCCCTCGCATAGCAACGTGCTCGCCAGACTGTGCGCAAAGGCGTGGGTCGTTTCGCGAAGTTCATACAATTTGATGGCGCCATAATCTCCGGGCGACCTGAAACGAGCCAAGCCGTCAATCCGGAAACCACCCAAAATCACCCATTCACGGGCCGCTGAGAAAGCCCCGAAAGCAGACATCACTTAGGCGTGGCGTCTATGACCGCTTTTGGGAACGGCCGACGATAGGCCGAATGACCTACATTGGGCGCGAAGCAGACATAAAATCGAACTCACCGGAATGTCTGACATTGGGTCGGAACCAGAATGTCCTTAGGCCGCCTCAATTCCTCGAAGCAAACGGTCGGCAATCGGCCCAGAAGCAGCATTCAAATGCCATATGAGCTTTGCCGCCCATAACTGCGTTTTCTCGCTGGCGCGCTGCCCCTTGGAGGAGCAGATCGGTTTCAAGTGGATGATGACTTAATTCGCCTGCGATGCCTTGAC
>JBBKVP010000062.1:0-3095 GCA_037968495.1 Pontixanthobacter sp. | reverse complement strand
GGCACAGGTATGACGGCGGAGGTCAATCTGATCGGAGAGAAGCGCAGCGTGCTCGACTATATCCTGCGCCCGATCACCCGCCTCTCACAGCGAGCCTTCCGCGAGTAATCTAGCGGGCCTCAGACAAGAAAAGGGCCGCCCCGGCAAAACCCGGAGCGGCCCTTTCTGTTCACCTTACGTTAGTAGCGATTAGCCGTAAAATACGTCCGTCGCAGCTAGTTCGGCTCCGTTGCTGAATATCAGCGTGAGATCGGCTGTGCCGTCACCATTCAGATCGGCTTCGAGCAAGCCGGCGCTGATGGATACACCCGCATCAGTAATCCCGAATGCCGAAAGATCGACAAGGTCACTTCCGGTTTCGAAGTCAGTGATCGTATCCGTTCCGCCATCTAGGAAGATGAACACGTCGTCACCGCCATTGCCGGTCAGCGTATTGTCCAGCTCGTTAGCGATAATAATGTCTCGATACTCTGAACCGATGCCGTTTTCGATTTCTGCGCCGTAAGCGATCGCGATGTTTTGGTAGTTAACAGCAAAAACATCATCGTAACCCCAGTCATTTGCAATCGAAGCGCGATTGGCGTTGAGGAAATTCCCTGCCGTAATGTCGATGCTCGCCTGAGAGGTATAACCTGCGAAGAATCCAGTCTCAAAGAACAAGTCTACACGTGACTGATTGACAGAAACCACATTTGGAATTGCAGAGCCGCCCGATGAAAACTGGCCGTCTCTTAAATCCAGAACCGTTCCGCCAAAGAAACCTGAGAAGTCCAGCGTGTCTTCACCGCCTGCATCCCAGATTGCTACGTTAGGAAAAGCATTCTCGGAGAAGTCGAACACATCGCGATCAGCTGTAGAGTTAAAGCCATAAACGGTATCGTCGGTTCGTGTGGTCATATCGGCACCGTATTTGACCTGCGCTACGTAAATATCGTGGACCATCGGAGTTTGAGCATTTCCAAAGAAGACGAGGTCCCAATTGATAATTCGAGCGCCAGTTTCGCTAGGCGACCAATAGGACATAATCGAGTATTGTTCAGAGTCCTGTGCATATTCGGCTTGGGCAGCATAAGTTGTAGCACCAATGCCGTTGTAGCTTCCTGGATGACTCAAGCCGATCGTATGGCCAAGCTCATGAATAAGCGTGGTTTTTCCATAGCCGCCAAATCCGAGCCATTCGTTGGTCCAGTTAAGCTTTGGATCAGCTACGAATACGTCACCGTAAAACTTGTAACCCTTCTCGCCAGGATAATAAGCAAAAGCTTGTCCAGGGTCCGAAGAATTAGCAAATTGGATGTCAGCACCACGACCATTTGTTTCGCGAAATTCCGGAGCGATCAAATCATCCCACAACTCAATGGACGAACGCGCTGCAGCAACCTGGGTCGCGCTGAAAGCTCCTAGGCCATTGCCTCCAGAAAGACCGACAGTTGGGTTATTATATAGGCCGATCAAACCATCGCCTTCGCCGAGGAAGGTGTAAGTGATCGTATTGTTCGCAGTGACTTTCTGCGCGCGGCCTGCGTCGATTTGATCGACAATTTGGTCAAGGTCGTAGATGTCCTTGCCACGAAAGGTTCCGCCAACATAATCATCAAGGTTGAATTCGAGCGGGGTCTCAACATTGAGCCCATATTCTTCCGTTACAGTCGGAAGGTCGCCCTCGTAATCATCAAATATCTTACGCGCCATTTTAGTCTTCTCCACAAGTTCCAAGAACGACACTCCGCATCACACTTACGCAGACTTCAAGAGCGTACGAGCACACCTTACGGAGAAACTATCCGATCTCAAGGCGTTGACTGTGAAAAATCGCAAAAAAAGAAGGTGCGGTGGGTTTGTTCCAAATTTGTGTAGATATGGGACACATTGATGCTCCCATTGGCCACCTTTATCGGCCACCGGTCCAATTGTTGTGTGAAAAGGAGCGAGTCGGCCGGGCTGATGCGCAACAGACCTGATGAGAATCAGCCAGGCTTCGGGCTGCCAGCGGGTTTGAAGTTCTTCTTACCCTTGAACGGAGGTTTGGTCGGGTTCTTGCGGTTGGGCTTGGCTTTGTAGTTGCCGCCTCCGCCGCCGCCCCCAAACCCGCCACCAGTTTCGCCGCGATAGCCGCCACCTGAACCGCCGCGATCTCCGCCACTTTCATTGCCCTTGCGGTGGAACTTGCCGCCTCCGCCGCCGCTCTTGCGATTGGCGCGCGCTTCTACGCGCGGGCCGTCGGCTGAAGGTTCGATGTTCACACTGTCTTCGCCAGCTTCTGCGCCAGCTGTGCGCTGGAGAGCATCGGCGAATTTGTCGGAGATATTGCGCGGGATCTGGAAAAATGTTTCCTTCGGCCCAATGCGAATTGCGCCCACTTCATTGCGGGTGATGTGTCCACGGCGGCATAGTAGCGGGAGCAACCAGCGCGGATCGGCGTTTTGCTGGCGGCCGATGTCCATGCGGAACCAGACGGTGTCTTCAAAGCCGGGACGATGGCGGTCCTTCTGCGCGTCCTGGCGCGCTTGGGGGGTGTTTGCCAGCATTTCTTCGGGCTGCGGCATCTTGGCGCGGTGCGCTTTGACCAGCGCAGCAGCAATGTCCTCAGGTGTGCGTTCGGCCATCAGGCGCTCGGCCAGCTTGCGATCTTCTTCTTCGAACTCGGACGGTTCGAGCAGCGCGGTGAGCAGCCGCTCACGGTCCTGAACGTTGATCTGCTCGCGCGTCGGCGCTTCGATCCAGTCGGCGTTGATCTTGGCCCCGCGAAGCATGCTCTCGACCCGGCGGCGGCGCGGATAAGGCACGATGATGACTGCGGTGCCCTTCTTACCGGCGCGGCCAGTGCGGCCCGAACGGTGTTGCAAAGCCTCCGCATCGCGCGGCACTTCAACGTGGATGACCAGGCTAAGCGTTGGCAAATCGATGCCGCGTGCGGCGACGTCGGTAGCAACGCAAACACGGGCGCGTCGGTCGCGCATGGCCTGCATCGCTTGGTTGCGTTCTTGCTGCGAGTGTTCGCCAGACAGGGCCACAACGGCAAAGCCGCGTTCCTGCAAAGTGGCATGCAAGCGGCGGACATTGTCCCGCGTGGCGCAGAACAGCATTGCCGTTTC
>JBBKVP010000061.1:0-14279 GCA_037968495.1 Pontixanthobacter sp. | reverse complement strand
TCGCCGATGGCTTTGGCGGCTTTCTCGCCCATCTCGCCTGCGCTGGTGAGCATCATTTCGTCATAGATGAAGTCTTCGCCGTATGGGTGGCCGAGCAGGAAGTTGGTGCGGTGCACGTTCTTCGTGTTGATAGTCGCCATAATGAACGGCGCGGCCCATTTGCCCAGATCCTTGTCATATTCAGGAATCATGCCGGATGGCTGCTTCGGGCCGACAAAACCCTCGGTGAGGCCAAAAGAGCTTTGCAGAACTTTGATCAGTTTTGGATCTTTGGCGACAGCCTTCATGGTTTCCTTCATGCTGGCGACAGTGCCGCCCGAAGGGCCGCCCTGCATCCCGCGCACACGGCCTTTGACGCGGGTTGCTGGCTTACCGAAGCGCGCCTTGGCCTCCTTCTGGAGCATCAAAACACCCAGATCGAATGGCACGGAATCGAACCCGGACGAGAAGCATATACGAGCACCGCTAGCTTTGGCCGCATCACCGTACTTCTCGATCATCTGGTACATCCATGCAGGTTCGCCCGACAGATCGCAGTAATCTGTGCCCGCTTCGGCGCATGCTGCGACCAATGGCTCGCCATAGAGCGTATATGGGCCAACAGTCGTCAGCACGACGCGCGCTTGTTCGCACATGGCTTTCAGAGTCTGGGGCTCATCAGCGTTTGCGACAACAAGCGGAGTATCAGCGGGCGCGCCAACTAGGTCCCGCACTTCGGCGAGCTTGTCCGCGCTGCGTCCAGCCATGGCCCAAACAGGCGCATCATCGCGGTCGGCGTAATGTTCGGTGAGATATTCAGCGACGAGCCTGCCGGTATATCCGGTGGCACCATAAACAACGATATCGAAGGGGCGGTCGGCTTTCTTCACGCGGTTCTCTCCTAATAAGTGAACTCTTTCATGGGCGCGCTGTGAGAGCGAGTCAAAGCCGTTACGGCATGGCGGAGCAACAGGTCTAAAGCTTTGGCAACGTAACCCCGCGCTGACCCATATATTTGCCGGCCCGGTCTGCATAGGTTGTCTCGCAAGGCTCGTTACCTTGGAGGAACAGGAACTGGCAGGCGCCTTCATTGGCGTAGATTTTGGCTGGCAACGGGGTGGTGTTGGAAAACTCTAGCGTCACATGGCCTTCCCAGCCCGGTTCAAGCGGCGTGACATTTACGATGATTCCGCAGCGCGCATAGGTGGATTTGCCAAGGCAGATCACGAGCACATCGTTCGGGACGCGGAAATATTCCACCGTGCGGGCGAGCGCAAAACTGTTGGGGGGAATGATACAGCAATCTGTTTCGCGGTCGACGAAGCTGTCCGGATCGAACTTCTTGGGATCGACAACGCTGCTATTCACATTGGTGAAGATCTTGAATTCGGGCGCGACGCGCGCGTCATACCCATAAGAACTGAGCCCGTAGGAAATGCAGCCATCGCGGCGCTGCGCCTCCACAAAGGGTTCGATCATTCCGTGATCCTGGGCTTGCTGCCGGATCCATTTGTCGCTGAGAATCGCCATGCATGGGTGCTGCGCTACTGCAGCGCGGCTGGCAAGGTTCCTTGGCTAGACCCCGTGATATTCCCGGTACCAGTCCACAAATTTCGGCAAACCCTGCTCGATAGTCGTAGTCGGGGCATAACCGTGATCTTTGGCAATCGCCTCAATGTCGGCGAAAGTGCGCGGTACATCGCCGGCCTGCATCGGTAGCATTTCGATCTCGGCCTTGCGGCCGCAAGCGTCTTCGATGATCTCGATAAATCGCATCAGCTTCTCGCTGCGATGGTTGCCGATATTATAGATGGCATGCGGTTTGGTGCTGCCGCCGGGTTTCTCCGCCCCATCATCGGTCGGCGGTCCGTCCAGACAGGCGACGATGCCGCTGACTATGTCGTCAATATAGGTAAAGTCGCGGTACATATCGCCGTGGTTGAATACCTTGATATGGCGTCCCGCGAGAATGCGCTCCGTAAACAGCCACGGTGCCATATCCGGGCGGCCTCGCGGTCCGTAAACCGTAAAGAAGCGCAGGCCCGTCAGCGGGATGCGGTAGAGATGGGCGTAGGTCTCACTCATCAGCTCGTCCGCTTTTTTTGTCGCAGCGTAGAGTGACACGGGGTGGTCTGCGCGATCTTCTACCGAGAATGGCACCTTGTCATTGCCGCCATAGACGGAACTTGAACTGGCATAGACCATATGCTGGACTTCGCGGCGGCGAGCCAGCTC
Organism: Pontixanthobacter sp.; assembly: GCA_037968495.1. Lineage (GTDB taxonomy): Bacteria > Pseudomonadota > Alphaproteobacteria > Sphingomonadales > Sphingomonadaceae > Aestuarierythrobacter. The sequence continues at coordinate 12,065 of JBBKVP010000061.1, read as the reverse complement.
GAGCATATTCACGTGGCCAACCAGATTGGCCTGAACATAGGCGTGCGGGTTTTCGAGCGAGTAGCGGACGCCAGCTTGCGCGCCGAGATGGGCAATGGCTTCCAAGGCGTGTCCGTCAAGCGCGGCCTCCAGACCAACCATGTCGGAAAAGTCTTGCGGCATGAAGGTAAAACGATTGCCGCCCATCGCGGTCAATCGGTCGCGGCGCGCTTCCTTCAAGGACACTTGATAATAGTCGTTGAGGTTATCGATGCCGATTACGGTTTCGCCGCGTGCGAGCAAACGCTCGGCAAGCGCAGCACCGATAAATCCAGCTGCTCCGGTAATCAAAATGGCCATGCGCCGCTGGTTAGCAGGTCAGAGCTAAAAAAGAATTAGGCGATTGGGGGCGGGCAGCCTTGAATCCTACTTGATCTGCTTGGCGGCCAAAGACGGATTAAGTTCGATAATATAGTTCAGCCAACTCTTGGGCTTGCGAACCATCTTCTTCGGGTAGGCAACTTTCAGCCCCGCTATCTCACCCATCTTGCCAACGAAGTGGATGCAATTGCGGCTGTCGAGGTTGTAATATTTGCCGGGCGCGTCACGCCAGCGGCGCATCTCTGCAACCATTGCCCGATACTTGGCATCGCTGATTTTGAGAGAGAAATGCCGGTTGGTTTTCTTGATCTCTTTCTGCTTCTCGATCACGATTTCATGGCTAACCGGACCAGCAAGAACAGCGGGGCCAGCGGTCTTCGCGGTGAAGCCGAAATTCTGGTCTACCGGCGTCCCGTCATCCAGCGTCCCTTCGAACACAACGAATGTGTGCGGATAACGGCCAAAGAACATTGAGCCGTTGAAGCTATGGAATGACACGGTCACATCAGCCAGAGCGGCAGGGGACCAGCCGAAGGCGACAAGCGATAGTAGCAAAGCTAGAAATTTATGCATGGACGGTTACATAACGCCGGATGCGCTGAATTTGAACCGGAAACTTATCCCGCCAGTAATGCCGCATTTCCGCCCGCCGCAGTAGTGTCGATACAGACCACCCGTTCGGTTGCAAATCGCGCGACATAATGCGGACCGCCAGCTTTCGGGCCGGTGCCGGACAGGCCTTCGCCGCCGAATGGTTGGCTCTCCACTACCGCGCCGATCTGGTTGCGATTTACGTAGAAATTGCCGACTTTCGCGCGGGCTTCGACAAAGCGCCTCGTGCCTTCGATGCGGCTATGCAGACCAAGGGTCAGGCCGAAACCCGTTTCGTTGATATCTTCAATCACTTGTTCGAGGTTCTCTGCCTTGAACCGCGCGACATGAAGAATCGGGCCGAAGTTCTCGCGCTTAAGGTCGAGAATGGAATTGAGCTCGATGATAGTCGGCGCAACGAAGCAGCCATCCGTCAGGCCGCGCGGCATCTTGCGCCGCCAGACTTCGAAGCCAGCCTTTTTACGGCGCGCAACATGACGCTCTAGCGCGGCCTTGGCATCTGGGTCGATTACAGGCCCTACGTCAGTCGAAAGTATCGCCGGATCGCCGATGTTGAGCGCTTCGAAAGCCCCCCGGATCATCGCCAGCATTTCGTCCGCAATATCGTCTTGCAGATATAGCATCCGCAATGCCGAGCAGCGTTGACCCGCGCTCTGGAAGGCGCTGGCGACCACGTCGCGCGTTACTTGTTCCGGCAGGGCGGAGGAATCGACAATCATGGCATTTTGACCGCCGGTCTCCGCGATAAACGTCGCGATCGGTCCCTCACGTGCAGCCAGCGAGCGGTTGATTGCGCGGGCCGTGTTGGTTGATCCGGTGAAGGCAACACCAGCAAGGCGCGAATCGGAAGTGATCATCTCGCCAACATCGCCCGCGCCGGGCAGCAGTTGGAGCACCTCGGCTGGAATGCCTGCTTCATGGCATAACTTAATCGCTAACGCGGCGATCAGCGGCGTTTGTTCGGCGGGCTTCGCGACTACGGTGTTGCCAGCGGCGAGCGCTGCGGCTGCTGGGCCGATGAAGATCGCGAGCGGAAAGTTCCACGGGCTGATCGTGGCAAAGACACCGCGGCCTGCGAGCGAGAGACGATTTTCCTCACCGGTCGGGCCGGGAAGGATCGTGGGGGAGGTGAAAAGTCGCCGCGCTTCGCCAGCGTAGTAGCGCAGGAAGTCGACTGCTTCGCGTAATTCTAACACTGCGTCAGGCAGCGTCTTGCCCGCCTCGCGCTGGCAGAGTGATAGGAACTCATCTGTGTGTACTTCAAACAGGTCCGCCGCCGCTTCGAGCAGCAAAGCGCGCTTTTCGCCGCCAAGCGCATTCCAGCCCGGTTGGATGGCCTTCGCCAGCCCGATCGCGCCTTCGACTTCCTCCGCCAGCGCATCGCGGCGGGTTCCCACTTCGAGTGTCAGATCCTGCGGTTTGGTGATCGGAGCAACTTCGGCCTCGCTGTCAGAAATGAAGGTCGGCTGCGCATCCCAGTGGAGATTCTTCAGGCCTTCCAGACGTTCAGCGAGCGGCTGAAGAACAGTCGGATCGCTCAGATCGACGCCTGCGCTATTCACGCGGTTGGGGAAGATATTAGCGGGTAGCGGGATGGATGGGTTCCGCTTTGGCTCGAGCGCGGCGAGATCGGCGACCGGATCGGTCGTCAATTCGCTGGCCGGCACTTCGGCATCGGCCATGCGGTTTACAAACGAGGAGTTTGCGCCGTTTTCAAGCAAGCGGCGGACAAGATAGGCGAGCAAGTCCTTATGCCCGCCAACCGGGGCGTAAATCCGCACAGGCGTGACTTTGTTTCCGGCGCGCCGTTCAAGCTCCGCAAGCTCCTGGAATACATCTTCGCCCATGCCGTGCAGGCGCTGGAATTCGAATTCTGTATCCGCGCCTGCGAGCGCTTTGATCGCACCGACCGTGTACGCGTTATGGGTAGCAAAGGCCGGATAGATCGCGTCACTGGCCTCAATCAGCCGTGCGGCACAAGCGAGGTAGGACACATCGGTCGAAACCTTGCGCGTGAATACTGGAAAGTCGCTATAACCGCCCACTTGGCTGAGCTTAATTTCTGTGTCCCAATAAGCGCCTTTCACGAGGCGAACCATCAGGCGGCGGCCATATTTGCGGGAAAGCTTGGCCACCCAGTCGCACAATGGAACAGCGCGTTTTTGATAGGCCTGGATTGCTATACCGAAACCTGACCAGCCGGTTTCAAACAACTCATCATCAGCGACTAGCGCTTCGATAATGTCCATCGATAGTTCGAGCCGGTCCGCTTCCTCAGAGTCAACGGTAAAGTGGATGCCTGCATCGCGCGCTTTCATCGCCAGATCTTTGAGGATCGGGACGAGGTCTGCCTTCACTTCTTTGACGTGCAGGAATTCGTAACGCGGATGGAGCGCGGATAATTTCACCGAAATGCCGGGCGAGCGAACGACTCCGGCACCGGCTTCTTGCGTCAGGCGGTCAAGCGCGTTCGCATAGGAGACGCGGTAGCGCTCGGCGTCATCGAACGTCATCGCCGCTTCGCCCAGCATATCGAAGCTGTGCGTCAGGCCTTCTGCGCGCTCTGGCTTGGCCCGCTTGAGTGCTTCATCGATGGTCCGTCCAAAGACGAACTGTCCGCCAAGAATTTTCATAGCCTGAAGTGTTGCTTTGCGGATCACCGGCTCGCCCAAACGGCCAATAGTGCGCTTCAAGGTCGCACCCATACTGCGTTGGTGTTCGTCGGGGCGTTCGAGAACTTCGCCTGTCAGCATCAGCGAAAATGTCGCGGCGTTGACGAAGGTGGACGAACTTTCACCCATATGTTCCGCCCATTCAATGCCGCCCAGCTTGTCGCGGATTAGCGCATCGGCAGTCGCGTGGTCTGGCACGCGCAATAGCGCCTCGGCGAGGCACATCAGGGCTATGCCTTCTTCCGTCGCGAGACCATATTGATGAAGGAAAGCATCAATGCCGCTGGCCTTACGGCGGCGCGCACCCTCAATCAGTTTTGTTGCGAGTGCTGCAGCTTCTTCATGCACTGCAGATGCCGGTGCCGCCTGCCGCATTCGTTCCAGAGCGCAGTCATTTTCTTCATGCCGGTAAGCGGCGCGAAATGTGCTGCGGTCAGAGAAGGCTGCGGGCTTGGTCATAAGGCGGCGAATCCTATCAGGGTTTCGCCGCCTCTGCTCCCAGTTTCAAATGTAATCAAGCGAAGTGAAACACTCTGCGAAATTCATCAGACACGTTCGATAATGATCGCCGGGGCCATGCCGCCCGCTGCGCACATTGTTACGAGGCCGTAGCGCTTGTTCTGGCGCTCCAACTCATCAACCATCGTGCCGATCAAAATCGAGCCGGTCGCGCCGATTGGATGGCCCAAAGCGATGGCCCCGCCATTCACATTGACCTTCTCGATATCCAGATCGAGGTCGCGAATGAACTTAGCCGCCACGACAGCAAACGCTTCGTTGATTTCCCACAGATCGATATCGTCCTTTGTCAGACCTGCCTTTGCCAGAACCTTCTTGGCTGCGGGAACCGGTGCGTTGAGCATCAGCGTCGGGTCATCGCCCATATTGGCGGTCGCAACGATGCGGGCACGCGGTTTCAGACCGTTCTTCTCTGCATATTCCTTGGACGTGACCAAGATCGCAGCGGCCCCGTCGACCACGCCTGATGAATTACCGGCATGGTGGAAATGCTGGATGTCGAGATCAGGGTATTTCTGGTTGATCAGCTTGCGGAAAGTGTTGCCGTTCTGATCGATTGGCACGTCGGCAATCTTGGCGAAGCTGGGCTGCAATTCAGCTAGACCTTCAGCGGTGGTTTGCGGGCGCGGGAATTCCTCATGATCGAGCAGGACATTGCCTTCATCGTCAATAACCGGGATTAGGCTCTTGTCGAAACGGCCTTCCTTGATCGCGACATCGGCGCGCTGCTGGCTGCGCAAGCCAAGAGCGTCAAGCTCCTCGCGAGTGAATCCTTCCATGCTGGCAATGGCGTCACCGCAAATGCCCTGATGCGACTGGGGGTGAATTTTTTGTAGGCGCTCGTTGCCCGAACCCATCATCGGCGGCGCGAAGCCGGCTGCCATTTCCTGCTGGGTGATGTCGGAAGTAAAGCTCATCATTTCGGTGCCGCCAGCAACTACGCAATCAGCCATCCCGCTCATAACCTGCGCTGCTGCAAGGTTCACAGTGGTGATGCCGCCGCCGCAGAAACGGTCGAGCGTCATGCCAGAACTGGTGATGTCATAGCCCGCGTCCAGCGCAGCCATCCGACCCAGATCGCCGCCCTGTTTGCCCTTTTGAGTGGAGGTCGACCAGATAACATCGTCGACATCCTTGGTGTTGAGCGAGTTGCGCTCGGCCAGCGCCTTCAGAACAGTTGCAGCAAGATGCTGCGGATGGCTCGCGGCAAGCGCGCCTTTGCCGACTTTGCCGATCCCGCGAGGGGTGCGGACTGCGTCAATAATATAGGCATCGGTCATGGCGGCTAGCTCCTTATGGGGTGGACATGTTTAATCGCTCGATTAAATATGCCTTCAAGCGCCTCACCGCAAGTGGGGTATTCAGACAAATCCGAAGGAACAGGAAATGACCGAAGAAGTTCTCACGCAGGAAGAAGACGGCATTCTGATCATCACGATTAACCGGCCGGAAGCCAAGAATGCCATGACCAAGGCGGCATCTGAAGGAATTGCGGCTGCGCTCGACCGGCTCGATGCCGATGACAATTTGCGCGTCGGCATACTGACCGGGGCTGGCGGAACTTTCTGTTCGGGCATGGACCTCAAGGGCTTCCTGCGCGGCGAGCGGCCATTCGTCGAAGGGCGCGGTTTTGGTGGGCTGACCGAGCAAAAGCCGGTCAAGCCGCTGATCGCTGCGGTTGAAGGCTATGCGCTGGCGGGTGGGCTTGAACTGATGATCGCCTGCGATCTGGTGGTGGCCAACAGCGCCGCGAAATTCGGCATTCCTGAGGCAAAGCGCGGGCTCGCTGCGGCTGCGGGCGGGCTAATGATCCTGCCTGACCTCATCCCGCATAAGGTGGCAATGGAGCTGGCGCTCACCGGTGAGTTCATCGGGGCAGAACGCGCACATCAGATCGGCCTGATCAACCGCGTTACTGACGGACCTGCACTCGATGCTGCCAAGGAACTCGCCCAAATCATCACCGCCAACGGCCCGGTTGCAGTGCGCGTTTCAAAGCAGATCATCGAAGAATCGCGCAGCTGGCCGATTGCAGAACGCTACAAGAAGCAGGCGGAATTGTTGCCGCAGGTGTTCATGTCGCAAGACGCACGTGAAGGCTCGGCTGCATTTGCCGAAAAGCGCAAGCCCAACTGGACGGGTAAGTAAGGCTATGCCCGGCCCGCTCCACGGCGTCCGCATTGTCGAATTTGCCGGAATCGGGCCAGGACCGTTTTGCGGCATGATGCTCGCCGACCACGGCGCAGAAGTGATCCGCATTGATCGCGCTGACGGCAAGAAGGGCGGGACTACGCCGCAAAGCAGTAAGGATGTGCTCGCGCGCAGCCGCAAATCCATCGCGGTGAACTTGAAGAGCGCTGAAGGCTTGGCTCTAGTGCGCAAACTTTGCGCAAGCGCTGACGGGATCATCGAAGGTTTCCGCCCTGGTGTGATGGAGCGTCTCGGGCTCGGCCCCGATGTGCTGCTCGCTGATAATCCGAAGCTTGTCTATGGACGCATGACCGGCTGGGGCCAGACCGGTCCCTATGCCCATGCGGCTGGCCACGACATCAACTACATCGCTCTCGCCGGAGCGCTGCATCACTATGGCCGGGCGGGCGAAAAACCGACGCCACCAATTAATATGGTCGGCGATTTTGGCGGCGGCGGCATGATGCTGGCGTTTGGTATGTCGAACGCGCTTCTGAACGTTGCGCGCGGCGGTGAAGGCCAAGTGATCGACTGCGCCATGACTGACGGAACTGCAGTTCTGATGAGCATGATCCAGGGTATGCGCAACATGGGTGTCTGGAGCGACGAGCGCGGCACCAATATGCTCGATACCGGCGCACATTATTACGACACTTATGAGTGCGCCGATGGCGGATTTGTCTCGCTCGGCTCGATCGAACCGCAATTCTACGACGAACTGCGGCGGATCGCCGGCCTCAAAGACGACGCCGAGTTCGATCGCCAGATGGACCGCAGCGCCTGGCCATCATTGAAAGCCAAGTTGACCGATCTATTCAAAACTAAAACCCGCGACGAATGGTGCGCGCTGATGGAGCATACTGACATTTGCTTCGCGCCAGTCCTGTCGCTGGGTGAAGCTCCTGATCACCCGCACAATCAGGCGCGCCGAACTTTTGTCGAGGTAGGCGGCGATCTGCAACCTGCGCCGGCGCCGCGTTACAGCGCAACCGCCACGGCTATTCCTAAACCTGCAGTTGCACCGGGCAACGACACGGACGACATTTTGCGCGGCATAGAAATGACTGATGCCGATATTGTCAATCTACGTGCTTCGGGTGTGATTGGCTAACCTTCTATTGCAGCAGAGTTACAAAAAGTCTTTCAGTTCCTGCACGAAGTCATCGAAGCGGTCGTGATGTACCCAGTGTCCGGCGCGGTCGTAGCTTGTCAGGCTAACATTATCGCCGAAGTGCTTCATCCGCCCGTCGCCCTTGGGGTTTGAGGCCCAGCTATCATTGCCGTAGATCAGACGCGTTGGGCAAGTGATCCGGCCCCATAGCTCTTGCATCTGTTCCGGTCCGAAATCGTCTGGCGGCCAGACATGCATATGCGGGTCGAACTTCCAGCTGAAAGTGCCATCCTCGTTCCGCATGACGGCATGCAGCGTCAGATGCCGCGCCTGCTCGTCCGAGAGATAGCTGTTTTCGCCCTGCATCCGCTTGAGCGCATCCTCGAATGTTTCGTAGCGGCGCGGGGTGCGTGATGTGGCGTTGCGCTTGTTCTCGATCCACCCTCCCCAGCGTTCGTAAAAAGGGTTTTTGTCCAGTTCCGCTTGGCGTGTCGGCGATGGACCGAGCCCTTCGATGGCGACCAGCTTGCGGACTTTCTCTGGGAACATCCCGGCATAGCGCAGCGCGACATTTCCGCCCATAGAATGTGCGACGATAGTAACCGGTGCCCATTCGTTCTGGTGGATCAACTGCGCCAGATCATAGACATAGGACATCAGAGGATAATAGCCGGTGCTGGTCCATTCGCTGTCGCCGTGGCCACGCAGGTCGGGGCAGATAATGTGCCAGTCCTTCCGCAGCGCCTCGGCGGTCCAGTCCCAATTGCGGCAATGATCGCGCCCGCCGTGCAGCAGTATCAGCGGCGGTGCTTCCGGATTGCCCCAGTCGGCAAAATGCAGACGGCTGCGCTGCGAGATGTAGCTTTGCGATGTTGGTCCGATCAATTCCATGCGTGGTCCTATAAACAGCAGATCAATCTGCGCAATCTGTTGCCCGATGCAGTCGGCGTGTTACAAGCAGTTTAATCGAACGATTAAACATGAAGGATTCGCAGCATGGCCGCCATTGATGTCCCCGCACCCGAATTTATGGCTGAGGAGGAGATTTCGATCTTCGCCGACGCAGTTGGGAAATTCTACGCCAAACATGCGCCTGAAAAACGGGTGCTCAAATGGCGCGAAGACGGCCAGGTCGAACGCGAATTCTGGAACGAGGCGGGTGAGGCGGGCCTGTTGGGCAGTTCAGTCCCGGAAGAATATGGCGGCCATGGCGGCGACTTCCGCCATGAGATGGTTGTCATTGACCAGCAGGGTATTCACGGCGTTGATGGCTTCGCCGCCAGCCTGCATAACACGATCATACTGCCCTATCTGGTGCGCCACGGGACCGAAGAGCAGAAAAAGAAGTACCTTCCCAAGCTGGTTTCCGGCGAATTGGTGAGTGCTATCGCCATGACCGAGCCGGGCGTGGGCTCTGACCTTCAAAGCATCACGACTACCGCGCTGAAAGACGGCAATGGTTACAGGCTGAACGGCGCCAAGACTTATATTTCCAACGGCCAGATTGCTGATTTCATCATCGTGGTTGCGAAAACCGACCCGAACGAACGTGCTAAGGGCATTTCGCTGTTGCTGCTGGAAACAGAGGGTGCAGAGGGGTTCCAGCGCGGCAAGAAGCTCGACAAGATCGGGCTGGATGCGCAGGACACCTCCGAATTGTTTTTCGACGATGTTTTCGTTCCCAGCGACAATGTGCTCGGCGGGGAAGAGGGCAAGGGCTTCTACCAGCTGATGGGCGAGCTTCCGCAGGAACGCCTGATCATCGCGATGGGCGGCATGACCGTGATCGAGCGCGCTTTAGAGGAAACGATCAAGTTCACAAAAGAGCGCAAAGCCTTCGGCAAAACAATCTGGGATTTCCAGAATACGCAGTTCGTAATGGCTGATCTGAAGGCCCGCGGTACAGCGGCGAAGGTGTTCGTCAATGATTGCATTGCCAAGCATCTCGAGGGCAAGCTGGACGTGCCGACCGCATGTATGGCGAAGTACTGGATTACCGAATTGCAGGGCGAGGTGGTCGATAAATGTCTGCAACTGCATGGCGGATCCGGATATATCAACGATTACCCTATCGCGCGGATGTTCCGCGACAGCCGCGTCAGCCGGATTTACGGCGGATCAAACGAGATCATGAAAATGGTCATCGCGCGCTCGATGTAAGCGTCTATGTAAGCACTACTGAACCACCCAATCCAAGGGACTAAACTATGACTGATCCACTCGACTTTTCCGGCAAGACAGTTCTGGTCATTGGAGGGTCGAGCGGGATCGGTAACGGCATTGCGCAAAACTTTCGCGCTCGCGGTGCAAGCGTTCATATTACCGGCACGCGGGCGAAAGCCGAAGACTATGCCGGGGTGGACGGTTCACACATGGACGGTCTGCATTATCAGCAGCTCGATGTAACCGACCGTGCGGCGCTGGATGCGTATGAACTTCCCGGAGGCACGCTCGATACATTAGTCCTGAGCCAAGGCATCGTCCTGTATGACCAGCGCGAATATGGCCGAGAGGGCTGGGACAATGTGATGGATGTGAACATCAATTCCGTGATGGATTGTGCGCGCAAGTTCCACTCTGCCTTGCGCGATACCAAGGGCGCGCTGATCATTCTGAACTCCATCGCCAGCTTCAACGCAATGGTCGGCAATCCTGCCTATGCCGCATCGAAAGCAGCATCGGCCAGCCTGACCAAAACGCTGGCGCAAGCATGGGCGCGTGACGGTATCCGCGTGAACGGTATCGCGCCTGGCTTCGTCGAAACCAAGATGACCACGGTAGTTACCAAGGACGAGAAGCGAAGCGCTGGAGCGCTTCGAATGATTCCGCTGCACCGCTATGGCACTCCTGACGAGATGGCGGGCGTCGCCATGTTCCTCGCCTCGCCAATGTCAGCCTATGTTGTTGGCCAAACGATCATTGCCGATGGCGGAATGACGCTTTGAGCTAGGAAGATATTCCCATGAAATACACCCGCCTTGGTAACACCGGCCTCAACGTATCGCGGCTTTGCCTAGGATGCATGACTTATGGTGATCCGAAGAAGGGGCACCATGATTGGGTGCTGGATGAAGAGCAGAGCAGGCCCTTCTACCGCCAAGCGCTGGAAGGCGGGATCAACTTCTTCGATACTGCGAACATCTATTCAAATGGCGCCTCGGAGGAAGTGCTCGGGCGTGCGCTCAAAGAGCTTGCCCGGCGCGATGAAGTGGTGGTTGCGACCAAGGCGTATTTCCCGTGGGGGCTTGGCCCGAATACACGCGGCAATTCACGCAAGGCCTTGTTCGCGGCCATTGATGCCAGTCTGAAACGGCTAGATATGGAATATGTCGATCTGCTGCAAATCCACCGCTGGGATGACGAGGTTCCTGCGGAAGAAACGATGGAAGCGCTGCACGATATCGTAAAGGCGGGCAAGGCGCTGCACATTGGAGCATCCTCCATGCATGCATGGCAATTCGCCCGCGCACAGGAAGTGGCGCGCAGCAATGGTTGGACGCCGTTCGTGTCAATGCAGAACCACCTTAATTTGCTTTACCGCGAGGAAGAGCGCGAGATGATCCCGCTCTGCCATGACGAGAGCGTTGGTCTGATCCCGTGGAGCCCGCTTGCGCGCGGCAAACTCGCCCGAGCGTGGGACGAAACCACACAGAGAAACGACAGCGACGCGATGAACGAGCATCTCTATGGCGAAGGCGATAATGCCGACCGCGCAATTGTGGAAGCTGTTGGGAAGATTGCCGAAGCGCGGGGCGTATCGCGGGCGACCGTTGGCCTTGCGTGGCACTTCACGAAAGGCGTTGCGGCACCGATCATCGGCGCGAGCAAGCCGAGGCATATGGAAGGGGCCTTGGCCTCCGTCGATCTCGAACTAACAGATGCAGAACTCGGTGAGCTGGAAGGCCCTTATCGCCCCAAAAAAGTTTCCGGTCTGACCATGCCGACACCGCCCAGCGGAATGCCGACCGTTAAGGGTTAACTCAGCCGGCCGCCGGGCAATAATGCTGCAGAAACTGATCGTGGGTTGGCATGCTCTGCACCAGAAAACGGATCGACTTCTCCATCTCGTCGAGTTCCTTCGTGGTGCCCGCATCGCAAACCGATCCGGCGACCACCCCGTGGCCGCGCATCTGGATGCCTTGGCCCATCATTACGGCGGCCCAGCTGGTTTCAGTAAACAGCTCGTCATCTTCGCGGAAGATTTGCCCATTCTGGCGGAACAGTTCCATTTTCTCGGTCAGGCTCGCCGGGACTTCCATGGTCCGGCAGTAATTCCAGAACTCGGAATCGTCGCGCGTTGTCGCGTTGTAATGCAGGATCAGAAAGTCGCGGATCCGGTCGTATTCCTTGCCGGTCAACCGGTTGAATGCGTCCTCCTGATTTTGCGTAATACCGTCCAGCGAAAGCAATGCGATCAGCTTGTTTATGCCGGTGTTGACAAGGTGGATTGAGGTGGACTCCAAAGGCTCCATGAAACCGGCCGCCAATCCCAAGGCCACCACGTTCTTGTTCCAGAACTTCTTACGCCGCCCGGTCACGAAGCGAAGGAAGTTGGGTTCCGCAGTGGGCTTGCCCGCCAGATTGGCGACGAGAATATCGTG
>JBBKVP010000060.1:0-83654 GCA_037968495.1 Pontixanthobacter sp. | reverse complement strand
TCAGGGTGGTCAGAGAGTTCGTGTTTCTCGCCCGGCTCGCAGTACCAACCGTCTACTCCCCGCTTCCAGACCGTATCGATGGTTTCAGGCTCCCAATCGCGCATCTGGATCACTACTTCGCCGTCGCCATTGATTACGAAACTCGCGCCGTCGAACACCAGCTCGTCCTGCCCGCCAATGCGGTTGAGGTAAGCCATCGGCAGGCCCGTTTCGATGGCGCGCTGTTTGGCGACGCCCTCAATCCGCAGCTCGTCCTTATCAATTTCATAGGGGCTGCCGTTGGGCGACAGCAGGATTTCAGCGCCTTGCTCTTTCAGGTGTGAGCAGACGGACGGGTGCCAGATATCCTCGCAGATCGGCAGGCCGAGTTTGACCCCGCGAAACTCGACCGGATCGGGCAGCGGGCCTGAGGTGAAGTGGCGTTTCTCGTCAAAGGTGCCGTAATTGGGCAGCTCGTCCTTATAGCGCACTGCAGCGATCTTGCCCCCGTCCAGCAGGGTCACAGCATTATAGAGGTCATCGCCCTCGCGGATCACTGTGCCGACAATCATCGCGGGGCCACCATCGGCTGTGGCGAGCGCCATCCGCTCCAGCTCCTCAGCCGCTTTCTCAAGCAGCGCAGGCTTCAGGATCATATCTTCTGGCGGATATCCGATCAGCTGCATCTCGGGATACATCACCAGATCAATCGCCGGACTGCGCGTCGCTGCCTTACGGCGAAGTTCCAGCATTTCATCGGCATTTTCGGTCATATGCCCGACGTTTTGGTTCATCTGGCAAAGCGTAATTGTGAGCGTATCGGTCATAGGATGGATGTAGTCGGAGCAATGCTGCTTTCACAAGCGCTTTGCTGCTGATACGCATACGAAATGATTGATGACACATTGCTCCAAACCGCCTTCGACAATGCCGGAATGCCCGGCGGCGTGGCCCTGATCACTGATGCGAATGGCGTGACCTATTCGCGAGCATTCGGAATGGCCGATGCGGTGAGCGGTGCGCCAATGACGGAGGACACGATCTTCCAGATTGCGTCCATGACGAAACCGCTGGTCACCCTCGGTGCGCTGCAGCTGGTCGAGCAAGGCAAGCTCTCGCTCGATGCGCCAATCCGGGATGTGCTGCCTGCTCTCGCCGACCCACAGGTGATTACCGGGTTCGAGCTGGACGGACGGCCAAACACCCGCCCCGCTGCGCGTCCGATTACCTTGCGGCATTTGCTCACCCATACGTCGGGGCTGGGCTATATCTTCGTCCAGCCGGAGGTGCTCAAGCATTTCCAGCACGCCGGAATGCCAGCACCAGGCAGCAAGGCCAGTGTAACTATGCCGCTGCTGTTCGACCCGGGGGATAGGTGGGAATATGGCGTATCGACCGACTGGGTCGGCCTCGTGATTGAAGCTGTCACGGGCATGAGCCTGCAGGATTATCTGCAGGCCAATGTATTTGAGCCGCTCGGCATGGCTCACACCGCTTTCCGCTCAGAATTGCCCGATGAAGCGGCAAAGGTGCATGTCCGCCAGCCGGATGGCCAGCTTGGCATCTTGCCTTTGTTCATCGGCGGGGGCGAATTTAATTCCGGCGGCGGCGGGCTGACGTCCACTGCGGCAGATTACGCGCGGTTTATCCAGATGATGTTGAATGACGGACAGCTGGAAGGCGTGCGGATTCTGTCTGCCGAAAACGTCAAAGCAATGAGCACCAACCAGATCGGCGACCTTCGCGCCGGTGCAATGGGCACCAGCATGCCCGATATAGCGCAGCCTTTCGACCAATTCCCCGATCAGCACACCGGCTGGACGCTGGGCTTCCTCACCAATCCCGAACCAATCGAAGGCCGCCGCAGCGCAGGCAGCCTCGCATGGGCCGGCATATTCAACAGCTATTTCTGGATCGATCCGGCCAAGGGCATCGGCGGATTGTTCATGACCCAGCTCTCACCATTTGGCGATCCGGGGGCGCTGAGATGTCTGGAAGCGGTGGAGCGGATGGCCTATTCTTGAGGGCCCGCGCCGCTAAACCAGTTTAGCGCTTTTTCTTTTTCTTACGCGCTTTACGGGCGGCATAACGCTCGTCGCGGATGGCTTTCTTTTCATCTTCGGTCAACTTGGGCGGTTTTGCCGCTTCTTCAGCTGCTTTCCGTTCCTGCTTGGCCTTCAGTTCGGCCTGCTTTGCGGCTTCCTTCTCAGCCTTCACCTTCTCACGTTCTGCGAGCTTCTCAGCACGCTTGGCAGCCTTGGCCGCTTCACGGGCTTCATGTGCTGCCTTACGCTCGGCAAGCTCCGCCTCGGTCGGCTGCGGCTTGGCCTTTAACTTCTTGAGGGCTTTCTCTTTGGTTTTATTCGCCAGAGCGATGCGGTCTTGGAAGCTAGGCTGGGAAAATGAAGGCATTGGAAGTTACGGTTCCTGTGAGTTAATTGAAGATCGCTGCTGTTAGGGAAGGTTGGCGAGAATAGCAAAGCCGCGTTGCTTGTCACTATCCCGCCACGCCGTCCCGTTGTTCGGTGTAGATCGCCCATCCGGCAAGAAACAGGCCTGCAGCGAGCGGGCCCAGGACGATGCCGCTAAGACCAAGCGATGCGATACCGCCGAGCGTGGTCACGAGAATCATCCAGTCAGGAATGCCCGTATCGCGGCCCACCAGAATAGGCCGCAAAACATTATCCGCCATGCCGATCAGGGCGACGCCCGAAACGCCGACAACGACCGCCTGCCAGACAGCTCCGGTCGCCAATAGGTAGAGCGCGACCGGAGCCCATACAATCGCCGGACCAAGTGCGGGCAGCAGCGAGAAGATAGCCATCAGGACGCCAAAGAGAATCGCTGACGGTACGCCAACCGCCCAGAAGGTGGCCGCGCCCAAAGCGCCCTGCACCAGCCCCACGACAACAGAGCCCTTGATCGTCGCACGGATAATAAGCGTAAACTTGTCGCTCAACCGCTGCGCTACCGCACGCGGTAAGGGCATCGCGTTGCGGATGCTCGATCCTATCGACTTCCCGTCACGCAGGAGAAAGTAGACGACATACATGCCGATGCCCAGCGACAGGACGAATGCGAGTGCGCTGCCGCCAATGGCCACCGCCTGCTGCGCGATGAACCCGACGCTTTCCTGGGCGAATTGTTCGACGCCCTGCTGCACTGCGCTGAATTCTGCATAGTCAGAATTGTCGAGCATTTGCTGGAGCTGTGCAGGAAGGGCATTATGGAAACTGCTGAATAGGCCGGGCCAATCCAGTTCCCCCTCACTCATGGAGGAATATAGTTCGATTGACTGCCGCAAAACCGCACTGCCAATCAGGATAGCAGGCACAACGACTGCGATAATGATAATCGCCAAGGTCCCAAGGGCTGCTCGGCTCGGATGCGTCGGCCATCTCGCGAGGATGCGCTGATAAAGCGGCTGGAACATAATTGCCGCAAGCATGCTCCACAAAAGCGCGGAGATGAACGGCCAAACGACCAGCGCAAGAATGATCGTGACCAGAAGCAGAAAGACCATAAAGCCCCCGCTCTCGGTGCCGTTCGCCTGCCCCAATTTCGAATTCATTGCTGCCTGTCTTTCGCCTGGAAGGGATCGTCTTTCCGTGAGCCTAATGGATCGCCCGTCCGTTTGCCAAACAAAAGACCCCGCCGGATCGCTCCAGCGGGGTCTTGATTGTTCAGTTTTGAAACCGGTTACTCGGCTTCTGGAGCCTCTAGCTTTGCTTCCGCTTCCGGTTCAGCTTCGACAGCCTCCGGCTCAGCTTCCACTGCTGGCGTCTCGACTTCAGCCTCGGCTTCGGCCTCGACTGCTTCCGGTTCAGCGGCAGGCTTCGCGAATACCGATTCTGCGGTTTCGGCTACTTCTGCTGCTGCTTCGACCTTGGCTTCGGCTTTCGCTTCTTCCTCGGCGGCTTCGGCTGCAGCCAATGCGTCCTGCATCTTCTTATACTGGGCACGAAGCGCAGCGTCTCGGGCGTTGGCGGTAACGCGAACACGGTTCATGGCCGCGCCGGTGCCTGCCGGGATAAGCCGGCCGACGATCACGTTTTCCTTCAAGCCAACCAGCGTATCCTTCTTGCCTTCGACCGATGCCTGCGTGAGCACGCGGGTCGTTTCCTGGAAGGATGCGGCCGAGATGAAGCTGCGGGTTTGCAGGCTCGCCTTGGTGATCCCGAGCAGGATCGGCTTGCCTTCCGCCTTCTTCTGGCGGCGTTCCAGTTTCGCGTTGATCTCGTTCATTTCTTCACGGTCAACTTGTTCACCGGCAAGCAGCGTGGTGTCACCGCCATTGGTGATCTCAACCTTTTGCAGCATCTGACGAACAATCGTCTCGATGTGCTTATCGTTGATCTTCACGCCCTGCAGACGGTAAACTTCCTGGATTTCCGCAACGAGATATTCAGCCAGCGGTTCGATGCCGAGCACTTCGAGGATGTCGTGCGGGTCGGGCGAACCTGAGATCAGATTGTCGCCCTTCTTCACGAAGTCGCCTTCCTGAACGTCGATGACCTTGGTCTTCGCGATCAGATACTCTACCGGATCTCCCTCCTCGGGAACAATCGCAATCTTGCGCTTGGCTTTATACTCGCGGACGAATTCGATCTTGCCCGAAATCTTGGCAATAACAGCGCTGTCCTTGGGGATGCGGGCTTCGAACAGCTCGGCAACACGCGGCAGACCGCCGGTGATGTCGCGCGTTTTCGCAGCTTCGCGTGAAGCACGGGCAAGAATGTCACCTGCCTGCACTTCCTGACCGTCTTCGACCGACAATGTCGTACCCGGAGCGAGCATATAACGCTGCGCTTCGGTTTCGTCGTCATCGGCGCTTTGGCCTTCACCAAGCAGGGTCAGGCGAGGACGAAGGTCTTCCTTCTTCGCACGGCCAACCGAACGGTTTTCCGTAACCACGCGCTGGGCAATACCCGTTGCGTCATCCACGCGCTCTTCCATGGTCTTCGTATCGATCAGGTCCTGATACTTCACCACGCCCGAAGTTTCGGTGATAATCGGCAGGGAGAACGGATCCCATTCTGCCAGACGGTCACCTTCCTTAACCTTCGCGCCATGCTCGAACAGCAGCACGGTACCATAAGGCACACGGTGAATGGCGCGCTCGCGCCCTTCATTATCGATGACTACCATCTCACCCGAACGGGCGAGCGACAGGCGGCGATCCTGCTTATCCTGAATGGTCGGCATATCGCGATATTCGACGGTACCGTCAGAGATCGATTCAAGGTGCGACGTTTCGTTGACCTGCGCCGCGCCGCCGATGTGGAACGTCCGCATCGTAAGCTGGGTGCCCGGCTCACCGATCGACTGTGCAGCGATAACGCCGACAGCTTCACCGATATTGACCGGAGTACCGCGGGCAAGATCACGGCCATAACAGGTCGCGCAAACGCCCTGATCGGCTTCGCAGACAAGCGGCGAGCGGATCTTGGCGGACTGAACTTCAGCCGCTTCGATTTCGACCACCATCGCTTCGTCGAGCAAAGTGCCCGACTTCACGATGACCTTATCGGTCTTCACATCGACGAGATCTTCAGCCGTGGTCCGGCCAAGGATACGTTCGCCGAGCGAAGCGATAACGCTGCCGCCCTGAACGATGGCACGCATGGTTAGCGCATTGTTGGTCTTGCAGTTCTCTTCAACGATGACGCAATCCTGCGATACGTCGACGAGACGGCGAGTCAGGTAACCCGAGTTTGCCGTCTTCAACGCCGTATCCGCGAGACCCTTACGGGCACCGTGGGTGGAGTTGAAGTATTCAAGAACGGTCAGACCTTCCTTAAAGTTCGAGATGATCGGCGTTTCGATGATCTCGCCCGAAGGCTTGGCCATCAGACCGCGCATACCGGCAAGCTGCTTCATCTGGGCGGGCGAACCACGCGCGCCTGAATGAGACATCATGTAGATCGAGTTGATCTGCGCCTCGCGGCCGTCCTTGTCCTTGGGGCGGGCCTTGATCTCTTCCATCATGGCGTCGGCGACCTGGTCACCGGTACGGCTCCACGCGTCGATGACCTTGTTGTACTTTTCCTGCTGGGTGATCAGACCGTCTTGATACTGTTGCTCATAGTCGGCAACCAGCTTCTTGGCCTCAACGATCATGCCGTCCTTGCTGTCAGGAATGATCATGTCGTCCTTACCGAACGAGATACCTGCCTTAAACGCGTGCTTGAAGCCCAAAGTCATGATCGCATCGGCGAACAGAACCGTGTCCTTCTGGCCGGTGTGACGGTATACCTGATCGATAACGTCACCGATTTCCTTCTTCGTCAGAAGGCGGTTTATCGTATCGTAAGGCACCTTGTGCGACTTCGGCAGGCATTCGCCCAGCAGCATACGGCCTGGCGTGGTTTCCACGCGCATCATGTAAGGCTTGCCCTTTTCGTCCGTCTGCGGGACGCGGGTCGTGATTTTGGAGTGATACGTTACCGCACCAACTTCAATCGCCTGATGAACTTCGGCAATATCGGCTAGGATCATGCCTTCGCCCGGCTCGCCTACGCTCTCCATGGAGAGATAGTAGAGCCCCAACACCATATCCTGCGAAGGAACGATGATCGGCTTGCCATTGGCTGGCGAGAGGATGTTGTTGGTCGACATCATCAGCACGCGCGCTTCGAGCTGGGCTTCCAGTGAAAGCGGCACGTGAACGGCCATTTGGTCACCATCGAAGTCGGCGTTAAATGCCGAGCAGACCAGCGGGTGAAGCTGGATAGCCTTACCTTCGATCAGCACAGGTTCGAACGCCTGAATGCCAAGACGGTGAAGCGTTGGCGCGCGGTTCAGCAGAACCGGATGCTCGCGGATCACTTCGTCGAGAATATCCCAGACTTCCTTGCGTTCCTTCTCGACCCATTTCTTGGCCTGCTTCAGGGTCATCGACAGACCCTTCGCATCGAGGCGCGCATAGATGAACGGCTTGAACAGCTCGAGCGCCATCTTCTTAGGCAGACCGCACTGATGCAGTTTCAATTCTGGCCCCGTAACGATGACCGAACGACCGGAATAATCGACGCGCTTACCCAGAAGGTTCTGGCGGAAGCGGCCCTGCTTGCCCTTGAGCATGTCGGACAGCGATTTCAGCGGACGCTTGTTGGCGCCCGTGATCACGCGGCCGCGGCGGCCATTGTCGAACAATGCGTCAACGGCTTCCTGCAGCATGCGCTTCTCGTTACGCACGATGATGTCTGGCGCACGCAGTTCGATCAGACGCTTCAGGCGGTTGTTACGGTTGATTACGCGGCGATAGAGATCGTTGAGATCGGACGTCGCGAAACGGCCACCATCCAGCGGCACCAGCGGACGCAGCTCTGGCGGGATAACCGGCACGACTTCGAGGATCATCCACTCAGGCTTGTTGCCCGAATCGATGAAGCTTTCGACGACCTTCAAGCGCTTGATTATCTTGGCTGGCTTCAGCTTGGACTTGGTGGTCCGCAGATCTTCCATCAGATCATCGCGTTCCTGCTCAAGGTCGAGATCCATTAGCATGGTCTTGACCGCAGAGGCACCGATGTCAGCCGTGAAAGCGTCTTCACCGTATTCGTCCTGCGCTTCGAGGAGTTCATCCTCGGTCAGCAGCTGGAACTTCTCCATGGGAGTAAGGCCCGGCTCCGTAATGATGTAGCTTTCGAAATACAGCACACGCTCAAGCTGCTTGAGTTGCATGTCGAGCAGCAAGCCGATGCGCGAAGGCAGCGATTTCAGGAACCAGATATGCGCAACCGGCGCAGCCAGTTCGATGTGGCCCATCCGCTCGCGGCGGACCTTGGTCACGGTTACCTCGACGCCGCACTTCTCGCAGACGACGCCCTTATACTTCATGCGCTTGTACTTGCCGCACAGGCATTCGTAATCCTTCACCGGACCGAAGATGCGGGCACAGAACAGGCCGTCACGCTCAGGCTTGAATGTACGGTAGTTGATGGTTTCCGGCTTCTTGATCTCGCCGAAGGACCACGAACGGATGCGCTCTGGCGAGGCAATCCCGATCTGGATCTGGTCAAATGTTTCCGGCTTTGCGAGCTGGTTCGTGAATTTTGTCAGGTCGTTCATTTTGTCATCCCTTGGGGGGTGAAAATCTCAGGTGGAAAGCGGGGGGCGGTTTTGGCCGCCGACCCCTTATTCCGCAGCTATCGCGAGGCCGTCATCATCTTCGCCATTATCGAGCGAGGACAGTTCGACGTTCAGGCCGAGGCTGCGCATTTCCTTCACCAGCACGTTGAAGCTTTCCGGAATGCCGGCTTCGAATGTGTCGTCACCCTTGACGATTGATTCGTAAACCTTGGTCCGGCCGACGACGTCATCGGACTTCACAGTCAGCATTTCCTGCAGCGTATAAGCGGCACCGTAGGCCTGGAGTGCCCAGACCTCCATCTCACCGAAGCGCTGTCCGCCGAACTGCGCCTTACCGCCCAGTGGCTGCTGGGTAACAAGCGAGTACGGGCCGATTGAACGGGCGTGGATCTTGTCATCGACAAGGTGATGCAGCTTCAGCATGTAGATGTAGCCGACGGTAACCTTGCGGTCGAAGCAATCGCCCGTGCGGCCATCATACAGCGAAACCTGTCCGCTGCCGGGCAAGCCTGCCTGGATGAGCATGTCGGTCACGTCAGCCTCACGCGCCCCATCGAATACCGGAGTACCCATTGGAACACCATTGGTGAGGTTACCCGCCAGTTCGATCACGTCAGTTGGCGAGCGTGCGTCCAGCTCTGCGTGATATTGCTCGCCGTAGATTTCCTTCAGCTTGTCGGTCACGACCTGCGGCGGCTTGGCCGTCTCAGGGTTCGGATTGGCTTCACGCCATTCTTCCAGAGCAGCGGTAACCTGCTGACCGAGCCCGCGGGCTGCCATGCCGAGGTGGGTTTCAAAAATCTGACCCACGTTCATGCGCGAAGGCACACCAAGTGGGTTCAGCACGATATCAACCGGCGTACCGTCTTCGAGGAAAGGCATATCTTCGGCTGGCAGGATGCGCGAGATTACACCCTTGTTACCATGGCGTCCGGCCATCTTATCGCCCGGCTGCAGCTTGCGCTTCACCGCAACGAAGACCTTGACCATTTTGAGCACACCCGGAGCCAGCTCGTCGCCGCGTTCCAACTTGTCCTTACGGTCGTCGAACTTGTCATCGATGATCTTGATGGCTTCGTCATACTGGAATTTTACGGCTTCCAGCTGGGTCTGCATCTTGTCATCGGCAACAGCGATCTTGAACCACTCGTGCTTTTCGATCGTTTCGAGGAGCTCCAGATCAATCTTCGCTCCCTTCTTCACGCCCTTGGGCGCGGCAGAAACCTTATGGCCCGGCAGCATGTCTGCAAGGCGGTTATAGGTTGCACGGTTCAGGATAGCGCGTTCATCCTGGCTATCCTTACGCAGACGTTCGATTTCTTCGTTCTGGATCGCCCGCGTACGGTCATCGACTTCGATGCCGTGGCGGTTGAACACACGAACTTCGACAACCGTGCCAGCGACCCCCGGGGGCAGACGCAGCGAGGTGTCACGAACGTCAGAGGCTTTCTCACCAAAGATGGCGCGGAGGAGCTTTTCTTCCGGCGGCCTCGGGCTTTCACCCTTTGGTGTGATCTTACCGGCCAGAATATCTCCCGGATGCACTTCGGCACCAATGTAGACAATGCCCGCTTCGTCGAGGTTGCGCAGGGCTTCCTCGCCAACGTTGGGAATGTCACGGGTGATGTCTTCAGGGCCAAGCTTCGTATCGCGGGCCATCACTTCGAATTCATCTATGTGGATCGAGGTAAACACATCGTCTTTCACGATGCGTTCGCTGATCAGGATCGAATCTTCGTAATTGTAACCGTTCCACGGCATAAAGGCGACGAGGCTGTTACGGCCCAGTGCCAATTCGCCGAGATCGGTCGAAGGACCGTCAGCCAGAATATCGCCGACTTCTACCAAGTCGCCAACCTTACAAAGCGGGCGCTGGTTGATGCAGGTGTTCTGGTTCGAACGCTGGAATTTCTGCAGTGTGTAAATATCGACGCCGGACCGGCCAGCTTCGATTTCACCCGATGCACGGATCACGATGCGGGTCGCGTCGACTTGGTCGACTACGCCTGCGCGCTGGGCGGAAATTGCAGCGCCTGAATCGCGAGCCACGGTTTCTTCCATGCCGGTTCCGACAAACGGTGCTTCGGCTTTCACCAAAGGCACAGCCTGACGCTGCATATTCGATCCCATGAGTGCGCGGTTGGCGTCATCGTTTTCCAGGAATGGAATGAGCGATGCGGCAACCGACACCAGCTGCTTGGGCGAAACGTCCATCAGCGTGATGTTTTCATTGGGCGTCATCACGAATTCGCCGTTTTCACGGGCGGAAACGAGATCTTCAACGAACGTGCCGTTCTCGGTGAGTTCAGCCGATGCCTGTGCAACAGTGTGCTTCTGCTCTTCCATGGCGGAGAGATAACGCACGTCGCTCGACACCTTGCCGTCCTTGACGAGGCGGTAAGGCGTTTCGATGAAGCCGTACTTATTGACCCGGCTGAACGATGCCAGCGAGTTGATCAGGCCGATGTTCGGGCCTTCCGGCGTTTCAATCGGGCAGATACGGCCATAGTGGGTCGGGTGAACGTCGCGGACTTCGAAGCCTGCGCGCTCACGGGTAAGACCGCCGGGGCCGAGGGCCGAAACCCGGCGCTTATGCGTCACTTCGGATAGCGGGTTGGTTTGATCCATGAACTGCGACAGCTGCGACGAGCCGAAGAATTCGCGGACTGCAGCAACAGCCGGCTTCGCGTTGATCAGATCGTTGGGCATAACAGTCGAAACATCGACCGAGCTCATCCGCTCCTTAACAGCACGCTCCATGCGGAGCAGGCCGACGCGATACTGGTTTTCTAGCAGCTCGCCCACCGAACGTACACGGCGGTTGCCGAGGTTATCGATGTCGTCGACATCGCCCTTGCCGTCCTTAAGGCCGACAAGTTCCTTGACCACAGCAAGGATGTCTTCCTTGCGCAGCGTGGTCACAGTGTCTTCAGCGTCAAGTTCGAGACGCATGTTCAGCTTCACGCGGCCAACAGCCGACAGGTCATAGCGGTCGCTGTCGAAGAACAGGCCTTCGAACAGGGCTTCTGCGGTTTCCTTCGTTGGCGGTTCGCCGGGACGCATGACCTTATAGATAGCCTCGAGTCCTTCGTCGCGGTTCTCAGCCTTGTCGATTGCCAGCGTGTTGCGGATCCACGGGCCGGTGTTGACCTCGTCAATGTCGAGCAGCTGGAGACGGTCGAGACCGGCAGCTTCGAGCACTTCGATGTTTTCGACGGTCACTTCTTCACCGGCTTCGATGAAGATGCGGCCGGTTTTCTCGTCAATCACGTCGAGCGCGGAATAGCGGCCGATGATTTCCTCGGTCGGGATCAGCAGATCCTTCAGGCCGTCCTTTTCAGCTTTATTCGCGGCACGCGGGGTGATCTTCTGATTGGCAGCGAAGATTTCTTCGCCCGTGTTTGCATCGACGAGAGCGAAGGAAGGCTTCTGGCCGCGCCATGTGGCGGGATCATAAGGCAGTTTCCAGCCTTCACCCTTCTTGCCCGAAACACGCTCCCATACGACTGTGTCGTAGAATTCGCTGAGGATGCCTTCGCTGTCGAGGCCGAGCGCATAAAGCAATGCCGTAACAGGCATCTTGCGCTTACGGTCGATCCGAACGTTGACGATGTCCTTGGCGTCGAATTCGAAATCGAGCCACGAACCACGGTAAGGAATAACGCGCGCAGCAAACAGAAGCTTGCCCGAGCTATGCGTCTTGCCGCGATCATGATCGAAGAGAACGCCCGGCGAACGGTGCATCTGCGAAACGATAACACGCTCTGTACCGTTGATAACGAAGGTGCCGTTATGCGTCATGAGCGGCATATCGCCCATGTAAACATCCTGCTCCTTAATATCGAGAACCGAGCGGGTTTCGGTGTCCTGATCGACTTCGAACACGATCAGGCGCAGCGTAACCTTCATCGGAGCAGCATATGTAATGCCGCGCTGCTTGCATTCCTGAATATCGAATTTCGGATCTTCGAGTTCGTAATGCACGAAGTCGAGTTCCGCTGACCCTGCGAAATCGCGGACCGGAAATACCGAGCGAAGCGTCTTTTCCAGACCGGAAACGTAACCCGTTTCCTTGTCGGAGCGCAGGAACTGTTCGTAGCTCTCGCGTTGCACTTCGATCAGGTTCGGCATTTCCACAACTTCGTGAATATCGCCGAAGATTTTACGGATACGCTTTTTCGCTGAACCGTAGTTTGCCGCTTTCGCGCGCTTTGCTGCCTTAGTTTTAGGAGCTGTAGCTTTGGTCGCCATGGAGGAGATATGCCTCTTCTCTATTGAACCGGCCCGGGCGGGCCAGCTTGGTTATTTCGAAGCGCGGATGTGATCCCTTCAGACGAAAAACAGGCCGCTTGGCACACAAATCCCTTCTCGGGGAATCTGTGGCCCGCAGCCTACCGCGTCTGTGGAATCTCCCGCTGCCCCCTTCCCAGTCAGATCCCCGCGAATGGATCCGGCTTGCTCGAAGCGTACGAGTTATGAGTGGGCATATAGGAACGAGGTCTCCCCGAGTCAAACCCTGTAAGAAAGACTCGCGCTGAGTGGTTTTGGTCCGCGTGAACCACCATCCGATTTAGCGATCTGACGGAATTGTAAAATTTTCGTTTATCAATCAGCCTCATATTGTTTTTCGATATTATTGCTTGACAATATGCTCGGTATTCTTATTGTTTATCAATATTGGGCACATCGGAGAACAATAATGACCCGCTTTTTGAACAACACGCTCGCTCTTCTCGCCGCCGCTTTCATTACGGCAGCGCTTTTCGTACCAGCAGCAAGCGTTAGTCCGGCGGGGACCACTTTCATCACTGCCATTGCCTGACTTGCAAACCGAGGGACTTTGCCATGAACATTCTTACAAAAGATCCGCTGCTGACAGCGCTCAGATTCATCGTCTACTTCATCATGGGTGTGCTCGCCTTTGCCGCCACGATGGTCCTCATCGGCGCGCCATTTGTCCTGATCTTTCAGGCTGACATGCTTGCGGAATTGGCCGCAGACGGGGTGACCGGACACGGCTGGCCCTTCATTTGGACACTGTTCGGCATGCTGATCGGGATAGCCGGACTGCTCGCGATCGCGATCTACTTCTTCTATCTGCTTCTGAAGATCACCGACACCGTTCGTGATGGCGATCCCTTCACACCTGAGAACGCCACCCGGTTGAGCCGGATGGGCTGGACTGCAATTGCCGGTCATGTCTGGGGGATCATTCTCGCATTCCCGGTGGTTTACGTCGCTTCGGTTGCCCAAGATGCGGGCGAAAAAGTGGAAATGAACGGCGGCTTTGGCGGCAGCGGCTTGGTTCTGATCCTCACACTCTTCATCCTGGCCCGAGTATTCCGCCACGGCGCCGCGATGCGCGACGATCTGGAAGGAACTGTCTGATGCCCATAGCTGTTAAATTGGACGATCTGCTCCACGATCGCCGCATGACTTTAACCGAGCTCGCCGAGCGTGTCGGCCTCACCCTCGCCAACCTGTCGATCCTGAAAACGGGCAAAGCCAAGGCAATGCGTTTCTCCACCCTCGAGGCGATCTGCCGCGAGCTGGAATGCCAGCCGGGGGACTTACTCACTTGCGAACCAGAGTAAGATTCTCGGAACACTTTATGCCAGGCGGCCGTTGAGAAATTTGTCGCCTAGCACTCTTGCTTGTGCGATGACCGAATTAAAGAGGGAAAAACATATGAAGAAATTTGCTTTCGCCGCCCTGCCACTCGCCATGATGGCAATCGCTTGTGACGGACCAGCCGAAGATCTTGGCGAAGAAAAAGACGACGTGATGGAAGCGCAAGCTGAAGTCATGGACGAAAAGTCCGACGCTCTCGAAGCCCAGGCTGAAATGGCTGAAGACGCTGGCAATCCAGGTGAAGCTGCCAAGCTCGAAGAAAAAGCCGAAACTCTGGAAGATACCGCCGACACGATGTAATCATCTGCGTTCATTCGCACTACATTCAGAAGGCCGGATGGGGTTGACCCGTCCGGCTTTTCTGCTAATTGCCCGCTCGTTCGCTGGACTGACGGGTTCAGCGAACATCCGTCCGAGACAGTTGGTGAAGGCAATATGGCTTTCTTAATTTCCAGCCTAGGCGGGGATCAGAGTTTTCGCAGCCGGCCTCGCGCTACTGCAATCGCACCACTCCAAACGGACTGGTGCACCTCCTTCCCCATCAACGGACTCGCCCGTATCGCGCAAGCGGTATGGACATACGTTAGCCGGTCGCACGGCATTTTGTCTCGCGGCCATAGTGAAGGAGTACGGCATGGATCGTTCGCAAAAATCTGACGCGGTCGCTGAACTTAACGCAACTTTCAAAGAGAGCGGCGTGGTCGTTGTGACCCGCAATCTCGGCCTGACGGTGGCTCAGTCTACCGATCTGCGCTCGAAAATGCGTGAAGCTGGCGGCAGCTATAAGGTTGCGAAGAACCGTCTCGCCAATCTCGCCCTGAAAGACACGGATTACACCGGCCTGAGCGAATTGCTCACCGGTCCAACAGCTCTAGCCACTTCGACCGATCCGGTCGCTGCTGCCAAGGCTGCCGTGGAATTCGCCAAGACGAACGACAAGCTCGAAATCGTCGGCGGATCTATGGGCGGGCAGATGCTCGACGTAGCTGGCATTAAGGCGCTCGCGTCATTGCCAAGCCTCAACGAGCTTCGCGGCAAGCTGGTGGGTCTGATGAACGCCCCTGCGACCAAGGTCGCTCAGGTGATCAACGCACCCGCTGCAAAGCTTGCCCGTGTCTTCGGTGCCTACGGCGCCAAAGAAGCGGCATAAACGGTTTAAGCAATACGAACAATTTCGGGGGCAATCGTCCCCGACCAGTCTTTTTAATTGGAGTAAATCAACATGGCCGATATCGCCAAGCTTGTAGAAGAACTTTCGAAACTTACCGTTCTTGAAGCGGCTGAACTTGCAACCGCTCTCGAAGAATCATGGGGCGTTAGCGCCGCTGCTGCAGTTGCAGTTGCCGGACCGGCTGCTGCCGCTGGCGAAGCTGCTGAAGAGCAGACCGAATTCGACGTTATCCTGACGGGTGACGGCGGCAAGAAGATTCAGGTCATCAAGGAAGTCCGTGCTATCACGGGTCTCGGCCTGACCGAAGCCAAGGGCCTCGTTGAAAGCGCGCCTAAGCCTATCAAAGAAGGCGTCAACAAGGCTGAAGCCGAAGAAATCAAGGGCAAGATTGAAGCAGCCGGCGGTACTGTTGAACTCAAGTAATTGAGTTTGGCGGACTGTTTGGGCTCGCTCAAGTGATCTAGTCTACAGTTTTGTGGGTGTCTTGAAGCGCCCGCAGATGGGAGGGCGGTACCGCAAGGTGCCGCCCTTTTCTGTTTCGGCAGCTTACTACCCAATTGCTGACATTCCTAAAGATCAGCCTCAACGCTCCGGCTGGGGCAATTATCCATCATTGCTCCGGCGAGCAGCTGCGTCAATTGTCCGCTGGCGGGCAAGATAGTGGCCAATCGGAATGCAGATAGAAACTAGCGCAAGCATCACTGCGCCGCTGAATAAGTCAGACGCAACAAATGCTGCAAGCAGCCCAAGGTCAAGCATCAGGACTAACGCTGGCACGATAGGATAGAATTTTGCCCGATAGGGCCGTTGGAGCTCTGGGTGACTACGGCGCAACCCAAAAAGAGACATTTGATAGAGAACCAGCACCAAAATCGTGAGTGCACCCATAAGTCTGAACAAAAATTCAAACCCGCCAGTAAACACTAGGATAAGCATGAGTGCGGCCGACAGGCCGAGCGCGACATCTGGGGTGCCGCCCTTGTTTACCCGCATAGCAATCCTAGGAAACAGCCCGTCACGGCCCATCCCATATAGGACGCGAGGCACAACCATCACCGAGCTGTTGAGGCAACTGGCAGCCAAAAGCAACGCGCCGCCGGCTACGATTTTTCCGCCAAGCGGGCCGAAAATATTCGTCAGAGCGACGGCAATGGGCAGATCAGATTGCCGCAATTGATCAATCGGCAAGACGTGGAAAAGGCTCGCATTAAACAATAAGTAAACCACCGTGATAGTGACCACAGACACTACCAAGCCGCGTGGAATGTTACGGCGCGTCTCAACGTCTTCCTCAGCAAAATATACGGGCGCAATCCAACCAGCATAGGCACCGTAGATCAGCTGGTAAGCGACCACGATAGCCAGCACTCCGAACGGTTCAATTTCCCGACCTTGAACAGCACTGTTCGCTGCTGGCACAATTGGCTCTGATAGAAAAATAATGCCGATAATTACTAACAGGAAGACGAACTTGAGAAGGCTGCCGACCATTTGGGCGATCGCGCCTTCTTTGACGCCGAAGAAATTGATAGCAACTGACACTAGGCCGAACGCTGCGGCGATCAGCGCAATATTATCGTCTAACGAAGGTATCAGGAGGGCTAGGAATTCCGCCGACACCACAGCCAATGCCGCCATTCCTGCGACGTAAGCCAGCCAATCTACCCAGCCCGTCAAAAGGCCCATAGATTGCCCAAATGCCTTTCGGACCGGCACATATACCCCTCCTGCTTTAGGCAAGGCAGACACAAGCTCTGAAGCGGTATTGGCCACCAGAATACAGTGGATGCCGCCTAGCAGCCACAACAACAACGCCAACTCTGCAACAGGCAGTGCGTCGATTACAGAACCGGGCGTTCGCATAATCCCGGCGCCAATCACGCTCCCAACCCCGACCGCCAATGCGAAGCTAAACCCGAGCACTTTGTGCAGTTGACCCGGCGCACCCTGTGCGGTCACAATATGGTCGATAATTCTGCCCCCATTTGCGCGACATCTAAGTCATTGCAGCATTGGCCTAGTCTATTGCCAAGAATATACCTAATCTAGGGTCGGCTAACCACCCAATTGCGGTCATTAAATTACATCGCCAAATTCAGCCGTAGCCCTATCATATCTATTCCGGGGTTCTGTCCCGCATTAAATAGCCGTGCGTGGCTGATGTGAACCCAGCTTGCCTCTATCGAGACACGCTCCGAAACCCGCGCACCGATAGCCAGTTCCGGTTCGAACAGTACGCGGCTGCCGAGGTCTGTGCGCTTTCGTGAAACCGGATCGAAGCGCTCGCTTGGGCCATCATGCACGATCAGCCCGATGCCGGGGCGAACATAAATGGGGCCATTCCCGATTTTCCAGCTTAGCCCGCCGCCTGCAAAGCTTGTGTCGCCAGCGGTGTTGACCGAGGCCAGCACATAGGGCTGCGGCCTGCCGATGAAGCTCAGTGCGTCGACCGGAGCAAAGCGGTAGCCTACCTGAATATCGGCGCCGCCTTCGTCGACGGTGAAAGTGAAGGGCGTGCCCACCTCATGCAAATACGCGCCGACGAACGCCTCTTGGGCAGCGGCGGGGCTGGCCAAGCCTAGGCTCAAGCCAGCAGCAAATGTTGATATACGGCGCATGCGATTATTTCCCGTTCGCCGCCGCTCTGGCTGTGGCAAGCTTGCCGCAGGCTGAAGCAAACTGGCCGTACTCACAAGGTTCCGCTTCGCCGTAACGTCCATCGCGCCTAACCGGACCGGCTTTATGCCGAACGCAGGAGCCTTTCAGCCGGCCGTGACACACGGGCCATGGCGCACAGAGTTTGCCGCAACCATGCGGCTGGCCTGGCCGCTGGCGCTCGCCAATCTTCTGCAGATGCTGGTCCATGCAATCGACGTGATTTTCGTCGCGCGGCTGGGCGAGAATGAGCTGGCCGCATCCAGCCTCGCAATTGCGCTGTTTGGCCTAGTTCTGTGGGGCCTGTCGGGCCTGACCGGAGCGGTCGCACCGCTGATCGCAGCAGAACTTGGCCGCAAGAAGCATGCAGTGCGCGAGGTCCGCCGCAGTGTCCGCATGGGGCTGTGGCTCGCGGTGGTCGCCGGTGTGTTGGGGATGCTCGCTTGCCTGAATGGCGAGCGGCTGATGCTGGCGACCGGACAGGATCCGGTAATCTCGGCGATGGCCGGTTCCTTTATGGCAATCATCATTTTCGCCATGGTGCCGAGCGTCATCGCGAATGTGCTGCGAATATTCGTCTCCACGCTCGACCGCCCGATCTTCGCAACGTTGATCATCGCTTCGGCCATTGGAGTCAGCATTCTCGCAAACTGGGTTCTGGTATTCGGCAATCTTGGAATGCCCGCTTACGGGCTCCAAGGCTCCGCCATGGCGAGCGTGGTCACGTCGCTTTATATCATGTTTGCCTATGTCGCCGCGATTGCGTGGGACAAGCGGCTGCGACGTTACCGAATCTTCGGAAACTGGTGGCGGACCGAATGGAGCCGGATGCAGGAAATCATCCGCATCGGCGCGCCGATCATGTTCACCATTATCGCCGAGGCGGGCCTGTTCAGCGGCGCGGCATTTCTGATGGGACGCATCGGGCCAAGCGAGCTGGCGGGTCACACGATAGCGCTCCAAGTCGCCGCGCTAGCGTTCCAGATACCATTCGGCATCGGACAGGCCTCGACCATCCGGGTGGGCTATCATTACGGCGCAGGCGACCGCGCCGCGATGGGCCGCGCGGGCTGGGTCGCGATGGCGATTGCGGTCGGCTTCAGCATGGTGACGGCGGCCATCATGTGGTTCGCGCCGCATCTGGTGCTGTCGATCTATGTCGATGTGAACGCGCCCAAGAATGCTGCCATGGTTGGCTTCGCGGTGCAGTTCCTCGTGCTAGCGGCGATCTTCCAACTGGTCGACGCCGCACAGGCTGTAGCAGCAGGCAACCTGCGCGGATTGCAGGACACGCGCATCCCTATGGTGCTCGCCGTCCTGAGCTATTGGGCAGTGGGCTTCAGCGTCGCCATCGGCCTCGCCTTCTACACCCCGCTGCAAGGCGTAGGCGTCTGGGTCGGCCTGGCAGCAGGCCTGCTAGTCGCCGCAATCCTCCTAACCTGGCGCTGGGCCAGACGAGAAAAGCTGGGCCTGATTTAAAGAACCGAACCTTGGTCACGGCAGTCAAAGGGCGACCGCCCGCCCGAGCTTATACGAGGTAGCTAAGGATGCGGATGCATCCGCCCGGCGCTTGAGGCGCCGCGCAGCGGCTAAACAAATAACTCAAAAATACGCCCCCACCCGTTGACTCCCCATCCAACCATCCCCACCTCCATCTTCGCTGGCACTCTCACTAGGGGAGTGCCAACAGAAACCTAACCACTCTAATGATAAGAGGTCAG
Source organism: Pontixanthobacter sp. (assembly GCA_037968495.1). Taxonomy (GTDB): domain Bacteria; phylum Pseudomonadota; class Alphaproteobacteria; order Sphingomonadales; family Sphingomonadaceae; genus Aestuarierythrobacter. Next base: position 64,403 of record JBBKVP010000060.1, on the reverse strand, counting down.
ACACATGGCATTTCGCCCCCTGCACGACCGCGTTCTTGTTCGCCGGATTGAAGCCGACACCAAGACCGCCGGCGGCATCATCATCCCCGACAGCGCGCAAGAAAAGCCCAGCGAAGGCGAAATCGTCTCCGTCGGTTCCGGCGCGAAGGCTGAAGACGGAACGGTAACTCCGCTCGACGTCAAAGCTGGCGACAAGGTCCTGTTCGGCAAATGGACCGGCACCGAGAACAAGCTCGACGGTGAAGACCAGGTGATCAGGAAGGAAAGCGACATCATGGGGATCCTGGGCTGAGCCCAAGTTCACCGACGCTTTTCAATCAAACCAATTCAAAGGAATTAGAAAATGGCAGCCAAGGACGTAAAGTTCTCGCGTGACGCACGCGAAGGCATCCTCAAAGGCGTAGATATTCTCGCCAACGCAGTGAAGGTTACGCTCGGCCCCAAGGGCCGCAATGTCGTAATCGACAAGAGCTTCGGCTCACCGCGAATCACCAAAGACGGTGTTACCGTCGCCAAGGAAATCGAACTTAAGGACAAGTTCGAAAACATGGGCGCGCAAATGCTCAAGGAAGTTGCGTCGAAGACCAACGACCTCGCCGGTGACGGCACGACCACAGCCACTGTACTGGGCCAAGCCATCGTTCGCGAAGGCATGAAGTCGGTTGCAGCAGGCATGAACCCGATGGACCTAAAGCGCGGCATCGATCTCGCCGTGACCAAGGTTGTCGAAAATCTTGTCAGCCGCTCCAAGGACGTAGCTGACTCTTCCGAAATCGCTCAGGTCGGAATTATCTCCGCCAATGGCGACCGTGAAGTCGGCGAGAAGATCGCTGAAGCCATGGAAAAGGTTGGCAAGGAAGGCGTGATTACCGTCGAAGAAGCCAAGGGCCTCGAATTTGAACTCGACGTTGTCGAAGGCATGCAGTTCGACCGCGGCTACCTGTCGCCTTACTTCATCACCAACCCTGACAAGATGTCGGTGGAACTCGAGAATCCATATATTCTCATCCACGAAAAGAAGCTGACCAATCTTCAGCCAATGCTGCCGATCCTCGAAGCCGTGGTCCAGAGCGGACGTCCGCTGTTGATCATTGCTGAAGATATCGAAGGCGAAGCTCTCGCGACCCTCGTGGTCAACAAGCTGCGCGGCGGCCTCAAGATCGCTGCGGTCAAGGCACCTGGCTTTGGCGATCGCCGCAAGGCGATGCTGCAGGACATTGCGATCCTGACCAAGGGCGAAATGATCTCCGAAGACCTCGGCATCAAGCTTGAAACCGTCACTTTGAATATGCTCGGCGAAGCCAAGCGCGTCACCATCGACAAGGACAACACCACGATTGTCGACGGTGCCGGTTCGGCTGACGACATCAAAGCCCGCGTCAACGAAATCAAGGCTCAGGTCGAAACGACCAGCAGTGATTACGACAAAGAAAAGCTGCAAGAACGTCTTGCGAAACTTGCTGGCGGCGTTGCCGTGATCAAGGTTGGCGGCGCTTCGGAAATCGAGGTGAAAGAACGCAAGGACCGCGTCGACGATGCGTTGCACGCAACCCGCGCAGCTGTCGAAGAAGGCATCGTTCCAGGCGGCGGTACAGCTCTGCTTTACGCCACCAAGGCTCTCGACGGCCTCAAGGGCGAAAATGATGATCAGACGCGCGGTATCGATATTGTCCGCAAGGCAATCATCACGCCGGTTCGCCAGATCGCTGCAAACGCTGGCCATGATGGCGCCGTTATCTCGGGCAATCTGCTCCGCGAGAACGACGAAACCATGGGCTTCAACGCAGCGACCGACGTTTACGAAAACCTTGTAGCTGCCGGCGTGATCGATCCGACCAAGGTTGTTCGGATCGCACTGCAGGATGCAGCTTCGGTTGCCGGTCTGTTGATCACGACGGAAGCCGCGATCGCCGACACGCCTGAAGAAAAGGGCGCCGGAGGCGGCATGCCCGATATGGGCGGAATGGGCGGAATGGGAGGCATGGGCGGCTTCTAAGCCGGTCATACCGATTAAACGTCACACAGATTTGGGCCCGGTGGAGCGATCCGCCGGGCCTTTTCCGTTGTATTTTTTACAAGTTGCAAATTTTCAGGCACTCATCTTCATCCGCACCGTTGTTCTAGCACCAGGGAGAAACGATCCATGAAATTGCCGAACAAAGCTCACGTTGCCATTGTCGACGGAGAGCGTTTTATTCTCATGCACAACACCGGCCAGGCATTCGAGCCAAAGCTAGAAAATGCCCAAACACCCGACGTTGAAGCGACTAACTTCAGCGCCGGCGTTAAGCACCAGGATGATGGGGGCCAGAAAACTGGAGCAACGGATTTGGACGAGTTGGCTCATGCTGCAGCAGTCGCTGAATGGCTCAATCGAGCCGTAATGGAAGGTGATATCAAGCAGCTTATGGTGATTGCAGACCCCAAGACGCTTGGGGAAATGCGGCGACATTATCATGGCAAATTGGAAAGCGCGCTTGTCGGCGAATTGGCCAAGACCCTTACCGGAGAGAACGCTGCGACAATTGCGAAATCCATCGCTGCAGCCTGACCAACAGCTCCACACTACTCACTGAGTTATCCACAGGGCGTCATTCCAGCCCGCTTCGTCGCTCAGCGCCGAGTTCGCTCTTGTTTGACCGAATCCTCTGCCGTTAAGGATTCGAAAGGCATGATTGGGGTATTCATACAGGCATGAGAAATTTTCGAGGCGCAATTGGTAAGATCGCTGCTGCAGCAGCGCTGGGCTTTGCGGCTTTTTCCGCGCAGGCACCGGCCAACGCGCAGGGCTATAATTTCGAATCCGCTTTCGACAATGCGCTGGGTACGGAAGTTCGCGCGCCGCAGGATTACGCCGCGCGCTATGACACTCCGCTGGAACACCAGATTGCGATCCTTGCCAATGGCGACAATGGCCGCATTGGTGTGGCGGCGGTTGATCTTGCAACAGGCCGTGAAGTCGCAATTCTGGGCGACCAGCGTTTCCCGATGGCCAGCACCAGTAAAATTGCCATTGCAGCAACTTTTCTTGAGGGCGTCGACAAGGGCCGCTGGTCGCTGGACGATCGCTACCCGCTGCTCCACCCGATCCGCTCTGCCAAATATTCGAGCCGCGCTGCGCCTGTGAAGCGAGGCCAATATTACACTGCCCGCGAACTGATCGAATCCATGATCACCCGCAGCAGCAATTCCGCGACTGACGCGATGCTCGCTGCGGTGGGCGGGACCGATAAGGTCAATGACTGGTTGCGCCGTTCAGGTATCAAAGAGGTTCGCATCGACCGCGATATTGCCACTTTGGTGCGCGATGATGGCGAATTTGATCCCGCGACCTTCATTGATGAGCGCGATAGCGCAACGCCCCGCGCGATGGTCGAGCTTTTATCCGGCCTCTATCAGGGCAGATGGCTGACGCCATCAAGCCGCAGGGTCGTGATCGGCGCGATGGAGCGTTGCCGCACGGGCACGCGCCGCATTCCCAAATTGCTGCCGGCCAATGCGCTGGTTGCCCATAAGACCGGGTCGCTCAACAACACATCAAGTGATATTGGGGTGATCACTGCACCGGATGGCCGTTCGATTGCGGTCGCGATTTATGTGACTGGTCAGGGAACACGCTCCAACCGCGAAGCGAAGATCGCTTCGATCGCCAGCGCCATTTACGAAGGTTATACCAACTCGCAGCAACGTGGCTGGTCACGATCTGCCAACTGAGGCAGCCGACCTATCCAGCGGCGAAGGCCGTGCCATTCTAAAGCACAAATGAAAAGGGCGGAGCCTTCCGGCTCCGCCCTTCGCGAATTCAAAAGTCGCTAGCTTATTCAGCAGCAGCTTCAGCTTCGGTTTCGCCTTCAACAGCAGCTTCAGCTTCGACGGCAGCGCCTTCAACAGCAGCAGCGCCTTCAACAGCAGCGCCTTCAACAGCTTCGCCAGCGGCATCAGCATTAGCTTCTACGTCGGCCATTGCGCCTTCAGCAGCTTCACCAGCGGTGTCAGTTGTGCCTTCCGAGCAAGCGGCGAGCGAAAGAGCTGCAACAGCAGCAGTAGCGATTACGAATTTACGCATAAGATCAATTCCTTGAACAGCGAGTAAAGATATGAAGCGGATTTGCTTCATACGAGGCTTGCTGGTCGCAAACTTCGAGAGCTAAATAAGGCGGCATTGTGGCGGATGCAAGCTCTTTTGCCTTTTTTTGGCCCGATTTTGCCATAATTGCCCGTTTTCTGCCATTTTTGCCTGTGGGAAATTCGGCTGACCGCGCGCGCAGGCACTGCTACGAAGCGCTCATGTCCGAGAAAACTACCGCGAAGCAGCATCTTTATCTGGTTGATGGGTCAGCCTATATTTTTCGCGCTTATCATAGGCTTCCGCCGCTCACCAACAAGGAAGGCACGCCTGTCGGGGCCGTTTATGGTTACACAACTATGCTGTGGAAGCTGGCCGAAGACCTGAATAAGGCAGACGGCCCGACCCACCTTGCGGTGATTCTCGACAAGGATTCCAAGAGCTTCCGCAATGAAATCTACCCCGAGTATAAGGCGAACCGCCCGCCGCCGCCCGAAGATTTGCGGCCACAATTCCCGCTGATTCGCGATGCGACGCGCGCGTTTAGCCTCGCCTGCATCGAAGAAGCTGGCCTCGAAGCCGACGATATTATCGCATCTTATGCCCGGTCAGCGGCGGCGCGCGGCTGGGACGTTACCATCGTCTCCTCGGACAAGGATTTGATGCAATTGGTCGGGACCGATTCGGCCAGTGGCGGCAAGATCGACATGCTCGACACTATGAAGAACGCCCGAATCGGTGTGGCTGAGGTCGAGGAGAAATTCGGTGTGAAGCCTGAACTGGTCGGCGATGTGCTGGCGCTAATGGGCGATACTGCTGACAATATTCCCGGCATTTATGGTGTTGGCCCCAAGACCGCGACCAAACTGATCCAGGAACATGGCAATCTGACCGCCGCGCTCGACGCTGCGCCTGACATGAAGAAGTCGAAGCTAAAGGAACGCATGCTCGAGGGCCGCGAAATGGCCGAGCTCAGCCGGGTGCTGGTGACGCTCAAGGAAGATTGCGATCTTCCGATTGCAATCGAGGATTTCGCGCTAGAGACGATCCCGCAGGAACCGCTCGCCGCCTTTCTGGAGACGCACGGCTTTTCCAGCCTGCTCCGCCGCCTTGATGCTGGCAGCGGCAGTCCGGACCGCAAGAACGAGCTCAACCCGGCAAAGGCAGACAAGACAGGCGAGCCCGCTTCGCTGCACGGTAACAGGCAGCCGTTACCGGACATGCCGACATTGGATCGCAGCGCCTATGTCTGCGTGCAAGACTTGGCCGCCCTTCAGCAATGGATCGACCGCGCCTTCGCCGCGCGGCTGGTCGCGGTGGATACGGAAACGAGTTCGCTCGATGCGATAAGCGCCGATCTGGTCGGATTCAGTCTCGCCTTGGGGCCCAATGATGCGTGCTATGTCCCGCTGAGACATGGCGGCACGGATATGTTTGCCGAGAAACCCAAGCAAATAGACTTCGATGCCGCCATCGCTGCCATCAAACCGCTGCTGGAAAGCGGCGCGGTGGTGAAGGTCGGCCAGAACTTTAAATATGATCTCAACATCTTCGCGCGGCACCACATTCAAGTTGCGCCGGTCGACGACACGATGGTCATCAGCTTCGATCTCGATGCGGGCCGTTCTCTCGACGGAATTGGCGGCGGTCATGGTATGGACGAACTCAGCCAGCGCCATCTTGGCCATACGCCGCTGAGCTTCAAGGAAGTTTGCGGCACCGGTAAGAAACAGATTCCCTTCGGCGAAGTGCCGCTGGACAAGGCAACCGAATATGCTGCCGAGGATGCGGACGTAACTTGGCGGCTTTACAAGCATCTCAAGCCCCGCCTCGCCACGGAGCACTCTTCGATGGTTTATGAGCGCGTTGATCGCCCGCTGATACCAGTTGTCGCCGGTATGGAACGTCACGGGATCAAGGTCGACCGCGAGGCGCTGGCCCGGCTTTCGGGCGAGTTTGCAGAAACTATCGCCGGGCTAGAAAAGGAAATCCATAAGGCCGCAGGGCAGGAATTCACCATCGGAAGTCCCAAGCAGTTGGGCGAGATCCTGTTCGACAAGCTTGGTTACAAGGGCGGGCGCAAGGGCAAAAGCGGGCAATATTCCACCGATCAGAACATGCTCGAAAAGCTTGCAGATCAGGGCGCGGCAGTCGCCACCAAAGTGCTCGAATGGCGCCAGCTCGCCAAGCTCAAGAGCACCTATACGGATGCGCTGCAGGCGGCGATCAATCCCGATACGCAACGCGTTCACACATCCTATATGCTTGCAGGCGCGCAGACCGGGCGTCTGTCCTCAACCGATCCCAACCTGCAGAACATCCCCATCCGTACCGCTATCGGCCGCCAGATCCGTCAGGCTTTTGTTGCCGACAAAGGCAATGTGCTGATGGCTGCCGATTATAGTCAGATCGAACTGAGACTGGCGGCGCATATGGCCGACGTGCCGGAACTGAAGGCAGCGTTTGCGGCAGGTGAAGACATTCACAACCGGACTGCCAACGAACTGTTCGGCGAAGTAACCCGCGAAACCCGCGCGCAGGCCAAGACGATCAACTTCGCCATCCTTTACGGCATCAGCCGTTGGGGACTGGCGGGCCGGCTCGAGGTCGAACCCGACGAAGCGCAGGCGATGATCGACCGCTATTTCGAACGCTTCCCTGGCATCCAGCGCTATATGCACGCGACCTTGGAAAGCGTGCGCGAGAAGGGGTATTCCGAAACGCTGTTTGGCCGCAAAACGTGGTTCCCGCGCATTTCATCCAAGAACCCGAACGAGCGGCAAGGCAGCGAACGTGCAGCCATCAACGCGCCGATACAGGGCACCAGCGCCGATATCATCAAACGCGCGATGGTCCGCATGAACCCGGCGCTGGCCGAGGCAGGGCTGGGGAATGTCCGCATGTTGCTGCAAGTCCACGATGAATTGGTCTTCGAAGTGCCGGAGGGCGATGTCGAAGCCGCCAAGCCTGTGATAGAACGGGTCATGGCCAATGCTGCACAGCCCGCTGTTAAGCTCGATGTCCCGCTCGGCATTGAAATCGGTTATGGAATCAGCTGGGACGCTGCGCATTAGACATGCCAAAGCCACCGATCACAACTGACAAAACGCGTTCGAACAAGCTCGCGCTAGCTAATTGGCGAGCGATACTGGTCTTTCTGATTATCGCGGCGTCGCTGCTTGGTTCCATCGTGCTCATTTACGAAACCGTGGAGGCCGAACGGCAAGAGCGGCAGCAAATGCAGAAAACCAGCGAGATTTTGCTCGAACTGCGCAATATCAGCCGCGCAGCGATTAACGCCGAAGCGGGTCAGCGCGGCTATCTTATTTCTCTCAACCGCCAGCATCTGACACCATATACGGTAGGCCGCGAAACCTATCGCAGCGCGCTTGATCGACTCGACAACTTACTTGGGCCGGATAGGACGCCGCAACAGGCAGAGCTATTCGATTTGATCGAAGCAGATGCAGAAGAGAAGTTTGCCGCTCTGGAAAAATCCGTTGAACTGATAAACGCTGGCCAGATCCGCGATGCCCAGCGCGACATTCTCGTGGCCTCCAAGCAGGAGACAATGCAGAGCCTGCGCCAAAACATCAGGCAAATGGAGAATATGGAGAATCGCCTGCTGGCGGATTCGACCGCCCAGACTGCCATCACCGAAGGCCGTGTCTTGCCGCTGCTGGGCGGATTGTTTTTCTTCATCCTTATCGCATTATTATTCGGTTTCGAGCAGGCTTCGCGCGCCGCGCGGGCCGAAGCCGAGGCAGCCAATGCCGCGGCGCTACGTCAGGCACGCGACCGGGCCGATTTGCTGACGCGCGAGCTCAATCACCGGGTAAAGAACATCTTCGCAGTGATCCTGGCGATTGTACGAATGACTGGCCGCGACGCCCCTGAATCAAAGCCCGTTATCGACCGTATATCAGAGCGCATCCACGCCTTGCTGAAAGCGCATGAGGTGACGCAGGGCTCGCCCGGCGAACCAGTCGCGGAGCTAAAGACACTCATCGAAACCAGCTTTGCACCATACATTTCTAAAGACCGTTCATATTCTCTTGAAGGCCCGGACGTGCGCCTGCCGACCAAGCAGGTGACACCGCTTGGACTGGTACTGCATGAACTCACGACCAATGCGGTCAAATATGGGGCATGGGCTGATGGCGGGCGCGTCGAAGTGAGATGGGCAATGTCTGGCGGCGAGTTGGCAATCGAATGGCGTGAATTCTGCGCCAAGAAAATTGAGCCGGGAACACGCGAAGGCTTTGGCAGCATGCTGATGATAAGCGCCGCCCGGCAGTTACAAGGCAGCATCGAACGCCGCTTCGAAGATAGCGGCGCATGTATCGATATTCGCTTTCCGCTAAGCGACTAAGCTTGCCAGCATCGCTGGCCACAAGTTAGAGGGCCTGCATGAACGGTATATTCGATTTTTCTTCGCTTAGCATCAGCTGGGACGAGACAGTAAGGGCAGCGATTGCGCTCGGCATTGCGCTGCTCGTGGCGCTAATTCTGCATCGCCTTATTTTTGCAGTTCTGGACCGCATTGCCAGCAAGACCCGGACCGAGACTGACAAGATGGTGTTTGACCGTCTTTATCGCCCGATGCGCTGGTCATTTGTCGCAGTGGCTTTTTCCATCGTCGCCGAATCTGACAGGCTCGTCGGAATGGTATGGAGTGAAATCGCGCGATTCGTAGTCCCTGCCTTGCTTGGCTGGGTTGCATTGTCGATTGTTCGCGCATTTTCCGCTGCACTCGAGATTCAGGCAGAAGCTTATGACGACTTAGCCGCGGCGCGCAGCCGCAAAACGCGCGTCGAAATCCTCAGCCGCGTGGCGGCATTTGGAATTATATTCGTCACGGTAGGACTGATGCTGCTCGGCATTCCGCAGGTCCGCAATATCGGCGTAACCTTGATGGCCTCTGCCGGCCTTGCGGCCTTGGCGGTCGGTGCAGCCGCACAGCCAGCGCTAAAGTCGCTAATATCGGGCCTTCAAATGGCGATCACCGAGCCGCTGCGCTTGGGCGACCTGATCGTGGTCGACGGACATACCGGCCGGGTAGAAGAAATTCGTATGAGTTTTGTAGTGATGCGGACATGGGACGAGCGCGTTGTGATTGTGCCGACCAGCCGGTTTCTCGATGACAGTTTCGAGAATTGGTCGCGCCAGAGCGAAGCACTTACCGGACCTGTATTTCTGCACTTGGACCCATCAACCGCAGTCGACCCCGTGCGGGCGGAATTTGTTCGCTATACTGAAAGCCATGAGTTGTGGGACGGCCGAACTGCCAAACTACTCATGACGGAAACCCATCCCGAATCGATCGAGCTAAGGCTCGCCATGAGCGCCGCCACGATTGCCACCTTGTTCGAATTGCGCTGCGATGTACGCGAGCACATGATTGAATGGCTGCGCATTCAAATGCCCGATGCACTTATTCGCCACCGGCTCGAAGTCGAAGCCGCCAATTCCAGGGCGGCCCAGTAACCTCCTCCGACTAAGCTAAACTCCGCAAGGTCAATCGTGCTTGCTGTCGCGCGTCGGTTCAAACATGCCATCATGCAGGAAGCCGATCGGATTGACCGCGGCGGCGCGCTTCTTCAGCTCGCCCTTCATCTGGGAGTATTCCTGCTCCATCTTCTCGGTAACAGTCGCGCGCGAATCTCTGAGTGCTTCAGCGAAGTCGGACTTCTTGACTTGCTTGACGTCTGAACCGGCACGGCGGATGGCGGTGAGGCCAGCGCGGCGAACGACATCTTCCAGATCAGCGCCAGTGAAGCGCTCCGTATTGCCGGCGATGAGAGCCAGATCGACATCTTTGGCGAGCGGCATGTTGCGCGTGTGGATTTTGAGGATGTGCTCGCGGCCCGGCTTGTCGGGCGTACCGACATAGACAAGCTCGTCAAAGCGGCCCGGACGCAACAATGCCGGATCGACCAAAGCGGGGCGGTTGGTTGCACCAATCACAACCACCGACTGCAGTTCTTCCATCCCGTCCATCTCAGCCAGGATTGTGTTGACCACGCGGGCTGTGACCTGCGGCTCCGCACTGCCTGAACCGCGTGCCGGGACCAGACTGTCGATCTCATCGATAAAGATGATGCACGGCGCAACCGCACGGGCCCGGGCGAACATCTTGGCGATCTGCTGCTCGCTCTCGCCAAACCATTTGCTCAGCAGATCGCTGCTTTTCATCGATATGAAGTTTGCCTGGGCTTCCTTGGCAACGGCTTTGGCGAGCAAAGTCTTGCCGGTGCCGGGCGGACCATAAAGCAGGAAGCCCTTGGCCGGGCGAATGCCGAGGCGGCGGAAGGTTTCGGGGTTCTTGAGCGGAAGCTCGATCCCCTCGTGAAGCTTGTCGCGCGCATCGTCGAGTCCGCCCAAATCGTCCCAGCCGACATCAGGCACTTGCACCATGACTTCGCGCATGGCGGAAGGCTGCACGCGCTTGAGTGCATCGACAAAATCTTCGCGTGTAACCAACAGGTTTTCGAGCACTTCAGGCGGGATAGTCCGCTCATCCAGGTCGAGCTTGGGCATAATCCGCCGGACGGCTTCGATAGCTGCCTCTCGGGTGAGCGCGGCGAGGTCGGCCCCCACGAAACCATGCGTTGTGCGCGCCAGTTCCTGCAGATCAACCCTATCGCCCAGCGGCATACCACGTGTGTGGATACCCAAAATCTCGCGGCGGCCCTTTTCGTCAGGAACACCAATCACGATTTCGCGGTCGAAGCGGCCTGGACGGCGCAGCGCCTCGTCAATGGCATCGGGCCGATTGGTCGCAGCGATGATCACCAGATTTACGCGTGATTCGAGGCCATCCATTAGCGTCAGGAGCTGAGCAACCAGGCGCTTTTCAGCTTCGCCCTGCACTTGGCCGCGCTTGGGCGCGATCGAGTCAATCTCGTCGATAAACAGGATCGAAGGGGCCGCGCGGGTTGCCTCCTCGAAAACTTCGCGCAGACGCTTTTCGCTCTCACCATAGGCGGAACCCATGATTTCGGGGCCGTTGATAGTGAAAAATTCGGCGTCGCTTTCGTTTGCGACGGCCTGCGCCAGCCGCGTTTTGCCGGTACCGGGAGGGCCATGGAGCAACACACCGCGCGGGGGATCAACACCCAGCCGCGTGAAAATCTCGGGGAAGCGCAGCGGCAGTTCGACCATCTCGCGCAGCTGCTGGATCGTATCGCCCATGCCGCCGACATCATCGTAGTTCACAACTGCGCGGCCTTCATTGGCCTCGGCAAACTCGGCGCGCAATTCGACTTCGGTGTTTTCGTCAATATGGACCACGCCTTTGGGCACGGTCGATACAACGCGGAGGCGAATCTGGGTGAGCGCATAGGCAGGTTGATTGAACATCCGCCGCACTTCATCGGGCATGTTCTGCACCGGCTGTTGGCCGGTCGTCGCGACAAGATCGCCGGTGACCAAAGGCTTGCGAAAGAAGTTGCGTTTTAACGCCTGTGTTGGCCCCTGAAGCCGCATCTCGCGTTGTGCAGGTGCGAAGACAACCCGCGTGGCAGCGCGTGATTCGACTTTTGTGACCTTCACATGCTCACCCGAACCGGTTTCCGCATTAGCGCGCTGAAGGCCGTCGAGCCGGATGACATCCAGTGCTTGATCTTCAGGATAGGCCGGGACTGCAATGGCTGGTGTTGAGCGTTTTCCAGTGATCTCCACCAAATCGCCTTCGGCAATACCAAGCGCTGCAAAAGCGGACTTCGGCATCCGGGCAATGCCCTGTCCGCTCTCTTCCTGCCGTGCTGCCGCGACTTGCAGCCGCACATTCTTCTCGGTGGTCGCGGCGTCCGCTTCGGCCATTTGCCAATGCTCCTGAGTGAAATCTGTTCTGGTCAGTCCCACAGCTAGGGTGCTGGGCCACGCTTTTCAAACAGTGACTGATACATTGTCTGCGAGTTGTAGCCGCATTGCGCGGCTTAAGCGCAAAAAAAGGCCCGGGCGGAAAACCGGCCGGGCCTTGGAAGTTTTGGGAGAGGATGCCTGAAAGGCCCGCCCCATATGTTGGGAATCGTATTTTTGTGCAAGTGCGAAAAGATCACGATTACTTGCAAGTTTTGCAACTGGATTGTTGCAAGTGCGAACATCTTTGCCCCCAGCCGCTGTCGGGTGACATGGCTTGGCGGATTGATTAAGACGTCAGGCAACCCCAGCGACCCCACGTTCTGGCCCTATGAGGACGCGTAAATGAAGAAACTCTATCCTGATGCCTCCACTGCTCTGGACGGCATTCTCACCGACAATATGCTAATTGCATCTGGCGGCTTCGGACTTTGCGGCATTCCCGAAAAACTGCTGCTGGCGATCCGTGAAAGCGGTGTGAAAGGCCTGACGTTTGCCAGCAACAATGCCGGGATCGACAATGAAGGCATCGGCATGCTGCTGCGCACCAAACAGGTCGCAAAGATGATCAGCTCCTATGTCGGCGAGAATAAGGAATTCGAACGGCAGTTTCTGTCTGGCGAGCTTGAAGTCGAATTTTGCCCCCAAGGCACTTTGGCTGAACGGATGCGTGCAGGCGGCGCGGGCATCCCCGGTTTCTACACCAAGACCGGAGTTGGCACACAAGTGGCTGAAGGCAAGGAAGTGAAAAGCTTTGCCAATCCCGATGGCCAGATGGAGGACTACATCCTCGAAGAAGGCATTTTCGCCGATCTGGCCATCGTAAAAGCATGGAAAGCGGATGAAAGCGGAAACGTCGTATTCCGCAAGACTGCCCGCAACTTCAATCAGCCTGCGGCAACCTGTGGTAAATTCTGCGTCGTCGAGGTCGAGGAGATAGTGCCGACAGGCTCGCTCGACCCCGACAGCATCCATTTGCCGGGCGTTTATGTCCAGCGGATGATTGTGGGCGCGCCTTACGACAAGAAGATCGAGTTCCACACAGTGCGCGAGCGCGAAGCCGCCTGATGAAACTACGCCTGATAATTGCTGCGCTAATGCTGCCGTTGCTGAGCGGCGGATGTGTAGCAGCGGTGTTGCCGCTGGCTGCGGCAGGTGCGATGGCAATGCAGAAGACGGGCGGAGGCAAAAATGCTCTTACGGTTTCTGCAAGCGCAGACATCCCGCCGACGGTCACTCAGGCTGAACCAGCCGAATTGACGGCTGGGGAAGCAGTTGCCGCCGCAGAGTTTGGCGAATTGCCTAGTGGAGCCTCGTATAAAGTGCTCGAACTAACGGAGCTGCCTGCGCCGACTGGTGCCCGACAAAGAGCCGCTCCCGCAGCCTACAAGAACTATTCCGGCTTCACTGATTATGTGATGGATCAAATACTCTTGGATGTCTCAGAGAGCAGCCGCGCCTCGGCCATTTTGAAGGACCCATCAAAGCTCAATGGCGAGGTTCAGGATTGTTACGGGCAGCCTGTAGCCGTGTTGATCGATATCGATCCCGAGGACGATGTATTCGACACGACGGCACGGTCCTTTATTGATCCCGGCCTGCGTGAAGCGTTGCGCGAACTCTCCGCAAACTCCGCAGCGGTGCTGTGGATTTCCGACCTGTCACCCAATTTCGCAGACGAGGTGGTTGCCGCGATCAAGCGCGCCGGTTTTGCAGAGGTTGCCGAAAACTCGCTACTGCTTGGCGCTGGCGAGGATGGGCGCAAGCAAGCCTTACGCGAACAAGCCGCTATGCGTTATTGCATCGTCGCTATCGCAGGCGATGAGCAGGGCGATTTCGACGAAGCCTATCTCTATCTGCGAGATCCAAATGCCGCGATTGGCCTCGACCGGCTGTACGACAATGGCTGGTTTTTGGCCCCAACCCCGTTCATCAGCCAAGGACAATAGGATATGAAGGCAAAGCTTCTCATCACCGCAGCAGCGCTGGCTTTGGCCGGTTGTACGACCGCCAATAACTACAACGCTTATCTCAAAGGAGCAGCCGGGCCGGCCCCCACAAGTGCTGCCAATTCAGCAGATGTGGCGGCGATCGATGAGGCTGTTGCGAACGTCTATGCAGTGATCTCAGGACCAGTGGGGCAGGAACGCAACTTTGAGGCGATGCGCGCCATGTTCACGCCCGACGCAAGGCTGACCGCGATGACCCCGCGCGGCCTAATGGGCGGAACGGTTGATGAATACATCACCCGCAGCGGCCCCTTCTTGGTCCAATCGGGCTTTACCGAAAGCGAGCTGGCCCGCCGCATGGAAATCTACGGCGATCTTGCGCATGTCTGGTCGTCATACTCAGGCACATATGGCGAAGACGAGGCCGTGCGCGGGATCAACAGCTTCCAGCTTGTGCGGATTGATGGCCGCTGGCTGGTCCAATCGATCTTCTGGCAGGCCGAAAGTCCTGACAATCCTCTTCCTGCCGATATGCAGACAAATTAAGGTGAACTGACAACATGCCATGGAATAGAAACCAGATGGCCGCGCGCGCGGCTCAGGAATTGCAGGACGGCTACTACGTCAATCTCGGTATCGGGATTCCGACGTTGGTAGCGAACCATATTCCGGCTGGCATCGAAGTAACGCTGCAAAGTGAAAACGGAATGCTTGGCATCGGACCATTCCCACTTGAGGGCGAGGAAGACGCAGACCTGATCAACGCCGGTAAGCAGACCATCAGCGAGCTGCCGCAGTCAGCCTATTTCGACAGCGCTGCCAGCTTTGCAATGATCCGCGGCGGACATATTGATCTGACGGTTCTGGGCGCGATGGAAGTTGCCGAAAATGGCGACATCGCCAATTGGATGATCCCCGGCAAAATGATCAAAGGGATGGGCGGCGCGATGGATCTGGTCGCTGGCGTGAAAAAGATCATCGTCGTGATGGATCACTGCGCGAAAGATGGCAGCCCGAAATTCATTCCTGCCTGCACTCTGCCGCTGACCGGGACCAATGTGGTCGACATGATTATTACCGACCTCGCCGTGTTCCGCCGCGAGGATCATGATAGCCCGTTCAAGCTGATCGAGCTTGCTCCCGGCGTCACCGCCGAAGATATCGCCGCCAAAACCACCGCTTCCTACGAAAGCTGAGCCAAATATGACCATTACCATCCATCACCTGCGCATTTCCCGTTCGACACGGATCATCTGGCTCGCCGAAGAGCTCGGCCTTGATTACGAGTTGGTGTGCCATGACCGCGATCCGGAAACTTTCCGTGCGCCGCCTTCGCTGAAGGAAGTGCATCCGATGTCGAAGGCACCCGCTGTAGTGATCGACGGCAACGTGATTGTTGAATCGGGTGCAATCATCGAATTCATGACCGAGAAATACGGCAACGGGAAACTGGCCCACGGTGCAGGCGATGCCGCCCGCGCCGAGTATCTCGAATGGATGCATTTTTCCGAAGGCACGTTGGGCATGCCGATGATTATGCGGATGCTTGGCCCGCGTATGGGTCTGCCCGAAGGTGCTCTCGCCTGGATGGATGCCGAACTGGCCAAGCAACTCGATTATGCCGAGCAGCATCTGGAAGGCCGCGAATATCTGTGCGGCAATAACTTCACCGGCGCGGATATCAACCTGTCCTATATGCTCGAACATGCGGAGGGGATGGGACTGCTATCAACGCGTCCGAACTTAGCCCGCTATCAGAGATCTCTGACCTCGCGCGATGCCTATAAGAAAGCCATCGAGCTGGGCGGTCCGGTTACGCTTGCCCGATAATCCGCCAATGCAAAACACGCCGCTCGCTGGACTGAAAGTTATCGAGTTGGCGCGCGTGCTTGCGGGCCCTTGGGTGGGGCAAACGCTGGCTGACCTTGGCGCGGAAGTGATCAAGGTTGAAAGTCCCGAAGGCGACGGAACCCGGGAATGGGGTCCGCCTTGGTTGGAGCGCGATGACGGAAGCCGCGAGGCCGCCTATTACCATGCCTGCAATCGCGGGAAGCAAGGAATTGTCGCGAACTTCAAGGATGATGCCGATCTCGCTCGGATAAAGAAGCTTTGCGAGCAGGCAGACGTTGTCATCGAAAACTTCAAGCCGGGCACATTGGCGCGCTTTGGTCTCGATCACGCCAGCCTTTCATCTTCCAACCCCGGCCTCGTCTATTGCTCGATCACCGGCTTCGGTCAGACCGGCCCGCGCCGCGCGGAGCCGGGTTACGACTTCGTGATCCAAGGCATGAGCGGCTTCATGTCGCTGACGGGAGAGCCTGATCGCGATCCCATGAAGATGGGCGTGTCGATCTCCGATCTGTCCTGCGGCCTCTATTCAACCATCGCGATCCAGTCGGCGCTGCTGATGCGGGCGCGAACGGGCAAAGGGCAACATATCGATATGTCGCTGCTTGATTGCTCCGTATCGTTGCTCGCCAATCAGGCGATGAGCTATTTCGCGACGGCCGAAAACCCGCCGCGGATGGGCAACGCCCATGCCCAGGTCATACCTTATGGCGTCTATCAAGTGTTAGACGGTCATGTAATTCTGGCGCCTGCCAATGATGGGCTGTTCGTCAAGTTGATGCGCGTGTTGGAACTTCACGATCTGGCCGAAGACCCCAGACTGGCCCGCAATTCAGGACGCCTCGAAAACCGCGACTGGATGGAAACGAAGATCGTGAAATCCGTGCTGCTCTGGAATAAAAGTGCTCTGCTTCAAGCCTGCAAAGAAGCAAGCGTTCCGGCTGGCCCGATCAACAAGCTTGATGAAGTTTTCGCCGACCCCCAAGTTCAGGCACGCGGAATGAAGCTCGATCTGCCGGGCGGTATTAAGGGGGTGCGCAGTCCCTTCATGTTCTCGGACGCCGAGCTGGCGCTGGACCGCGCTTCGCCGATGCACGGAGAGCATCAAGACGACATTTAGGGAGCAGAGCCATGTTCGCTTACACACTCATCACTGCCAATCGGAATTACTCCAGCTGGTCGCTGAGGCCCTGGCTCTTGATGACGGCGCTGGGCATTCCCTTTGAAAGCCGGATCGAACCCTTTGCGTCTATGTCGAACTACGACGCCTTCCGTCCCTTTTCGCCCACGGGCCAAGTCCCTGTGCTGATCGACGGAGACCGGACGATCTGGGACTCGCTTGGCATAGTTCTCTATTTGGCCGACCGGCACGATGCTGTGTGGCCTAGCGACCCAGCCGCCCGTGCATTCGCGCAATGCGGCGTTGCAGAAATGCATGGCGGCTTTTCCGCACTTCGCAACCAGTGCCCCATGAATATCGGTGTGCGGACAATCCCGGTCCATCCCGATGCGGCGCTAGCCAAAGACCTCGCGCGGCTGGAAGAACTCTTCACCAGCGGTCTCGAACAATTTGACGGACCTTATCTCGCAGGGCCAAACCTCTCAGCGCTGGACGCCTTCTTCGCGCCCGTCGCTTACCGCGTCCGCACATTCGGACTGCAGGTTGGCAAAGGCCAAGCTTGGGTCGACCACATCCTGCGGCACCGCGCCATGCTGCAATGGGAAGCCGAAGCGCTGGGTGAAACATGGCGCGAACCGGGCCACGAACAGGAACTCGGTATCGCTGGCACCGTGACCGAGGACTTCCGCGCTGGTTTGACTGATACCTAAGCGGAGGCTGCGGCCGAATTAAACCCCGACTGCAGCCTTTAGCTCAGCCATCAAATCGGTGCGCTCCCAAGGGAAAAGGTCGCCCTCGGGCTTCCGGCCGAAATGGCCATATGCAGCGGTTGTCCGGTAAATCGGCTTGTTGAGGCCCAGATGTGTGCGGATACCGCGCGGGGTCAGTCCGCCAAGCATTTCAATCGAACGGATGGCGTCTTCCAGCCCGGCGTCGGTTACGCCTGTCGCAGCCGTACCATGCGTATCGACATAGAGCGAAAGTGGCTCCGACACGCCAATGGCATAGGCCAGCTGGATCGTGCAGCGGGTTGCGAGACCGGCAGCGACGATATTTTTCGCCAAATAACGCGTGATATAGGCGGCCGAACGGTCAACCTTCGTCGGGTCCTTGCCGCTGAATGCGCCCCCGCCATGCGGAGCAGCACCGCCATAAGTATCGACGATTATCTTGCGGCCCGTGAGACCAGCGTCACCATCAGGCCCGCCTATCTCGAAGGCGCCCGTCGGATTGATGTGGTAAACCGTTTCGTCCGACAGAAGCTCAGGCGGAAGCACGCCGGCAACGACGCTCTTCACGTATGCTTTGAGTTCAGCCTCCTTCTCGCCCTCGTGATAGCCCTTGGCATGCTGGGTCGACACCACGATTGCCGTCGCGGCGACCGGCTTCCCATGGACGAACTTGAGCGTAACCTGGCTCTTCGCATCAGGTTCAAGGAACGGCACCGCACCTGACTTGCGGTCAGCCGCCATCCGTTCGAGGATCTTGTGGCTGTAATCCAGCGTCGCTGGCATCAGGTCAGGCGTCTCGTCGCAGGCAAAGCCGAACATAATCCCTTGGTCGCCCGCGCCTTCGTCCTTGTTGCCGCTAGCATCGACACCTTGCGCAATTTCGGATGACTGACCGTGGAGATGGTTTTCGAAGGTCAAAGTTTCCCAATGGAAGCCATCCTGCTCGTAACCGATGTCCCGCACAGTCTGGCGAACGGTATCTTCGATTTCCTGCAAAGCGCCATCGGCCCACTCACCCTTCTCATAAACGCCGCGGCAACGGATTTCACCCGAAAGCATGACCCGCTGTGTCGTGGTCATAGTTTCGCAGGCAACGCGCGCCTCCGGGTCTTTCGATAAGAACAGGTCGACAATCGCATCGGAAATCTGGTCGGAAACTTTGTCAGGATGCCCCTCGGAAACGCTTTCGGAAGTAAAGAGATAGCTCTCGCGCATCGGCGGGTGTCCTTGATCAAAACAGGGTCATGTGAAATTTGAAGGCGGTCTAACCCTGCCTCCGGCGAGGCGCAACCGTTGCGATCAGAATGAAGAAAAAGGCTACGCCCAAAGGCAGGGTATTACCGAGGCGGGAGAACAAAGTCGGCGCTCTCGCAGGCGGTATGAAGCCATCAATCCGGTCAGCCCGGTGCATGCCAATATGTGCGCGCACCACACCGCGCGCATCAATCACTGCGCTGATGCCGGTCGTAGTGGATCGAAGCACCGGAAGGCCTTCCTCGATGGCCCGCAACCTTGATTGTGCAAGATGTTGCGGCGGACCAAACGAACCGTACCAGCCATCGTTGGAGGGATTAAAAATGAAGTCCGGTCGGTTATCTTGGTCTACTATTTGGCCAGAGAAAATAATTTCGTAGCAGATCTGCGGGCCCACCCGGCCAAGCGATCCAAGATCGAGAGTTTGCGGTCCCGGCCCCGGCCAGAAGTCTATCGTCCCGTCCACAAACCGCGTCGCGCCGAGCGGTTCCAGCAGCCAGCGCATCGCCAGATATTCGCCAAATGGCACCAGATGCGCCTTCGCGTACCCACCGATGATTTCGCCTTGGCCATTGATAACAGTCACTGCGTTGCGCGCACCGGCCGCCCGGCCATCGACGATTTCCAGATCAACCACACCAGCCAAAACAGTGCTACGCGGACCAATAGCGCGTGCGATCCTTTCCCGGGCGAATGCGGGGTCGCCGCCGGCTGTCATCCGGTCGTAATATACTTGCGGATAGCCTTCGCGAAGATAGTCCGGCAGCGAGGATTCGGGCCAGATCACGAGCCGTTCCTGTGCCGGATCACGTGGCAGGCTAAGCGTAACGATATTTCGGAACTGCGTTTCGAAAGTCGCCGGATTGTTAAGGTCGCCCTGCCGAAAATCGGGCTGGACTAACGTGAATGGCACCGTCCCCTGTTTAGCTTCTCCAGCAGGAATATACATGCCCGCCACCAGCAAAATCGCGGTGATACCCAGCGGAATTAGATGCCGCTGCACTGTCAGGACCATCAGCGCACCAGCTACGAAGACGGTCACACCTGAAAGCGCGTATGTCCCTAGCCACGGCGAAACTGCGGCCAGCCCCGGCCGGTCGAACGGTCCAAGCAAAATCACCCCAAAAGGGTTCCAAGCATATCCGGTGAACATCCACGACCGCAGAATCTCGGTGAGTATCCAGCAGCCGGCAAATATCGCGGTGAAGCGCCAGATACGCTCGGGATTGCCAATACGCCGGGCAACAGCCGCAGCAATCGCCGGGTAAATGCCAAGGTACACACCGATCAACGGCACCACGAGCCAGCCGAGCCAAACGGGCAGTGATTCCTGATAGCGGAATGCGGCTGCGATCCAGCCGCTGCCTACGGTGAAGTGGCCTATGCCAAATATCCAACCAAGTTTGGCGGCGGTCTTTGTGGAATCCGAGGCGGCGATGAGAGCCATAAACGCGCCCATTGCCAACAGCGCCAGTGGCCACAGTGAAAGAGGCGCAAAGCCCAGCGCAGACAGCACGCCCAATAGAAGCGCAGTCCAGCGCGGATGCGCCTTTGCCCAAGCAGTTAGCCGGTCAGTGATTTTTGCGGCGAAGCTCATTCAGAAAATCGCTCCGGCCTTGGTCGATAGGTCTCCGCGCTCAGCCAACTGCTTCGAGCGAATCACCTTCATCCGAAGCCGGCTTCCGCACGCGAGGCTTGCGAACTTTCTTGGGTGCTTCCACAGCGTCGGAGGAACCGCCAATGGCTGGTGGGAGAACCGCCATGTCGAGCTCGCCTTCCGGTGCAGCGTCCACCTTACGCGGGCGGCGCGTGCGCGGCATTGCGGCCTTGGGCTTGTCCGAAGTCTGCTCATCAGATTGCGGGCGATCATCGCGGGTGAAGGGATTTTCGTCACGGTCGTTGCCGCCCGAACTATCGCGCCCGCCATCGCGGTTGCCACGGTTGCGCGGGTTCTGGTCGCGGCCACTTTGGTCGCTATCGTCACGCTGATTTCGGCTACGAGCACGGCTCGGGCCGTGATCATCGTTGTCGTCATCAGAGTTATCCGAACGGTCGTTCTGATTATCATCACGCTTGGCACGCTGTTCGTCCAGAAGCGCCTTATTGTCTGCAATCACGCGGAAATAGTGATCCGCGAACTGCAGGTAATATTCCTGCTGCACACGGTCATCATTGAGCGCGGCGTCGGAGGCCAGCTTCTTATATTTATCAAGCATCTGCGCAGCGTTTCCGCGCGCACGATTGTCGATCCGGTTGTTTTGGTTGATCCCGCCACCACCCTGCTGCCGAGGATTATTACGACCACGACGGCGGTTGTTGTTATTATTGCGGTTATTATTGTTATTCAAAGGAATAGTCTTCCTAAATCGGGATTGCCCGGCATCATTGCCATAGCGCAATCACAAGAGCCCTCATCCATGCCCGTACCCGCGACCTCGCGGGTTTGGACCCCCCATTTGCGTTGCATTTCGGGCGTTTACCCACTTCGCTACAAATGTTGGAGCTGGGCCGGGCGGAGGACAAATCCTTCCGCTGGCCTGTTTATAGGCCTACCGCGATGCAGCAGGCTTGCCAAGCCCTAAAACATTCGCCTTTCCACGAGATGAAGCGCGCGTGGCCTTTTTGCCAGATCATGGTGGAGATTTGCCGCAAATCCAGCATTTTCAGCGATTTGTGTAACTGCTTCGGCTTGTAAAAAGCCGATCTCGATAATCGCATTTCCGCCAAAAGTGAGCAAATCGGTCAATTGCGGGATCAAAATTCGGTAATCATCCAGCCCTTCATCCCCAGAAAAGAGCGCCTGGGACGGTTCGAACCCCGCCACAGAGGGGGCAAGATCGGCAGAATTCTCGACATAGGGCGGATTCGCGAGGATCAGGTCGAACTGGCCCAGCCCTTCCGTCCAGCCCTCCTCACGCCAATTGCGGCTGAGCATATGGGTCCGGTCAGCCATACCCAGCTTTCCAGCATTCGCTGCCGCGACCGCAAGAGCGCCAAGCGAGGCATCAATCCCGACACCTGCCGCTTCGGGCCGTTCAGCGAGCACGCTGAGCAAAAGTGCTCCCGCCCCCGTTCCGCAGTCGAGCACTCGTTTAAAATCATGTGCGAGCGCAGCATCAACGATGGTTTCGCTATCGCCGCGCGGAATCAGTACTTCGGGCGTGACCAGAAATTCGTGCCCGTAGAATTCTTGATGTCCTAGGATGTAAGCGACCGGTTCGCTATGCGCTCGCCTCGCGATTAAGCCGGCGAAGTCACGCGGCACCTCATCTTGCATCCGGCCCAGCAACATCGCGGAACGGTCCACGCCCAGCGCCTCTGCCATCAGCAATTCAGCGTCAAGCCGCGCCGTGTCGCTCGTTTCGGCCAATTTGGCAGCCGCCTCGCGCAGAGCGTCGGCGACTTTGGTCATCAGCCTTCCAACGAGGCGAGGCGTTTGGCCTCGTCTTCTGCAATCAAGGCATCGATCATTTCGCTAAGTCCGGTGCCCGCAAGCACCTCGGGCAGTTTGTGGAGCGTCAGGCCAATGCGGTGATCAGTCACGCGGCCTTGCGGAAAATTGTACGTGCGTATGCGTTCGCTGCGGTCGCCTGATCCGACCATCGCCTTGCGCGCTTCTGCTTCGGCGCCCTGCACTGCATCGCGCTGCGCTTCGAACAGTCGCGCACGCAGCACCTTCATCGCCTGTTCGCGGTTTTTGTGCTGGCTGCGGCCATCTTGGCACGTGACCACAGTGTCAGTCGGCAAGTGGGTGATCCGGATCGCGCTGTCGGTGGTGTTGACGTGCTGGCCGCCCGCCCCGCTGGCGCGATAGGTGTCGATCTTGAGGTCGCCCGGATCGATCTTCACATCGACCTCGTCCGGCTCCGGCAGCACGGCCACAGTCGCCGCGGATGTGTGAATGCGCCCGCCGCTTTCGGTTTCGGGCACACGCTGGACGCGGTGGACGCCGCTTTCAAACTTCATTTTCGCGAACACGCCCGTGCCGGTGATATGTGCGACCACTTCCTTGAAGCCGCCGACTTCGCTGGCGCTCATGCTAACCGGTTCGACTTTCCAGCCCTGTTCCGAAGCAAAGCGTTCATACATCCGGTAAAGATCGCCCGCGAACAAAGCCGCTTCGTCACCGCCCGTGCCTGCGCGAATTTCGAGCATCGCGGGCTTCGCATCGGCGCTGTCACGCGGCAGCAAAGCTATGGCGAGGGCGCGTTCGGCATCGGGCAAACGCTCGCGAATGGCCGCAAGTTCGTCCTCAGCCATCGCTTTCATTTCAGGGTCAGCGAGCATTTCTTCGAGACCCGCAATTTCCTCGCGCGCCGACTTAATCTCGGCGGCGATTTTCGCGACGGGCTCCAGCTCGGAATAATCGCGGCTCGCTTGGACAAAGGCCTCGCCTTCCAGCGACCCGGAGCCAAGCCGCGCCTCAAGTTCGGAGAAACGGTTGCCGATTTGGCGAAGACGTTCTTCGGGTATGGTCATTTTTTCAGAGTTTGCATTATGGACGGAATGACTTGATTTAGGCGCTCATAGAGATCGCCTTGGCCACTAGCGCCCCACGTCACGTTTCCGTCTGAATCTCTTCGAACCACCAAGATCATTCCGGCTCCAGCTTTAACAGCTTTGTCGAAACGCTTTCGTGGCGAACCATGCGCCATCATTTCGGCACGAATGCCGCCCCGGCGCAATTCAGCAATGATCGTAGTGGCTTGCGAAATGCAATCATCATTCTCAGCTACGACGATACATTCTGCTGGCTCATCTACACGTTCCGCGACCAACATAACGAGCCGTTCGATACCTGCAGCCCAACCAACCGCAGGCGTAGCCGGACCGCCAAGACTCTCCATCAAACCATCATAACGCCCGCCGCCAAGCACCGTACTTTGGGATCCCAGCGCATCGGCAGACGCGCTGCCTTCGTCAGGAATAAACTCGAACGCCGTGTGGCGGTAATAGTCCAGCCCGCGCACTAGCGCCTCGGCCCGCACCCATTTGACGCCAGCGGCATCAAGTCCGGCCGTTACCTGCGCGAAGAAATCGCGCGCTTCGTCCGACAGGAAATCGTCAATCTTCGGCGCACCCGCTAGAAACGGCTTATCGTTGCGGTCTTTGCTGTCGAGAATGCGGAGCGGGTTTTTCTCCAGCCTCTCCTGCGAATCCTCAGACAGATCATCCTTCACGGCGCGGAAATATTCGACGAGCGCGGCGCGCCATGCCTCGCGGCTTTCCCCGTCACCAAGCGTGTTGAGGTGCAGCGTGACATCATGAATGCCCAGCTCCTTCAGCAGGTGGTCGGCCATTACGAGCAGCTCGACATCGGCCTGCGGTTCGCCCGCGCCGATGATCTCGGCATCGATCTGGTGGAACTGACGGTAGCGACCCTTTTGCGGGCGTTCGTAGCGGAACAGCGGGCCGTGCGTTGCCAGTTTCAGCGGCGCGTGCTGCTGCCAGCCATTGGTCAGATAAGCGCGCGCGATACCGGCAGTAAACTCCGGTCGCAGAGTCAGCGACTCCCCGCCGCGATCGTCGAAGGAGTACATTTCCTTCGACACAACATCGGTCGTCTCGCCCAAGGAACGCGCGAAAACTTCAGTCTTTTCAAACACGGGCATTTCGGCGCGGCGGAAGCGGTAGAGCTTGCGAATACGCTCGAATGTTTCGACGACGAAGGCGAAAGCCTCCGCTTCTGCGCCGAAGATGTCTTGTGTGCCCCGGATTGCTTGAGGTGTTTGCTGTTTGGCCATGCCTTGCGCCCTAGCCCAAGCGCGCGACAAGCCGCAATCTGTTTAGCAAGCGCAAATTCGGCCAATTCTCCCATTGCTGCAGCGCAGCAATGGGCTTAAGAGCGCGGCCATGCAAATCGACAAAATCCCCATCGGCGATAATCCGCCCGAAAGCCTTAATGTCATCATCGAAGTGCCCACAGGCGGCGAACCGGTGAAGTATGAATTCGACAAAGCGTCTGGCGCATTGTTCGTCGACCGCATCCTGCACACGCCGATGCGCTATCCGGCGAATTACGGCTTCGTACCGCATACGCTCTCACCCGATGGCGACCCGCTGGATGCGCTGGTTATCGCCCGCAGCCCGTTCATCGCCGGCTGCGTTGTGCGCGCCCGCCCGATTGGTGTGCTGAACCTCGAAGACGAACATGGCGGCGACGAGAAGATCATCTGCGTGCCAGTCGACACGACTTTCCCGTATTATTCAGACGTCGGTGAGACGAAGGATTTGCCCTCGATCATCTTCCAGCAGATCGAGCATTTCTTCACCCACTATAAAGATCTGGAAGCTGAAAAGTGGGTTCGGGTCGGCCTTTGGGGTGATGCGGCAGAGGCCCGCAAGATCGTGATCGAAGCTATCGAGCGGGCGAAAGCCTAAGCGGGTTTATTCGACCGGGCGCCCGCTATCGAGCAGGTCGTTTCCGTCCGGTTCCGCTGAGCGTTCAGCGTGGACCATTTGCGCGATGTCATCCTTCGGAGCGACGTCCACATTATCTTCCGGCAACGGTTCGCGTGGCGGCTTTTCCACCTCGGCCTTCGCATTTGCTTCGATAGTCCCGCTCGCCACATTTTCAAACGGCAGCGGCGTGCCCGGATCGAACCGCAACCGGTAAATCGGTTCTGGCAGCGCAAAGCCGGCGCATTCAAGCGCATCCTTTACGGCAGGAATGGCCTTGCTACGCGCCTTGTGGAAGTCCGCCTCGCGCTGATCGATCCAACCCAGGAAGCGAATGACGATGTTGGAATCACCGACCTGATCTATCCGCGCCTCGGGCGCCGGTTCGCTGGATACGAATGGCAACCCCGCCAGTGTCTCGATACCCAGCCTTCGCGCCGCGCGCGGATCATCGTCTGCATCCACGCCTAGCTCGAATTCGAACCTACGCTGCGGGTTGGTCGTGTAATTGAGGATGACCGCCTTAAAGACTGTCGAATTGGGAATTCGCAGGTGATTACCATCCAACGTCATCATAATCGTGGCGCGGCTAGTCAGGCGAATGATCCGGCCCTCCAAATCGTCGATCAGAACATGATCGTTCGCGCGGAACGGCTGGCGCAGAGATAGCATCAACGAGGCGACATAGTTTTCGACGGTATCGCGCATCGCAAAACCGAGTGCCAGGCCGATAACGCCCGCGCCGCCCAAGACAGCGCCAAGCAATGCCGTCGCTCCGATCATGTCGAGAGCAATCACGATCCCGCCGACCACAAAGGCAAAGCGAATGGCAGTGGCAATAAGTTCAGCCAAAAAGGAGTTTGGCATGATCTTGCGCCAGATTCCGGTCAGCCCGGCGATAACATAGCCGATAAGGCTAATTACAAGGGCAACCGCCAGCGCAAGGCCGATAAGCGGCAACATCGCAGTAAAATCAGCGAAGCGATCTTTGAGGCCGCCGAGATTATCGAGACTCTCGCCGACGGAAATATCGCGCTCAAGGTTATTTTCCAGCGTCACGACGCCGTTGACGCGCGAGACGATTCCTTCGGCCCGCGCGATATCTTCAGCCGACGGGACAATGCCCGACAGAGTTACGACGCCCTCGCTGACATCAATCTCAACGTTCTCAAGTTCAGGTATTTCATCAAAGATTGCACCAAGCCGGGTCGCAATACGTTCATCTTCGCGCGGCGGCTGCTCATTATCTATCTGGGTTACTGGCGGAGTGGCCGCATCAACTGGCGCATCTGCCGCGGGTGACAACGCCAATGTTGGCTCGGCAGCGACTGTCAGGAATGCAAGAGAAAGAAGCGCCGCCCATCGAAACGGGCCAAAGAAAGAATGTATCAGCTGCCGAAGAATAGTTTGTACAGACCAGTCAGCGCTAGCGGGAGAAAAATGGCCAGGATCCACAACACGGCTCGGTCGCGGTTGAACGCCGATTTGTAGGACAGATCGGCTGCTTGAGTGTTGTCGAGATATTCCCATCTCTTCTCAAATGCACGGCAAGCCGGAATTATCCCGGCAACCAGAACAACCAGTGCCAAATAGGGCAGGATCGAAGCGCCCTCGCCCTTGATTGCTTTGACGGTCACGAAAATCTGCATGGCGGTATAGACCAGCAGAGCCCACGCGACATTGTCGCTCATCTTCTTGCGCCAATCGAGCGGCTTTGCCTGCTCTGTCTCGGCTGAATACGACTTGGGCATCACCTTTGCCATGTCAGTCTCCTTCACTCTCCAAGTCGGAGTAGACCAGAACGATGCCCCTTGATCAAGAGCGCTAACCAAGTGGCCAATTTCACGCGAATTCTGCTAGGCCATGCACAAAGCTTACCTTTGTAGGGTAATTGCGGGTTTCGCAAGGCTCATATGCAGGTTAGACAGAGTGCATGAGCGCATTAGACGAGACACAGACGTTGCAGGATCCCGAGGTATTGGAAGAAGGCGCCGCGCCGCCTATTCCGCAAGGCGGGCTGGAAGTTGTCTCCATCGCCAAGAGTTATGACAAGCGCGCGGTGCTGACGGATATCTCTCTGACCGTTGGCAAGGGCGAAGTGCTTGGCCTGCTCGGCCCGAACGGTGCCGGCAAGACAACATGCTTCTATTCCATCATGGGCCTCGTTCGCCCGGATGAAGGCCGCATCCTGATGGACGGCGAAGATGTAACCAAGCTGCCGATGTATCGCCGCGCGATCCTTGGCCTTGGGTATCTGCCTCAAGAAACCAGCATCTTTCGCGGATTGACGGTCGAACAGAACATCAATGCGGTGCTCGAAATGGTCGAGCCGGATAAGGATACCCGCGCTTCTGAACTCGAACGCCTGCTCGACGAATTTGGCCTGACCCGCCTGCGCTCCAGCCCCGCGATGGCGCTATCAGGCGGTGAACGCCGCCGCTGCGAAATCGCGCGCGCGCTGGCGGCAAAGCCTTCGATCATGCTGCTGGATGAACCCTTTGCTGGGATCGACCCGCTGTCGATCAGCGACATTCGCGATTTGGTCAAAGACCTGAAGACGCGCGGCATCGGCGTGCTGATTACCGATCATAATGTCCGAGAGACGCTCGAAATCGTCGACCGCGCCTGCATTATATATGGCGGGCAAGTTTTGTTCGCCGGCACCCCGCAAGCACTTGTCGCCGACGAGAACGTGCGGCGCCTGTATCTGGGCGAAGGCTTCACGCTCTGATGCGACTGCTCGCCGGAATCTAACATATGGCCCTCGGTCCCCGTCTCGACCTCAGGCAATCCCAATCGCTGGTGATGACGCCGCAATTGCAGCAAGCAATCAAGCTGCTGGCATTGTCGAACCTCGAGATCGAAGCCTTCATCGGCGACGCGCTGGAATCGAACCCGCTGCTTGAGGCAGGGGAAGTAAGCGAGCGAGCCGCTGAAGACAACGAACTGCCCTCAACCGCAGAGGAAAGCTCGACCGATAGTTTGCTTGAAAACGGGCTTGGCGAAGGCGATCGCCCGCTCGACGTGTCGCCGGAGGCCTTGCACGGCGACAAGAACCCGGGCGACGCTGAATGGGGCAGCGCGGCATCGTCTGGCGGATCGATCGATGTCATGTCGATCGACGAACGCGGCGAGGGTGACATTACTTTGGCGCAGCATCTTGAGGAGCAGGTCGGCACAGTCGCGACCACCCCCAAGGAGCTGTTTATCGCACGGCACCTTATCGGTCAGTTGGATGAGGCGGGATATGTCGCCACCGATTTGCGCGAAATAACCCGCGAGCTGAATGTCGAACTGGCGCAGGTCGAAAGCGCATTGGTGATTATCCAGTCCTGCGATCCCACAGGCGTTGGCGCGCGTACCTTAAGCGAATGCCTCGCCCTGCAAGCGCGCGAGGCTGACCGCTACGATCCCTGCATGGCTCGGCTCATTGAAAACCTTGATCTGGTGGCGAAAGGGTCTTTCGCCCAGCTGCGGCGCATGTGCGATGTCGATGATGAAGACTTCGCCGACATGCTGAACGAACTGCGCGGCTATGATCCAAAGCCCGGCCTGCGCTTCTCCAGTGGCGGCGGCGAAAGCGTGGTGCCCGACGTTCTAATAGGACAGTCGGATGATGGGGGCTGGGATATATCGCTCAATCAAGCGACCTTGCCGCGACTGGTCGTGAACCGCTCCTATTACGTGGAATTACGCGAAGGGTGTCAGGATAAGGAAAGTAAAGCCTGGCTCGGCGAAAAACTGACCGACGCCAACTGGCTGCTGAAAGCACTTGACCAGCGGCAAAAGACGATCCTCAAAGTCGCTGCTGAAATCGTGAAGCGGCAGGACGGTTTCTTCCGGCGGGGCGTTTCCGCTCTGAAACCGCTCACACTGAAAGTCGTGGCTGACGAGATCGAAATGCACGAAAGCACGGTCAGCCGGGTGACCTCGAACAAATACCTCCACTGCGACCGCGGCACTTATGAGCTGAAATACTTCTTCACCAGCGGCGTCGGGTCAACCGATGGCGGCGGCGATGTATCAGCAGAGTCCGTTAAGGCGGAAATCCGCAACCTAGTGGACGGCGAAGATGCCAAGAAAATCCTCTCGGATGATAAGCTGGTAGAACTGCTCAAGGACAAGGGTTTCAACCTCGCACGGCG
This sequence comes from Pontixanthobacter sp., assembly GCA_037968495.1. Taxonomy (GTDB): domain Bacteria; phylum Pseudomonadota; class Alphaproteobacteria; order Sphingomonadales; family Sphingomonadaceae; genus Aestuarierythrobacter. The sequence continues at coordinate 35,028 of JBBKVP010000060.1, read as the reverse complement.
CACAGTTGCAAAGTACCGAGAGGCCATCGGTATAGGCAGCAGCGTCCAAAGAAGGCGTCAAAAGAAGCTCGATAGCATGCGGTGAAAAGGCAACGCGACTCGCCGGATTCCCTACGTTTACGCTAAATTAACCTTTTCTGTTCAGAACTTGTGTGGTTAATACAGGTCAACACCTCTTACGAAGGGGTTAGCGGCCAGGGCTACCGGTTACAGATTTTTAGGGTGAAGGGGGAATATCCCATGCGTGTACTGCTGATCGAAGACGAACCAACAACGTCGAAAGCTATTGAGCTGATGCTCTCGACGGAAGGCTTTAATGTCTATTCGACCGATTTGGGTGAAGAGGGTTTGGACCTCGGCAAGTTGTATGATTACGATATCATCCTGCTCGACCTGAACCTGCCTGACATGCACGGCTATGACGTGCTGAAGAAACTCCGCGTCGCCAAGGTGCAGACGCCCGTTCTTATCCTTTCCGGCATTGCCGAAATGGACAGCAAAATCCGCAGCTTCGGCTTCGGCGCTGACGATTATGTGACCAAGCCTTTCCACCGCGAAGAGCTGGTTGCCCGCATCCACGCTGTTGTGCGCCGTTCGAAGGGCCACAGCCAGTCGATCATCCGCACTGGCAAAATCGCCGTAAACCTCGACGCCAAAACTGTCGAAGTCGACAGCGCCCGCGTTCACCTGACCGGCAAGGAATATGCCATGCTCGAGCTGCTTAGCTTGCGCAAAGGCACCACGCTGACGAAGGAAATGTTCCTCAACCACTTGTATGGCGGCATGGACGAACCAGAACTCAAGATTATCGACGTGTTCATCTGCAAACTGCGCAAGAAGCTCAGCCACGCATGTGACGGCGAAAACTACATCGAAACAGTCTGGGGCCGCGGCTATGTGCTTCGCGATCCGGCGGAACAGCAAGAAGCTGCCTAAGAATTTCCTGAAGTCTCAGTTTTCGAAGTACAAAGAAGCGCCCCAAGTAAACTTGGGGCGCTTCTTTGTTTTGGCGCCTTCGGCGCAGCCTCAAACGCCGGGCGCGGCCCATCCGGGCCGCTTGGCTTCGCCGCATGAGCGGCGGGGTGCAGTAGCACGATGGCTGCCGTGACCAAACACAAGTACCAGACAGAAGGCTTGAAATGGTTCGGGCGGCGACCAGCCGACCGCAAGGGCAACTGCCCGCCGGCGCTTATGCGCCGCCCCTCGGAGGCGTTGGCGAAGCCAACTAGCCGCGAGAGAAAACAAACCCGCCAATAGACTCAAGGCTACCTGCGCCCTATCCCACCATCCATGATCTCTGTTGCATCCTGGAATATCAATTCCGTCCGCTTGCGTATGCCCATTGTCGAACGTTTTCTGAAGGAGGAAGCGCCCGACGTGCTGTGCCTGCAGGAAATCAAGACAGTCGAAGAAACCTTCCCGTTCGAAGCGTTCAATACACTTGGATACACCCATCACGCGGTGCACGGGCAGAAGGGCTATCACGGGGTTGCCACTGTCAGCCGCATTCCGCTCAAAGAATATTCGCGGCACGATTGGCAGGACAATGGCGAGGCCCGCCATGTGGGAGTTGAACTCACCGAGCAGGGCAAAGGCACCGTGATCGAGAATGTCTATATTCCGGCAGGCGGCGATATTCCCGACCGCAACGAGAATGTGAAATTCGGCCAGAAGCTCGATTTCCTCGCTCGGATGACCGATTGGGCGGGCAAGATTAGCGCGCCGACATTGATCGTCGGCGATTTCAATATCGCGCCGCTACCGAGCGACGTTTGGGGGCACAAACAGCTCCTCAAAGTCGTCAGCCACACGCCGCTTGAGGTCGAGGTCCTGCAGAAATTCAAAGATGCGCACGGCTTCGTCGATATCGGCCGCGAGCATATCCGCGATCCGGAACGCTATTTCAGCTGGTGGTCTTACCGCTCGAAAGATTGGCGCGTGAATGACCGCGGTCGCCGCCTCGACCATATGTGGGCCAGCCCTGACCTCGCTGCAAAATCGACCGGCCACCGCGTGATAGAAGATTGCCGCGACTGGGAAAAACCGTCGGACCATGTGCCGCTCATTACGGAGTTCGATCTCTGAGCGGAAGCACGCCCTCATCCGGGCCATCACCGGCTCGCCGCGTGGCGCAAGCTATCGACGCGCTGCGTCATGGCTGGCCGATTACGATGAATGGCGGGCCGGTCCTGCTGCCGGTTGAAACGGGCATTGCGAGCGGGGCGATGTCGCGCGAATTGCTGATTTCATGCGCCCGGGCAATTACGCTGAAGCTGGCCAACCAGCGTGAAGCTGCTGCGCCCCATTCGCCCGTTCTGATCAAAGGCGCAGAGCCCTTTACCCTGGCGTCCGCTGGGCCGATTGCTGATCCCGCGCTCGATTTGCATGCGCCAATGAAGGGCCCGTTTCTGGCCGAAGAAATTGATTGGCAGCCCCATGCCGAGGCGGCAATGGAGCTAGCGCGGCTGGCGGGAATATTGCCTGCCTTCATGGTCAATCCGGCGGATGCAGGCGAAGCGCAGCCGGTCGCGGCGTCGGACTTGGCCGAATGGGCCGACACCAGCCATTTGACCATTGCAACAAGAGCCAAGCTGCCCGTCGCTGCCAGCGATGATGCACAAATCGTCGCCTTCCGCAGTGCTGATGATACCCGCGAACATGTCGCGCTGATTATTGGCGAGCAGAATTCGGACAAGACACCGCTCGTCCGTCTGCACTCCGAATGCTTGACCGGCGACATTCTCGGCAGCCTGAAATGTGATTGCGGGCCGCAGCTTGATGCTGCGCTTGCGGCCATGGCGAACGAAGCATCGAACGGAAGCTGGGGGGTGCTGCTATATATGCGGCAGGAGGGACGCGGGATCGGTCTGGTCAACAAAATGCGCGCTTACAAATTGCAGGATCAAGGCTTCGACACGGTTGATGCGAACCAGCGGCTAGGCCTGGCGGACGAGGCACGCGATTTCGGCACCGCTGCCCATATGCTGGACCTGCTCGGGGTGGGCGAAGTCCGGTTGATGACCAATAATCCGCGCAAGGTTGCAGCACTGGAAGAAGCAGGCGTGACAATCACTGAACGTGTGGCGCATGAGCTACCAGCGAACCCGCATAACGCGCGCTATCTCGCGACCAAACGTGACCGCTCCGGGCATTTGCTCCGCTAAAGCCTGCGAGCGATTGCATCGCCCATGCGCACCTTGTCGAGTGGCTTCAGGCCATCGCGCCATGCGATCTTACCGGGTTCAAACAGAAGGATCACAGTTGAACCCAATAAGAAGCGGCCCATCTCGTCGCCAGCCGCTAAATTGTGCTCACCTGCGCCGAAGTCTTCGGTACTTACGTGCTTGCCATGCGGCTGGACCAGCCCGCCCCAGACCGTTTCGATGCTCGCCACGATCATCGCGCCTACCATCACGCTCGCAACTTGCCCAAGATCGGATGCGAACACGGAAGACAGGCGCTCATTACGCGAAAACAGGCGGGGGACGTCTGCGGCGGTGGCGGTGTTTACCGAAAACAGATCGCCGGGAATGTAGGTCGTTTGCTGTAGCTTGCCGGAAACCGGCATGTGGACACGGTGATAATCGCTGGGTGACAGGTAAATCGTGATAAATGATCCGCCCCCGAATTTCGCTGCAAGCTGCGCATCCCCGCCAAGCAGTTCCGTCGCCGTATAGCTTTGCCCTTTGGCCTGCATGATCCGGCCATCTTCGATTTGGCCGAGCTGGCTCACGGCACCATCCGCAGGACACAGGATCGAGGTCGCTGCATCAGCCAAAGGCCGAGCACCGGGCTTCAGCGCACGCGTGAAAAAGTCGTTGAACGAGCGGTATTCGGAAACGGGCCGCTGCGCCTCATTCATCTGCGCATCATAGGCCGTAATGAACCGGCGGATCAGCAGATCCTTCAGCCAAGGCGTCTCGCTGCTCGCCAGCGAACCAGCGCCGCGCGAAAGCAAATGCTGGGGCAGAACATGCTGCAGCCAGATAAAGGGATTGGTAGACATACCCGCTGCCTTAGCGCCCCGATCACAAGGCGACTAGACGGCAGAGTGGATTAGCGCCGTTCGTAGCGGGACAAGCCGCGGCCAAGGCGGTTGTCGTCTATCGCAAGCCGGTCGCCCGACCAGTCAGCCACGAAGATCGTGTTGCGACTTACGCCCGGTGCAATCCGAGCGTCATTGGCAGCGATCAGCAATCCGTCGGAGCTATTTGCACGATCTTCCGGTGCAACACTGATGAAGGCAGAGTAGTTTTCCTTGCTCTCGCCCTGAACAAACCAGTTGTTGGTGATCTGGCCGGTTGCACCATCGGGCAGGTCGATCATATAATTTGTTTCGCGGCCACCCGTATCGTCAAAGCTGGACGATGCTACATCGATCCGGCCCGAACGGCTTTTGAGATAATGTCCGCCGCGCCCTTCTTCAAAGCGGCTACGAGTGACGCGGACTTGGCCGATTTCACCGGCATAGATCGAATGAGCACAGCCACCTGAGTATTCGCAAGTGCCGAGGCGCGTGAACGTGCTCTTGTCGATGATAATTACCGAGCTTGCGTCGTCAGCCGTTAAAATGCCTTGTTGGCTATCCTTGAACCAACTCTGCGCGACAGTCAGATTACCCGTTTCAAGGCGAATGCCCGCTCCGTTGCCATCAGAGACGGCCATATTCTGGAAAATCATCCCGGAGACTTTGGCGCTGCGTCCGCGCAGAACCAATGCTGCCTTGCCTTCGCAGGTCACACTGTCGAATACTGTCTGGCCTGGCTCAGCCGCCAGATAGGAAATGTCGCCGCCGGTCTGGACCGCACATTCGCGGTGCATGCCTGGTGCAATCGCGATGGACCCAGAACCCTCGCCAATCGCATCGACGGCCTGTTGCAAGCGGCCAAAGCCCTGTCCCGTCTCGACGATCGTGTAGGGTGCCTGACTTTGCGCGAGTAGAGCGCCAGCGGGAATTGCAGCAACCGCCACAAACGCAACAGCGATCAGAAAGCGTGAAGACTTGCGCGACACAAATTGCGGCACGGCAGCCGAAGTTGGGGCGTAATTTTCCATGCCGTCCAGCTTAGCGGTAAAGGGTTAATGGCCCGCTAAACTCAGCCGAGGATGAAGAACGCGATAAGATGGCCGCCCGCGTGGGCCAGCATCGCCGCCTCGAGCCCGCGGGAGGCAAACAACCAGCCAAACAACAATCCGGGGACCATATTGCCGATCACGACAGCAGTAATCAGGAACGCTGACGGGCTTTCGACGACGCCAAACAATACGCCGAAATGTCCGACTGCAAAAAGAAGGGCGGCGAGGAGATTAGCGGTCCAGAATGCGGAGGTTGCGGGCACTTTGATCTTCAAGAGTCCGAGCAAGAGGACCGACATGATCGCCCAGCGGCTGAGCACTTCTTCACTGATACCGCCATAAAGTAGGCGCGGCGCCAACGGCAGGCGGCCTGCCGCCGCGTCAGCCGGAAACTCGCCGACGGTCAATCTGGCATAAGCCACCAGCACGGCCGCGACGATGGCGGACACGATCGCTGCAGGCAATATGATTTTGGCCAGGGCCTCTCTCCAATCACCCGTTCCGGTTAGCCCACCAATAATCGGTGCATCCAGCCCGACCTTGGGGGCAGCCCACCAGCCGAGAAAAGTTGCACCGATGGCGAGGACTGCAGGCTGGATCAGCAAAGCTGCTCGAGGCACTTCCATGCCGTCGGGCAACATATCCTCAAGTGGCATCACGCCGAGCGATGCCACGCCAATCAGCGCGAGGACGATAAGGGTGATGACAAAGGGCCAACCCCGGCGATCTATTGGCACAAAAGTCATGGCGTGCTCCTCATTCGGATTTTGCTGGTGGCCGGCCGCGCTTGGGCGGCTCGGTCTTCGAAGGCTTAATCCCGCGTTTCGCTAAGGCCTCGCGCAGCAGCATTTCGATCTGCGCATTTGCAGAACGCAGTTCCGCCCCGGCCAGCCGCTCGATCGCGGCATGGACTGCCGGATCAAGACGCAGCGCAAAGGCTTTTTTGCCTTTCGCATTTGCAGGAGGTTTGGCCATGACCGCGCTATTCCGTGATTATTGGTAAAGCGTGCCGGCGTTGACGACCGGATGCGCTTCCTTATCGCCGCACAGCACGACCATCAGGTTGGATACCATGGCCGCTTTGCGCTCATCATCCAGATGCACAATTCCGTCCTCGCCCAGCTTTTCCAACGCCATTTCGACCATACTTACCGCGCCCATCACGAGCTTGGTTCGTGCGGCTATGACTGCTTCGGCCTGCTGGCGGCGGAGCATTGCACCGGCGATTTCGGGCGCATAAGCAAGGTGGGTCAGGCCCACTTCGTCCACTTCGATCCCGGCGACATCCAGCCGGTCGTTCAGCTCTGCGCGGAGCTCCTTGTTGATCACTTCGGGATGCGCCCTTAAAGTGACCTCGTTTTCCTCGATATCGTCATAGGCATAGCGTGCGCCGACCGTGCGGATTGCAGCCTCGATCTGGACATGGATGAATTCCTTATAGTCATCGACATCAAACGTAGCCTGCGCCGTATCTTCCACACGCCACACGACATTACTGGCGATCTCGATTGGATTGCCGCGCAGATCGTTCACTTTCAAACGCTCGGAAATGATGTTGTTTACCCGCGCCGAAATCTTCTTGCGCATCATCCAAGGCCATACCCAGCGCAGGCCTTCGGTCCTGTCAGTACCGGAATAGGCGCCGAACAAGGTGATCACCGCAGCCTGATTTGGCTGGATCATATAGAAGCCCGCAGAAACCAAGGTCAGAGCCAGGATTGATCCGACCAGACTGGCGACGAATATCAGCTTGGTACCTTTTGATGATCCGTCGGCGGGTATTCCGTTGCTCACAATCAAGAAGCCGATCACGGCCACCGCCAGCAACACCAACAGCATTATATAGCCGTTCTGCCCCTTGGCAGCGCGCTCGCTACTGACGTTCATTCTACCTGACTCTCTGGCCATATTACATCTCCCGATTCGATTAAATTATAATATCATATTTATATCATCCAAAAAAAATTGCAAGTATCTTGAAACCAAATCCTTCGAAGACCATTTATGCCATGCGGGACCGGGCCCCTCTGGCGCGGCAGATCCGAAGGTTATCCTTCTTCTGCTGCGTGATGTCGGACCGCATCGGATAGTGCCGATGCTTGGGTCCAAGGGTCTTCCCCCCTCCCAGATACCTAGGCTCAAGCTCGGCACCTTTCGATCGAACTCAACACTTTTGTTCGAAGGGAATATCATGCCGACACGTCTTTTTAGCCTGATGGAAAAACACCAGAAGCTCGACGAGAAACTGCGGCTTGCGCAGCGAAGCGTAACGCCAGACCCGCATGAAGTGGGCCGGCTGAAGAAAATGAAGCTGGCGATCAAAGATCGTCTGGCGCAGTTTTCTAACGGGCGCCCCGTCGCGGGTTGAGCGAGTAGCCGGCGTTTAGTGTTGGCGGATAACAGTCAGGAAAGCTTCACCGTAAGCTTCCTGCTTCTTCGCCCCGACACCTGAAACGCCGGCAAGATCGTCCATCGTTGCGGGCCGCTTGGCCGCCATATCCCGCAAAGTGCTGTCGTGAAAAATGACATAGGGCGGCACGCCGGCTTCGGCGGCCATTTCGCGTCTGAGTTCGCGCAAAGCATCAAACAGTGGATCACCAACCGGGTTCAGACCCGCTCCGCTGCTGCGCCTGCCGCGACCGCGTTCGCGCTTGGGCGGTAGAACGATCTGGACATCTTTATCGCCCTTCAGGATCGCGCGGGCATCCCCGCCCAGCGCCAAACCTCCATGTTCGGTTGAAATCAGCGAGCCGCGCGCCTGCAGCGCCCGCGCCACTGAGCGCAGCATTCCGGCCTCTTCCGCGTCGACGATACCGAACACAGATAGCTGGTCGTGCCCCTTTTGTTGCACGCGGTCATCACAGCGGCCCGTCAGCACTTTTTGCAAATGGCCGAAGCCGAAAGACTGGCCGGTTCGGTAAACTGCACTGAGCAATTTGCGCGCCACGATGGTGGCATCGGTAACGCCGGGCGCGTCGAGGCAATTATCGCAATTGCCGCAATTTTCGGGCGGGCTTTCGCCGAAATGTTTAAGCAAAATAGCGCGGCGGCAGCCCGGTGTTTCGACTAGCATCGCCAGAGCATCGAGCCGGGTGCGTTCAGCCTGCTGGCGGCTTTCCTCAACCTCAGCGACGCGCTGACGAGCGAGCGCAAAATCGCCTGCGCCCCATAACATTACCGCTTGTGAGGGGTCCCCGTCTCGGCCAGCGCGGCCGGTTTCCTGATAATAGGCCTCGGTCGACTTCGGGATGCCCGCATGCGCGACAAAGCGGACATCGGGTTTGTCGATCCCCATGCCGAAGGCAACGGTCGCGACCATCACCATATCTTCGCTTGCGACAAAGGCGCGCTGGTTGCCCGCGCGTTCTTCCGGCGGCAGACCCGCGTGATAGGGCAATACTGTGCGGCCAGTTGCGGCAGCGAGTTTGGCTGCGATATCTTCAACCTTCTTACGCGTCGGCGCATAGACAATGCCCGGCCCCGGTTGCTGAGCCATCAGATCGGTTAGCTGGCGCACCGGATTGTCGCGGTGGCGGATTGCGTAACGAATGTTAGGCCGGTCGAAGCCTGCGACCACCAGCCCTTCCTCGGGGATACCGAGCTGCGCCAGAATGTCGGCGCGAGTGTGGGAATCGGCGGTCGCGGTCAGGGCGAGGCGCGGCACGTCAGGAAATTCATCCATCAGTGGACGTAGCTGGCGGTAATCGGGGCGGAAATCATGGCCCCACTCGGACACGCAATGCGCCTCATCAATAGCGAACATGCTCAGATTGGCTTGGGCCAGCAGATTGCGAAAGCCGGGCTGGCTGGCGCGTTCGGGCGCAATATAGAGCAGGTCCAACTCTCCTGCGCGCAGTTCGGCGACGGTTTGTTCGCGGTTGGTGTCGACGCTGGTCAGGCTGGAGGCGCGAATTCCGTTGGCGCGGGCCGAATCGATCTGGTCATGCATCAGCGCGATTAGCGGCGAAACGACCACACAAGTGCCCGGCCGCATAATCGCGGGCAATTGGAAGGTTAGAGATTTACCAGCGCCTGTTGGCATCACGGCCATACCCGATCCGCCCGCAAGCACACGGTCGATCACTTGCCGCTGGACCCCGCGAAACTCCTGAAAACCAAAGGTTTCGCGCAACACCGCTAGCGGATCAGTGGCATCTTTCGCCGGAGTTTGTGAGAGCGCTTCCATCGCCAGCACCCCTGCCAGAGGCGCGCGGCGATGCAAACATTCCAAGACCATTTGCGCCCACAAAATACCGCCGCTACAACGCGCCAGCGAGGGTGCATCCGCCCCGCCCAGATTTTTTGGAGACAATATCATGAAGAAGATCGCTTTTATCGCCACGACCGCCGCCTTCGCTCTCGCCGCATGCGGTAGCTCGGACGATGCTTCTGAAGACGCAATGGCGGACACAGTCGAAATGCCCGCTGACGAAGCTATGGCCGACGTTGTTGAAGAACCTGCTGCTGATGCCGCTGCTGACGCGGCTTCCGATGCATCGGCTGACACCACCGACGCAACTGCCGCTGTTCCGCAGGCAACCGCCGAAAGCGCTGCGGTGCGTGCCAAGGCCGCCGCCGCTGACGCAACTGCAGCAGCCAAGGAAGCTGAAGCCGCTGTGAAGGCCGCTGAAGGCAGCATGTAACATTAGAACCAGCCGGCTTGTTCGGCAGATCAAGTAAAACGGGCGCGAGGCTAATGGTCTCGCGCCCGTTTTCTTTTGTGCCGCCACGCCGCGCACGCTACAATGCGCCCATGAAAAAGTTGATGACGCTCGCTCTCCCCATTACCTTGCTGATAGCTGGTTGCGGCGCGGAAGATAACGAGCCCGGTCCGGGCGGTGTCAGCGTGGGCGAGGCCAAGGCACTCGACGAAGCAGCCGAAATGATCGAAGCGCGCAGGCCGGAACCCGGCGTGATCCCAGAACCCGCGGCACCTGCCGCCGCCCCGGTCGCCACCCCGGCAACGGCTCATGTTCAGCCAACCGATTGATTCACGCCGAGCCGCAGTGCATAGGTTTAATCAAGCGATTAAGCCTAGCTGAGGAACGCCCCGCATGAGCCACTCAATTACCGCTGAAAACGGCATGGATGCCGAAATCTTCGACCAGTTTCTCGACCAACTGAAACGCTACGTGCGTGACCGGTTGATCCCTGCCGAAGATCAGGTGATTGCCGACGATATGATCCCGGACGAGATCGTCGACGAAATGCGCGAAATGGGTCTGTTCGGCCTGACCATGCCTGAAGAATATGGCGGCGCGGGCATGAATATCCCGCAATATGTAGAAACGATCCGCGTGCTCAGCTATGCGCTGCCCGCCTATCGCTCGATCACTTCAATCAATCTCGGCATGGTGTGTTCGGCGATCAAAAACGGCGGCACTGAAGAACAGCGGCAGCATTTCCTACCCCGCCTTGCAGCAGGCGAAATCGCATGCTTCGGCCTGACCGAACCTGGCAGCGGGTCAGACTCCGCTGCCATGCAGACAACGGCGGTCCGCGATGCAGGCGGCGACGGCAATGGTTACGTCCTGAACGGTACGAAGCGCTACATCACCAACGCACCCTTCGCGAAGATCGGCCTCATCATGGCCCGGACTGAGCGCGAGAATCAGCCCAAGAACGCGCATGTCAGCGCGTTCCTCGTAGATATGGAATCGCCCGGTATCACGCGCGGCAAGTCGGACAAGAAGATGGGCCAAGCTGGCAGCCACATCAGCGACATCATCTTTGACGATGTGCATATTCCCGGCGATGCGCTGCTTGGCGGCGAAGAGGGTCGCGGCTTTGCCACCGCCATGCAGAGCCTCGACAATGGGCGTCTGTCAGTTGCCGCAGCCAGCGCGGGTTATGCCAAGCGCATCCTCGACACCGCTGTCCGCTATTCCACCGAGCGCAAAGCATTCGGCGAACCGATTTCACAATTCCAGCTAATTCAGGCGATGCTGGCTGACAGCAAAGCCGAGATTTACGCCGCCGAATGCATGATCCGCGATGCTGCCGCCAAGGCGAACAACGGTAAGGCAATAATCGAAGCAGCCTCGGCCAAAATGTTCGCATCGGAAATGTGCGGCCGCGTGGCCGACCGCTGTGTGCAGGTGCATGGCGGCGCAGGCTATTTGGCGGAATATGAGGCTGAACGCTTCTACCGTGACAGCCGCATTTACCGCATTTACGAAGGCACGACGCAGATCCTGCAACTGGTGATCGCCAAAAACATGCTCCGCGAGTTCGAAGCAGGAGCAGCGGCATAAATGTATGATTTGCTAAAGGGGCTTTCGATTGTCGAGGTATCGAGTTTTGTAGCCTCGCCGACCGCTGGACTCTATTGCGCACAGATGGGTGCTGAAGTCATCCGCGTCGATCAAATCGGCGGCGGGCTCGACTATGATCGTTACCAACTGACCGAAGAGGGGCGTTCGCTATCGTGGGAAAACCTCAACCGCGCCAAGAAGAGCGTCGCGCTGGATATGCGCAGCACCGAGGGACGCGAGCTGGCAGTTGAACTGGCGCGGGCCACGGGACAGCTAATTACCAATGTGCCGGAAAAAAGCTTCCTTAGTCACGAGCGCGTGTCGGAAGGGCGGGCGGATATGATCACTGTGCGGATCATGGGCTGGCATGATGGACGCCAGGCGATGGACTTCACCGTCAACGCAGCCAGCGGCTATCCGCTAATGTCTGGCCCGGTCGATCTTGGAGAAGGTAATCCGGAAGATGCGCCGCCGGTTAACCAGCTGCTGCCTGCATGGGACTTCATTACCGGCGCTTACACCGCTTTCACATTGATGGCTGCGCTGCGAAACCGGGACATGACCGGCAAGGGTGGTGAACTCCGAATTCCGCTCGGTGATGTCGCTATCGGCACCGTTGCCAATAGCGGCGCGATGGCGGAGATGCTCTATCGTGGTAGTGACCGTCAGCGACTCGGCAACGCGATCTGGGGCGCATTCGGGCGTGATTTCACAACCGCTGATGGTAAGCGAATGATGCTCGCCGCACTGACCAACAAGCAATGGGCTGCGCTGGTTGAAGCGCTAGGATTGGCCGAACCTGTCGCCGCAATCGAGGCGAAACACGGTGTATCTTTCGCCAAGAGTGACCATTACCGCTTCACTCACCGTGAAGAATTATTTGCGCTGTTCCAGCAGGTCATCGGCACTTTGGACTGGGACACGCTTGCCAAACGCCTGGGCAATGCGGGCGCGACATTCGAGCGGTACCGCACCATGCATGAGGCCGCGAGCGATCCCGATCTGGTGACGAACAATCCGCTATTCGGCCCCTCGCCTGACAACCCGAGCGGCTTCACCTATCCCGCCCCCGGTCCCTTCGCGAATATCCCGGCGGAAGAACGCGGCGCTCCTCATCCCGCGCCGTTCCTTGGGCAGCATAGCGAGCAGGTTCTGGCCGAGCGTTTGGGCCTGGCATCGGGCGCAATTGCGACGCTCATCGACAAAGGCGTCGTCGCGGGCAGCGACGCGCCGAAAGACAGGACGTAATCATGGAACTTCGTAGAGCCGCCATCGTCAGCCCGCTCCGCACACCGGTAGGCAAATTCCTCGGCTCGCTGGCACCGATGGAGGCTGGCCAATTGGGCGCTGTAATCCTGAAAGCATTGGTGGAGCGCAGCGGTGTCGATCCGGAACGTGTCGATGATGTGATCTTCAGCCAAGGCTATGGCAGCGCGGAGGCACCCGCCATCGGACGCTGGAGCTGGCTTGCAGCGGGCCTACCGATCTCCGTACCGGGCTATCAAGTAGATCGCCGCTGCGGATCAGGCCTTCAGTCTGTCGTTAATGCCGCAATGATGATTCAAACCGGCGCTGCCGATGTTGTCGTGGCTGGCGGCGTCGAGAGCATGTCGAACGTCGAGCATTACACGACCGATATCCGCAAAGGGGTGCGCTTCGGCGACCTGACTATGCATGACCGGCTGACGCGCGGTCGGCTGATGAGCCAGCCGATCGAGCGCTTCGGCGTCATCAGCGGAATGATCGAAACCGCCGAAAATCTCGCCGCCGACTACAACATCAGCCGTGAAGCTTCGGACGAATTTGCTGTGCGCAGCCATCAGCGCGCCGCTGCCGCATGGGCTGCCGGCAAGTTCGACGCACAGTTGGTGCCCGTGGACGTCCCCCAGCGGCGCGGTGATCCGGTCAGCTTTGCCAAAGACGAAGGCTTCCGCGCTGATGCAAGCATGGAAACGCTCGGCGGCTTGCGCGCCATTGAGGGCAAGGCCAACCCGAATGCGGTCGTAACGGCAGGCAATGCCAGCCAGCAAAACGACGCAGCGGCGGCTTGCTTGGTCGTCGCGGAAGACAAGCTGAAAGAACTCGGCCTTGAACCGATGCTGTGGCTGAACGGCTGGGCAGCGGCAGGCTGCGATCCCTCGCGCATGGGTATTGGGCCTGTTCCCGCAGTCGAGCGGCTATTTGCGCTTAGCAGCATGGGCTGGGATGATATCGGGCTGGTCGAACTCAATGAAGCCTTCGCGCCGCAAGTGCTCGCGGTGCTGAAGGGCTGGGGCTGGAGCGAGGACGATAGCCGCCGCGACATGCTCAACGTCAACGGTTCCGGCATCTCGCTCGGCCACCCCATTGGCGCGACCGGCGGACGTATCTTGGCCGATATGGCGCATGAAATGCACCGACAGGATGTGAAATTCGGTCTCGAAACGATGTGTATTGGTGGCGGACAGGGCATGGCGGCGATATTCGAGCGGGCATGAGAGACCAAAAATACGAATTTGAAAACTGGATTGGCCGGAGCGAGCTTGCGACTGATCGCCTGAGCGCAGCACGGTCGCGCCGGTGGCTTGCGACATTCGACCGCCAGTCGCCTGATGACGGCGCCATGCCCCAAGGCATCCACTGGTGTCTGTGCACGCCCGAAGCATCTACTTCGCGTCTCGGCGAAGATGGCCATCCGCAGCGCGATAATTCAGCGGGCAGCTTCCTGCCTCCCATCGCCCTGCCGCGCCGGATGTGGGCTGCGAGCGAGGTGGAATTCCATGCTCCGTTGGTTCCCGGATCAAATGTCGAGCGCGTCACACGGATCGACAGCATCACTGAAAAAGAGGGCGGCAGCGGAAAGCTTGTGTTCGTCATTCTGGGTCATGAAACATCTGCTGGCGGGCGCGTTGCAGTAAGCGAAAAGCAGACGCTGGTTTACCGCGATGCGGCAGCTTCCGATGCGCCGCTCGTGCCGCCGCGAGCCGGAGAGAGCAGTTTTGACGCATCAGACTGGCAAGTCACCCGCACGGTTTTGCCCACAGAGCCTATGCTATTTCGCTATTCCGCGCTGACGTTCAACAGCCATCGCATTCATTACGATGCACCTTATTCGCGCGATATCGAGCGCTATCGCGGGCTGGTGGTGCATGGACCGCTAATGGCGACACTTCTACTCGACCTTGTCGCCCAGCAGATCGGCGATAATGCGCTAGCCAACTTTAACTTTCGCGCTATCAGCCCCGCAATGGCCGGCGAAGACCTGATCCTTGCCCTGCGTAATAAGGGGCGAGGGGCCGGCGATGACATCGAACTGAGCACATTCGCAGTCGATGGCCGCCAGGTGATGAAAGCAAGCGCAGCGCTTAGGGCTTAAAGTCCGGCAGCGGCTGCAATATCGCATAACTTTCCGCGATCGGCTCATGGCCTAACTCAGGAAACTCCAGCTCTGACGGCGCGCAATGCGTGTCGGGCAGCCGGTCGAGCAAATCGCGGATCAGCGTCAGGCGGCCCTGTTTCTGATCGTTGAAATCTACCAATGTCCAAGGCGCATTGTCCGTATTCGTTGCCTCCAACATCCGCGCCCGCGCCTTGGTATAGGCTTCATATTGCTCACGCGCGGCGAGATCGATGGGGGAGAGCTTCCAGCGTTTCAGCGGATCATCGAGCCGCTCTGCCAGCCGCGCCTCCTGCTGTTCCTGATCAGTTGTCAGCCAATATTTGAACAGCAGAATCCCGTCATCGGTCAGCATTTGTTCAAAGATCGGCGCTTGGCGAAGGAACTGTATCACTTGCGCTTCACTGGCAAAGCCCATCACGCTTTCCACGCCTGCGCGGTTGTACCAGCTGCGGTCGAACAGCACGATTTGTCCGGCGGATGGGAGGTGCTTCACATAGCGCTGGAAATACCACTGCGTGCTTTCTTCCTCGCTCGGCTTGGGCAAGGCCACCGTGTTGCACTGACGAGGATTGATCCGTTCGCGCACCGCTTTGATCGCGCCGCCCTTACCCGCCGTGTCGCGCCCTTCGAAGACCACCACGATCCGCGCCCCCGTTGCCCGCGCCCAGCGGGCCATCGCCACCAGCTCTTCCTCGAGTGGCTCGAGCACTTCTTCGTAATCTTTGCGCTTCATAAGAGGCTCCAGTGCAGTCTGCTTCGTTTGTTAATCCGGCACGCCAGTGATAGGGTCTAAGGTATATTATGGCCACATTAGTTGAACCGCAAAGCGACTTCGCGACACTTCCCGATTTACCGGAGGATGTGTTTACCGCGCCCTTGAAACGGCCAGAGCATCTGGGTGAAGATTGGCTGGAGCCGCAGCAGAACCAATATTCCTCTGAAGAGGATGCAATCTGGGATGATCTCTTCAATCGCCAGGTCGGCATTCTGCCGGGGCGTGCTGCGACCAGCTTCTTGCACGGGCTGGAAAAGCTCGATCTTGGCAAGGGCGGCGTTCCTTCATTTGGCAGGCTGACCGAGGAACTGGACGCACTCACTGGTTGGAGCGTGGTCCCCGTGCCGATGCTGATCCCCGATCACGTGTTTTTCTGGCATCTCGCCAATCGCCGTTTCCCGGCGGGTAATTTCATCCGCACACGCGAGACTTTCGTTTACATTCAGGAACCTGACGTGTTTCATGATGTGTTCGGCCATGTCCCTATGCTGACTGATCCGGTTTATGCCGATTACATGCAGGAATATGGCAAGGCTGGATGGAAGGCGATGCGCTACAACCGGCTAAAAGCACTCGGCGCGCTATATTGGTATACGGTTGAATTCGGCCTGATCGAGGAAGCGGAGGGCATTCGCGCCTATGGTGCGGGCATTCTATCCGGCCCGATGGAAGCGCAATTTGCGGTAGGGGCGGAGTCCCCCAACCGGATTATGCTCAACGTCGACCGTGTGATGCGCACCGATTACGTGATCAGTGATCTTCAGCCGACATATTTTGTGATCGAGAGCTTTGAGGATCTCTACCGCCAGACCGTCGAGCGTGATTTCGACCGTTTGTACCGCGATTTGCCGCCTGCCTTCACCTATGCCAATTCGGCAATTATTGATGTCGACAATGTGGTGCACCGCGGGACCCAGGAATATCTCTTGCGCGGCGGGCGTGGCAGTGGGGCCGACCCAATCTGAACCAGCATCTTCGCATTGCATAAAAACCGGCGCTAGATCACTCTAGCGCCGGTTTTTATGTGGCAATGCCGCGATTACATCGCGCCTTTATCATCAATAGTGTCGGCCTTGTCGTCCATCGCATCAGCAGTATCTTTGGAGAGCTGGCCAGTGTCTTCCATCGCTTCGATGTTGTCTCCGGCATCGTTTTCAGCGGACCAACTGGCGCCGGACGAGATCAACTAGCGAAGTCACAGCGAAAGCGCCCACAACTGACCACAGCAATGTGTCAGCGCTGATCGAGCCGATGATTGATTCGCGGCTAACTATTAGAGCAGCCAAGACAGCTCCGGCAGTGCCCGACAACATATTCTCCAGAATACCCTGACTATCGTCGACCTGCGTCAAGATAGCGCCCAACCATCCCAGGACGCCTCCGGCAATTATCAATATTAATAGACCCATGGCCGTTTTTTGCTCCTTCAAACCCAAAAAGCGCGGCAGAGGGTTTTTGTTCCGAAAAAAGCGATTAACGGGGTCGAATCAGGTTGGTGTTATCGCAGGGCTAGCCACGCAATTGCAGCGATGCCGATGACAATCCGGTACCAAGCAAATGGCGCAAAAGTGGCGCGGCTGACATAAGCGACGAATGCGCGGATCACGACCAGCGCGACGATAAAACTTACTGCAAAGCCAATCGCAATCTCGTACCAGCCAACGGCAGTTGTGCCGGCCATCAGCTGGTCGCCCTTGGTGGCGAGTTCCAATGTCGATGCACCGATCATTGTCGGCACAGCGAGGAAGAAGGAGAATTCGGCAGCGGTCTTGCGGTTCACGCCCATCGCCAATGCGCCCATGATCGTCGCGCCCGAACGGCTGACGCCGGGGACCATGGCGAGACATTGAGCCAGACCGATGATGATCGCCGTCTTCAGCGACATCTGGCCGACTTCGACATAATTGCCAGGCTTAGCGACTTTTTCGATGGCGAGGATCGCGATGCCGCCGATGACAAGCGCCCACGCCACTAGCATCGGACTGCCCAGCATGATGTCGATCTGGTCTTTGAAAGCGAGGCCTAAAATGACCGAAGGTGTGAATGCAGCAAGCAGGTTGCGCAGGAAGTTCAGGCCCTCTTTCTCGAGTCGAAGGACACCCATCCCGGCTTTCCAGAACGTGCCCCAATATTGGTAAACGACCGCAAGGATCGCACCCAACTGGATCACGACATTGAACATCGCCCATTGCGACGCATCATAGCCGAACAATTCAGTGGCGAGGATCAAATGGCCGGTCGATGAGACAGGCACAAATTCGGTAAGGCCCTCGACAATGCCGAGCAGGATCGCGGTAAGTGTCAGATTCATGGCGCGTCCATTGAAGTAAGGGCGGCGCAAGTCAAGTGACCCGCGCCGCCCCCTCAGGCTTTCAGTTGGTAACGGCGCCTACCAGATGCGCACGCGCTCTTCAGGCGGCAGGTAGAGATCGTCGCCTTCAGTCACATTGAAGGCATCGTACCATGCGTCGAGATTGCGGACTGCGCCGTTCACGCGGAACTCTTCTGGTGAGTGCGGATCGACCTGCAAACGCTGGCGGCCCATCGCCTCGCGCTGCATCGAACGCCACACTTGGCCCCATGCCAGGAAGAAGCGCTGATCGCCGGTCAGACCGTCGATCACCGGTGCTTCTTCACCGTTCAACGAGAGACGGTATGCGCGGTAGGCCATCGAAAGACCGCCGACATCACCGATGTTTTCTCCAAGGGTGAAGCGGCCGTTTACGCAGGTCTTGCCTTCGTCATATGGGCAGTAAGCATCATATTGTGCCGCCAGCATGTCACCCAGTTCGCTAAAGCGCTCCAGATCCGAATCGGCCCACCAGTTCTTCAGAGTACCCGTTGCGTCGTATTTTGCGCCTTGGTCGTCAAAGCCGTGGCCCATTTCATGGCCGATAACGCCGCCGATTGCGCCATAGTTCACGGCCGGATCATTACTGGCCGAGAAGAACGGACGCTGCAGGATGGCTGCCGGGAAAACAATCTCGTTAAAGACCGGATTGTAATAGGCATTCACCGTCTGCGGCAGCATAAACCATTCGGTCTTGTCGACCGGCTTGCCGAGGTTGGCAAGATTATCCTTTCGGGTCCATTCGGCCGCCGACATCCGGTTGCCCAGCGGGTTATCACCGGCAACTTCCAAACCTTCATAGGTCTCGAATTTGTCAGGATAGCCGATCTTCGGATTGAATGAATTCAGCTTGGCGACTGCCTGAACCTTGGTTTCAGGGGTCATCCAGTCGATTTCGGCAATGCTCTGCGCCATCGCTTTGCGCAAGTTTGCAACGAGCTCGTCCATCGCAGCCTTGCTCTCGGGCGGGAAGTACCGTTCGACATAGGTTTTGCCGAGCACTTCGCCAAGCTGACCCTGCGTGGCCGAAATCGCCCGCTTCCAGCGCGGCTGCTGCTCTTCCTGACCGCTCAGCTTGGTGCCAAAGAACGCGAAGTTCGCAGCATCCAACTCGCTCGTCAGAACGGCTGCATTGCTCGAAAGGAAGCTCTTGGCCATGTAGGCTTTGAGTACGGGAAGCTGCGTTTCGGTCAGTAGCTTCATCATCGCAGGCGTACCGCCGCCGATGCCAGCGAGCATCTCTTCAGAAAGGCCCAGCTCTTCGGCTTTTTCTGCGCTTGGCGGAATTTGCGGCGCGAGGAATACGTCTTGATCACCAAAGCCGCCGCCTTCGAGAACGGTTGCCAGCGGAAAGTCGCCCGCCAGGGCCATGAACTCGTCACGCGTCAGCTTGTTATACGTGATGTCGCTGTTGCGGAGCGCGGTGCGGTCCCATTCCAGTTCGGCAACCTGCTTTTCAAACGCATATACTGCGCTCGCAGTGCCTGCTGCATCAGCGTAACCTGCCTTGTCGAACAACAGCGTCAGGTAATCCATATAGGCGGCGCGAATGCCTTCGTTACGCTCGCTATCGACGAGGTAATAGTCCCGGTCCGGCAGGCCCATGCCGTCAAAACCAACCGATACGATGTAGCTGTTGGGATCCTTGTCATCTACCGACACACCGGCAGCAACCATGCTGGCATAGCCGGGCTTCGGGAACAGCTTTGCAAGATCGTTCAGCGAGCCTGCATTAAAGATCTCAGCGAGATAGGGGTAGGCTGGAACGAGGCCACTGGCATCAATCGCTTCGACATTGAGAAACGCGTTGTACGCATCGACAATGCGGCGTTCGCCGGTACCCGGTGCAGGATTGGAAGCTACCAGTTCATCAACCAGAGTCTTCACATCGTCGCGCGATGCTTCGCCCAGCGCATCGAACGCACCAAAACGGGCCTTGTCAGCCGGAATGGTGTTTTCAGCGACCCATTTGCCGTTGACGTAATCGAAGAAATTGTCGCCGGGATCAACGGTCTTGTCGATAGTGGCCGGCTCGACACCCCAGGTGCCGTAAACCATTTCAGGCGCGGTGCTTTCGGCGTCTTCAGCGAGTGCGGGCGCGGTAAACGCCAGTGCAGCGGCTGATGCGCCGGCAAAGAGAATGCTCTTGATCATTCAGATAGTCTCCAGATGTTTGAATTCAGACAATTGTTCTAAATATTGCCAGTTGAATAGATGATGAAAGCCGCCGCGTTAAGGGCGCGGAAGTCCTTAGCCGACCGGATCATGCACTTGGTCGAATTGCAGCGACGCCAGCCGCGCATAGAGGCCGCCAGATGCGGAGAGCTTTGTATGGGTGCCCTGCTCGACGATCTGGCCGTCTTCCATGACGATAATCCGGTCCGCCGCGCGCACTGTAGCTAGGCGGTGTGCGATCACGAGCGTGGTGCGGTTTTCCATCAAGCGGTCGAGCGCCTGCTGGACCAATTGTTCGCTTTCAGCGTCCAATGCGCTGGTCGCCTCATCAAGCAAAAGGATCGGCGCATCACGGAGCAGCGCACGCGCAATGGCGATCCGTTGCTGCTGTCCGCCCGATAGCCGCGCGCCGCTTTCGCCAAGATATGTATCGAGGCCTTGCGGCAACTTCTCAAGGAACTCCGCCGCATTGGCATTGCGGGCTGCCTCCCAAATATCTTGATCGCTCGCAGACCATTCACCGTAGCGCAGATTATCGCGCGCATCGGCGGCGAACAAGACGCCGTCTTGCGGGACCAGCGCCATGCGGCGGCGGATTTGGGCCGGGTCGGCGCTCGGCAGGGCCACGCCGTCGAGCCGGATTGTGCCAACTTGCGGATCATAAAATCGTTCGGCCAGTTGGAAAATCGTCGATTTACCCGCACCCGATGGTCCGACAATCGCGACGGTCTCGCCCGGCTCGATCTCAAGGGTGAAGTCCTTGAGCGCGGCGACCTCAGGCCGAGTTGGATAGCGGAAGGTCACATTGCGGAACGACAGGCTGCCACGCGGCGGTTCGGGCAATGCAGTGGGCCTTTCCGGTACACCAATGGTCGGCTTCTCGTTGAGCAATTCGTTGAGGCGGCTAGCCGCACCTGCGCCGCGCAGTAGGTCGCCGTAGACCTCGGTCAATGCTCCGAAGCCGCCTGCAACAAGACCGCCGGTAAGCACAAACGCCGCAATGGTGCCGCCGCTAATCTCACCAGTCGCGACGCCCAACGCGCCCTGCCACATCAGCAGCGTAATCGACCCAAAGATGAACAGAATAATGATGGAGGTCATCGCTGCGCGCAGCATGATGCGTTTCTTGGCCGTCTCAAATGTACGCTCAACGGCATCGGTGAAACGTTGCTGCTCGCGGTTTTCCTGATTGAACGCCTGCACGATCTTCATCGCGCCAAGCACTTCGCCGATCATCGAACCAACATCGGCCACGCGGTCCTGACTGGAGCGCGAGACCGCTTTAACTCGCCGACCAAAGAACACGATGGGCAGGATGATCAGCGGGATCGCCATAACCAGCCCCAAAGTCAGCTTGGGCGCGAGGGTAAAGAGATAAATCGTACCGCCAATCGCCATGATCAGATTGCGCAGCGCGACGGAGACAGTGGTGCCGACGACCTGCTCGATCAGGCCGGTATCCGCCGTCATCCGGCTGGAGATTTCCTTGGGGCTGTTTTCTTCGAAGAAGCCAGGCGCGAGGCGGAGGAGATTTTCCTGCACTTGTCGGCGGATATCCGCGACCACCCGTTCGCCCAGCCAGCTAACGAAATAGAACCGCATCGCGGTGCCTAGCGCCAACACGCCAACTATCATCAGCAAATAACGGAACCAGCGCCCGATATCGTCAGGATTACCGCCGCCGCCAAAGCCCTGATCGATAATCAGCTTGAAACCAGCCGGAATCGCCAATGTCGCCGCTGCTGTGATCATCAGCGCGATCCATGCGAGCGCCAATTGCGTCGGATAATTGAGCGCAGCCGTCCAGATCATCTTGAGCGGGCCCAAGGTCTTGGCCGGTTTCGGTTCTGTGTTCGATTTCTTGCTGTGACGACGGGAAAAGCGAGACTTTTCCTGAGATACGACGGGTTCTTTAATAGTTTCGGGGGAATCCATGCGCGCCCTGTAGCCCATCGCCGCAGCGCTTGAAAGCGTCCAGCCTCTCCGCATACAAATGCTCACCTCGGCGCATTGTGCATTGCAACATGAAACGCTTGCCCCCATTGTAGATGCAACAGAAGCCCGAAGGGGCAAACGCAGGGGACTTCAGACTTGCTCTACCATATCCATGAGATGCAGCGCTCGTGGCTGGCCAGCGCCAGCGCATGGGCTTCGATTTCGTCCGAAATGCTGTCCAATCCGGTGATGCCGATGGGTTATATGGGCCTTGGCCCGATAGCTGCGTCCGCTCTGGAAGTGTTTGCCCATGCTACGGTAACGCGCGGAAAGCCCGAATTCGGCATCGAAACCGTCGAGATTGACGGTGAGCATGATGCAGTTGTCGAAAGCATCGTCGTCACCAAGCCTTTCGGTGACCTCCTCCG
Organism: Pontixanthobacter sp.; assembly: GCA_037968495.1. Lineage (GTDB taxonomy): Bacteria > Pseudomonadota > Alphaproteobacteria > Sphingomonadales > Sphingomonadaceae > Aestuarierythrobacter. The sequence goes on along the minus strand of JBBKVP010000060.1, from coordinate 12,656 downwards.
TTTCCGCCGCGAAGGCCTACCCAACAACGCACCCAAGCTGCTGATCGTCGCGCCGATGAGCGGGCATTATGCCACGCTGCTTCGCGGCACGGTCGAACGGATGATTGAAAGTGCCGAGGTCTATATCACCGACTGGGCCGATGCCCGCACGGTGCCGGTCAAGGAAGGCCGCTTCGATCTCGATGACTATATCGACTACCTTATCGAATTCATGGATCACATTGGTCCCGGCACCCACATGATGGCCGTGTGCCAGCCATCTGTGCCTGCAATCGCTGCGACTGCGCTGATGAATATCGACAAGCATCCTGCACGCCCTGCCACCCTCACCATGATGGGCGGTCCTATCGACACGCGCGAAAGCCCCACCACCGTCAATGATATGGCGATGGAGCGACCAATCGAGTGGTTCCGCGGCAATGTGATCGCCAGGGTTCCGCTGTCTTACAAGGGCAGCGGGCGGAAGGTTTATCCGGGGTTCCTCCAGCTCGCCAGCTTCATGAGCATGAACCTCGGTTCGCATATGCAAAGCCATTACGAGATGTTCAAACATCTGAATGCAGGCGACACGACCAGTGCGGATCAGACCAAGGACTTTTATGAAGAATACCGCAGCGTCTGCGACATGACGGCGGAATTCTACCTCCAGACCGTCGAGGAAGTGTTCCAGAAGCACTCAATCCCGAATGGCACATTCGAGCATCGTGGCAAAGTCGTCGATCTGGGCAAGATCACTGACACAGCGATCCTGTGCATCGAAGGCGAACGCGACGATATTTCTGGCGTGGGCCAGACCAAGGCCGCACTGAAACTCGCCAAGGGCCTGCCGGAAAAGAAGAAGCGCTATTACCTCGCTGAGGGAGCGGGCCATTACGGCATCTTCAACGGCAGCAAATGGCGCGACAAGGTGGCTCCGCAGGTCGAGAGGTTCATGAGCGAGCATGCAGCGAAGAAGGCGAATTTGAAGGCTGTAGCCTAAGCGCTAATCAGCCGGACGGGTCGCCTCTATGCCCCGCCCGAAAATCCGCCGGATGAAGTTGCGTGCCTTGACCAGCAGCCATGCGGTCAGCGCCAGCAAGCCAAGCGCAATCCCGCCCGCGACATAGGGATATTGGTAGGTTGCATAGAGCAGCCCGGCGGTCGCGACGTCTTCGGCTGTCGACACTACCATGTTGGATACAGGTTCGGGGCTGGTGTTCACCACCGCACGCGCACCAGCTTTGCCGCCGTGGGCTAACAATGCGCCGCCGCCGCCAAGCAAGAAGGCGATAATCTGCATCGCAGGGTCCAACGGATCGACGATAGCCAGCGCCAGAAGCGCGCCGCCAACCGGGCGGATGAATGTATGAATGCCGTCCCAGACGCTATCGAGCCACGCGACTTTGTCAGCGAAGAATTCGAGCAGCGCAGCAAGACCAGCCGCGCCCATAACCCACGGATTGGCGAGAACCTGCAGGCTCTCAAGATGTTCCGGAATTGGCACCGCGCCTGTCTGCATGGCAACACCCGTCGCAAACACAGTCAGGTAAAGCCGCCAGCCCGATAACAGGCTAACGCTTCCAGCGATTCCGATGATTTCCATGATCCCCACCAGGGGAGAATGCGCAAGAATTGCGCGATAGGCAAGTCAACCTCTCCGAAGCGGACTCCGGAGAGGTAACAAATCTTAGAAGATTTCAAACAATCCGGCAGCGCCCATGCCGCCGCCGACGCACATTGTTACGACAGCGTATTTCGCGCCGCGGCGCTTTCCTTCAATGAGGGCGTGGCCGGTGCAGCGTGCGCCGGTCATGCCATATGGGTGGCCGATGGAGATCGAGCCGCCATTGACGTTGAGAATGTCATTATCGATACCCAGACGGTCGCGGCAGTAGATTACCTGCACGGCAAAGGCTTCGTTGAGTTCCCACAGGCCGATATCGCTCATTTTGAGGTCGAAGCGTTCGAGCAGCTTGGGAATGGCGAAGATCGGGCCGATGCCCATTTCGTCAGGCTCGGTTCCGGCAACCGCCATGCCGACATAGCGGCCAAGCGGCGTCAGGCCGCGCTGTTCGGCAACCTTGGCTTCCATCACGATGCAGGCGCTGGAGCCGTCTGAAAGCTGCGAAGCGTTACCGGCCGTAATCGTCATACCCGGGCCCATTACCGGGTTGAGCGACTGAAGACCTTCGAGCGTGGTCGAGGGGCGATTGCCCTCGTCCTTGGCAATAGTCACGTCGACATCGCTGATCTCGCCGCTTTCTTTGTCCTTGACCTTCATCGAGGTCGAGACGGAGACGATTTCGTCGTCGAACTTACCGACTTCTTGCGCAGCAGCGGTGCGCATTTGCGAGCTAAGCGCATATTCGTCCATCGCTTCACGGCTAATGTCGTAGCGCTTGGCAACGGTTTCTGCGGTCTGCAGCATGTTCATGTAAACATCGCCGTGCATCGCCATCAGTTCGCGGTCGGGTGCGACGCGCATTTCAGGTGTCTGCACGAGGCTGATCGATTCCTGACCGCCTGCTGCGACAATATCCATGCGGTCGACAATGACCTGCTTGGCAGCCGTAGCGATGGTCATTAGGCCCGATGAACACTGGCGGTCCATGCTCATGCCCGAAACAGTGATCGGGAGACCCGAACGCAGAGCGACCTGGCGGCCGATATTGCCCGCCTGTGTGCCCTGCTGGAGCGCAGCGCCCCAGATGACATCATCAACTTCGGCACCTTCGATACCGGCGCGTTCAACCGCAGCGGAAAGAGAATAGGAGCCGAGGGTGGCGCCCGAAGTGTTGTTGAAGCCGCCCTTATAGGCGCGGCCGATGGCCGTGCGGGCCGTTGAGACGATTACTGCGTCACGCATTGAAAATTCCTTGAGTTACGTTCGTGTTCCGATCCTCGGGAGGGGATCAGACGAAATACATTGTCATCCATTCGCAGATCAGCGCAGGCTTGTCTTCGCCTTCGATCTCGATGGTGATTTCCATGGTTTGCTGCCACTGGCCGGGGCGCTTCTCGGTCATTTCTGTGAGCTTCCAATGGCCGCGGATTTTCTTGCCGCTGCGGACAGGAGCGATGAAGCGGGTTTTGTTGCCGCCATAGTTCACCGCCATTTTGATATCGTCCACACGCGGAACATCGCTGTTCGCAGTTAGGTAGGGGATCATCGAAAGCGTCAGGAAGCCGTGGGCAATGGTTCCGCCGAACGGCGTCATCTTGGCCATTTCTTCGTTGATATGGATGAACTGGTGATCACCAGTTGCCTCAGCAAACTGGTTGATCCGTTCCTGACTCATTTCGGCCCATTCGGACGTTCCGATGTTTTCGCCAATTTTAGCCTGAATTTCCTGCGGGGACATGCGCCTCTCCTATAAGTTGCCTATCTATTGAGGCGATACATGGCGCATGAGCGGGCTTACTGCAACGCGGGAGAGCCTGCCGTTACGGTATCGCGGGGCTTAGCGAGGCTGTCAGCGAGCGAGCGGTGCCTGATGCGGCCGGTCCCTTGCGAATCGGTGCGGCGGCAATAGGACCACAGCCCGCATTGGATCGCCAAGATCAGCAGCACGTAGGGCTGATAGGCGATGCCCACGAAAAGCGAACCGATGAGCGCCGTGATCTGCGCCAGTTGCAAGGCGTTTGCGAGCGGCGCTTGCCATGTTTCGCCCTCTGCAGTCCGGTCTTTCCAGCGGCGGCGCAAGCGCTCCATCTGCCAGACACCGCTAATTTGCAGCAATATCCATACAAGGAAACCGACGACGCCCTGTTCGCCCAGCATTTCAAAATAGCTGGAGTGGAAAGCGCGCGCTTTGTCTGTAACCGTCTCGGTCACGATTTTACGGTTGTTGCCTTCGCCCTGCGCCTCGCGCGTTTTATAGGTGAAGCTGTTGCCCATATAGACGTTGAAACCGCCGCCACCGGGATTGTCGGCGGTGTAATCCAGCGTCCAGTTCCAAACCGCAACACGGGTCGAAGCGGATTCGTCGCCTTCATGACTGCCGATGGTGCTCATCCGTTCGTAAAATGTCTGCGGCAGGAACGGCAGAGCCACTGCGACCAGTGCGGCTACGGCGGTGAGATAGGTGAAGCGCTTCTTCACATCGCGCAGCATCATAATGCCCAGCGCCGCAATACAAATCAGGCCGGTGCGCGCCGCCGTGCCCACGGGAATAAGCAGGCACGCAAATATCAATCCGGCGGAAAACAGCTGAACGCGCCAATCCTTGGGAAATATGGTGCCATGATTGACCAACCAGCGGATCAGCGGAATGCTTGCAATCGCGACGCAGGCGAGTGTGGATGTTTCATACAGACCGTAATCAGCGTCCACGAGTAGCGGCAATTTGCCATATCCGCCGCCGCCGGAGCCAATTGTCTTTATGCCAGCGCCGATGACAATTGCTCCGAGAGCGAGGATCATAGTCAGCAACGCAGATTCGAAGCGCAGCCGCGTAGTTAGCGTAAGCGGCAGGAAAATCGCGAAGATCAGCGCCTTCCATACCCAGGTCCACTTTTCGAGCGCAGCCTCTGGGAAGTCGGCGTTGTATGTGGTGAATGCGCACCAGACGAGTAACAACACCATCAGAAACTGGCGGTAGGTGAAACGGCTCTTTGTCTTGTCGTCCACAAGCAGCCAGCCGGCAAAGGCGGCAGCGAAAGCAATCAGCGAAAGCGGTATCGCCTGCACCAGCGACCAACCGATTTTTTGCGGCACCAGCACATCGATATAAATGTAAGCCATGACCCAGATGAAGGGTCGCCGTACGCCCGCCGCCAGCAGGGCCATCACAAATGCAAAGAGAGCGAGATCAAGCACCCCGCCTAGCCGTCCTGCTGCTTGTGCGCCGCACGCCGTGACGGACGTTTTACTTCGCCCTCGCTGTCGAGATCGCCGCGCACCATCAGACGAATCACGGCAAGCGCAAGCAAACCATGTGTCAGGCCAAGGGCGAAATAGTCGATCAAGCGGGCATTTCCTCTAATCAGGTAGATGCGCCCTAACACCGGCAAGTTGACGCGGCGTTAAGCCTATTGTGTCAAAGACCTTGGCCATGACCCGCGTCCTTCACATTCTCGACCATTCGCTGCCGCTGCATAGCGGTTACACCTTTCGCACCCGTGCGATCCTGACCGCTCAGCAGGCGGCAGGCATCGAAGTGCGCGGTATCACCGGCATGCGCCACGAAGCGGATAGCGCGCCGGTCGAAACGCATGACGGGCTGATGTTCCACCGGACACAAGGCACGGCCAGCGGGCCCCTCGCCTTGCGCGAATGGCGGGAAATATCCGCGCTCGCCGATGCTATCGAAAAACTTGCCAAAGAATGGCAGCCCGATGTGCTGCATGCACATTCGCCTGCACTCGGCGGCGCGGCTGCCTTAAAGGCCGGACACAAGCTGGGCATTCCGGTAGTCTATGAAATTCGCGCCTTCTGGGAAGATGCCGCTGTCGGAAATGGTACCGGCAAAGCGGGCTCTGCCAAATACCGCCTCACGCGCGCGCTCGAAAACCGGGTTGTGTCAGGTGCCGATGCCGTCTTCACAATTTGCCACGGGTTGCGAGACGACCTGATCACGCGCGGCCACCCGGCTGGTAAAATCGGGATAATGCCCAATGGCGTAGACCTGTCACTATTCGGCAATCCGCCGCCTTGCGACGATGCGCTGGCCGCTGAGCTAGGCTTCGCTGATGATGCGGCTGTAATCGGCTACGTCGGAAGCTTCTACGATTACGAAGGGCTGGACGATCTGATCGCAGCCATGCCCGACTTGCTCGTCAGCGAGCCGAAGACGCAGCTATTGCTCGTTGGCGGCGGGCCCATGGACGAAGCCTTGCGCGCGCAGGCCGCTGCTTCGCCTGCTGCCAGTGCAATCCATTTCACGGGCCGTGTTCCGCATTCAGAGGTCGGGCGTTATTATACGCTGATCGATATCCTCGCCTATCCGCGCAAGGCCAGCCGTCTGACCGATCTGGTCACACCGCTTAAACCACTCGAAGCCATGGCGCAGGGCCGCCTTGTCGCGGCATCTGATGTCGGCGGCCACCGCGAACTGATGGTGGACGGCGAGACCGGAACGCTATTCGCACCGGATGATCCCGAGGCAATCGCCAGCGAATTGGCGCTGATGATCGCCGACCGCAGCGGCTGGGATGCAATGCGCGCCCGCGCCCGCACCCATGTTGCGGCGCATCATGACTGGGCGCAAAACATTCGTCGTTATCAGGACGTTTACCAAACCTTGTTAGCACCTCAGGCGAGACTGGGTCTGTCCCACGCTGCATGACGTAGCAAAGGACATGTAGGCCCAACCGCAACTGAGGTAGTTTAAACGTGGCAAGCAAGCAGCCAAATGGCGCCAAAAAGGCACCGATCAGCAGTCATAAGGCTTTTCCGGCCATCGTGGCATTGTGGTTCGCCGCACTGTTCGGCATCGGCAGCTTCGTGCTGCCCGCGCAATTGTTCGGAGCCGTCACTGGCCAAGAGGCCCTCGGCGTTACCTTAAAAATTGTGATCGCATTGGTTGCTGCAATTATCGGTGCAGCATTGGGCCTGTGGATCGCCAGCAAGATCAAAGCCTCTCAGATGGAAGCCCCGGTTCGTAAATGTGCGCCTACTTTTCGTGCTTCCGACACACATCCCGATGCGCCGGCCCGCCGCCCGATTTCCGCCATGGAAGAACTTGGTGAAGAAAAGCTCGCCGAATCGGTTCCGGAAGACGATTCCGAAGAAGCCATACCGCACCGCCGCCGCCGTCCGCTCTCTGTCACCGGAGAGAGCGGCCGTAGCGAATATCTCGATTTTGTGCCGCCTCCAGGTCTGGAACATGACAAAGCACGCGCAGCTTTTCCTGCTGAAGATAGTGCCGACGTGGTCGATTTCAGCGATCATCCCGACATGCTACCTGCCGAAAAACCACTGAGTGAAGTGGCCAAGGAAGAAGTACCGGCTCCAGTAGAGGCGGAACAAGCCGCCGAATTCGTCGAAGCCCTGCCATTTGCAGCGCCGGTCGAAGACGATGAACCGCTCGAACTCGTTACTGAAGAATATCAAGAGCCAGAAATGTCAGAAGTGCTTGATCTGGTCGAGCCAACATTTGTCGAAGCCAAAACCGCTGAAGAGCCCGAGGACGTTACAGAAGCGCAAAACGCAGAAGCCAGCTCTATACCGCTAGCCAATCGCCCCGTTGAGGAGCTCGGCATTGTGGAATTGGTTGAACGGCTCGCCATTACGATCAAGCAGCGCAAGGAATCGCCTATTTCCGCCCACGCCGCATTTTCCGAATCGTTCTTCACGAATCCAGCCGCTCAACCGCAAACCTTTGAAGCTGCGAAATTCAACGAAGGCCAGCCTGACGAACCGCAAGAGTTGCGGCCTATGCCCTCAGCACTCCAGTCGCTAATGCTCGATGAGCATGACGACGATGAAGATGACGACGACGATATGTTGCCGGCGCTTGATCTGAAAACTGCATTGCGTCGTTTTGGAGCGCCTTCACAGGATCAAGAATCGGCCAAAGAAAAACCGCCGGTAGAAGCTACCGAGGATGCAGAAGGCGACCATGCCGCTGATCTGGCCGAACCAACCCAATTCGTGGCCGAAGCGCCTGAAGAAGTTGCAAAATTTGACAAACCAGTCGCCGCCCAATTGGATGATGCGGAAGAATTTGCTGCTGAAGATGAAGATCAAGATCAAGAAGGATCAGAAGACGGCGGCTATACCTCCCTCCTAGCGATGAAGAGCCCGTTCCTGCCCGGACAAGAACCTGTCAGGATCGAGGAAGACAACGAAATCGGCGACGAGATTCAGCCAATGGTTGTGTTCCCGAACGCCGATATCGTCCTTGGTCAGCCATCCGCATTCGGCAGTGATGAAAGTGAAGAGGAAGCGGCTCCAGAACCGGCGAATTTCGGTGCGCCGAGCGCTGCTCGCCCGTTCGATGCGCCCTTCTCGAATGCCCCGGCAGCTGCGCCAGCACCGCATAAGGCCGATCCAGCAGAGACCGAAAAAGCCCTGCGCGATGCGCTTTCGACGCTACGGCGTATGAGCGGCGCGGCCTGACACCAGACCAGCCTGGCCGCCCCAACTCCCCATTACCCGCAAGCGTGCATTCGAATTACCTAGCCGAATAGCATTCCTTCGCGGTTGCAAAAAATCTTTCCTGTCGCCATTATGGATGCTCACGCTAATAATGCTGCGTTTGCGGCGATATTCGTCGCGCTTAATTGCCGAATCCCGCTGCTATGCGACATTTCGGCTACTGACAGGATGGGAATTGAATGGGCTTTCCGGTGTCCCAAGGGCTTTACGACGCACGTAACGAACATGACGCATGTGGTGTGGGTATGGTTGCCCATATCAAGGGCGTCAAAAGTCATGACATAGTCAAACAGGCGCTGGAAATTCTCGCCAACCTCGATCACCGCGGTGCTGTGGGCGCTGACCCGTTGCTGGGCGACGGTGCCGGGCTGTTGATGCAGGTTCCCGATCTTCTTATTCGCAAATGGGCCGGTGAAACCGGTCATGACCTGCCAGATGCGGGCCAATATGCCGTCGCAATGTGCTTCCTGCCTCAGGGAGAACAGGAACGCGGCTTTGTCACCGAACAGATGGAGAAATTCATCACGAAGGAAGGCCAGCAGCTGATTGGCTGGCGCGATGTGCCGACCACCATGGACGGCCTAGGCAAAGCTGTAATCGATTCCATGCCGGTAATCCGCCAGTGCATCGTCGGCATGGGCGAAAGCTGCGCTGATCAGGATGCGTTTGAGCGCAAGCTGCTGACCATCCGCAAGCAGCTCCAGAATCCGCTCGCGAAACTGGCGGCCAAGCATTCTATGCCGGGATTGCTTGAGCTTTATATTCCCAGCTTCTCCAGCCGGACGATCGTTTACAAGGGTCTGCTGCTCGCGACGCAAGTCGGCAGCTTCTACGACGATCTGCGCGATCCCGACTGCACCAGTGCACTGGGCCTTGTGCATCAGCGTTTCAGCACGAACACTTTCCCAAGCTGGCGGCTTGCGCACCCGTTTCGCCTGATCGCGCATAATGGGGAGATCAACACGGTTCGCGGCAATGTGAACTGGATGAACGCCCGCCGTCGGACGATGGAATCCGACCTTCTCGGCCCCGATCTCGACAAGATGTGGCCGATCATTCCGCATGGCCAGTCCGACACGGCTTGTCTCGACAATGCGCTCGAACTGCTGATCGCGGGCGGCTATTCGCTTGCCCATGCGATGATGATGCTAATTCCCGAAGCCTGGGCCGGAAACGATCTGATGGACCCGGAACGGCGCGCGTTTTACGAATATCATGCTGCCCTGATGGAGCCATGGGACGGCCCCGCCGCCGTATGTTTCACCGATGGCCGCCAAATCGGCGCGACGCTGGACCGTAATGGCCTGCGCCCTGCACGCTTCTGTGTGACCAAACACGATATCGTCTGTCTCGCATCAGAAAGCGGTGTGCTGCCGTTTGCCGAAGAAGACATCACCCGCAAATGGCGCTTGCAGCCAGGCCGGATGCTGATGATCGACCTCGAAGAAGGCCGCATCATCGAAGATGAGGAGGTAAAAGCCAGCCTCTCCGAAGCGCATCCATACGCCCAATGGCTGGAAAAAGCGCAATATAAGCTCGAAGATCTGCACACTATCGAGCCGGAACTTTCCGAACTCGCGATGGACGATTCCAGCCTGCTGCAACGCCAGCAAGCATTTGGTTATACGCAAGAAGACATCAGTCGCTTCCTAGAGCCAATGGCTGTAAATGCCGACGATCCGCTTGGCTCGATGGGGACAGACACACCGATTGCGGTCCTGTCTGATCGCTCGCGCTTGCTATACGATTATTTCAAGCAGAACTTCGCGCAGGTCACCAATCCGCCAATCGATCCGATCCGCGAAGAACTGGTGATGAGCCTGCTGTCGATGATCGGCCCGCGCCCGAATTTGCTGGGCCGTGATGGCGGCACGCATAAGCGCCTTGAGGTGCAGCAGCCGATCCTGACCAACCGCGATCTGGCGAAGATCCGTTCGGTCGAGGCGGCTCTGGACGGGGCATTCCGCACCGCGACCATCGACATGACGTGGGACGTTTCCACCGACAAAGACGGTATCGCGCTCGCCATCAAGGAAATGTGCTGGGCCGCAACCGAGGCTGTGCTGCAGGACCACACAATCCTGATCCTGTCCGACCGCGCTCAAGGGCCGGACCGCGTGCCAATGCCTGCACTGCTCGCAACGGCAGCCGTGCATCATCACCTCGTCCGGCAGGGCCTGCGGATGCAAACTGGTATCGTGGTCGAAACTGGCGAAGCGCGTGAAGTGCATCACTTCTGTGTGCTCGCAGGGTATGGCGCGGAAGCCGTGAACCCCTATCTCGCATTCGAAACGCTGGAGAATTTACGAGTACGCAAATTCGATCACATCGAACGCGAACGGGTCGAGCAAAACTACATCAAGGCTGTCGGCAAGGGCATCCGCAAGGTCATGTCCAAGATGGGCATCTCGACCTACCAATCCTATTGCGGCGCGCAGATTTTCGACGCTGTCGGCCTGTCGACTAAGTTTGTGGACGATTACTTCAAAGGCACTGCCACCAGCATCGAAGGTGTCGGACTGAAGGAAATCGCCGAGGAAGCATCGCGCCGTCACGGAACCGCCTATGGCGACAGCCCGATCTACAAGAGCATGCTCGATGTCGGTGGCATCTACCAATACCGGCTGCGCGGTGAGGCGCACGCGTGGACGCCCGCCAATGTCGCCAGCCTGCAGCACGCTGTGCGCGGCGGCGATCACAAGAATTACGATGATTTCGCCAAGTCGGTGAACGAGCAGGCCGAACGCTTGCTCACGATCCGCGGGCTTATGGAACTGAAGCCTGCGGACAAGAAAATCTCGCTATCCGAAGTCGAACCAGCCGCCGAAATCGTCAAGCGATTTAGCACTGGCGCAATGAGCTTTGGTTCGATCAGCCATGAAGCGCATTCGACCATGGCGATTGCCATGAACCGCATCGGTGGCCGTTCGAATACGGGCGAAGGCGGCGAAGAGGTCGAGCGCTACACGCCGATGGAAAATGGCGATTCCATGCGCAGCCGTATCAAGCAGGTTGCCTCTGGCCGGTTTGGTGTGACGACCGAATATCTCGTCAACGCTGACGACATCCAGATCAAGATGGCCCAGGGTGCAAAGCCCGGCGAAGGCGGCCAACTGCCCGGCCATAAGGTCGACAAACGGATCGGCGCCGTGCGCCATTCGACACCGGGCGTCGGCTTGATTTCGCCGCCGCCGCATCATGATATTTACTCGATTGAAGACCTTGCGCAGCTGATTCACGATCTTAAAAACGTGAACACAGGCGCGCGTATATCGGTGAAGCTGGTGTCGGAAGTGGGCGTTGGCACGGTTGCAGCGGGCGTATCAAAAGCGCGCGCAGATCACGTCACCATTTCGGGCTATGAGGGCGGCACAGGCGCGTCGCCACTGACCAGCCTGACGCATGCCGGCAGCCCTTGGGAAATCGGCCTTGCCGAAACCCAGCAGACCTTACTGCTCAACGATCTGCGCAGCCGCATTGCCGTGCAGGTCGACGGCGGGCTGCGGACCGGACGCGACGTTGCCATTGGCGCATTGCTGGGTGCAGACGAGTTCGGCTTTGCGACCGCTCCGCTGATTGCAGCTGGCTGCATAATGATGCGCAAGTGCCATCTCAACACCTGCCCCGTCGGCGTCGCCACGCAGAATCCTGAACTACGCAAGCGGTTCGTCGGCACGCCCGAACATGTGATCAACTACTTCTTCTTTGTCGCCGAAGAGCTTCGCGTGATTATGTCCGAAATGGGCTTCCGCACGCTGGAAGAAATGGTTGGCCGCGTTGACCGGATCAATATGAACCGTGCGATCCGCCATTGGAAAGCGGAAGGCGTCGATCTCAGCAAGATGCTGCATCAGGTGAAGCCCGCTGAAGGAAAAGCGCTGCATCACACTGAGGAACAGGATCACAACCTCGGCGCAGCGATGGATGTCGAGCTGATCAAGGCCTGCCAGCCTGCGCTTGTTAAGGGTGAAGCGGTCGTTCTGAACCGCACGATCAAGAATGTGAACCGCACCACAGGCACCATGCTCTCGGGCGAAATTGCCAAGGCGTACGGGCATGAAGGCCTGCCCGCCGATACGATCCGCATCAATCTGACTGGTGTTGCTGGCCAGAGCTTTGCAGCTTGGCTTGCCCACGGCGTAACGCTCGATCTGGTGGGCGATGCCAATGATTATGTCGGCAAGGGACTTTCGGGCGGACGAATTATCGTGCGCCAGCTGGAAGGTCTGGAGCGCGATCCGTCGCAGAACATCATCGTCGGCAACACCGTTCTTTACGGCGCGATTGCGGGCGAGGCCTATTTCAACGGCGTGGGCGGCGAACGCTTCGCAGTCCGTAATTCCGGCGCAATTGCTGTTGTCGAGGGCGCAGGCGACCATGCCTGCGAATATATGACCGGCGGCGTGGTGGCTGTGCTGGGCAAAACCGGGCGAAATTTTGCCGCAGGCATGTCCGGGGGGATCGCCTATGTTTATGACGAAGCCGGTAATTTTGCCGATCTGTGCAACCAGGCGCAGGTCGACCTGCTGCCGATTTCTGCACAGAGCGATGGCGAAGACGGCACCGGCCGTCCGCA
>JBBKVP010000059.1:0-11158 GCA_037968495.1 Pontixanthobacter sp. | reverse complement strand
TATGGCGGCTGGGCAGCGTCAGGCGAGATTGATATTCTGGAAACGGTCAATCTAGGCGTGCTCTGCAGAAAGTGCCCGACCGGCCGCGAAGATACGATTTTGGGGACGCTCCATTTCGGCGGCTTCTGGCCGGATAATCTGCTGACCAGCACGGAATTCTCCTTCCCCGAAGTGCTGGACGGGTTTCACACTTACGGCATTGTCTGGAGCGAAGGGCGGTTCGACTGGACGGTCGATGGCAAGGTCTATGCAACGAAGAATGCGAAAGACTGGTCCACAGTTTCCTCGGATGATCCCAACGCACCTTTCGACCAAAAATTCCACTTGATACTCAACCTCGCAATCGGCGGCGGCCTGCCTGAAAAACGGGGATTGGGCGGCGTGTCTGAGGAAGGTTTCCCCAAGCATATGGAAGTGGATTGGGTCAGGGTGTGGCAATGCGGCGACGACGCCGCTAGCGTCGCTAACTGTAAGAGAATTGGGGGCGATTAGGAATGGCTCGTCGGCGGCAAGCTGTCACGATCAAACATGTTGCGGCTGATGCAGGCGTTTCGCTGCAGACGGTGAGCCGTGTCATCAATAATGAGCCGAATGTCAGCGCCAAAATGATGGAGCGCGTTCAGGCGTCGATCGACAAATTGGGCTATGTCCCTTCGATCGCGGCCCAGCGGATGAGCGGCTCGCGTTCCTATCTGATTTTGGCGCTAAACGACCGTGAGCGGACGATTGCCGATTGGCAGGCACGGCAGGGCACCGACTGGGTCGATCAGATGCTGCTCGGCGGAATGCTCAAATGTGCGGAGCATGGCTACCGCCTGATTTTTGAACTTGTCGATACGCATAATGATCATGTCGAGCGGGAGCTGGCAGCGGCATTCGCTGCATTGCAGCCGGACGGTGTAATTCTGACACCACCACATTCCGAAAACTCGCTGATTGTTGGATTTCTAGCGAAACAGAACATTCCCTTTGCGCGGATTGGCACTCGGTCTGCCAGCCCTGGTATTCCGCTGACGATGGATGATGCCGGTTCCGCCCGAAAGGCGACAGAACATTTGATGGAGCTGGGGCATACGCAAATTGGCTTCATCGCCGGTTCGCAGGAATATAGCCTCAGTCAGCGCCGTGTGGATGGCTGGCAGGGCGCTATGCAGGCAGCGGGTTTGAAGGTGGACCGGCTGCTGGCCCAAGGTGACTTCAGTTTTGAATCGGGCCTTGTTGCTGCTCGCGCTCTGCTATCCTCGGACAATGCGCCTACCGCGATAATTGCAAGCAATGACCAAATGGCACTTGCCACAGTTGAGGTCGCGCAAGAACTTGGCTTGGCTGTGCCGGAAGACTTGTCGATCATAAGCTTCGACAACACACCAAAAATCCGCTTTATCGAACCTGCGCTAACGGCCGTGGATCAACCGATTGCAGAGACCGTATCGCGCGCTGTTGAGTTAATCATCGAAGCGCAAAAGTCCGGCGCGACGCCCACCAAGCCGACAGTTGTTTCGGCAGAATTAATTCAGCGGGGCTCGACCGCTGCGCCCCGTGTTGGTGCTACTGCCTCCGCCAATGTCTGAACCGGCACCGCTCGCGCAGCAGCCGAACCGGTTTCTTTTCCTTTACGCCATGGCGGTCGCTGGCGGGGCGGTCGCTTATGTCCCGCTTCTGACGGTTTTATTGCCGGTCCGTGTGAACCTGCTTGCAGGCCAGCAGGATGTTGTGTGGCTTTCCTATTTGACCTTTGGCGGAGCAATCGCCGCCAGCCTCGCCAACATCACGTTCGGCTGGCTCAGCGACTTTACTGGCCATCGGCGGAGGTGGATCGTCACAGGGCTGGCGCTGTCATCCGTGATGCTTATTCTGATCGGGATGGCGGAGACTTTCGCGGCTCTGATTGGCCTGATCGTCCTATGGCAAATCGGCCTCAACCTGATGCTTTCGCCGCTCGCTGCATGGGCGGGGGATTGTGTTCCCGATCACCAAAAAGGCAGATTGGGCGGCTTGCTGGCCTTTTCACCAGCGCTCGGCGCATTGGCGGGGTCCTTTGTCACCTTCCCGGATATGGCCGCGCCTGAAACGCGGCTGGCGCTGGTTGCCATTTTGGTCGCTGCGATGGTGCTGCCGGTGCTGCTATTTGGGCGACCGGAACCAATGCCCCAGTTGATGGAGCCAGTGGAGGGGCGGCAAGCCGCCGGGGAACATCGCTCAAGCGCCCGCACGGTGATCGCCGCAATGTGGTCGGCACGGATGTTGGTGCAGATCGCGGAGGCCGCGCTGTTTGCGTTTCTCTTCATTTGGTTGAGGTCGATCAGCCCGAACATTCGCGACAGCGATTCAGCTGCAGTTTTCAGTGTCGCCCTGTGCATTGCCGTGCCGGTCGCCATGATTACAGGACGCTTGTCTGATCGCCATAGCCGCCCGATCGCTCCGCTTGTTATCTTCGCTGCGATTGGCGCTGTAGGACTTTGGACGATGGCGGCATCTACCACACTGGTGGGAGCAATTGCCGGCTATATGATTTTCGGGATCACTATCAGCGTATTTCTTGCGCTGCATTCCAGCCAGACATTGCGGGTCCTGCCAAGGCCGCAAAACCGGGGCCGCGACCTAGGGTTGTTCAACCTTACAAATACGGTCCCGTCACTCATCATGCCGTGGCTGACTTTGCTGCTTGTGCCGTCATTTGGCTTTTCAGGGCTGTTCATTTTGCTTGGGCTATTATGCACAGTGGCATGCGCACTTCTGGCCGCCCTCGCCATGCGCCGATAGGGCTCGCATTTCAGTCCTCGGAAATACCTTTTGGTCCGGTCTTGATTTTACCTTCAGGTCATGCAAGACGAGTTGTGGGAACGTTCACATACAGGGCGGATGAGAGGATTTTCATGTATAAGAGCGTTGCACTTATTTCGGTTTTGCTTGCGTTAGCCAGTTGTAAAGGAACGGTTGATCCGGCGTCTTCATCAGACTCTGCGATTGCCAATCCCGATAATTGGCCAGCCGCTAAAAGTCCTGCTGAACTCAGCAGCGCCGCCACCGAAGCGAAGATCGACGCGCTTATTGCTAAGATGACTATCGAACAAAAGGTCGGCCAGCTTATCCAAGCCGACATCGGTTCGATCACGCCCGACGATCTGAAGAAATATCCACTGGGCTCGCTGCTCGCGGGCGGGAATAGCGGCCCTTACGGCGATGAACGCGCTGGCCCGGATGCGTGGGACAGGCTCGTGCGCGAATTTCGCGGTGTTTCGATGGTGCCTGCAGAAAACGGCGTTGCGATTCCTGTCATCTTTGGCGTTGACGCCGTTCACGGACATAACAACCTGCCATCGGCGACTGTCTTTCCCCATAATATCGGTCTGGGCGCTGCACGTGATCCGGAGATGATCCGCCGCATTGGCGCTGCAACAGCTGCCGAAGTTGCAGGCAGCGGGATCGAGTGGACCTTTGCACCAACCCTAGCTGTGCCCAAAGACACGCGCTGGGGGCGGACATATGAAGGCTATTCGTCGGATCCTGAAATCGTCGCTTCCTATGGTGAGGCGATGGTGCAGGGCCTGCAGGGTACGTTGGTTGCTGATCAAGAACTGGCGGCGGATAAAGTCGCTGCGACTGCAAAGCATTTCCTTGCTGACGGCGGAACCACCAATGGCAAAGACCAAGGCGATGCCGAGATTTCCGAAGAGGAGCTCGTTGCGCAGCACGCGCAGGGTTATCCTGCCGCGATTGATGCAGGCGCGCTAACAGTAATGGTCAGCTTCTCAAGCTGGAACGGGGTAAAGAACCACGGCAATCCCTCACTGCTTACCGATGTTCTGAAAGGCCGGATGGGTTTCAACGGCTTCGTGGTTGGCGACTGGAACGGTCACGGCCAAGTGGACGGATGCACTGTCACCGACTGTGCCCGGGCTATCAATGCCGGGCTCGACATGTTCATGGCGCCTGACAGCTGGAAGGGCCTCTACGAAAACACGCTGAAAAGCGCGAAGGAAGGCGTCATTTCGGCTGAGCGCCTCGACGATGCTGTGCGCCGCATTTTGAGGGTAAAGTTCAAACTTGGCCTGTTCGACGAAGCTACTTCAGTGCGCCGCGATTACGCTGCGGTTGGTGCACCCGATCACCTTGCGCTGGCCCGCGAGGCGGTCGCCAAATCGCTCGTGCTACTCAAGAACAATGGCTCGCTCCTGCCGATCAAGCCGGGCGCGAAGGTTCTGGTAACCGGCGCCGGTGCTGACAGTATGGCGATGCAGTCCGGCGGCTGGACGATCAGCTGGCAGGGCACCGATGTCACCCGCGAAGATTTCCCCAACGGGCAAACGATCTGGCAGGGCATCAAGTCTGCGGTGTCCGATGCCGGTGGCAGCGCGGTCCTGTCGGATGACGGCAGCTTCTCCAATAAACCCGACGTTGCAATCGTGGTCTTCGGTGAGACACCATATGCCGAGTTCCAAGGCGACGTGCCTACGCTCGACTACCAGCCTGCCGGGGCAACCGATTTGGCAACGCTCAAGGCTTTGAAGGCCAAAGGTGTGCCGGTTGTTGCAGTATTCCTGTCGGGCCGCCCGATGTTCACCAATCCTGAGCTTAACGCCTCCGATGCATTCGTGGCGGCATGGCTGCCCGGCACACAGGGCGCAGGCGTTGCCGATGTTCTGATCGCGGGGGCAGATGGCAAGCCGCGTCGCGGCTTCACAGGTCGTCTACCATTTGTCTGGCCTTCAAATGCCAAATCGCCTGTCGAGAGCGAGCTCTTTCCGCTCGGTTTCGGCCTGAACTACACATCGTCTAGCAACTTGGGGGCGTTGTCAGAAGATCCAGTTATCGATCTGGCCAAGGCTGTGAATGCAGAAAACTTCTTCGCTGCAGGACGCGCGCAGGCCCCGTGGGCATTGCGGATTTCCGATGCTGGCGGTGACCGCGATGTCGGCACCACACCTATGGCAACTCCGCAAAAGGCATTGGCATCGCGGTCAGTTGATGTCCGCGCGCAAGAAGATGGCAAGTCATTCAAATGGTCGGGCAAGGGATCGCTTAGCATTAACGGCCCTGCCGTGAATGTGTCGAAACTGGCTGATCAAGGCTATGTCCTTGCACTTGGCTGGCGGATAGATGCGGCAAGCAAGGGTCCTGTGGCCGTGTCTGTCAGCAACGTCGCATTGGATGCGACCAAATTCGCCAAACCGTCAAAGTCCGGTGACATTTTGACTACCGAAATTCCATTGAAATGCTTCGAGCGGGCGGGCGCCGATTTGGACGCGGTGGGCAATGCGCTGAGGATAGAAAGCGGCGCAGGCTTTGCAATGACGTTACTCTCGGCCAAATTGGCACCCACAAGTAAGACAATAGCCTGCCCGTCTGCAGCGCGCTAATTCATAAGATCCCCGGCACGATCCGCGGACATTCAAGAGGATTTAGAACATGGCCCTAGCACCAAGCGCGGCGTCGAGTAGTGACATCAATCCTGTAACGGCTGACGGTCCGCAGATCGATGCGCCGGGCCTCAACTATTTCGTGTTCGGGCTGTTCTTTATCTTTGGCGGTATCACCAGCTTGAATGATGTGATCATCCCGAAGCTAAAAGAGCTGTTCACGCTTAATTTCACGCAAGCGATGCTCGTGCAGTTCTGCTTCTTCGCTGCCTACTTCGTGGTTGGCATCCCCGGCGCTAAGCTGGTCAAGAAGATCGGCTATATGCGCGGTGCAGTCGCCGGATTGTTGACCATGATGACGGGCTGCTTGCTGTTCATTCCGGCTTCGCAAACCGCGACATACGGGCTGTTCCTGTTCGCCCTGTTCATCCTCGCCAGCGGCGTGGTGATTGTGCAAGTGGTCGCAAATCCGCTGATCAGCGTGCTGGGGCCGGTTAAGACGACTCACAGCCGGTTGACGTTCGCTCAGGCGTTCAACTCGCTAGGCACAACGATATTTCCGATTGCTGGAGCGATCTTGATTCTTGGCAGTCTGGCAACAGTGACTGCGGACCAACTGTCCGGTGTTGAGCTAGACGCTTATCGTACGGCTGAAAGCCAAGCTATCGTGAATGGCTACCTTGGGATCGCAGCTGCGTTGGCGGTGGTTGCAGCAGTTGTCTGGCTATTCCGCAACCGCCTGAAGGGCGAAAAGCACGAGGCCAGCGAAGGGCTTGCTGGGTTGGATCTGCTTAAGCGCCCGCGCTTTGGTTACGGCGCGCTTTGCATTTTCCTTTACGTTGGCGCGGAAGTCGCCATCGGCTCGATCATCGTGAACTATTTGATGCAGGCTGATGTCTTGAACATTCCAGAGCAAGCGGCAGGTAAGCTGATCGGGCTTTACTGGGGCGGAGCACTGGTCGGCCGCTTTATTGGATCGGGCCTCATGATGATGGTCAGCCCGGGGAAATTGCTGGCGACAGTCGCAGCAGGCGCAATCACCTTGATCGCGATTTCGGCCAACACCACCGGTGTTGTGTCGGGCTATTCGCTCCTCGCCATCGGTCTGATGAACGCCATCATGTTTCCTACAATCTTCTCACTGGCATGTGAGAAGCTGGGCACACGCGCTGCGGACGGTTCGGGCATCATCAACGTCGCCATTTGCGGCGGAGCGATTATCCCATTGTTCGTTGGCGCAGTAGCCGACGTGTCCGGCAGCCTGGCCTTCGCGCTGATCATTCCCGCCATCTGCTACGCAATCATCGCGGGCTTCGGCATCTTCGCCCGGCGGCCTGCCGCGTAACTGATTGCTGAATCTTGGCACCAGTAAATCGGCAATTGATTATTCAAGGTTAAACCCGCTCCACGACCTGATGGAGAGGTCTAAGCCCGGGTGCAATGTCGCTTTCGGACCAGCGATCGGGATGACGTTATTTCCAGCGAGACCAATTGGTAGACTTTGCGTTGTATCGTCCAGCCAGCGCTGAATGCGTTGCAAGATGGCAGGTCGATAGGTCAGCTCGCGATACGCAAAGTTTCTATTATATAAGATATTGCTAAATTAGATTAAGCGCATATATAAGTGCCATGACCGTATCCGGCGACGCAATTGATCTGGCCGACATGACCGCCAATTCGGAGGCTGCGGCGGCGCTCATGCGTGCACTTTCAAACCGCCCTCGCCTTCTGATCATGTGTCATCTCGCAGCCGCAGGCGAGCTTCCTGTCGGGGCGTTGGTCGAGAGGGTGGGTTTAAGCCAGTCCGCTTTGTCACAGCATTTGGCCAAACTGCGCGAGCGGGAACTGGTAGCATTCCGGCGAGAGGCACAGTCGCTGCATTATCGTGTCGCCGATGCCAAAGCATTGCGGGTGCTCGAATTGCTGCACGACATCTTCTGCCCGGAACTCGAAAAAGCGCCTGACTAACAAACCGTCCGTAGTCCGCCGGACCACGACATTGCTTTCACTTGCCGAACTCAAGAAGGAGCCAGACATGCATCCCGATACAAATCTGAAAATGGCCCAAGAGCAGGTCAGTGGCGCGTTGCGCGGCAAAGTGCACTCGCCGGTAGTGAAAGCGTTCTTCGACGAAGCGACCTTCACTGCCAGCTATGTCGTCCACGACCCCGCTTTAAGACGCGCTGCTATTATCGATTCCGTGCTTGATTTCGACCAGCCTTCGGGCCGGACGTCAACAGAATCTGCCGACCAGATCATCGACTATGTTCGCAGCGAGGACTTGCAGGTCGACTGGCTGTTGGAAACACACGTCCATGCTGATCACCTATCTGCCGCGCCTTATCTGCAGGAGCAGCTAGGCGGCAAGTTGGCGATCGGACGGAATATTCTGACCGTGCAGGAGGCGTTCGGAAAAGTATTCAACGAAGGGGCCGGGTTTGCCCGCGACGGTTCGCAATTCGATCATCTGTTCGATGATGGCTACCGGATGGCAATTGGCGAAATTCCTTTTACCGCGCTGCATGTGCCCGGCCACACGCCCGCTGATATGGCGTATATTATTGGCGAGGCTGCCTTTGTTGGCGATACGATGTTCATGCCCGATTATGGGTCAGCGCGCGCTGATTTCCCGGGCGGTAATGCCAGGAAATTATTTCATTCGATCCGCAGGCTGATGCAATTGCCGTCTGAGACGCGGGTCTTTCTGTGCCACGATTACAAGGCTGCGGGCCGCGACGAATTTGCTTGGGAAACCACGATAGGTGCAGAGCGAACCGCCAATGTCCACGTCCATGAAGGCGTGACGGAGGATGAATTCGTGACGATGCGCGAGATGCGGGATGCCGCGTTGGGTATGCCGCGTCTGATACTTCCGTCGATCCAGATCAATATGCGCGGCGGACATCTGCCTGAGCCCGAGGATAATGGAACCCGTTACCTCAAATTGCCGATCAACACGCTGTGAGGAAATACTGATGCAACCACTTGATCCGATTGTTGCCGTTGCCGGAGGTTTGTTGATCGGCACCGCGGCGGCGTTGCTTCTGCTGATGTCCGGCCGGATTGCGGGTGTCAGCGGTATGCTGGCACGCGCCACTGGTATAGCTGATAGCGGCCCGAGCCGAGGACAAGCAGCGGCTTTTGTTGTCGGTTTACCGCTTGGTGCGATGCTGGTGAGCGCTTTCCTTCGCGCTCCTGAAATAGTTGTTACATCATCCATACCGTTGCTTATCACGGCAGGGCTATTGGTTGGTTTTGGTACACGTCTCGGCAACGGTTGCACCAGCGGACACGGTGTTTGCGGTATGGCCCGCCTGTCGCTGCGCTCGCTCGCAGCCACGGCAACATTCATGGGTGCAGGTTTCGTACTCGTCGGCGTGATGCGCCATGTGGTCGGGGGTTAAGTCATGCGTAATCTAATAGCGGCCCTCTTTACGGGAATAATCTTCGGCGCGGGGCTGGCCTTGTCCGATATGGTCAATCCGGCGCGCGTTCTTGCCTTTCTAGATCTCTTCGGAGACTGGGATCCCACATTGGCCTTTGTCATGGGCGGCGCGCTCGTTCCCTCGGCGCTTGCCTATTTGATCACGCGCCGGATGCCGCAGCCGGTCTTCCACACGGCTTTCCACATTCCGGAGAACCGTGTGATCGATCGCCAGCTTTTAATTGGAGGTGCAATCTTCGGTATTGGCTGGGGTCTCGTCGGATATTGCCCGGGACCAGCCATAGCCGGACTGCCGCTAGCTGGCTGGCAACCGTGGCTATTTGGTGCCGCCATGCTCACGGGCATGTGGATCCACAGCATCACCGATCTTTCGATTTTTACGCGCGGCCCCCGCGCTTTGCAGAACTGATCGGCGGTTATGGCCCAGCTATCCCGCTATCTGCCCATTTTCGAGTGGGGCCGGCAATATAACAGAATGACGCTGACTAGCGATTTGCTGGCGGCAATAATCGTCACGATAATGTTGATACCCCAGAGTTTGGCCTATGCGATGCTCGCAGGCTTGCCCCCGGTGGTCGGCCTGTATGCCTCAATCCTGCCCCTTGTGGCCTATGCGCTGTTCGGAACCAGCCGGACCTTAGCAGTGGGGCCGGTTGCTGTAGTCTCACTAATGACCGCTTCAGCGGCCGGAGCCATTGCTGCTCAGGGAACGGCAGAATATCTTGAGGCAGCAATTACGCTGGCAATGCTCTCGGGTGTTATGCTCGCGATAATGGGGATTCTCCGGCTCGGTTTCCTCGCCAATTTGCTATCGCATCCGGTAATTTCAGGATTTATCACGGCCAGCGGCATTCTGATCGCGACCAGCCAGCTGAAACATATTTTCGGCATCGCAGGGGGCGGGGATACTTGGCCCGATATGCTGCTGGCGCTTGCTCAAGGTATTGGCGATACCAACCCTTGGACATTGGGGGTCGGCCTAACGTCAACGCTGTTTCTGTTCTGGGTTCGCAAGGGGCTAAAACCGGCACTAATGCGTCTCGGTCTAAAACCGCGAGCATCCGAGCTAACCGCCAAAGCAGGTCCCATTCTAGCGGTTGTCGTCACGATCCTTGCCGTGGTGGCCATAGGTTTGGAAGGCCGCAGCGTGGCCATTGTCGGGGCGGTTCCGCAAGGCTTGCCGCCATTTGCTGTCCCCTCTTTCGATGCAGGCCTATGGAGCCAACTGCTGATCCCCGCTCTGCTGATATCAGTTATCGGTTTCGTCGAATCGGTTTCCGTGGCGCAGACGCTGGCCGCCAAGCGGCGTCAGCGGATCGCCCCGGATCAGGAACTGGTCGGGCTAGGGGCCTCTAACATCGCGTCAGCCCTTTCAGGCGGCTATCCGGTAACGGGCGGGTTTGCACGTTCTGTTGTCAACTTCGACGCTGGAGCGGAAACGCCAGCCGCAGGGGCCTATACTGCGGTCGGTATCGCGCTGGCCTCACTGTTTCTAACGCCCCTGCTGTTCTATCTGCCGGTCGCCACATTGGCAGCGACGATCGTCGTCGCTGTCCTCAGCTTGGTGGATTTCAAGACGCCGGCTAAACTTTGGCTCTATTCCAAAGGAGACTTTGCGGCCCATGCGATCACCATCGGCATTACCTTGCTGGCGGGGGTCGAGATCGGCGTGATCGCAGGTGTTGGCGTGGGCTTGTTGCTGTATCTTTGGAACGCCTCGCGTCCACATGCCGCGATAGTCGGGCGGGTCCCGGAAACGGAGCATTTCCGCAATGTCGAACGCCACAACGTTATTACCGTGCCTCATGTCCTCTCGATCCGCATCGACGAAGGGCTAAGTTACCTCAATGCCCGCTGGCTGGAGGAATATGTGCTCGAGCGTGTTGCCGATCAGCCAGAGGTGAGACACGTAATTCTGATGTGTTCCGCTGTGAATGCAATCGATGCATCGGGTCTTGAAAGCCTCGAGGCGATCAACCACCGTTTGGCCGATGGCGGCATTGCGCTCCATCTGTCCGAAGTGAAGGGCCCGGTGATGGACAGGCTCAAGCGCAGCCAATTTCTGCCAGAGTTGAGCGGTGAGATATTTCTGTCACATAACCGGGCCTTCGCAAAGCTGTCACCAGTGACTGATACTGCGATCGTGCCAATCGATAGCTGGGAAGCAAGGGGGCTTATTTGATATTAGACCTTTACGGTCGAAGCGTTGTAGATCCGGGTAATCGCGCAGCTAAGCGCGGGCAAACGCACTATCTGACATCGAATGTCGGAGGTTTTGAAGCAAGGCCCGGGGAAAACTTGCGATCATGTCCCGGTTTTTGCGGACAGCGAATTGCAGTTGCTGCGTGAGAGC
>JBBKVP010000058.1:0-20440 GCA_037968495.1 Pontixanthobacter sp. | reverse complement strand
TGAGCTCCATCCGCCTGCTAACCCAGCGCGCGATGGACGGGCAGCCAACCGCCGACCCGGCGTTCGACGCGCTCGGCCTTGTCGCAATGGAATGCGGCATCACCCGCGAAATGACCGATGATGTGATCGCCGGTTTTGCATTGGACGCCAAAGACTGGCGCCCCCGCAACGAAGGCGATCTGATGCAATATTGCTATCACGTCGCAGGCGCTGTCGGCGTGATGATGGCGAAAGTGATGGGCGTCCCACTCGACGATGAGGATACTCTTGACCGCGCCTGCGATCTTGGTCTTGCGTTCCAGCTCGCCAACATTGCCCGCGATGTGGGCGAGGATGACGCGGCGGATCGCTGCTATCTGCCCGTCGAATGGCTGGTCTATCAGGACATCGAGCCAGGTCAGCAGATGAAGCCGCACCACCGCAAGGAATTGCACTCCATGGCGGTGCAGCTGACCGATCTGATGGACATTCATGCGAAGGCATCACGGGTGGGCGCGCACCGCCTGCCCTTTCGCAGCCGCTGGGCTATTCTGTCCGCCGCGCGGATTTACTCGGCCATTGGACATAAGGTCCGCGACCAAGGGCCAGAGGCTTGGCTGGAGCGGGTGCACACCAGCAAGGCGGCCAAGCTAGGTCATGTCTTCATGGCCTTCTTCGAAGCGATGGGCCCCGCGCCCAAGCTAAAGGAAATGCCGCGCTGGAATCGCCGCGAGCTTGCGAAATGTGCCAAATAAGCACCCTGTGCACCGGGGGATGGGGAAGGCGGGGCTTGCACTCAATGCCTCATGACTGAGTGCGTGAGAGGAACATGAATTGACCTGGAAACCAGAGCTAGACGAACTCGCCAAGCGCCAAGCCCTAGCCGAGGAAATGGGCGGCGCGGATAAGGTCGAGCGTCAGCATTCGCGCGGCAAGATGGATGCCCGCGCGCGGCTTTCAGCGATGGCGGATGACGCATCCTTCCGCGAAATCGGCAAGATCGCGGGCAAAGGCTCCTATGACGAAAACGGCGAGCTTGAGGCTGTCATGCCCGCCCCGTTTCTGTTTGGCCGCGCCAATATTGACGGCCGCCCGGTGGTCCTGTCCGCCGATGATTTCACCGTGCGCGGCGGCGCGGGCGATGCCTCCATCCACCGCAAGATGATGCAATGCGAAGCGATGGCGAACGACTTGAGCCTGCCGCTGATCCGCATGATCGATGGCACGGGCGGCGGCGGATCGGTCAAGATGCTCGAGCAGATGGGCGCAACCTATGTCCCGCATGTGCCGGGCTGGAGCGATGTCGTGACCAATCTCGACACTGTGCCCGTCGTCGCGCTTGCGCTCGGCCCAACGGCTGGCCTTGGCGCGGCGCGCATCGTCGCAAGCCACTATTCGGTCATGGTCAAAGGCGTCAGTCAGCTATTCGCTGCTGGCCCCGCTGTGGTCGAGGCGCTTGGCGAAACATCGGACAAGGAAAGCCTCGGCGGCAGCGACATTCACACCCGCAACGGCGTGGTTGATGACGAAGTGCCGAGCGAGGAGGCTGCATTCGGTGCGGCACGCAGGTTCTTGTCCTACCTACCCGGCCATGTCGGCGCGCTGGCTGAACGCACCGAATGCACCGATTCGGTCGACCGCCGCGAAGAGGCATTAATCAACCTCGTCCCGCGCAGCGCCAAGGAAGTCTATTCCATGCGCCGCGCGCTGGAGGCGGTGTTCGATACTGGCAGCACTTTTGAAATGGGCCGCCAATGGGGCCGCGCGGCGATCACCGCCTTTGCGCGGCTCGACGGTTGGCCCGTCGCTGTGGTGGCGAGCGACCCCAGCTTTCTGGGAGGATCATGGGAGGCCAAAACCAGCGAAAAAGTCGAACGCTTCGTCAAACTGGCCGACCAGTTCCACCTGCCGATCGTCCATCTGGTCGACAATCCCGGCTTTATGATAGGTAAGCTGGCCGAAGAAACCGCGACAATCCGCCGCGGTGTTGAGGCGATGAATGCGATCTACCGCGCGAAGGTGCCGCTAGCCTCAGTCATCATCCGCCGCGCTTATGGCATTGCAGGTAGCGCGATGAGCAATGCCGATAACTTCCAATACCGCTTCGCATGGCCAAGCGGCGACTGGGGCAGCCTGCCTATCGAAGGCGGCATCGAAGTGGCGTACAAATCCGAGCTGGCACAGGCCGAAAACCCAGGCGCGATGCTGGAAGAAATCCGCGGCCGACTGAACAAAGTCCGCAGCCCGTTCCGCAGCGCCGAACGCTTTGGCATCGAGGATATTATCGACCCGCGCGAAACGCGGCCACTATTGTGCGAATTCGCCGATCTGGCGTGGAGGAAGCTGGGAGGGCGGCACTAGCCGCCCATGAATTCCTTAAGTTCGGCGCGTTGTGCCTCGGTCATATGTACGCCCAGCTTGCTGCGGCGATAAAGGATATCGTCGGCATTGGTCGCCCATTCCTCAGCGCGGAGATAATCGACTTCTGCTTCGCTGAGCCCCGCCCCGAAGGCACGGCCAAGATCGCTGCCGCTCTTTGCCTTGCCGAGCCATTTCGTAGCGCGAGTCCCGTAAGCACGGCCAATCCGAGTTGCATCGAAGTCTGACAAGAAGCCGTATTCAGACTGCAAGGTCTCGATCAGATCATCCTGTGCCTCGACCGGGAAATCACCGCCCGGTAGCGGCTCTTTGGTGGTCCAATGTCCGCCAGTCAGAACCGGCAGGCGCTTCGCCAATATATCGACTGCTTCTTCAGCCAAATGGCGATAGGAAGTAATCTTCCCGCCATAGACACCGAGCATCGGCGCGCCCTCGGCTTCGGGCGAAATCGGCAGACGGTAGCCGCGCGTTGCCGCCTCCGGCTTGCCCGATCCATCATCCACCAGCGCGCGGACACCGGCATAGGTGTGGACCACATCAGCAGGCGTGATATTCTGCCGGAAGTAAGCGCTGGCTTCCTTGCAGAGATATTCGACCTCGTCCGGCTCGGCGTGAACATCGTCCAGACCCTGCTCATGATCGCGGTCAGTAGTCCCGATCAGCGTAAACTCGCCCTCCCACGGGATTGCAAAGGCAATCCGCGTGTCGGGCAGCTGGAAGATATAGGCATATGCGTGATCGAAAAGTTTGCGCGTGACGATGTGCGATCCGCGCACGCGGCGGATGCCAAAGGCAGGATTGCGGCCCGTGGCGGCGGCAACGTCATCTGCACCGGGGCCTCCAGCATTGACCAGTGCCCGCGCCTGAAACTCGCCCTGCGGCGTGGTGATGTGCCACAGTTCACCCTCGCGCCGGGCACTTTGCATCGGACAATTGGTGCGAATATCTGCACCGCGTTCGCGGGCGTCCATCGCGTTGAGCACAACCAGCCGGGCATCATCGACCCATAAGTCACTATACTCGAATCCCCGCTTATATTGCGGGTCCAGCGGCGGGCCTGAGGGATGACTTGCAAAGTCGATGCTCTTGGCAGCAGGCAGCTTCACCCGGCCGCCGATGTGGTCATAAAGGAACAGCCCGAGCCGCAGCAGCCAGCGGGGCCGCTGGTTCTGGTCATGCGGCAAGATAAAGCGCATCGGCCAGATGATATGCGGTGCAATGGCCCACAGCTTCTCGCGTTCGCCCAAGGCCTCGCGCACTAGGGCGAACTCGTAATATTCGAGATAACGGAGGCCGCCGTGAACCAGCTTGGTCGAGGCGGACGACGTGCCACTCGCTAGATCGCGAGCCTCCAGCAGCAGCACTTTCGCGCCGCGCCCCGCAGCATCGCGCGCAATGCCTGCGCCATTCACGCCGCCGCCGATTACCGCGATGTCGTAAATCAAGCTCATTCGGCGGGCACCGGATCGCTTTCGAGCACGCGGCGGCCGAAGAGCTTACCGCGCTCGCTGTAAAGGATCGTGCCCAGTGCGAGGAAACCGCATAGCAGCATCGCAATCGCCAACGGACGTGCGCTCCCGTCATACATCGCGCCGATAAGACTGCCGAGAACAGCCCCCGTTATCATGCGCAAGCTGGTCTGAGCCGAAGAAGCCGCGCCCGCAATGCGGTAGAACGGCTGCATGGCGATGGAGCTGAAATTCGATCCGATGAAACCCATAGTGGCCATCGCGATGCTGAGCAGCGGGACGAACTCCCATAGCGACTGATCAGGCTGGCTGGACGACCATAGCTGAACACAGCTGACCGCCAAAAATGCGAGCAATGCAGCATGGCTAACCCGCCGCGCACCATACCGTTCGACTATCCGCGAGTTGGTGAAATTCGCCACTACCATCCCCAGCACTGCGGCACCAAAGATGAGCGGGAAGCTGTTACCTGCGCCAAAGCTCTCGCTGATCAATTGCTGCGAGGAATTGAGGAAACCGAAGAGTGATCCGAAAACCAGCGCGCTGCCCAGAACATAACCAATCGCTTCGCGCCTAACCAACGCCTGCCGCATGTTCACAAGAATGGTCGGAACATCGATTTTCTGCGCGGTTTCAGGGATCAACGTTTCGGGCAGGCGAAACCAAACCCACAGTCCGACAATCAGACTGGCCATGGCCATCGCGCCAAAAATCCATCTCCATCCGGCAAAGATCAGAATCAGCTGACCAACCGCCGGTGCGACAATTGGCACCACGAGGAAGATCATCATGATCAGGCTCATCAATCGGGCCATCCGGTCGCCCCCCACCTTGTCACGGACAATGGCGACGGGGACCACGCTTAGGCTGGCCGCGCCAAATCCTTGGGCCAACCGGAGCCCAATGAGCCATTCGAAATCAGTAACGAGCGCACATGCTATCGACAGGGTGATGTAGAATAACAGGCCGAAGAACAGCACCGGACGGCGGCCAAAACGATCGGCAAATGCGCCGGGAAAGATCGCCCCAGCGCCAGCGCCCAAGAAATATGCACCGATCACTAATTGACGGTCGTTACCCGTCATGCCGAAACCGCTGGCGATCTCGCCGAGCGCAGGTAGCATTGCGTCGATACCGAACGCCTGCAGGCTCATCAGCGCAGCCATCATTGCGATCAACTCGCGCTCGCCAAAAGGGCGCTTCGATGTCGGGGCGGCGTGATCCATACGGTTCCTTTGGGGGGAGGTGGGCAGAATGAAAAGCCCGTTTCGTGTTGCAACGCACAATTCTGCTGGAGGTTTCATTACCGCAGTGAGGCTTTATTCTGCTTTGCCATGGATTCGCCAGAAACAGATGATCTAGAGGATACGGAGGCTGAGGACGGCCTGCGCAAGATCATCCATGTCGATATGGACGCGTTCTTCGCCAGCGTGGAACAGCGCGACGATCCGTCATTACGCGGAAAACCGGTGGCTGTGGGCGGCGCAGGCGGGCGCGGCGTGGTCGCAGCAGCCAGCTACGAAGCCCGCAAGTTTGGCGTCAAATCCGCCATGCCATCGGTTACTGCAAAGCGGCGATGCCCCGATCTGATTTTTGTGAAGCACCGTTTCGAAGCCTACCGTGAGGCGTCAAACATCATCCGCGAAATTTTCAAGTATCACACGCCGCATGTCGAACCGCTGAGCCTGGACGAGGCCTATCTGGACGTGACGGACGATCTACACGGCATCGGCTCGGCGACCCGCATCGCCGAACTTATCCGCCAGAAAATCCGCGAGGAAACACAGCTGACTGCGAGCGCCGGGGTCAGCTATAATAAATTCCTCGCCAAGCTCGCCAGCGACCAGAACAAGCCCGACGGGATATGCGTTATCCGGCCCGGAGAAGGCGCGGCATTCGTCCAGTCACTACCCGTCAGGCGCTTCCACGGGGTTGGCCCGCGCGGCGCAGAAAAGATGGCTAAGCTCGGCATCGAAACGGGCGCCGATTTGGCGCAGAAAGAAATTGCATGGATGCGGGCGAACTTCGGCAGTCTGGCGGATTATCTCTACCGCGCAGCGCGAGGCATTGATCTGCGCCCAGTACGCGCGAACCGTATCCGCAAGTCGGTCGGCGGGGAACGGACCTTCAATGAGGATATCTCCTCTGGCCAAGCCTTACGCGAGACGATGGACCGGATGGTCGATATTGTGTGGGAGCGGATCGAAAAGTCCAAGTCCAAGGGTCGGACAGTTACTTTGAAGCTCAAATTCAACGATTTCAGAAATATGTCGCGTTCAAAGTCGCTGACTGACTACGTTGCGAACAAGGAGCAATTCTATGCAATCGGGCATGAATTGCTGGCCGATGTTGTACCGCTGTCGCTGCCGATCAGGCTGATGGGCCTGACCCTCTCGTCGCTTGAACAAGATGACGGACAAAAGACAAAGCGGCACGGCGCAAAGGAATGTCAACTACCGCTGTTTTAGGTGAAGCAGGTCACCGGCTGGGTCGCAGCGCCGAGCAAACGCGCGATCGGCAGGTCACTCTCACCTTTGGTGGCGGCGTCAAAAACGGCTCGCTTGTCATCCCCGCGAATGACAAACAGCAAATCGTCGCTGTCCAGCAATGACGGGATCGTCAGAGAGATCCGGTCAAACGGAGCCTCTGGCGGGAGCGGGTCGGGTGTCAGCAGACGCACGGCGTGTGGATCATCGACTTGCGGATCGGTGTTTGGGAATAGCGAAGCGATGTGCCCGTCTGCGCCCATGCCCAGCCATGCGAGTGCGAAATGCGGGATTTCCGCGTCTAGGTCAAGGGCCGCAACCTTTGCGCCAACCGGTTCAAGCAAGTCGCGAATTTTGCCCGTGTTACTCGCCGGATGATCATCGGGAACAACGCGGTCATCGCCCGGCCACACGGTAACTCGCGGCCAATCCAGCGGGCGCTTCACTAACTCTTTAAGGATCGGAAACGGCGTCGATCCGCCGGGCATAGTGATCGCAATCGGACCCTCAGTGGCGGCAAGCGCGTGCCGCAAACGCTCCTCCAGCCAGGCTGCGATTTGCGCATCATCCGCGCCCTCTTCCACGATCAAGTTTTTCATGCCAGCTCCATAGCAGAAGGGCCGCTCTGCACCATGCCGAACGGCCCCAAGACGCCTAGAATACGGATGCGGGGTCAGTTATTTGAGGAAAGAACTGAGGAACCAGACCCGCTCTTCCGCCATATCGGTCCAGTCATCGAGCAGGCCGTCAGTGGCATTGTCGCCCGCCTTTTCAGCAAGCTCCTTCATGCCCTTCAGACGTTTCACCATATTTGCGTTATCGTCGCGTAGTTCCTTGACCATATCGTCGGGCGAAAGTGTAGCGCTGTCCTGATCCTTTACCTGCGTATGTTTCGCGACCGATCCAACGGAAGTCAGCGTGTTCATGCCGTTCTTGCGTACACGCTCGCCAATCACGTCGATCTCGTCGCGGATTTCAATCGCCTGTTCGTCAAACAGTAGGTGCAAATCACGGAAACGCGGGCCAGTTATGTGCCAGTGGAAATTCTTGCTCTTGGTGTAGAGAGCGAAGTGGTCCGCCAGCAAACCGTTGAGTTCTTGAACGAGTTCAGTTTTCGAATTGTCGCCGGCGTCGGCCATAGTCTTTCCTTTTTTCGGATTAAATGATCAGAGGATTAATGATCAAAGCTCTGATCGGTTTCTAAAAGTTTTGCACAAAGATCAATCGACTTAAGCGATCAGCCCGCGTGCATCAATTGCTGTATATACGCCGGCGATTAGAAACAGCACCCCCATCAATATGCGAATGGCGCGAAGCGGCAATTTCGCGGTGGCATCCTCACCCAAAGCCCACCCTATTGTCAGGGCCACCCCACCGCCGACTGCCCCGCCAACGCCCGCGAGAAGTGCTGAACCCGTGGCAATCGCCAGCGCGAAAATCAGGAACCTCGTACCGTCGCCCATTTGGCGCGCTAGCAAAACGACAAAAATGGCAAAGAGCGAACGGGTGGGTTCGTCAGGCTGTTTCGCCTTGCGGTTCGACGCCAGCTCCGCCCCGCCCGCAATCAGCGCGAAGGCAGCAAGCATCAACTTGCCTGGAGGGGGCAGAAAACCAGCAATCGCGCTGCCGGCAATAGCCATCACAGCGGCAACGGCGGCTGCGCTCAACCAGCCAGCCAACAGCAGCCCTACCGAACCACCCAGCGCAGCCGAAAGCCGCGCCATCAGTAGCTGATCGCGTGCGCCAGTTGACGTTAGCAACACCGCAAGCATTGTCAGAAAAAAGGACGGCACGTGGGTCCCCCAAATGGAGCGGGTGAAGGGAATCGAACCCTCGTCGTCAGCTTGGGAAGCTGCTGCTCTACCATTGAGCTACACCCGCCGGTCAGGCCGGCATTTGCCGCAAGGCCATTCGCTGGTCAATTGCAGTCAGCGCCGCGGCAACGTAAGGTGATCTGGATTAACAACTGCGCCAGTTTGCGTTGTCCTCGGAGCATGAGTAGAACGCGCGTAAGAATCGAAAAGCCCAAAGGAATTATAATGCGCCAGGTAGATCACTTCATTGTCGGCGGAGCGGGCGGTAAATCAGTGCGCCATCACGATATTTTCGATCCCAATCAAGGCGAAGTGCAGGCGCAAGTTCCCCTCGGTGATGCTGCATTGCTGGATAAGGCAGTGGCAGCCGCGAAGGCCGCTCAACCCGCCTGGGCCGCGACCAATCCGCAGAAGCGCGCCCGCGTGATGTTCGAATTCAAGCGGCTCGTCGAAGCCAATATGGACGAGCTTGCGGCGTTACTTTCCAGCGAACACGGCAAGGTGATCGCGGATGCAAAGGGCGATGTGCAGCGCGGTCTCGACGTGATCGAATTTGCCTGCGGTATCCCGCATGCGCTCAAGGGCGAGTATACTCAGGGCGCTGGTCCCGGCATCGATGTTTACTCGATGCGTCAGCCGCTCGGCATCGGTGCGGGCATCACCCCGTTCAACTTTCCCGCGATGATCCCGATGTGGATGTTCGGTGTGAGCATCGCGGTCGGCAACGCCTTTATCCTGAAACCTTCCGAGCGTGATCCATCCGTGCCAGTGCGACTTGCCGAATTGATGCTCGAGGCAGGCGCGCCTGAAGGCATCCTGCAGGTCGTGCACGGCGACAAGGAAATGGTCGATGCGATCCTGGACAATGAAGATATTGCCGCTGTCAGCTTTGTCGGTTCGTCCGACATCGCGCATTATGTTTATAAGCGCGGCGTGGCTGCCGGTAAGCGTGTGCAGGCGATGGGCGGCGCGAAGAACCACGGTATTGTGATGCCTGATGCGGACCTCGACCAAGTCGTGAATGACCTCAGCGGTGCGGCCTTCGGCTCGGCTGGCGAACGCTGCATGGCGCTGCCGGTTGTGGTCCCCGTCGGCGAAGACACAGCGAACCGCCTGCGCGACAAGATGATCCCTGCGATCGAAAAGATGCGCGTCGGCATCTCGACCGATGCAGAGGCTGATTACGGCCCCGTCGTAACGGCGGAACACAAGGCCCGCGTCGAAGGCTGGATTGCCACTGCAGAAAAAGAAGGCGGCGAGATCGTTGTCGATGGCCGGGGCTTCAGCCTGCAAGGTCACGAGAAAGGTTTCTTCATTGGCCCCACACTGATCGACCATGTCACGTCCGATATGGAAAGCTATAAGGAAGAGATCTTTGGCCCGGTCCTCCAGATCGTGCGAGCCAAGGATTTCGAGGAAGCAGTCGCGCTCCCAAGCAAGCACCAATATGGCAACGGCGTCGCGATCTTTACCCGCAACGGCCATGCGGCCCGCGAGTTTGCCGCGCGGGTAGAAGTCGGCATGGTCGGCATCAACGTCCCGATCCCGGTACCCGTCGCTTACCACAGCTTCGGCGGTTGGAAACGTAGCGCATTCGGCGACACCAACCAGCACGGCATGGAAGGCATCAAGTTCTGGACGAAGGTGAAAACCATCACCCAGCGCTGGCCCGATGGTAGCGTGGGCAATGACGGGAACGCGTTCGTAATCCCGACGATGGGGTGAGCGCCTCTGTCAGCTTAAGCTCAATACTCGACCAGACTACCCAATCCCGATAAGGCTTGCCGCATGACAGACCAGTTTCAACTTACCGAAGACCAGCTTGCGATCCAGGAAATGGCGCAGCGGTTCACCGCCGACAATATTACGCCCTTCGCCGCCGAATGGGACGAGCAAAAGCACTTCCCTGTTGATGTGATTAAGCGGACTGCTGAACTTGGCTTTGGCGCGATTTATGTGTCCGAGGAATCGGGCGGCATCGGGCTTGGCCGCTTGGAGGCTGCGCTGATTATGGAGGCGATGGCTTACGGATGCCCAGCCACCAGCGCATTTATCTCGATCCACAATATGTCCGCTTGGATGATCGACCGTTTCGGCGGGGATGAGATCAAAGAACGGTATTTGCCCGATCTTATCAGCATGGATAAAATCGCCAGCTATTGCCTGACCGAACCCGGCAGCGGGTCCGACGCTGCGGCGCTCAAGACCACAGCCAAGCTGGATGGCGATCAATATGTCGTGAACGGCACCAAGCAGTTTATCTCCGGCAGCGGCGTGAATGACATCTACGTGACCATGGTCCGGACGGGTGAGGACGGTGCGAAGGGCATTTCCTGCCTCGTGATCGATAAGGGCACACCCGGCGTCAGCTTCGGCGCACCGGAGCGGAAGCTCGGCTGGAACGCCAGCCCCACCGCGCAAGTAATCTTCGAGGACGCCCGCGTACCGGTAGCCAATCGCGTCGGCGCAGAGGGCGACGGCTTCCGCTTCGCCATGATGGGTCTCGACGGCGGACGGCTGAATATCGGTGCCTGCTCGCTCGGCGGAGCGCAGCGCTGTCTGGACGAAGCTGTGGCCTACACCAAAGAACGCCAGCAATTTGGCAAGCCAGTGTCCGATTTCCAAAACACGCAGTTCATGCTCGCCGACATGGCGACCGATCTGGAGGCAGCTCGTGCACTGCTCTATCTCGCCGCCGCCAAAGTCACCGCCAATGCACCTGACAAGTCGCGCTTCTCCGCTATGGCCAAGCGTCTTGCCACGGACAATGGCAGCAAGATCGTGAACGATGCTCTGCAACTGTTCGGCGGATATGGCTATCTCAAAGATTACCCGATCGAGCGCTTCTGGCGTGACCTCAGAGTGCATTCCATCCTCGAAGGCACCAATCAGGTCATGCGTATGATCGTGGGCCGGGATTTGCTGCGCCAGTGATTATCTTGATCCATAAGAAAACTATTCTCGCGTTGAGCATTTGCTTGCTCGCAGCATGTTCGGAAGCTGACCGGTCAATTCCTGAGACACAAGTCGCTACGCTATATCGGAATGGTGCGCTGTTGACCGACATGAGGCTGCACTTCGGTTCCTTTGATGCCGAAGGAGAAGCGAACGATTTCAACATTGCAAATTGTGAAATGGCAGCGAGATTACTTAATCAAAATGTTCGCGCACAGTCTCCAAACTCCGAACGTCAGACAGTTGGATTTTGGTGTGAGCCTGGTGCTTATCGTGAGGATGGTATTCCTCCGATTGGCTTTGATGCTGCATTTCCAACTTCTGAAGATGGCAAACCTGCACCATGACCGACCAAGTTCACATCCACACCCACGGCAAGGTGGGTCATATCTCGCTGAACCGCCCCAAGGCGCTGCACGCGCTGACGCTGGATATGTGTCATGCGATCAGCGCCGCCCTCACAACATGGGCGAACGACGACGCTGTCGAAGCAGTCATCCTCGACCATGCCGAAGGACGCGGGTTTTGCGCGGGCGGCGATATCAATCTGCTGCGCAAATCGGCGCTGGAAGATGGCGGCAAGACGGGCCGCGAGTTCTTCCATGACGAGTATCAGCTCAACCACCAGATGATGACCTACGCTAAGCCTATCGTCTGCTTCATGGACGGCATCACTATGGGCGGCGGCGTCGGCATTGCGATGCCCGCCAAATTCCGCGTCGCAACAGAGAACACGCGCTTCGCCATGCCGGAAACAGGCATTGGTCTTTTCCCCGATGTCGGCGGCGGCTGGCACTTGTCGCGGCTTGGCGGACGGCTCGGCCAATTCCTCGCGCTCACTGGCGCGCGGATGGACGGTGCTGAATGCCTCTGGACAGGCCTCGCCACACATTATTTGCCAAGCGAAATGGTCGAAGAAGCCAAGGCGCGGATCATTGCCAACCCGCGCCGTATCTCCGGCATTCTGTCCGAGCCTATGGGCACCCCGCCCGCTGCTCGTATCGAGAAGAACGCCGATAAGATCGTGAAGCATTTTGCCTCTGATCGTTACGAAGACATTCTCGCGTCGCTTGAAACTGACGATAGCGATTGGGCCGCGAAAGAACGCGACACTCTGGGCACCAAGAGCCCGCAGACCTGTAAGGTTGCGCTGCGCCAGCTCGCCAAAAGCGCTGAACTTACAGACTTTGCCAATAATATGCGGATGGAATACCGCATCGCCAGCCGCGTGCTGGTCCGCCCCGATTTTGCCGAGGGCGTGCGCGCGGTGATCGTGGACAAGACCAATGATCCCAAATGGAACCCGCCGACACCCGAAGATGTTAGCGACGACTTGCTGGATGCGATATTTGCGCCGCTACCTGCCGATGAAGAATGGAAGCCCCTATGAGCTACGAAACGATCTCCACCGAAACCAAGGGCGCTGTCACAATCGTCACGCTCAACCGGCCCAAGGCGCTCAATGCGCTCAACAGTCAGGTGCTCGACGAACTGATCGACGCGTTCGGCACGTATGAGGCCGATGACAGCCAGCGCTGCGCCGTGCTGACCGGATCGGGGGACAAGGCCTTTGCTGCAGGCGCAGACATCAAGGAAATGGCCGACAAGCCAGCCGCTGATTTCTACCTTCAGGATTTCTTTGCGAAATGGACCAGCCATCTCGTAAAAGCCGTCCGCAAACCTTGGATTGCTGCCGTCAACGGTTTTGCGCTGGGCGGCGGGTGCGAGCTAGCCATGATGGCCGACTTCATCATTGCATCGGACGCAGCGAAATTCGGACAGCCTGAAATCAAGCTCGGCGTGGCCCCTGGCATGGGCGGCAGCCAGCGTCTGACGCGCGCCGTCGGCAAATCGAAGGCAATGGAAATGTGCCTGACCGGCCGCATGATGGGCGCAGAAGAAGCGGAACGCGCAAACCTCGTCGCCCGCGTCGTGCCGCATGACGAGCTGATGACCGAAGCCCTCAAAACCGCCACCGCAATTGCCAAAATGCCGCCAATGGCCGCGATGGTGAATAAGGAAATGGTCAACGCCGCATTCGAAACCGGCCTCGACCAAGGCGTAGTAACCGAACGCCGCCTGTTCCAGATCCTGACCGCCAGCGAAGACAAGGCCGAAGGCATGGCCGCCTTCATCGAAAAGCGTGAAGGCAATTGGAAGGGGCGCTAAAATGAAAATCGCATTTATCGGTCTCGGCAATATGGGCGGCGGGATGGCTGCCAATCTTGTGCAGGCAGGCAACACGGTACGCGCGTTTGACCTGAGCGAAGTTGCGCTGGGTCAGGCCAAGGTGGCAGGATGCGAGACCTATCCCACTGCGAAAGAAGCCGTAACCGGCGTCGATGCGGTTGTTTCCATGTTGCCCAATGGCGGGATCGTGAAACGCGTATTTTCCAACGACGTTATCGGTCTTGCGCCTACTGATGCGATCCTGCTCGATTGCTCCACCATCGACGTTGCGACGGCGCGCGATGTGACCAATGCAGCGGCCACGCATGGCTATGAAATGGTCGATGCACCGGTTTCCGGCGGAATTGCGGCGGCGCAGGGCGGCACGCTCACCTTTATGGTCGGCGGCACGGAAAGCGCCTTCAAACGCGCCGAACCAATCCTGTCAGCGATGGGCAAGGCCGTGATCCACGCAGGCGATGCGGGCGCTGGCCAAGCGGCCAAAATCTGTAACAATATGCTGCTCGCGATCCATATGATCGGCACGGCAGAGGCCTTCACCATGGCGCAGAAGCTCGGCCTTGATCCGCAGACATTTTACGACATCAGCTCGGTCAGTTCAGGCCAGAACTGGTCGATGACCAGCTATTGCCCCGTTCCCGGCGTCGGGCCGCTAAGCCCCGCTGACAATGGTTATGAAGGCGGCTTTGCTACAGCGCTGATGCTGAAGGATCTGAAGCTGGCGATGGAAGCGGCACAAACTGCCGATGCCAAGACTCCGCTGGGTGCCCATGCCCGCGCGCTTTACGAAGATTTTGCCGATGAGAATGGAACCAAGGACTTCTCGGCAATCATCAACTCGCTTTAATTTCCGCGATTACGCCCGCCAGCCAGTCTCGCGGTTCATACCTGCGCCCGATATCGGCGACGAATTCCTGACCGCGCGCCACGCTCCTGAGCCGCCCGCGCGATAGCCACCGATCGGCCCGGTCGTGATAGCTCAGACCTCCGTGTTTTAGCCACCCGGGACGGTTCCAAAGGCTAGGCGGCCCCTCTGGCACCGTCAGCCGCAATTCAGGTGAAGCGCGGCCCGCCATCTGCCCCGGCCCGACATAAATCACATCATTGCGCGCATGCATGCCGAGCGCGTGCGGATGCTCCAATGCGGCCAGTTCGGCCTTCCGCCCCTCTCCACAGTGAGTTAGTCTGACAATCTCCGCGATTTCCATAAATCCGAAGATCCGGTGATGCGGCTCGCCAGTCTCTTCCTCGCGGTAAAGCCCGAAGAACAGGAACACATCGCCGATCCCGACACCCTGATTTTCGAGATGCGTCTGGGCCGCGCTGCATTGGCCGAACAGGCAGGTGCCATCTGCGCGAAACATCGGATCGTGGTGGCAATAGTCGTGCGCGCCCAGCTTCCCGCGGCTCACCTTGGCGGCAAGTTTGCCCAGCCCCAGATCGCCATAGGTTGTGGCTGAATGCCCGCCCGACGGTATGGGCAGGCTGATGGGTTTACCGGCAACAATCGGCGACGCACCGCCGCCTGCTGCGCTGTCGAAGCCCTTACGGCTGAAGATGATCTTCATGGTGTCAAATCAGCCCAGACCGTCCTCAAACACCCCGTCGATCAGCACAAAGACAACCCGGCAGAATTTACCCGATAGGTTCGCCCAACCGTGATTGGTACCGCGCTGGATCACAGTATCCCCAGCGCGCACTATGCGTTCTTCCGTATCGAGGATTAGGGTGATCTCGCCCTCCATGATGATGCCATAATCGACTGTTTCGGGCCGGTGCATCAGCGGATGGGGCGAACCTTCCTCGCCATGTTTTGAGGCATCACCCGCGCCCACTTCGGCGAACCGTTCGCGCGCTTCTTCTGCGCTGAGTTGGGTGATCGAGGCGGCATCGGGCGGGAAATCGACGATCCTGATACGCGTCCCGTTTGCTGGCGGAGCGACCACGATCCCATCTTCCTCCGGTTCGCCCGAAGCGCGGTCAATCCGCGCCGGCGTTTCCTGCGTATTCCATACCTCGTCAAACCGCGTGATGGCCTCGCCTACGCCCAGCGCGAGATCACGCGGCGGCAAGCCGTCTTCCTGAAAAATAGCGCAGCCCTGTTTGTCGTGGCCGGTAACAATGCGGCGCGAACGCGGTTTCATGGATGGCTCCTAAGAGCGTCAGGTGAATATGAAATGATTGCGGCCCTTTTCGCCCGAGGTGACGTGGACTTTGCGCCCAAACGGCTCGCCGCCTTCCAGCGCTGCCATCGTTGCCCTGTCGCCCATCGCCACCCCGGCCACGAAACGGTCACCCTCTGGCGTTCTGCCAATTATGGCGCTGTTGGCGGTCTGTCCGGGAACGAGTGTATAGCTCTCTACCGTTCCCTCGCCGTCATAATTGTCTTGCACATGGATGTCGCTCTGCTTGTTCGAAACCTCGCGGTATCGCTCGATCCCGCTCCAGTCAGCGGGCCGCAGAGAATATATTCCAACCGCATTTTTGTGCATCACACCGCCGTTGGCATTCACGAGAGCATAAGCCTGCGGATCAGCGCGAAGGCGCTGGACAGCCTCGGCGATTGCATGGGACGAGTAATTGTTGCCCGCCCCGCCGAAAAAGGGAAGCCCACCCGTCAGCGTCAGCCCGCGCGGATCGTCGGGGCTTAGCCCGAACGCATCGATGATGTTGAACACTGCAATGCCGAAACAGCTGTAGAGATCAAGATAACCGACATCGTCCATGGCGATCCCAGCTACCGAGAGCGCAGTTTCGACAGAAGCAATGGCCCGGTCGCTGCGTGCCAGGTCCGCGCGGGAAAGGATCGTCCTTTCGCTAGTATTTGTGACCGCGTGAATGTGCACCCAGCGGTCCTGCGGGACGCCCAACTCGCGTGCTTTTGCGGCCGATGCAATGATGATCGCTGCCCCTTGGTTGACCTGATCGCGGGCCACGGTCAGCCTAGGATAGGGTTCTGCAACGATCCGATTGCGGGCCGTGACAGTAGCGAGTTCCTCGGCAGTGTAGGCTTTTGGAGCGGCAGCGTAGGGATTGCCGGCCGCTACCTTACTCATCGGTGAAAACAGCTCGCCCAGCGTGTGCCTGTACGCGTCCAGCGACAGCCCGAGATCGGCGCGGCGGCGGTTCTCGAATATTGCGTAAA
This sequence comes from Pontixanthobacter sp., assembly GCA_037968495.1. GTDB lineage: Bacteria > Pseudomonadota > Alphaproteobacteria > Sphingomonadales > Sphingomonadaceae > Aestuarierythrobacter. The sequence goes on along the minus strand of JBBKVP010000058.1, from coordinate 4,023 downwards.
GCGGAATGAGATCGATGACACCGTGGAGGCGAAGCGACTGGTCGAATTGCGTACGCAGGCTGACATCGCGATTGTCCAGCTGACCGCCGATCTCCTCCGACCAGTCAGGCTTCTCGCCCCGCTTTGAGAGCGTTAGCACAGTGGAGATCGCCTCGGCCCCGACAATCGCAGCCATATGACTGCGACCTTCGGCGATGTCCTGCGCCAACTCGCCAACCAGCTTCTGATTGCCCTGCCCGCCGACAATTTCGAGGATAGCCCGCGCCGGCTCCGCTCCCACACGTTTGCCGATTGAGCGTGGCGGATTGTCCGATGCGCCGAAAGGTGGCACGACGCCAGGGATGGAAATTTCAAACTGCCGGATCGCCGCTATCGTGTCGATTGCTGGAGCTACGTCCGCAAGCGCTCCGCAGTCAGCAATCGCAGCAGTCAATGCTTTGCCCGCCAAATCCATATGCGAAAGCGCGCGGTAATCTGCATCGTCCGGCCGCTCTGCGAATTGGCCCACACCAATGATGACCGGAGTGTTGTCGGCAATTTTCATAGACCGGACCATGATCTGCGCGGCGCTTGCAAGCAACACTTAAGAAGCGGACGACGGGCCAAGGGCGGTGACAGCACCCGCCCGCTGACTTAGGGTGCCCCTAGTCAAACTGGGGGCACTCTTATGAAATCGCCGATCATCGCTATCCTTGCGGGCTTGATGTCCACGACTGCCATGGCGCAGAACGCCGATGCGGTGGACGCCGCCATTTCAGCCGAGACCGGCCCTGATGACAGTGCCGATGAAGAGGCTGAAAACGAGTCTTGGGACGTCAACGCACCGCCCGGCGCGACCATCACTCAAATCCCGATCATCACGGATGAAGGGACGTGGATGGATGTCGACGTTTCTCCTGACGGAAGGACCATTGCGTTCAATCTTCTGGGTGACATTTACACGCTACCAATTACCGGCGGAACGCCAGCACGCATAGCAGAGGGTCTGGCATGGGAAGTGCAGCCGCGCTTTTCACCTGATGGCAGCCGCATCGCCTTTACCTCCGACCGCGGCGGCGGTGACAATATCTGGATCATGAATTCCGATGGCTCCGACAAGCGGCAGCTGACGAAGGAAGATTTTCGCCTCCTCAACCAGCCAACATGGTCACCCGACGGACAATTCATCGCTGCGAAGAAGCATTTCACGACGGGCCGCTCGCTCGGCACGGGCGAGGTCTGGGTCTATCACGTGTCCGGCGGCAGCGGCGTTGCCTTGGTCGAAAGGCCGAATGAGCAACATCAGAAGGAACTGGGAGAGCCAATCTATGCCCCTGACGGAGGTTCGATCTACTTCACCCGCAACGTCACACCCGGCGGAACATTCGAATATGCGCAGGATTCCAACACCCGTCTGTTCGACATCAAACGCTACGATCTCGAAACCGGCGAAACGACTACGGCGGTCAGCGGTCTTGGCGGCGCGGTTCGCCCCACCCCTTCTCCCGATGGCAAGAAGATCGCCTTCGTCCGGCGCGAGAAAACCCGGTCGAAGCTTTACGTAAAAGACATCGCCACAGGCGCCGAGCGAAAGCTTTACGACGATCTCGATCAAGACGTGCAGGAAACCTGGGCCGTCACCGGGGTCTATCCCAACATGGACTGGACGCCAGACAGCCGCTCGATCGTGTTTTGGGCAGGCGGGAAAATCCGCAAGATCGACGCGAATAGCGGCGCAACTACCGACATACCTTTCACCGTCGCCGACACACGCGGCGTAGCCGATGCGCCCCATCCCGTAATCCCGGTGCAAGTGGACCGTGTAGATGTGACGATGGCGCGATTCCCGGAAGTTTCGCCGGACGGAAAAACGGTAATTTTCGAGAGCCTCGGCAAGCAGTATCTCATGTCGGCTAGCGGGGGCACGCCGCGTCGTCTCACGTCAGGTGATACGGGTATGGAGCTCCAACCCAGTTGGTCGCGTGACGGTTCACGCATCGTCTATGTGAGCTGGACTGATGCAGGTCTCGGCCAAATCCGCACCGTCAGCGCAAATGGACGCAATGGGCGGACAGTAACCCAGCAACCGGGTCATTATGCCAGCCCGCGCTTTTCCCCCAATGGCGACATGATCGTATTTGAAAAGGGTCAAGGCGGATATCTCACCTCGCCAGTATATAGCGAAAACCCCGGCACCTATCGGATCGCTGCATCGGGCGGCGAACCGGTGCTGCTGAGCCGGGATTTGTCCAGCCCGCATTTCGGCGCGAAAAACGACCGCATATTTATGACCGGCTCGGAAGGCGGAGCGCTGCAACTCGTTTCGACCGATCTCAACGGACAGGACAGCCGCGTCCACGCAAAGGGCGAACTCGTCACATCTTACACCGTTTCACCATCCGGCGAGTTCTTCGCCTTTACCGAGAATTACGACGCCTTCGCCATGCCGATGATGCCCGGCGGGCAAGCCGTTTCAATCTCTGCAGGGACGAAGGCCCTGCCGGTGGTGGAAGTTTCAGACTCCGGCGCGGATTATGTCCACTGGTCGAACGGTGGTGACCAATTGCATTGGTCGCTTGGCCCCGTGCTCTATACCGCGTTCCTGTCGCAGCTCTTCAGCAATTCCCCGCCTGCCGAAGGAGAAGACCGCGAGGATTACACCCCGCCCGTCTCCGGCGTTTCAATGTTACGCACCGTCGATGCCGCTCCGCCTCCGCCAGGCACTTTGGCAATTGTGGGCGCTAAGATCATCACGATGGCGGGCCCGGACGGCGGGATCATCGAGAATGGCACGATCCTGATCAGCGACGGCAAGATATCTGCAATCGGTCCGGCGGAGGCGATGACTTATCCGGCAGGCACGCCAACTATCGATGCAACTGGAAAGACCATCGTCCCCGGCTTCGTCGATGCCCATGCCCATGGCGCGGTTTCGGACGGCGAGCTAGTCCCGCAACAAAACTGGAGCCTGCTACAGAATCTGGCGCTGGGCACCACGACAATCCACGACCCCTCTAGCGGCAGCAGCTTCTTCGTTGCAGAGGATATGCAGCGCACCGGCCAGCTGGTCGGACCGCGCATGTTCAGCACAGGCCGGATTATTTACGGCGCGAAAGCACCCGGAGCTTATGCCCAGATCGACTCGCTTGAGGATGCGCTGGATCACGTCAGACGGCTGAAGGCAGAAGGCGCTCCAAGCGTTAAGAATTACAATCAGCCGCGCCGCGAACAGCGCCAGATGGTGGTCGAAGCCGCCCGGCAGGAAAACATGCTAGTCGTGGCCGAAGGTGGGTCGCTATTCGGAATGGATATGAACCTTCTCGCGGATGGCAATTCAACGCTCGAACATAACGTCCCCGTGATGACAATGTACGAGGATGTGCTGCAATTCTTTTCGCAATCAGACGCCAATTACACACCCACATTAGTGGTCGGATATGGCGGCCTAGCCGCCGATCCTTATTGGCGACAGGCGACAGATGTCTTCGCCCAACCGCTTCTGATGGCCCATACACCGCCAACCATATTGCGCGCCGCGAATGCGCGCCGGACCAAAGCACCCGAAGGCGATTTCATTGATGATGATGTGGCGCGCGAAGCAAAGAAGCTTGCTGACCGAGGCGTGAAGGTCTCGATTGGTGCCCACGGCCAGCAAGCAGGCATCGCCACCCATTGGGAGATATGGTCATTCGTGCGCGGGGGTATGTCTCCGCTAGAGGCTCTGCAAGCTGCGACGATCAGCCCCGCCCAGTCACTTGGGATGGATAAGGAGATCGGCTCTCTCGAACCGGGCAAACTCGCAGACATGGTAATCCTGCACGGCGATCCGCTCGAAAATATCCGCAATACGGAGCGTGTCGAAACCGTTGTAATCGGCGGGCGGGCCTACGATTCCGCCACCATGAACGAAGTGGTGACAGGTGATTACACCCGGGCGCCATATTGGTGGGAAGATTAAAGGCGAAAGCTGTGCGGCCTCGCCGCCGCGACTCCCGAAACTGGCTTTTGAAGAAAGTGGTTCCGCTTAGAGGATTCGAACCTCTG
>JBBKVP010000057.1:0-26210 GCA_037968495.1 Pontixanthobacter sp. | reverse complement strand
CTGGCGTATGGGTGAAGGATACCAAAGCGAGATTCGCCAATGGTGAAATCACTGAATGACGCTGCACATTGAAGATCACTTTCGTGCTCAACGATTAGGCTGGTCGCAGCGAGGTGCTAGCTTCGCTTTAAGCGAACAAGCACCTCGTCCAGCGCGGAAAGAAAACGCGAGCGGTCCACTTTTGAAAATGGCGGCGGTCCGCCAATGATATCGCCGCCTGCCCTGAGGTCGGCCATGATTGCGCGTGTTGCCACGGCGCTGCCAATGGAGTTTGCGGTGAAGGGTTTGCCGTTATTGGCAAGCACGCTTGCGCCGAGCTTCACGCAGCGATCTGCGAGCAATATGTCGGCAGTGATCACAACGCTGCGCTCGCCAGTGCGTTCGGCAATCCAATCATCTGCTGCATCGAAGCTGTCATCGACTACAATGCGGCTTACCAATGGATCAATCGGAATGCGGAAGGGTGAGTTGCTGACGATGATGACGGGCACCTTGTGCCGCAGCGCCACTCTGTAGATTTCATCTTTTACCGGACAGGCGTCAGCATCGACGAGGATTGTAATAGTCACCGCTTGCGGACGAATTCTGCGCGTAGAACCAAGCCCTTGATGCCGGGATAGCGGCAATCGATTTCCTGATCGTCACCGGTGAGGCGGATCGATTTGATGAGCGTGCCTTGCTTCAAAGTTTGGCCGGCGCCTTTGACGTCCAGATCCTTGATCAGTGTGACCTGATCACCGTCTGCCAGTAGATTGCCGACAGCATCACGGACTTCGACTGTGCTTTCGGCCGATGTGCGGGCGGCAAGCTCGCTCGCGGGCATCCATTCCCCGCTGACCTCATCATACACGTAGTCATCATTACTCTCGCTCATATGGAATCATTGCCCGCAAACCCTCCAAGAGTCGAGGAATCCCGCCAGATTAGGCGTTTATCCACAAGCGTGCTAGAAGCGCGGTGCTGACGTCGGAATTGCGACGGACTTCGACGTGACTACCGGGCCTTCGGGCCTTGCTGATACCGACGACTTCCTTTCTCGAAACGGCCTTACGCACGACCCGGCTACATTTCCGTGGCCGGACTTCTACGTTCTCGAAAGGAACGAATTATGCCTATCGGCACAGTAAAATTCTTCAACGCTGACAAGGGTTATGGTTTCATCCAGCCTGAAGACGGCGGCAATGACAGCTTCGTTCACATCACTGCCGTGCAGGCTGCTGGAATGCAGACTCTCGACAAGGAACAGCGTCTTTCTTACGAAGTCGAAACCGGCCGCAATGGCAAGGAATCGGCTGTGAATCTCTCGCAAGCATAAGCTTCGCGAATTCGCCTGCCGGGGGAGGGGCTTGCTTCCTCCCCCGTGCAGATTTCCTTCAACCACTCGATCGATGGACACCCGATGAGTCAGACCTATGAATTTTACGAAGCGCGTGCAGAAGAAGCCGCTGAAGAAGCGCGCAAAGCATCTCTGCAAAACGTAAAAGAACGCGCCCTGCGATCAGAAGCTGCTTGGCGCCAAATGGCTGAGCGCGTCTTGCGTACAGCCGAAGAACGCAAGATTGCTGACGAAGCTCGTGCAGAACGCCGTGCCGCCGAACAGGCCCGCGCCGCTGCTGCCGCTGAAGCAGCTGCAGTCGCCGCTGCTGCTGCCGCGACCGCAAGCTAGTCGCCTTTAGAGGGCCTGGTTCTCAGGTTTCTTGCTCATATACTAAGTGAAAACATGCGGATTTGCTTCGCTGGTCGGCATTGCTGTGCCCGGCGTTGAGCTGCTCTTTGCCTTGCGAATCCCCTCTTTTTGACGCGGCTAACCGTAAAAAGTGGGTTTTTGGTCGTTCTTACGGTTGATATCTTCCCAATTTACGGATGGGCGGAGTTGCAAAAGCCGATTTAGGGGCCGAAAAGGCTGGCAATGTCCGATCAAACGCCAGACTGGCTTGCCGCCGCCTTGAAGAACAACCGTGCTGGTCACGGTAAGCTCACTGTTATGCGCATGGCCAATGCCCAGACGCTGGGTAAGAACGGTTTCAAATTGACCTCGCCTGCCTTTCAGGACGGCGAAGAGCTCGACCCTTGCTTTACTGCTGACGAGGAAGACGCCGTTGCGCCGCCTCTGGAATGGACCGCGCCGCCACCTGGTGCGCAGGAGCTAGTGCTGCTGGTCGAAGATGCTGATAGCGCTTCGGATAAATTATCCGCGCATTGGGTTGCATGGGGCTTAGCCCCGCAAAAGGGCATGCTGCTCGAAGGCGAGACCCCGCCCCGGGTCGGCAAGAACAGCCAGAAGAACTCGGAATGGCTGCTGCCCGAACCCCCGCGCGAAGACGACGCGCATGATTTTGTGTTTCAACTGTTTGCGTTGGACCTTCCGCTGACCCTGATGCCCGGTGCAAGCCGTGCGCAATTGGTGAAGGAAATGGAAGGCCACGTGATGGCTGCTGCCGTGCTGACAGGCACATATAAGCGCAGCGAAGACGAAGAAGAGATTTGGGAGGACGAAGCGGAGACGAGTGATTAAACACCCGCTCTGTGACGTTCGTATTTAAGGAAGGGAACTACCAATGGCTGCAAAGAACAACGCGCTGAATAAGCCCGTAACTCTGACTCCGGCGCTCGAAGGTGTAATCGGCAAGGGTCCAATGACCCGCGCTGAAGTGACGTCCAAGATCTGGGTTTACATCAAGAAGCACGATCTTCAGGCTGCTGACGATCGCCGAATGATTGACGCCGACGACACGCTCGCTGCCGTAATCGGTAAAGAGCGCATCTCGATGTTCAAGATGACAGCTGCTGTGTCAAAGCACCTTAGCTAACAGACTACCTGCGGAGCCGGAGGGGCCAGTCAATGACCTCTCCGGCCCACAGACTAAGCCAGATGATTACAGGCTGCGCGATCATGCGCGGCACATGATAGGCGAGACCCGCTCCGCCATCTTCCCCAGCATTTTGGGCCGCCATATCCATCGCAAAATGATTGATATTGGCGGGAAATACACACACCGCATATAGCGCGAGACCAATCGCACCAGCACGCCGCAATTGCCGTGACCATGGTTGCAGCAGAGCGACCGCGCCTGCCAGTTCGGCAACACCAGTCCAGATCACCACTGCACGCGGCACTGGTACCCAATCTGGGGTGATCAGCAGAAACGGATCGGGATTGGCAATGTGTGCGTAGCCTGCAAAGCCGTAAAATGCCGCCAACAGCAGCCTGCAAATCAATTTACCCATTTCCTGTCCCCGCCAAATTATGCGGCAACAGGTATCAGACTTCCCGGATTTCTACACCCTTCCAAAAAGCTACGTGGCCGCGGATATGTTCGGCCTTTTCTTTCGGCTCACGGTAGATCCAGACAGCGTCCATGTTGCATCCGCCGCCAGCGTTGATCGAATAATAATTGGCTGTACCCTTCCAAGCGCAAAAGCTGGTTGTCTCGCTCTCGGTAAAAAATTCCTCGTTCACAGTATCGAGCGGAAAGTAGTGATTACCCTCCACCATGACAGTCTCGTCGCTGAGCGCGAGCACTTCGCCGTTCCATGATGCTTCGATGGCCATTGACCTATCTCCTATGCTGGTTGCATGTTTGTCTGTGAGTAATACGCTTGAGAACACGAAGCTTTCCGCAAGTTTCGGCGGACTGATAGATGGAGACCCCGATATGAAGTTTGCTTGGACTGGAATTGCCGCCGCGCTTGTGATGGCGTCGCCTGCTTCTGCCGAAACACCTGAAGAAATTGCAGCCGCTGCATTGGAAGCTGCGCCTGTTTGGGATGGCCACAATGACGTGCCGATCCAGCTCCGCGGCCGTTACCGGAATATGATCGCTGATTTCGACTTCGCCGACACAACGGACACCGGGCAGGATCATCCCGACGGGCGCACGATGCACACCGATCTGATGCGGCTTGAAACCGGTGCAGTCGGCGCGCAGTTCTGGTCAGTTTATGTGAGCGCTGATCTGGATGAGCCTGAAGCAGTTGTAGCGACAATCGAGCAGATCGATGTGACCCGCCGGTTAATTGCAAAATATCCCGACCAATTGGCGCTGGCGCTGAATTCAGCTGATGTCGAACAGGCACTTGCCGACGGGAAGATCGCCTCGCTTATTGGCATGGAGGGCGGTCACTCAATTGGCTCAAGCCTAGCGGTGCTGCGGCAAATGTATGCCATCGGCGCGCGCTATATGACGCTGACACACTCGAAGAATACACCATGGGCTGACAGTGCAACAGATGCGCCAGAGCACAAAGGGCTGACCGATTTTGGCAAGGATCTGGTTCGGGAGATGAACCGCATGGGTATGCTGGTTGATCTAAGCCATGTCAGCGAGAAGACGATGATGGATGCGCTTGATGTAACCAAAGCGCCGGTCATCTTCAGCCATTCAGGTGCGCGTGCTATCAATGGCCATGCACGCAATGTGCCGGATAGCGTGCTTAGCCGGTTGCCAGAGAATGGCGGCATCGTGATGGTGGTTGGCTTGCCGGCTTTCCTGAGCGAAGCCACGCGGCAATGGAGCGTGAATGGGCAAGGCGAGAGAGCGCGCCTGGAGGCCATGTGGCAGGGACGACCTGATAAGGTGTTAGCCGAGCTAACAGCTTGGGTGGAAGCCAATCCCGAGCCCAAGGCAGCAATTTCAGATATGGCCGATCACATCGACCAAGTTCGCAAGGTCGCCAGCGTCGCCAACATCGGGATCGGCGGGGACTATGATGGCATGGCGACCGGCCCGGCCGGTATGGAAGATGTTTCCGGCTATCCAGCATTATTCGTGGAGTTGGCGCGACGCGGTTACTCACAATCTGATTTGGAAGCGATCTCGAGCCGAAATATGATGCGTGTACTCAAAGAAGCCGAAGCGGTTGCTGCTTCTCAATCCGGCATGGCCCCAATTGAAACGCCAGTGCCCGAGTGATTTACTAGTCGCTGGAAGCGCTTAATTCAGAGCCACGTTTAAAAACTTCGTCACCGTCTTCCTGCTTGATCAGATAGGCAGGATTATCGCTATCGCCATCCTTGGTTACTTCGGTACCTTGCAAGGTGCGGGTCACTTCGCGCTCGAAGCGATCCGTGATCTGGCCCTTGCCCTTACCGTTACCCCAGTTCCATTCGACGTATTGATTGGTCTGGAAGCTGTTGGAGTTGCTTATCTGTTATTCCTGCGGCGCTGCTTCGGTCTGATCGCTACCTTCGATCACGTCAGCGTCGTCAGACAGAATACTGTCGGTTGAGTTGCCGTCTTCTTCGCTCGCAGCTTCAATCTTGCCGCTTACCGTTGCTTCGCTTTCGACGTCGCCCTGGGTCAGTGCACCAGTGATCCAGATGATCGAAAGCAAGGCGATAGAAAGGAACAGTCCTACGCCCAACACCCAGCGCATCGTACCTTGGCTTTCGCCGCCGCGCGCTTCGTCGGTTTCAATGTGAACTTCGTCGCCCCGTCGTTGCATGAGCCATTACCTTCCAAATTTTTACGTATTGTACCTTTTGTGACGCTACGTTTGCAAGAGCTGATCGTTCCGCAGCTAACGCCGAAAGCCTAGTCACGAAGCAGTTCGTTGATGCCAGTTTTTGAACGGGTTTGAGCGTCCACTGTCTTCACGATTACAGCGCAGGCAAGCGACGGCCCGGGTGATCCATCCGGCAAAGGTTTGCCAGGCAATGCACCGGGCACCACCACGCTGTAGGGGGGAATGTGGCCAGTCACGATTTCGCCGGTTGCACGGTTAATTATCTTGGTCGACTGGGTGATAAACACGCCCATGGCGACAACACTGCCTTCGCCGACCTGCACACCCTCCACGATTTCAGACCGTGCTCCGATGAAGCAATTATCGCCGATAATTGTGGGGTTGGCCTGCATGGGTTCGAGCACTCCGCCGATACCAGCACCGGCTGAGATGTGGCAGTTTTTACCAATCTGCGCGCAGCTGCCGATTGACGCCCATGTATCGACCATGGTGCCATCATCTACGAATGCGCCGATATTTACGAAACTTGGCATTAGCACAACGCCGCGCCCGATATGGCTACCGCTGCGGGCGATCGCACCGGGAACGACGCGGAAACCGGCTTCACGGAAACGGGCATCGTCCCAACCGGCGAATTTCGATGGTACCTTATCAAACGCAGGTGTTCCGGCTGACCCGCCATCCATCACTTGATTGTCGTTCAGGCGGAATGAAAGGAGTACTGCTTTCTTGAGCCATTGGTTGACCGTCCAACCGCCGTTTCCGTCCGGCTCGGCCACACGGGCCCTACCATTGTCCAGCATGGCGAGCGCTTGACCCACGACCTCGGCCACGTCCGTGCTGCCCGGCGTCACATTGTCGCGGTCTTCCCATGCGGATTCGATAGCGGCTGCAAGCTGGTCGGACATTTTTACTTATACTCCATCGGCAATTGAATTGATGAACGCTGCTAGCCCCAAGGCGCCGGGGCTACAAGAAGGGTCTGTTCAGGCTGGCGTTAAGGATTTACCTATACTGCCGATAGCAGGCTAGGAACGCATCATGAGAAACACTGTCATCCATTGTTCAGCGAGCCTTGCGGCTCTGGCGCTGCTTTGGGGTTGCGGCGGCAGTGGTGGTAGCGGCGGTGGAGGCGTAATATCAACGCCTTCGCCAACGCCTCCTGTGTCGCCCTCGCCTTCTCCCACGCCAGCCCCGAGACAAACCTATAGCGAGACGGCAGAGACTCGCCGGACCAACGGCGTTAATTTTCACGAAGCGCTCGTGGCATGGAATCTGGGGGCAACCGGCGCTGGCGAAACAATCGCTATCATTGATACAGGGATCGACCTCGATAGTCCGGAATTCACTGGTCGTATTTCCTCGGCTTCTGTCAATCTTGCGCAAGCGAGCGGCACTGCCGACGCGGAAGACGATCATGGCACAAATGTCGCTTTGATTGCTGCAGGTGGCTTGAATGGCACAGGCATTGTCGGCATCGCCTTCAATGCTACCATTCTTGCTTTGCGCGGCGATGCGCCGGGAAGCTGTGCCACCGGTGTAGGGAGTGATGATCCGCTTGATGGATGTGCGTTCTCGGACACAGCAATCGCAGCCGGTGTTGATCGCGCGGTCCGAGAGGGCGCCACGGTCATAAACCTTTCGCTTGGCGGTTCGGTCCCCAATGCAGACCTAAGGCGCGCTATTGCCGATGCAGCAGCGGCCGGTATCGTGATAATTGTTGCGGCAGGTAACGATGGTGACTCCACCGAAGCGGGAATAGACCCGAACCAACCCGATCCTTTCGGTGCAGGTCTGCTCGCAGCGGGCGGCGCTAATGTCATTATTGCAGGATCAGTCAATAGTGACAGCGTCCTGTCAGACTTTAGTAACCGCGCCGGTAGTTTGGGCACATCCTATCTCGCGGCTCGCGGTGAACGTCTTTGCTGCGCATACGAGGATGGCGTTCTAAAAACCGAGACCGACGCAAACGGCGACTCCTTTGTATTCTTGTTTTCCGGTACCAGCTTCGCTGCACCCCAAATTTCTGGCGCTGTGGCGTTGCTTGCTCAGGCGTTTCCAAATCTGACCGGTGCGCAGATCGTTGAAATCTTGCTTGATAGTGCCCGCGATGTGGGCGCGACCGGGACTGATGCGGTCTATGGGCGCGGTATTCTCGATATCCCTGCCGCATTCGCGCCCGCGGGCACTACGTCGATCGCCGGAAGCAGCGTTGCGCTGTTATTGGCGGACAATGCTGGCATGACTTCTGGCGCCATGGGCGACGCCACGCAGACTGCATCTGTTAAAACGATCCTGCTCGACAAATATGGCCGAGCGTATGGTTATGATGTGGGCAAGACTTTGCGTGGTTCTGCGCCGCGTGAACGGCTGAATCGTGCGCTTGCTAGCCGCGGGCGGAGCCATTCGACGATAAGCCCGACGGCAACGCTCGCCTATACGATTACCGAAGGCACTCGCGGGGGCGGTGCCGATTGGGAACCGCAGCTACGCCTGTCGCAGGACGATGCTGAGGCGGCACGCGTGCTAGCGGCCCGTGCGGCCTTCAAGATCGCGCCTAACATGCAGATTGGCTTTGCATTTCGTCAGGGTTCGGACGGACTTGTGGCTCAATTGCAGGGGCAAGACAGGCCAGCGTTCCTGATTGCTTCGTCTGCCTCGGGTGATGAGGGCTTCTTACGCGGCACCGACGTGTCACTCGCGCTTCGCCGCACTATCGGTGCATGGGGCCTGACGCTGAGTGCCGAGACCGGCGAAAGCTATTCGGGCAATGTTCTCAGCCGGATCGATTTGACTGGCGAGGAGCCTGCCAAGGCGAAGGTCAGAAGTTTCGGCGCGACGATTGACCGCGATTGGGGAGTATTTGATGCTTCCTTCGGCGCTAGTTTGCTTTCCGAAGATACAACGGTACTTGGCGCACGTTTCCATGAGGCGTTTGGCGCGGGCGGGGCGAACTCCGTATTCCTAGACGCGTCGGCCGGATGGAATATCGGCCGCGGTTTGCGCTTGGGCGCGGCACTGCGTCAGGGCCATTCTCAGGCTCGCGGTGGCGGCGTGATTGCTGGCGGTTCCCAATTCATCAGTCGCGCATGGTCGGTCGATTTGGAGAAGCGCGGCATGTTCAGCCGCTTCGATTCAATCGGATTGCGCGTTTCCCAACCTTTGCGGGTCGAGAGCGGCGGGCTGAACCTCGACCTGCCGGTTAGCTATGACTATGCGACCGAAAGCGCTCAGTTCGGCATCAGTCGTCTGTCACTGACCCCGCAAGGGAGCGAGATAATGGGCGAGATTGCCTGGCGCGGGCCGTGGCTTGGCGGACAAGCTGCAGCTAGCTTTTATTACCGCAAGGACCCGGGCCACTATGCTAGTGTTCCCGACGATCGCGGCGTTGCCCTTCGCTGGTCGAGCGAATTTTAGGCGGGCATTCCGGCTTTGAGCGCAAAACCGTGAGCCGTTTGCACCAAGGGAAGAACGCGTTCGGACATCGTCTTCGCATGGGCGCTTGAAGCGGTTCCGTCGATCACACGCTTCTTGATGCCTTGGATGATGCCTGCCAAGCGGAAGAGGTTATAGGCGAAGTACCAGTCCATTGGCGGCACAGGGAAGCCGGTCCGCGTGACATAGCGCTCCACCGCTTCGTCCATTGTGGGTATCCCCATAGCCGCATGATCCAGCCCGCCGATTCCGGCACGGCCGTCAGGTGGGTTTACCCAGTTGAGCATCAGATAGGCAAAGTCTGCAACCGGATCACCGAGCGTTGATAGCTCCCAATCTAGCACTGCGATGACCTTTGGCTCGGTCTTGTGGAAGATCAGATTGTCGAGGCGGTAATCGCCATGCGCAATCGCCGATGCGTGCTGCGCGGGAATCGTCGTCGGGAGCCATTCGATCAGCCGGTCCATCTCGGGAATGGTTTCAGTTTCCGACAGCCGATACTGCTTCGTCCAGCGTGCGATTTGCCTTGCGCAATAGTCTGCTGGTTTGCCGAAATCGCCCATGCCGATGGCATTGGGGTCAGTGATGTGCAAATCAGCCATCGTATCAATCATGGCATTGTAAATTGCGCGTCGTTCGTCGGGTTCGGACGCCGGCAATGCGCCGTCCCACAGGTTGCGGCCATCAGCGAGGCCCATGACGAAGAACATCGAACCCAGCACTTCCGGGTCTTCGCAAAGACCATAAGCGCGCGGCACAGGAAAATCGGTCGGATGGAGTGAAGCCATCGCCTTATACTCGCGGTCGACTGCGTGGGCCGAAGGCAGCAGCTTGCCGAAAGGTTGACGGCGCAGGACGTATGATTTGTTAGGCGTATCGACACGGTAAGTCGGGTTGGACTGTCCGCCTTTGAACTTGCTCAGCGTCAGCGGACCTCCGAAGCCTTCGACGTTGGCATTCATCCAATCCGTCAGCTTTGCTTCATCGACACGGTCCTGCTCGGGCACTTCGACGGTGCCGACCATTTCCTTTTCATAATCCATTGCTGGCGTCCTTACTGATCGAACATAATGACGGAGCGCGCGCTGTGGCCGCCCCGCATCTTTTCGAAGCCATCATTGATCTCGCCCAGCGAAATACGCTCGGCGATGATCGTGTCGAGGTCGAGCATGCCGCGCATGTAGAAATCGACGAGGCGCGGGAGATCGACAGGGAAGCGGTTCATTCCCATGATCGCGCCTTGCAGTTTCTTGCCGCCAAGCAGGTCCATCGCGCCAAGTCCGACCTTGCAATCGAGTGGCATCATGCCGAGGATTGTGGCCGTGCCGCCGCGCTTCAGGACTTTCACTGCAAGGTCGGCGGAGGCCTGACGACCCACTGCCTCAATGGCGTGATCGACACCGCCGCCGGTCATTTCGACGATTTGTCCTGCTGCGTCATCGGCCAGAGCATCGACCACATCTGTTGCGCCCAATATTTTCGCCAGCTCGCGCTTCTCCGGCATCGGATCGGCAGCAATAATCCGCCCAGCACCGGCAATTCTCGCTGCATTGACAGCCGCTAGGCCGACCCCGCCGCAGCCAATGACTGCCACGGTTTCGCCGGGCACCAGCTTGCAGGCGTTGAAAATCGCGCCTGCGCCGGTAGTTACAGCGCAGCCGATTACCGCCGCCCGGTCGAGCGGCATTTCCTTGTCGATTGCGACACATGCATGTTCGTGGATCAGCATCTGCTCGGCAAAGGCTGACAGGTTGAGCATCTGGTTCACGTTTTGGCCATCGCGAGTGAGGCGCGGTGCCTCACCCTTAGCGCGGCGGGTTTCGCCACTGACGCATAGCGCCATCCGGCCCGTAACACAGAATTCACAGTGGCCGCAAAATGCAGAGAGGCAAGTTACAACGTGGTCGCCCACCTTGACGGTGCGGACCTCGCTGCCGACCTGTTCCACCACGCCCGCTGCCTCGTGCCCTGGCACGGCAGGCAGCGGGTGGGGATAGGCACCATCGATGAAGTGGAGGTCCGAATGGCACAGCCCGCAAGCGGATGTGCGAATAAGGACCTCGTGAGGGCCGGGCTTGGCAATCGAAATATCGCCAATAACCAGCGGCTTCCCCGCTTCTTCGATAATAGCAGCCTTCATGTGCTTATTCCCTTAGCTTGCCGCGCCGCCATCAGGTGCATGGCGCGCAAACTCGATGCGGGCGATGGCGCGGTTATGCACCTCGTCCGGACCATCAGCGAGCCGCAACGTACGTTGGTGAGCATAAGCCTGCGCCAGACCATAGTCGTCCGACACACCGCCGCCGCCATGAGCCTGAATTGCATCGTCGATGATCTTTAGCGCCATATTTGGTGCCTGCACCTTGATCATCGCGATCTCGAGAGCAGCAGCTTTGTTGCCGACCTTGTCCATCATGTCCGCAGCCTTGAGGCAAAGCAGGCGGGTCATTTCAATATTGGTCCGCGCTTCTGCAATACGCTGTTCCCAGATGGAGTGCTTGTAGATCGGCTTGCCGAAGGCGACGCGCGACTGAAGGCGGCGGCCCATCTTCGCAATGGCTTCTTCAGCGACGCCGATGGTGCGCATGCAGTGATGGATGCGGCCAGGGCCGAGGCGGCCCTGCGCGATCTCGAAGCCGCGCCCTTCGCCGAGTAACATTGCGCTGGCCGGAACGCGAACGTCCTTGAGCGAAATTTCCATATGGCCGTGAGGCGCATCGTCATAACCGAAGACCGGAAGGTGACGTTCAATAGTCACGCCTTCTGCGTCCAGCGGCATCAGGATCATGCTCTGTTGCTGGTGCCGGTTGGCTTCGAAGTCGGTCTTGCCCATCAGGATCGAGATTTTGCAACGCGGATCGCCCGCGCCCGAAGACCACCATTTGCGGCCATTGATGACATATTCGTCACCGTCGCGGACAATGGCGGTTTCGATGTTGGTCGCGTCCGATGAAGCCACGTCAGGCTCGGTCATCAGGAAAGCAGAGCGGATTTCGCCGTTCATCAGAGGAGCGAGATATTGGTCCTTCTGCTCGCGCGTGCCGTAGCGGTGGAACACTTCCATATTGCCGGTGTCAGGCGCTGAGCAGTTGAAGACTTCGCTGGCCCAGCCAAGCCGGCCCATTTCCTCGGCGCAGAGCGCATATTCGAGGTTGGACAGGCCGGGGCCTTCGAATTCGAACGTGTCGTCGATATGCGTGCGGCCAAACTGCGGCGGCATGAACAGGTTCCAGATTCCCTGATCTTTGGCCTTGGCCTTCATGTCCTGAACGATCTGAATGACTTTCCAGCGGTCGCCCTCGGCATCCTGCGCCTTGTAGACATCCATATTCGGACGGACGTTCTGTTCGATGAAGTTGCGCACGCGGTCGCGCCAATGCGTCTGACGTTCTGTAAGATCAAAATCCATGGGGTAAGCATCCTCTTTATTAGATTTGGATCGGAAAATTGATTCCGTTAAGATGACCGTGGCAGAGCATTGCACTCTCGCCAAGGGTAGATTTAATCGGGCGGTTAAAGCGGGCCTCTAAGGCGCGCTCCCTGGCCCATCCGGATTGGCCCGCACTGCGCTGTTCATCGCCGCGATGCGCGCTTCGTGTTCGGCGCGGTCAATCGGAAAACGGCCCAGCCAAAAGGCCGCGATCAACGCGAGAACCAGAGACGCCCCGCCATATAGCAGAACGACACTGCTAATAACATCAGTAGGCACACTGCCGGGGCTGGCGTCTGTCGAAAGCTGCGAGGCGGAGATTATTTGGCCGGTCATAAAGATACCAAAACCGGTAGCGCATTTTTGCACCAGCCAATTGCCTGAATAAAATGCGCCTTCGCTGCGGCGGCCGGTTCGTTCCTCAAACGCTTCGACGATCTCAGCAATCATGGATGAAGCGGATATCATCACCACCACGCCAAACATATTGCTAAATACCAAAAAGCTGTAGAGCGAGAGGGTTGAACCTAGGGTCCCGGGTTCCGGCCAGAAACCTGCGAGCAGTAAGACATAAGGGATGAAACCAATTATCAGCGCGAGAATGGCGGCAATGGCTGCGCTCATCGGTTTGCCGAACCGGCGATGCATCGGGCCGACGATGAAGAACATCATCACCACGCTGACGAACAGCACCACGGGATAGGCCTGCAGGGCGGCTTGGCTGAATTGCCAAACAAAGATGTTGAGATAGTTGGAGATCGAGAAGGTCATCCCCTGACTGATATAGGCAGCAAGCCCGCCAGCAGCGAAGATCATGAATGCTTTTTCGGAAAACGCCTCTCTGATTTCCGAAAAAGCAGCAGAGACACTGAATGATTCGGGTTTTTTGGCTGGCAGATGGGCCACCAGACTATGCTGGCCTGCTGCCGATCCGATTACCGATATGACCATCATGATCGCGCCGAAGATGCCAAAGGCGGCATAGCCCTCTTGCTGCAACAACCCCTCTGAGCCCGGCATGAAAACCGTGTAGGCGAGGACCATCATCGACAATCCGCCCATCCATCCGAATAGATAGCGATAACGGAACAGTGTCGTCCGCTCATCATAGTCGGCGGTCAGTTCGGGTACGAGCGATACGGAGGGAACTTCGCAGGCGGACAGCAGCATCCGCACCACAATCGCAATACCCAGCAAACCAAAGAAGCTGGGCGGTTCGCCCCCGGGCGGTGACCATAGGATCACCCATGCAAGGGCCAGTGGGATCGGAGCAGCGTACAGCCAAGGCAGGCGCCTGCCCCAGCGGGTGTATGTCCGGTCGGACAGATTGCCGAGGATAGGATCAATTACTGCATCGGCGAGCAGAGCCAGCAGCAAGGCGAGGCTTACCAGCCCCGCGTCCATTCCCAGAACTTGATTGTAAAATATGAGTAGGAAGAAAGAAAAACCGGTGTCTTTCACACCAAATGCTACTGCGCCGAACCCGTGGATGACCTTGAGCCGCATGGGCAGCGGGCCTGCTCTTACTGGCGCAGTTGCCATCAGGCTTCATCCTCCAGAGCGCGTAGCGGCGTAAACATGCTTGGCTGCGTATCGTCCCACGAATGGCGCGGACCAACGGTAAGGCCGCCATCGACCAAGATCGATGTGCCGGTGACAAATCCGGCATCTTCACTGGCGAGATAGGCGACAGCCTTCGCAATATCCTCAGGCTGGCCGCCGCGTTGAACCGGCTGGGCCTGCTCCGACAACGCGCTGACGATTGCTTTGCCCTGCGCCACCTTATCTTCGGGAATGTTGAGCGATGCGGTAAAGATGTTGGTCTGGATAAAGCCGGGTTGGATGGCGTTTACCCGGATTTGGTGCTTGGCCAAATCGGCAGCTGCGCATTTCGTCAGGTGGAGTACGCCCGCCTTGGCAACGGCATAGGCTGTCGGCGAATAGCCGGGACCAATCGCGGCAACGCTTGAGGTGTTGATAATCGAAGCGCCTTCACGCCCTAGCATATGCGGAACAGCGTAACGAATTCCCATCGCAACCGAGCGGAGCAGCAAGTCCATCGTTCGGTCCCAACCGTCGGCTTCGATTTCCTCGATCGGCGCTGGATCGCCGCCCGCACCGGCATTGTTGAAGACAATGTCGATGCCGCCGGTTTTCGCAGCAGCGCGGTCCATCAGTGCCTTGATGTCTTCGACCGAGGTCACGTCGCATTGCTGGAAAGTGATGGCGCCGTTAGATGAAGCGGCGAGCGCTGCACCGCCTTCAGCATCGATGTCCGCTGCGAAAACATGTGCCCCTTCGCTAGCGAGCAGGAGGGCAGTGGCTTTGCCGATTCCTGACGCGGCCCCAGTCACAACCGCAGTCTTTTTCGAGAATCGCATGCCTGCTCCAGCCTGTTTTATTAATGGACCAGCTTAAGCCAGATGCGGGGTTCGTCAACGCGCTACCGGTTTACGCTACGGCAAGGGGGGGCAGTTTGTCCGACTATGATGGGTGCTTGTGAAGCGCGTAGAATCGGTGTTTAATCGCTCCATTAAATTTGAGATTCACGCTGGAGATTATCCCCCATGTCCGAACCCACATCTGACCTTGATCTGTTCCGTCAGGAAACCCGTGATTGGCTTGAGGCCAATTGCCCTGAAGAAATGCGCCAACCCGCCCGCGACGAAGGCGATGTCTATTGGGGCGGCCGCCGTGCGAAGTTCAAAAACGACGCGCAGAAGTCATGGTTCGAAGCGTGCGTAAGCAAAGGCTACACCGTTCCTGCTTGGCCGAAAGAATATGGCGGCGCTGGCCTTGATGGCGCGCACTCCAAGGTGCTGCGTCAGGAAATGAGCCGCATTGGTGCACGCCCGCCGCTTTCGAGCTTCGGCATCTGGATGCTTGGTCCGGCGCTGCTAAAATTCGGAACGGAAGAGCAGAAGATCCACTACCTCAACGAAATCGCAGCAGGCAAAATTCGTTGGTGCCAAGGTTATTCAGAACCTGGTTCAGGTTCGGATCTGGTTTCGATGCAGACCTTCGGCGAAGACAAGGGTGACCACTGGGTCGTCAACGGACAGAAAATATGGACGTCTTACGCCGATGAAGCTGACTGGATTTTCTGCCTCGTCCGCACAGACAAGGCGAACAAATATCAAGGCATCACCTTCATGTTGTTCGACATGGAAACGAAGGGTGTTTCCACCAAGCCGATCCTGCTGATCAGCGGTAACAGTCCATTCTGCGAAACGTTCTTCGACGATGTCGTAGTGCCCAAGGACCAGTTCGTTGGCGAAGTAAACCGCGGCTGGGATGTTGCGAAATATCTGCTTGGCCACGAGCGTGAGATGATCTCGGGCGCTGACAGCGGCGACCGCACCAGCGCCATTGGCGCCGCCATGTTGCGCCATACTGGCGAGCTTGACCCAATGCTCCGCGCAGACCTCGCCAAGTTCGATGTCGAAGCCTTGGCTTACGGCGCGATGGGTGAGAAGTTCCTCGACGAAATGAAGGCCGGCAAGGGGCATCCTGCGCAACCGAATATGATGAAATATGTCGGTACGGAGCTGAACAAGCGACGCCACGAATTGATGATGGCCGCAGGCGGTTCGCGCAGCCTTGAATGGGACAGCGAAGAAACGGGCGGCGGCAAGCCATCGCGCGGTTGGTTGCGGACCAAGGCCAATTCCATCGAAGGCGGGACCAGCGAAGTGATGCTGAACGTTGTCGCAAAACGTATTCTTGATCTTCCGGGGGCCTGATCCATGGCGCTTTATTACGACGACGATCAGTCGATGTTGGCCGATTCCGCATCGCAATTTATGGCCGAAGAAGGCTCCATCAAAAAACAGCTGCGTCATTGGCGTGACCGCGATTGCAAGGACGGTTTCGGACACGAATTGTGGAAGCAGTTCGGCGAAATGGGCTTTACCGGCATCCTCGTTTCCGAGGAAGATGGCGGGCTGGGCATGGGCAATGTCGAAGCCGGTATTGTGCTGGAAGAAATCGGGCGCAACCTGACGCCGTCGCCTTTCCTGACCAGTTCGGTCCTTGCTGCGACGGCGCTAGGGCAGGGCAGCAACGATTTGCGCGGCCGTTACCTGCCGGGCCTGATTTCTGGGGAGCATGTCTTTGCAGTCGCGATTGACGAAGGCGCGAAGCATCGTCCCGAGCGCATCAAGACGAAGGCCGAGAAGTCCGGCAACGGCTTTAAGCTCAGCGGCCAGAAGGATTTCGTAATCCATGGTGCCAGCGCCGACATGATGATCGTAGCAGCCCGCACCTCTGGCAATGATGATGACGATAACGGCATTACACTGTTTGCCGTGCCGAAGGACGCCGCCGGATTGTCACAAGATGTCGTGCGCCTCGTAGACAGTTCGATGGCAACGCACGTCAAACTGGACGGTGTCGAATTAGACGGCGACACTGTGATCGGAAGTGTCGATAATGGCCGCGAAGTCCTGAACAAGATGCTCAGCGCAGGCCGCGTCGGTGCGGCTGCCGAAAGCGTTGGCGTTTCGGCAGGTTCGATGGATATGACTGTCGATTACCTCAAGCAGCGTAAGCAGTTCGGCAAACTGATCGGCGAATTCCAGGCATTGCAACACCGCGCTGCGCATCTTTATTCCGAGGTCGAAATTGCCCGCGCAGCCGTGATCAAGGCGCAGCAGCTTCTCGACGCTGGAGC
The DNA here is from genome assembly GCA_037968495.1 of Pontixanthobacter sp. Lineage (GTDB taxonomy): Bacteria > Pseudomonadota > Alphaproteobacteria > Sphingomonadales > Sphingomonadaceae > Aestuarierythrobacter. The sequence continues at coordinate 9,207 of JBBKVP010000057.1, read as the reverse complement.
CGAAAGCGCGGAACTGATGGTCTCGGTTGCGAAGGCGAAAGCCGGAATCACTTCGAACCTGTCGGTCCGCGAAGGCGTGCAAATGCATGGCGGTATCGGCATGACTGACGAATATGATATTGGTTTGTATATGAAGCGTGACCGCGCACTCGCCGAGTTCTTGGGTGATGCAAATTACCACACTGAACGCGTCGCCCAGCTAAGCGGATATTGAGGACAGTCTTATGATGAAACTGAACGAACTCTTCGGCCTTGAAGGCAAAGTCGCCTTGGTAACGGGCGGATCACGCGGCATCGGCAAGATGATTGTCGAGGGCCTGCTCGAAGCAGGCTGCGCGCGTATCTATATCGTCGCCCGCAAGAAAGATCAGGTCGACGAAACGGCTGCGGAGCTTGGCGACAAGGTTATCGGCATGGTCGGCGATCTTTCGCAGATGGACGGCATCCAGCAACTCGCCGATGATCTCGCCAGCCGCGAAGACAAACTCGATTTGTTGGTCAACAACGCGGGTGCCGCGTGGGGCGAACCGTTCAAGGATTTCTCGGAAGCGGGTTGGGACCGAACCATGGACCTCAACCTCAAAACGCCGTTCTTTCTGACTCAAAAGCTACATGGCTTGCTAAAAGCAGCAGGTACCGCCGAACGTCCAGCCAAAGTGCTAATGATCGCTTCGATTGACGGGATGAAGTCTAATCCGTGGCCGACCTATCCCTATCAGGCATCGAAAGCTGGCCTGATCCATCTGACACGCCGGATGGCGGCAGAGCTGGTGAACGACAATATCATCGTCAACGGCATCGGCCCGGGCGCTTTCCCGAGTGCGATGAACAAAGCTGCTCGGGACAACGAAGATATGGTCAAGAAGGGTATTCCTTCACGCCGTGTCGGCACGACCGAAGACATGGCAGCAGGTGCAATTTATCTGCTTAGCCGCGCCGGCGATTATGTTGTCGGCACGACGATCCCGATCGATGGCGGCGTAGTCAACGCCAACATCGGCGCGGGAAATTTCGTCGATCCGGCGGGTTAAGTTTCTAAGGCGTCCTTACTCTGCTAGCCAGTCGCTAACAGAGTGGGGAATGCCGGAATATGACACTGACTTCAGGGAAGAAATCATTCCGGAAGCTATGCTTCTCAGCCTTTGCCGGGGTCGCGCTGCTGACCGGCTGTTCTGCGGGTCCCGCCACCGAGATTGCGAACTCGCCAGTTGCCGCAACCGCACCGGCACAAATCGTCCAACTACCGGTTCAAAAGCGGATGTTGGCGCTCAGCGTCTACCGTCCTGGCCCCCATACATACAGACTCGCGCGAGGCACCTGCCGAAGTGCAAACTGCCTTGCTTCCAGCACTTTTCACGCGCGTCGAGGATGTCAAGGTGGTTTCCGCTTATGCGGGCGTGACTTTCGCAAACCTCCCTTACGGTGCAGTTGGCTATAGCTATGGCTCACTGACATCGCTGATTGGCGTCGGAGCACTCGAATCGTCGATGAATGGCAAAATTCCGGCAATCAAATCGGTTGTTGCCTTCTCGTCTCCCGGAATAATTCCGGGACTCATGGATGGCGACACGACGTTCTCTGTGATTACCAAGCCGACGATGATGGTGACCGGCACAGCTGACGTGGTTGACGGCTATGTCCCCGACGCCAAGGCGCATCAAGATTACTTCGAGGGCTGGCCCGAGGGTGGACGGATGTTGTTAGTGGCGAGGGGCGGCATATACAGAATCGTCGGCGGTAGCGAAGCCGGATTTAGCGACGCTTGGCCGGTGGTCGCGGATTTCCTCAAGGCGACTGTCTTGGAAGATGCCGCCGCCAAGAAACGCCTCGACGCGGCGCAAAGCACAAAACTGCTCGATATACGTCGCCGCTAGCGCATCAATTCCCGCACGAAATCCACAAGACCAGTCTGCCGCGCGCGGTTCATGCGTTCGGCGTCCAGAATTGTGCGAACTTTCTCGAAGCAGGCATCGATATCGTCATTGATGATGACATAGTCATAACCGTCCCAATGGCTGATTTCGGAGCGTGCGCGCGACATGCGGCCAGCGATTACTTCGGCGCTGTCTGTCGCGCGCGCTGACAGGCGGTGTTCCAGCTCTGCGATGCTGGGCGGCAACAGGAATACGCGGACGACGTCCACTTCCATCCGCTGATACAGTTGCTGTGTGCCCTGCCAATCGATGTCGAACAGGAAGTCCTTGCCGTCCTTCAGTCCAGCTTTGATCTGCGCTTTCGGTGTGCCGTAGCTGTGCCCGAAGACCTCGGCCCACTCCAGAAACTCGCCCGCTTCGACCATTGCGTCAAAACCGGATTGGTCGGTGAAGTGGTAATCCTTGCCATCAACTTCGCCCGGGCGCGGAGGACGGGTCGTGACCGATACGGACATGCTGATGGCATTGTCCTCAGCCAGCAGTCGCCGTGCGATGGTGGTCTTGCCCGTGCCGGATGGGGACGACAGCACAAACATCAGCCCGCGCCGGTGCAGCGTGTCGGGTGTTTCGGTAGGTTTCGAATTCGCCATATGCGCTGATGGCGCAAGGCGGTGGGTCAAATCAAGTGGCGAGCGTGTCGCCATTCACGATCATTTTTCCTTTTTCTGGACTTTCAAAGCCTTCTCACCAGCGCGCCGCGACTTACGTTTCGTTTGCGAGCGGTCGAACAGAGTCCTCAATAGCAAGCCGCCGCCGACCAGCGCAGCGCCGGGCAAAGAGCGCGTGGCAATCTTGGAAATACCGTATGTGATCAACGTCTTGCCTAGCGTGCGGCTCTCGATGATTTCGGTTGCAAGTTCGGGATCGAATTTGGTCCTGAGCAGGCCCTTTTCCATGGCCATACGCATAATGCGGCCACCGCTGCGCATCGCAATATCGGTAATCAGGAGATTAGTTGCCGGGTTGGAGCTGGGGCCGGGCACGGTTTCTGTATCGAGCGGCGAGGCCTCAGCTGCCTTGCGAACCGCTTTTGCGCCTTGTTCGGTAATGTGCTTTGCCATTGGTCAGCCTCTGGTGCAGCATCCAGCCAAACCGCCAGACACTCTATTTCTTACGGCCGAAGTCGACCGTTACGACATTGGAGCCGTCTTCAACTTCACCAACGGGTGCGCCGTCTGCCTGTTCCCCGGCAGCGCCTGAGCCATCATTTTCAGCATCGTCATGCCGTTCGGGCGCCATATCCGCGACAGTCGCTTGGAACTGGAGGCCGAAATCCACCGCCGGATCGACGAAAGCCGTAATTGCCGAAAATGGAATGATCAGCAGCGAAGGAATCTGGTTGAAGCTGAGGCGAACCTGAAAGCCGTCATCATCTACGTTCAAATCTGAAAACTTGTTCTGAAGGACGATAGTCATCTCGTCCGGAAAGCGTTCGGTCAAATGCGCTGGAATATCAACACCAACCGCGCCAGTCTTGAACGTGATGTAGAAGTGATGGTCGCCAGGCAAGGCGCTGCCATTACGCTGCACTTCGCCCAGCACGCGGCCAACAACCGCTCGCAAAGCTTCCTGGACGATCTCGTCATAAGGGATCAGGCTGTCGGGTGTATTCTCGCTCATCTCGCCGACTCCTGACGTTCCCCCGCGCCTTGGTCAAGCATGAAGGGCTGTTTTCCTACCCGAAATAGTTGCGCCCTGCCGCTCCGGCTTTATAGCGGCGGCCATGCGTAGAGCGACAATCAACCGAGACACGACCGAGACGAAGATCGCGGTCGAACTGAATCTGGACGGCACGGGAAAATACGATGTCAAAACTGGCATCGGCTTTCTCGACCATATGATCGAACAGTTTTCGCGCCATTCGCTGATTGATTTGAAACTGCACGTCGATGGCGATTTGCACATCGACCAGCACCATACGGTCGAAGATAGCGCGCTCGCGCTTGGGCAGGCTCTGTCTGATGCGCTGGGCGACCGTGCGGGTATCGGACGATATGGCACTGCTTATTCACCGATGGACGAAACGCTGGCCCGCGTTGCGCTGGATATCTCGGGCCGCCCGTATCTGGTGTGGAAAGCTGGCTTCTCGCAGATGCGGCTTGGCGAAATGGATACGGAGCTGATCGAGCACTGGTTCCATTCGGTTGCGCAGGCCTGCGGCATCACGCTGCATATCGAGCTGCTTTACGGCCAGAACAATCACCACATTTGCGAAGCCATCTACAAGGGTTTCGCACGCGCTATGCGCTCGGCTGTCGAAATTGATCCTCGCAAGGTCGGGGCCGTGCCGTCGACCAAAGGCACTCTGGGTGGCTCTAGCGGTGGCTGAGACCGTCGCGCTAGTCGATTACGGCGCGGGCAACCTTCATTCCGTTCACAATGCCCTGAAGGCTGCTGGTGCAACGCATGTTAAAGTCACTGCCGATCCCAATGTTGTGCGCGCTGCAGACCGGATTGTGCTGCCTGGTGTGGGCTCGTTCAAAGCGTGCGCTGAAGGGCTGCGCGCGGTTGACGGGATGATCGAAGCGATGGCCGAGCGGGTTCACGTCGGCGGCGCGCCGTTTTTAGGAATTTGCGTCGGCATGCAATTGCTGGCGACGCGCGGCGTCGAACATGGAATGACTGCAGGACTGAACTGGATCGGCGGCGAGATCCGCAAGATCGAGATCACCGACCCCACAATCAAGGTGCCGCATATGGGCTGGAACGATGTCGCCCTTTCACCGCATGCCGATGCCAGTCTGATTGAGCCGGGCGAAGCATATTTCCTGCATTCCTATCACTTTGCGTGTGATCGCGGCGAGCATGTGGCTGCCATGACCGATCACGGCGGCGGGCTTGTTTCCGCAGTCGAGAAGGACAACGTGGTAGGCGTGCAATTTCACCCTGAGAAAAGTCAGGCATACGGCCTGGCGCTTCTCGCAAACTTTCTGGAGTGGCGGCCATGATCGTATTTCCGGCAATTGATCTCAAAGAAGGTCAGGTAGTCCGTCTCGCAGAGGGCGATATGGACCGCGCGACCGTTTATGGTGATGATCCTGCGGCACAAGCGATGTTATTCGCCGAGGCAGGCGCAGAACACCTCCATGTTGTCGATTTGGACGGAGCTTTTGCTGGTGAAAGCCGCAACCGCACGGCGGTAGAGCAGATTGTCGAGCAGTTTCCAGGGCACGTGCAACTCGGCGGTGGTATCCGCAATCGGGAAGCGGTCGAGGGCTGGTTCGATCTTGGCGTTGCGCGGATCGTGATTGGCACTGCCGCGCTCAAGGACCCCGAGTTCGTTAAGGACATGGCCCGCGAATTCGAGGGCGGCATCGTGGTCGCAGTCGACGCGCGGGACGGGATGGTCGCGACCGAGGGCTGGGCCGAGGTTTCCAACGTTTCCATCATCGATATGGCGCGGCGGTTCGAAGATGCTGGTGTTGCCAGTCTGCTGTTCACCGATATCGGGCGCGACGGGTTGCTCAAAGGCTGCAATATCGACGCGACGGTCGAGCTGGCGCAGCGCACTGACTTGCCCGTGATCGCGAGTGGAGGGGTGAAGGGTTTGGACGACATCCACATCCTTTCCATGCAGGCATCGCAGGGTATTGAGGGCGTTATCACGGGCCGCGCGCTTTATGATGGGCGGCTGGATTTGGCGGCGGCTCTCGCAATGGCTGCGCGGGCGTGAAAGTTTGGTTTCTCACTGTGCCAGTGGTTTGGCTGGTGCTTTTGGGAAGCGTCGTAAGCATTGAATCCGGCATAATCTTCGCGCTTATCTCGTTCATTTTCGGGAGCGGTGCCTATCTGATTGCACTAAAGGCAAACCTACCAAGCACCGCTGCAGTCGCTGCGGGCTGGGCGCTCATGGGGCCAATATTGTTTGCTTTGCTCCAGCCTCTGCTGCCCGGACATGAACCTGTGAGAGTTACAATCACCCTCCCGGCGGAGGCATCATGACAGTCCGCATCCGCGTCATCCCATGTCTCGATGTCGCCGAAGGACGCGTGGTGAAGGGCGTCAATTTCGTCGATCTGGTCGACGCTGGCGATCCGGTGGAACAGGCGCGCGCTTATGATGCGGCTGGTGCGGACGAACTTTGCTTCCTCGATATATCCGCCACTCACGAAGGCCGCGGCACTTTGCTCGACATCGTCAGCCGCACTGCGGCAGTTTGCTTTATGCCGCTGACGGTCGGCGGCGGAGTGCGTTCGGCGGATGATGCGAGGGCGCTACTGCTGGCAGGGGCTGACAAGGTCGCGGTCAATTCGGCGGCGGTCGCACGGCCCGAATTAGTGGCTGAAATCGCCGTAAAGTTCGGCAGCCAATGCGTTGTTGCCTCGATCGATGCGCGCCGCGTGGACGATCATTGGGAAATCTTCACTCACGGTGGCCGCAAACCCACTGGGATCGATGCAGTGGAATATGCCGTGAAAATCGCTGAGCTTGGCGCGGGCGAGCTGCTCGTGACCTCGATGGACGGTGACGGCACACAGGCGGGTTATGACCTAGAACTGACCTGCACCATTGCCGATAAGGTTTCCATTCCGGTCATCGCCAGCGGCGGTGTCGGAACGCTCGATCATCTGGTCGACGGCGTAACAACGGGCCATGCAAGTGCGGTGCTGGCGGCTTCCATCTTCCATTTCGGCACATACTCGATTGCCGACGCGCATCAGGCATTGCGCGCTGCAGGATTGCCCGCGCGAGGTTGAACTTCTTGGTTAATTACCGAGTCCCGGTCCGGCACGCCTGACAGATTGATCTTTTGCATTGCAGCATATCCTCGCAGAGTGATTTGCGATGAGCATCTCGGCTACTCTTTCTTCTGCGCTGACGCACCTGCCTGACCTTGTTGCGATACAAGTCCCGGAGCCGAGTAATTTTGCGCTCTTCGCAATGGGCGTCGTCGGCGTGATGCTGGGCCGCCGTGCTGCGCGCAAACCAAAGCGGGTGGATCAGGCGAACAGCCAGGATTGACCGCGCCGCGCCTGCATTCCATGACGATAGCTATGGATACACTGACCCGTCTCGAAGAAACGATCCGTTCCCGCCGCGAGGCTGGCGGAGCCGATAGCTATGTCGCGCAGCTCAACCAACGCGGCCTGCCGGTAATCGCGCGCAAACTGGGCGAAGAAGCGACCGAGACAATTGTCGCTGCGCTATCCGGCTCCAATGAAGAACTGACTGGCGAAGCGGCTGACTTGCTATTCCACCTGACCGTCCTGCTCGACAATATGGGCATACCGCTTGCCGATGTGATGGCTGAGCTGGAACGGCGAGAGGGCACCTCGGGTATTGCTGAAAAAGCCGCGAGGCCGAAAAAACATCAAGGAGCACCTGATGCCGATTGATCCGACCCAGCCCTATGACGATCAGAACCTATTCGCGAAGATCCTGCGCGGTGAAATTCCGTCGACCAAAATTTACGAAGACGAGTGGGCCTATGCCTTTCCAGACATCAATCCTCAGGCGGCGCTTCACGTGCTGGTGATCCCCAAGGGGCCGTATGTGAGTTGGGATGACTTTTCGGCTAAGGCATCAGCAGACGAAATCACCGGTTTCGTCAGGGCTGTTGGCAATGTTGCACGTGAACATGGCCTAGTTGAACCGGGATACCGTTTGCTCGCGAACATCGGCGCGCATGGCGGGCAGGAAGTGCCGCATTTGCACGTTCACCTGTTCGGTGGGCAGCATTTGGGACCAATGATCGCAAAATAAGGGCGCTTTGACGTGTGCGAGCGCAAAAGCCTGCTTGCCCTGCGACTCGCGCGACTCTAACCACGCGGCACCTATGGTAACGCTCCCCGAACCACATTCTGGCACGCTAGAAGGCCCGCTGCACTTGTTCGCGGTGCGCGCTTACTATGAGGACACCGATCTTTCAGGCGTAGTCTATCACGCCAATTACCTTCGCTGGTTCGAACGCGCACGGTCTGATCTGCTGCGTTTGCTCGATATCGATCAGCGCAAGGCGGTGGAGGAAGGCGAGGGTGCCTATGCGGTTGCCGATCTCCAAATCCGTTATCTGCGCCCAGCGAAACTCGACGACGCAGTGGTAATTGAAACCCGCTGTACCGCTCTCGGCGCCGCGAGTTGCAAGATGTATCAACGCGCCCTGCGCGATGGAGAATTACTATCCGACGCCCATCTCCGTGTCGGCTTTGTCGCGCCCGATGGCCGCCCACGCCGCCAACCAGAACCGTGGCGCGAAGCATTCAAATCCGTTCTTTCTGAAGAAAGCCCCGCATGACCGATCTTTCAATTCTTGCTGTTGCCGCCGCTGAGGCTCCGACCCGCCTCAATCCGCTGCAACTGTTCCTCGACGCCGACATTGTCGTGCAGGCCGTTATGGCTGGCCTGCTGATCGCGAGCATCTGGGTTTGGATGATTATCGTATCTTTCAGCATCCGCATTGGCGGTGTCCGGCGCGCCAATGCTAAATACGAACGCGAATTCTGGCAGTCTGACGATCTCGACAGCTTCATGCGCGAGCGCGGCCACAAGGAAATAGCTTCGGGCCGCGTCGCCCATGCCGGGATTGGCGAATGGCGACGTTCGACCAAGGGCACAACAATCGACCGCGACGGCACCCGTCAGCGGCTTGCCTCGGCGATGGAAGCGCAGGTCGCGACCGAGGCGGACAATCTGGCCGACCGGCTTAACTTTCTGGCGACCGTCGGCTCCGTTGCGCCCTTCGTGGGCTTGTTCGGCACCGTTTGGGGCATCATGAACAGCTTCTTCCAAATCGGTGTGCAGGAAAATAGCTCACTCGCCGTGGTTGCTCCGGGTATTTCCGAAGCATTGTTTGCGACTGCAATCGGCCTGTTCGCCGCTATTCCTGCCGTGATTGCCTACAATCGGTTCAGCCATTCGGTGAACTCGCTGGAATCGCGGATGCAGCGATTCGCTGATCGGTTCCACGCAACACTCAGCCGCGAGCTGGAGGCTGACTGATGGCGATGGGTTTAGCTTCCTCCGGCAGACGCGCAGGCGGCAGGTCGCGCCGCGCGCCGATGGCCGAAATCAATGTAACGCCGTTTGTGGATGTCATGCTGGTGCTGCTGATCATCTTCATGGTCACCGCGCCCCTGTTGGCGGCGGGCGTGCCCGTGGAATTGCCCGATAGCCGCGCCAATGCGCTGGACCAGACGCCTGACCAGATCACCATTTCCATCGACCGCGAAGGCTTCATCTATATCGACAATGAGGCGGTTCCGGTTGGCGGTCTGCCTGAGCGCCTGTCTGCCCTGCAAACCGGCGGCGGGGACGAGCCAGTCGTGACACTGCG
>JBBKVP010000056.1:0-40947 GCA_037968495.1 Pontixanthobacter sp. | reverse complement strand
GGCGGCGGAGGTCGTGGCGGCGGCGGTGGCGGCGCAGGCGCAGCGGCGCGGATGTTTGGCGGCGGCGACGGGCGCGGGCGCTTCTTCCTTAGTCTGAACCACACTATCGAATTACGCAGTGAAGTATTGGTCGCAGATGGCGGCCCTGTGCTTGATCTGCTTGATGGTGATGCTTTGTCAGCGAGCGGCACGCCGCGTAACAGCACGACGCTGGAGGGCGGCATGTTCCGTAATGGGTGGGGCTTGCGTGTCTCCGGCCGTTACACTGGTTCCACTCGTGTAGATGGTACAGGAACCCCGGGCAGCACTGACCTATCCTTCAATGATCTGGCGACCATCGATTTACGGATGTTCGCTGATATGGGTCAAATCTTCGACAAGCAGAACGGCTTCTTGAAGGGCTTTCGCGTTTCACTGGTCGCAGACAATGTGTTCGACGGCAGGCGGCGCGTCACCGACAGCAATGGCGATGTGCCGCTCAGCTACCAGCCGGACCTGATTGATCCGACCGGCCGTTATCTCGGCATAGACCTCAGAAAACTATTCTGATTCGAGCGGTTTAGTGCAGTTGTGTCTTGGGAAATAGCAGGCCTGTAAGGCCGCGCGGTACAAATGGTGCCCATGCGCCGTCAGCTTGTGACAAACGGTCGGCAACGGCCATCATGACTGTTGGATTGACACCAAGGCCGCAATGGCTGGCGACGACTTCGATATTCTCCGTATGCGGATTGTGCTTAGCGTCGGGATGTTGAACCGATCCGCGCCAGGCAATGACACCGTCGGTTTTCGTCAGGATGGACGTTGTCGGCACAGGAGGTGATTTGTGCAATCCTTCGAATTGCCCGTCACGCATCGGTTCCGGCTTCTCACCGTTGAGGAATTCAAACAGCCGGCGCGCATTGGTGTAATTGCGGTCGTCTGAAATCGGGCTGCCGAGCGAGATCACCTGACGCACCTTGTCAGGCGCAATCTTAGCCAGTTCACGGGCAAAAACGCCGCCGAGGCTCCAACCGACGATGGAGATCTTACCGCCGCTGCTGTCGGAAAGCGCATCCACGCAGCCCATCATCGCTTCGATCCGGGCATTGTCGACGCGCACGTTACGGCCAAGCTTCCAGCCGGCGACATCGTAGCCAAGACCAGTCAAAAGCGAGCGCATTGGACGGGTTGAGCCATCCGACGCCATAAAACCCGGCAGGACCAGTACGCCGTGTCCGTCACCCTTGGGCAATGCCCGCAGCGCAGGGCGAAGCGCATAAAATGCAGCCATTTCGGCCAGAGCGCGGCCCGGTTCTGCCAAAGCGAGAAAACGGCTTGGTGGACGAGCCGGAATGGCGGCATTCATTGTGGCTGCGGTCATTATTTTTTCGCATTCATTTTGCGTGGGGCAGCTTTCGCCGTCTTGCGCGCAGTCGTGGTCTTTTTAGCTGCGGTCTTCTTCGCCGGAGCCTTCTTTGCGGCAGGCTTGCGTTTCGCAGGAGCCTTCTTCGCAGCGGCTTTCTTGGCCGGTGTAACCTTCTTTGCGGGTTTTGCTTTGACCCCATCCTGAACGGCTTTCTTCGCCGCATCACGCATCTCTTCGAAACTTTCTTGGATACATTGCGCGTAAAACTCAGGATCAGGAAGCAATTTGCGGCAAGCGGTGAAGGAAATCGTCGCTTCATCCACATAACTTTGCACCACATGGCCGAGGCCAAGGCCGTCGGTCAGGCAAAGCAGGCCCATCATGCTTTCGAGCCGCGCGCCGCTTGAGTAAATCGAAATCGGCGGGCCGGGCACATTCGTTACCACGGTCGTGAATGGCGGTCCCATGCGGTTAGCAACACCAAGGCTGGTATAGAGCCGAGCACCGAGAGACATATACAGCGCAGGGCTGACCTTGCTAATTTCGGTCATATTCCGTGCGCCCATTGCGTCGGTCATGGCCTTGCTGTTTTTGGTCTTGGAATTGACATATTCCAGACGCTCCAGCGGATCCTCAAGGTGGGTGCCAAGCTGCGCGATCATCGCGGCAACCTGATTGCCCATATCACCCTTTTCATCTTCCGAACGGACGGAGATGGGGGCCATTGCGGTCAGCGTCTTTTCGGGCAGATCATCCTTGGCCTTGAGATATTTCCGCATCGACCCGCCGACAATGGCGAGGAAAACGTCATTCACCTTAGCGCCTGGAACAGCGTGACGGATCGCCTTGATATCGGCAAGCGGAACGCTGCGCCCTTCGACTACGCGAGCCGATGAAATCACTTTGTTAAAGCGCGTGCGCGGCGCCAGCATTTCGCGGCTGACACTGAATTCCTTGGCTGCCAAGCCTTTGATTGCATTGGCAATGCCTGGGGCCACCTTGGCCGCTACTTCCAACTGCTTTATCGGATTGGTGACCGCATTGAGGTAGCTTTTGCCGAGCAGTTCGGGACCAGTCGGAATTCGCTCCGGCTTCCAAGTGTCCGGCTCGTTAGGCGCAGGCTCATGCGGGTCCAGCGTGTGCAGGACCTCCATCAGATCGACACCGCTCTTACCGTCGATTGCGGAGTGATGAACTTTGGTGACCATGGCATAGCTGCCAGGACTCACTCCGGGAATATTATCTAGCCCTCCAACCACAGTGAATTCCCATGGCGGGCGGGTTAAATCGAGCGGACGAGCGAATATCCGCGCCGCTTGAATGCATAGCTGCCGCCAGTCACCCGGTTCGGGCAAAGCAATGTGCCTTACGTGGTATTCCAGATCGAATTCGGGATCCTCGATCCAATAGGGATAGTCGAGGTCAAATGGCACCTTGACCAAGCGTTGCCGCATAGTTTTGGACATTTGCATCCGGCTTTCGAAAAAGCTCAAAATATCTTTGAAGCGGACGAAGCCGCCCGGAGCCGTTTCAGGATTGTAGATCAGTATCGACCCGATGTGCATCGGTGAATTGCGCGTTTCAAGCGCAACAAAAGATGCATCCATACCCTGTAATTGACGCAATATTTCTCTCCTGCAGCCCCGATTGTTATCAGTGGCTGATCGAAACTCTAACAGAAGCGGGAATCGCGTCAACTAAGGGGGTGTTCAATCCGCCCATCTAGTGACTATCTGGTCACTATGGCTCGCACAGGTCCCCCTTCTTCGGCAGGAACACCCACAAGCCCGGCCGGGGCCGAGCGATTCAACGAGGATCGCGCGAGCTGCACCGTGCGCGGCAGCGAGCAGCCCGACTTCGATGCCGGTATTGCCGCGATCCGTGAGGTTGTGCAGACGCTCAAGCCCAGTCCGGGCGTCTACCGGATGCTCGATGCGCGCGGTGATGTGCTGTATGTCGGTAAAGCGCGAGCGTTGAAGAACCGGGTCGCGAACTATACCCAAATTGCCAATCTGACGAACCGTCTGCAGCGTATGGTCAGTCAATGCCGCAGCATGGAAATCGTCACTACGAATTCCGAAGCCGAGGCGCTGTTGCTCGAAGCGCAGCTGATAAAACGCTACCGGCCGCCATACAATGTCCTGCTGCGCGACGATAAGAGCTTTCCGTTCATTCTGCTGCGTTCAGACCACGAATTTCCGCGCATTATGAAGCACCGCGGTGCCAGGCGAGCGAAAGGCAATTACTACGGCCCCTTCGCTAGTGCGGGTAGCGTCAATACGACGATCAACGCGCTGCAAAAGCTGTTCCTATTGCGGTCCTGCACCAACAGTTTTTTCAGCCGCCGCGACCGGCCATGCCTGCTCTATCAAATCAAGCGCTGCTCTGCGCCTTGCGTCGGGCGGATCGACGAGGCTGGCTATGACGAGCTGGTGCAGGAGGCGAAGGACTTCCTCGGCGGCAAATCGTCTGCCGTGCAGACCAAAATCGAAAAGCAGATGGCCAAGGCTGCCGAAGAGCTCGATTTCGAGAGTGCGGCGATGCTGCGCGACCGGTTGCGCGCGGCGACCTTCATACAAGGGTCGCAGGCTATCAATGCGGTGGCCATGGGAGATGCTGACGTCTTCGCCATGCATGCCAAAGGCGGTCAGATTGCCATCCAAGCGTTCTTCATTCGCGGCGGCCAGAACTGGGGTCACCGGGCTTTCTTCCCGCGCAATGTCGCTGGTCTGGAAGAGGAAGAGGTAATGACCGCCTTCCTCGGGCAGTTCTACGAAGAAGTACCGCCCGCGAAGCATATTCTGGTCGACCGCGAGCTGAGCGAAAAAGACTTGTTGCAGGAGGCCTTCGCTGCGGTTGCCGAGCATAAGGTCGAGATTTCCGTTCCGCAGCGCGGTGATCGGCGCAGGCTTATGGAACAGGCGCAGCGCAACGCCGTGGAATCGCTCGACCGGCGGCTGGCTGAAACCGGCACAAAGGCCAAAACGATGCGCGAAATGGCAGAGTTTCTGGAGTTGGCCGACGTGCCGCAGCGGATCGAAGTTTACGATAACAGCCACATTCAAGGCACGAAGGCAGTGGGCGGGATGATCGTCGCGGGCCGTGAAGGATTCATCAAAGGCCAGTACCGAAAGTTCAATATCAAGGAAGCGAAGGGCAATGATGACTTCGGCATGATGCGCGAAGTCATGGAACGCCGGTTTAGCCGGGCAATGCGCGAGGATCCCGACCGTGAAAGCGGCACTTGGCCAGACCTTGTGCTGATCGACGGCGGCAAGGGCCATATGAGCGCAGTGAAAGAGACACTGGAGGAATTGGGCATCGAGGACGTGCCGCTTGTCGCAATCGCAAAGGGGCCGCATCATGGCCGCGATGGGCGCGAAGTGTTCCATTTCCCCGATGGCCGGGAGCGGATGTTGCCGACCAACTCGCCGGTGCTGTTCTATCTGCAAACTTTGCGTGACGAGGTTCACCGCTTTGCCATCGGCGCCCACCGTGCAAAGCGCAGCCGCGGTATTACCGCATCACCGTTGGATGAAATCCCCGGTATCGGTCCGTCCCGCAAGCGCGCCCTACTGCTGCATTTCGGCACGGCGGGGAAGGTGAGGGCGGCTTCGCTGGAAGACCTGCAACGCGCGCCCGGTGTGAGCGCTATGGTGGCGCGGACGATCTACGATTATTACCACGCTGGAGGTTGATAATTTCGGCCTAATTTGACTCAGATCAATTACGCCTCTGTTGAACCGGTTCATTCTCCGAACATAACGCCAATACCCCCATTGGCGGACATGCAAGGAGAATTCCGATGCGATCCATATTAGTCAGCGCGTTCGATGACAGCGGCCTCGATGCCCGGTTGCAGGTCGGTGCAGATATCGTGCGGGCGTTTAACGGCCACATGACCTGCCTCAATGCCACTCCCTACGAAATGGCTGTTCCCGGCGACATTTACGGGTCAGCTTTTGCCGCGATGATCCCCATCATGCGGGAAGCCGCAGAGGCGCTTGAGAAGCAAGTCTCTGATCATCTACAAAAAGAGGACTTCGCTTGGAGCTTCATCAATCAGGCTGGCACGGCTGAGGACCGCTTACTTGCCCATTCCTCCCTCAATGATCTGTTGGTAATCGGAGCAGACGAACCGCGTCTGGACGGAAAATCGCCGTCGCCCACAGTCAGCGCAATCGCGGTGAAATCACGCACACCGCTATTGGTTGTTCCGAATAATCAGAAGAGCTTTCCAATTGATGCGCCCGCAGTGGTGGCATGGAACGGTTCTACGGAGGCTTGCAACGCGCTTCGGGCTGCGCTCCCGCTGCTGAAACAATCTAAGCAGGTCTATCTACTGTGCGCCAAGGAAAAGAAGCAGAAGCGGAAATTCGACCTTCCGCCGCTTGACGGCGCAAATTATCTATCGCGTCATGACGTCAGCTGCGAAATCGTCGAATTGCCCGAGAGCAAGGCACATTTGTCTGACCAGTTGCTAGACGCTGCTGCACTGCGCGAGGCAGGATATCTGGTCATGGGTGCCTATGGCAGCAGCCGTTTGTCCGAAACCATCCTCGGCGGGGTAACGCGCAAGATGTTGTCCGACGTGAAACTGCCGCTGCTGCTGGCGCATTAAGTCTGTCTGTCGGCATACGAAGAACGGTCGCTACTTCTGTCGGCGCACCATACCTTCTTGGGCGACACTGGCAACCAAGCGGCCATCAGCGCTGAGTATGCGGCCTCGGTTGAAGCCGCGTCCTCGGCCAGTCCAAGGGCTGTCGCTTTGATACAGCAGCCATTCGTCGGCGCGGAACGGCTCGTGGAACCAGATCGTGTGATCGAGGCTGGCACCGACAATCTCGTTGCGCGCCCAGCTTAGGCCGTGGGGCAGCATAGATGTACCGAGCAGCTGCATATCGCTGGCATAGGCGAGGATCGCGCGGTGAATGCGCGGATCATCGGGCAAGGGGGCAGCGGCGCGGATCCAGCTATGCGAAATTGGGGCAGCAGGTTCCGAGCTGTTCCAGTGGCGACCCTCGACTGCGCGGGATTCGATCGGGCGAGGCCGCAGGAAAAACTCAGCTTTATCTTCTGGCAGCCCCTTTGCCAGCCGGATGCGTTCATCAGCCTCGCTGGGCAGGTCATCAGGGCCGGGGACGTCGGGAAGACCCTCTGCCTGATGGTGCAGCCCTTCCTCATAGCGTTGGAAACTGGCGGCGACGTTGAGAATCGGACGACCTTGCTGGGCGGCAACAACGCGGCGGTTGGAAAAGCTTCCCCCGTCAAACTGGCGATCAACCGAGTAATCTACATCGAAACCCTCGCTGCCGCCGCGCAGGAAATAGGCATGGAGCGAATGGGCGGCGCGGTCTTCGGGGACCGTCTTTTCTGCGGCGAGCAGGGCCTGCGCGATTACCTGTCCGCCGAAAACCCGGCCAACGCCTTTCTTCTTATGGCGGCCAGTAAATTCATCCTCGGTTGTTTGCGTGACATCAAGCAGTCGCAGCAATCCAGCGACGAGTTTTTGGGAATCTGGGTCAGTAGCCATCCGCAACCTTTGCGGCGGCGCGGCGCGTGCGTCAACGCGTCAAGCGCGGTATCCCAATCTGCGTAGGATACGAGCCGCATAGGCCTTGCCGCGATTGCTTTCTGGCCAGCGGCCCGGTGCCTTTGGCGTTATCCCGACTTTTCGCAAGGCTGCATTGAAAGCGCGTGCATCAGCTTCGGCATAACTCCATTCGCTGCGCCATGTGATCGACAGCGAGATCGACGGGGTCGGGCCATTGCGAACGAAATGCGGGGCCATCACGGGCACATAGACCGCTTCGCCGCTCTCCAGCGCATATTCGTGTCCGCCGCGTAGTAAATCATCACTCCAAACGAGCTCACGCGCACCGCCAGTGTGATAGCTTTCATGCAGCGTGTCGGGCGCATAGCGATTATGTCCTGCAGGAAATTGGGTTATCACTTTGCTGCCGACCAATTGGAGCAGAATGTTATGCTCCGGGTCAAAATGGTAAGGCGTGACTGCATTTGGCGAGGACACGAAGATGAAGCCCTGCGTCATCAGCATGGGGCCGGTCTTGGCCTCGATCTCTGGCCGGAATTCATCGAGCAATGAGGTGAGTAGCGCGGCATAATCCGGCTGTTGCTCGATATTCTTGAGCACAGCCCAGCTATTGGAGCTTTCGACATTCCGGATTGTCTCGCCGATGGTTAGCCCGCTGGCGGCAGGTTTGCCATCAATGCCAATAGGCAGATCACCGCGATTATATTCGACGGATTTTTCGGGAAGTGCTTCGCCTAAAGTCGCAAGCGCATCCAGCGAAATCAATTCGTTCTGCGCCAGGGCATGGTGCAGCTTGTGCGGTCCTTCTGGATATTTGCGGGCGAAGTTGGCTCGCGCATCACTTTCAAAAGCTGGCGCGGCGTTGCTGGCCATAAATCTGGTCTGCGCGTTCATGATCGAATTCCGTCTGGCTCGCAGCCTGTTTCGCGCTTGGCTAGCTGGCGGAAGATACCCTGCCTCAGTTTACCGCCAATGCCGATGCTGACGCGGCCTATTGCGCGTCGTTCGCGCCAAATGCGGTCGATCATCGGGTGATCTTCAGAGGCGCAGCTATCGGCCCATTTCTTATCACAGTTGTCCAAAATGGCGAGATTCTCTCGCTGCAAGAGGACGCCGGGTGAGAAACGTGAATAGTCTTCGTCAAAGGCTGTCTTGTAGCTGAAACTGCCAGCGCCCGAGGTTAGATTTGCCAGCATCGCGATGGGGTTGCCGTCTAGCGTGATGGCTAGTCGTTCGAGCTGACCCCGTGAGGCAGCAGCGCCTAAGGCCTGAGCGAATAGCGCAGCGGTTTGCGGCGATGCTGCGAGTGCAGAAACAGCTTTGCCCTTCCAGCCTGCTAATTCGAGCTTCAGAAACTCGGCAATCCAGCGCTCGGTATCTGTGTCGTCCGATTGCCGTGTGATCGCGACTTCGCCCAGTTCCGACAGGCGCTTATGCTGCCGGCGTAGTTCTTTGCGCTTTTTGCCGCTCATTGATTGGGCGAAATAGTCCTCGGCTGACAGCGGAGATGCCAGCATCGCGCGTTCTTCTCGGTGGACCAGTGCGGAAGGGCGAGCCGTGGACCCGGTCACAACGCGCAATGCATCAATCAACGCACCTTCAAGCGGGAGGTGTTGCAGATGCAGGAACAATGCGCCGCCGGGGTTCTTGTCGGCCCATGCGAGCAATGCCGTCCAGAAAGCGATTTCTTCGCCGCGTGCGACCAAGGGCGCACCAAGGAAGCAATTCGGATGGGTCCAGTTAGCGATATTTGGGAGCGGGTAGCTGTAATAGCGCAGCGAGCGTTCCACCGGCATTAAGCCGATCAACGTACCGCCATTTCTGACGGTAAGTATCTGCACGTCACCGCCTGAATCGAGGGCTTCGAGAGAAGGCTGAAGATACCAGCTCTCGAAGAACGGGTTGGGTTCGCTCGCACCTTCTGAGAGCATGTCCCATTCAGCGGTAAATGTCGCAGACAGATATTCGCGCCAGTTGGTCAGCGCCACGCCATCCGCGCACCCCAACACGGGCGCGCGCTCAAGAGTACGCTGCCCCTGCCTTTGCGGTGCGATGAACGAGCTGCTCGCCAAGCCATTGACCCCTGTTAAGCGCGGCAATCAGGGCCGCAAAGTCCGTCTAGCGATGAATGGAGAAAGAAAGTTTAACGTTTAGGCGGGAACTGCCCAAAAGCAGCGCAAACAAAAACCCCGCCCAGATTGCTCTGGACGGGGCTCCCTTCACCCGGTGGCGGGTGGTATCGATGGCTTAGTGCTCAGACTGCAGCGAGCGCCGCAAGCAGGAGCAAGGCCACGATATTGGTGATCTTGATCATCGGATTGACAGCAGGACCGGCAGTATCCTTATAAGGATCGCCAACCGTGTCCCCCGTCACAGCAGCCTTATGGGCTTCTGAACCCTTGCCGCCGTGATTGCCGTCTTCGATGTATTTCTTAGCATTATCCCAAGCGCCGCCGCCAGCGGTCATGGAAAGCGCCACGAAGATACCAGAGACGATTACACCGAGGAGCAGAGCGCCGAGGGCTGCGAAGCCTTCAGCCTGACCTGCGACCCAAGTGATCACGAAGTAAACCACAATAGGTGCCAGAACCGGCAGCATTGACGGCACAATCATTTCCTTGATCGCAGCCTTGGTTACGAGATCGACTGTGCGGGCATAGTCAGGACGGCTGGTGCCGGCCATAATGCCCGGATCGCCAGCGAACTGCGCCCGAACGTCTTTCACAACGTCACCAGCTGCACGGCCAACGGCTGTCATGCCCATTGCGCCAAACAGATATGGCAGCAATGCGCCGAGCAGCAGGCCAACAATCACATACGGATTTTCAAGGCTGAAATTGACTTCCACATTTGGGAAGAACTCCTTGAGATCAGCAGTGTAGGCGGAGAACAGCACCAACGCAGCAAGGCCAGCCGAACCGATGGCGTAACCCTTCGTCACAGCCTTTGTGGTGTTGCCAACAGCGTCGAGTGCATCAGTCTTTTCACGAACGCTCTCATCCATTTCGGCCATTTCGGCGATACCGCCAGCATTGTCCGTGACCGGACCGTAAGCGTCGAGCGCCACGACCATACCAGCCAGCGCCAACATGGCGGTCGCCGCGAAGGCAATGCCCATCAGGCCAGCAAGTTGATACGTCACGATTATGCCAACCACGATGACCAAGGTTGGCAATGCGGTTGATTCAAGGCTAATAGCCAGACCCTGGATCACATTGGTGCCGTGGCCCGTTTCCGAAGCCTTGGCGATGGACCGTACCGGACGGTATTCTGTGCCGGTATAATATTCGGTGATCCAGATGATCAGGCCGGTAACAGCCAGACCGACCATCATTGACCAGAACAGGCTCATGCCGGTGAAGCTCTGATCGCCGACTGTGAACTGGGCATCCATGCCGACAGTGTAGCTTGTGGCCCAATAAATCGCGGGGATCGAAAGGACCGTTGTGGTGATGAAGCCCTTGTATAGCGCACCCATGATGTTGTTCGATTTGCCGAGACGAACCATGTAAGTCCCGATGATAGAAGTGATGATGCAGACGCCGCCAACTAACAGCGGCAGGCTCATCAACGCCATCAGTTCTGCGCTAGCGAGGCTAGTGAAGAGTAGGGCGGTCAGAACCATAGTCGCACCAACAGTCACAACATAAGTTTCGAACAGATCGGCAGCCATACCGGCGCAATCGCCTACGTTATCGCCGACATTGTCCGCGATGGTGGCTGGGTTGCGTGGATCATCCTCCGGGATGCCGGCTTCGACTTTACCCACAAGATCGGCGCCAACGTCGGCAGCCTTGGTGAAGATACCGCCGCCGAGGCGGGCAAAGATCGAAATCAGCGAAGCGCCGAATGCGAGGCCGATGAGAGCATCGATAATCTCGCGCTTGTCAGCAACATTGGTGAGATCGAGACCCATTGGGCCGATCAGCACATAGAAAATCACGGAAATCGCGAGGAGTGCTAGGCCAGCAACCAGCATGCCGGTAACTGCACCTGCGCGGAACGCGACGGTGAGGCCTTCTTGCAATCCGGTCTGTGCAGCAGCAGCCGTACGGACATTCGAGCGCACAGAGATATTCATCCCGATGAACCCGGCGATGCCAGAGAGGATCGCGCCGACTACAAAGCCGGTGGCCGAAATTGGACCGAGGAACACGGCGACAATCACCGCGACCACGACACCAACGATGCCGATGGCAGTATATTGGCGCTTCAGATAGGCTTGTGCGCCCTCTTGAATAGCACCGGCGATGGATTGCATTTTCTCGTTACCGGCGCTCGCGCTGAGCACCTGACGGCTGGTGACGATACCGTATAATACGGCAACGAGACCAAGCACGATGGCTATAATTACGAAGTTCACGTGGCAGACCCCTCCCTGAGGTTCAAACTGTTTAGACCCTGCTTTGCAGTGGCTGAGGAAAATAGGCGGTATAAGGCAGGCTTTGTCTGGTGCAAGCCCCTAAGGACCCAGTTTTGCCCGACCTTGGGACAGCAGGGCGTTCTGGCCCGTGACAAGAGGCATTGCAGGAATTTATGGTTTCCATTATCTTAAGGATATGGAAATCGCAGTCCGCAAGCTATTCGCAATCATGCCGTTCCTGTTCGGGATAGGCTTCATTGCTCCGCTCACCGCGCAGATCATGGCGTCCTTCGACGTCGCTGCCCCGCTGGGAATGAGCCGCATTGTCTTTGGCCTGATCTTTGGCGGGACGTGGGGACTAATCGCAAACATCCGGGGCCGCTGGCTATGAGTGAGCCTGTCGATCGCACAATCAGGACGCATCCCGGTGACGCTGAAGAAGCGTTCGCCATTCCCGAAACCGATCCGCGGGCGATCCCGCTAAATGGCTCGGACGAACTGGATAAATATACCCGTGTCGATCTGCTGAAGCAGGAGCGCGTGATCGCGAAGGCATTCCACGGCGGTCCGATGTGGTATTATCCTGTGGCCGCCTTTGCAGGCTTTGCGCTCTGGCTGAGCTTCTTTCCGCTGACGATGTTCTTTGGCTTCCCGCTTGCGGTGGCCTTTGTGATTTCATGCGCGCTGGCAACCGGCGGCTATGTCACCAGCCATGAAGCGATGCATTCCAATATTGCGCGGCAGGGACAGAAACTGCGCTGGCTCAACGAATGGACCGGCAAAGTCTCGACCATTCCAATCGTATTCCCGTTCAGCATGGCGCGGATGATGCATCTTGAGCATCATTATCACGTCAATGATCCGGATAAGGATTCCGATTACACGGACGAAGCGCCGAACTGGTTGATGGCGATCTACAAAACTTGGTACAACCGCCAGCCGCGGGTCGATGGTTCGATCCACCACTATAAGCGTATTCTGGCAGAAATGGGCACGCCAGAGGCAGATAAAGCTCTGAAGGATACGCTGAAGCTACAGCTGGTCTTCATGGCGACTTTGTTCACGATGGCGTGGACAGGCTATGCGATCGAGGCTGCGCTGCTGTGGTGGCTGCCGCGCCATATTGGCCTCAGCTACATCCGTTTCTACCTAAGCTGGGCGCCGCATCATCCGCGCGCCGGCAACACTGGCCGCTATAATAGCGCAAATATTTTCAAGAGCCGGTTGGGCCATGTGATGAGCATGGGGATGCAAACGCACCTCATCCACCACCTCTATCCCGGCATTCCGAACCACAAGACGAAAGACGCCTATTTCGCGCTGAAGCCGGTGCTGGAAAAACGCGGCGTGGACTGTTCGGCGCTTTAGCTGTGCTGGTAGCCTAAGCGGTCAGCTTCGTTCAGGTTTTCGCCGTCGAGAATTATGGGCGCACCTGCTTCTTCGACCACATAGCCAATCTTTATCGCGCCAAGATCAGGTAATCCTTCGCCTGATGCGGCAAATAGTAGCGCGTAGTCATCCCCCCACCGCAGCGCATCATTCCGGCGGGTAGCAGGGCAATCAAGCGGCACGCGCTCGCGGTTAATCTCCAGTGAAACGCGGCTTGCCCGTGCAATGCGGCTGGCATCAAGCAGCAAACCGTCAGATACATCCATTATTGCGCTTACATGGGGAGCAAGGGCCTTTCCTTCGTCAAGCAGGGCAGAGGGACGACGATAGGCGCTTGTGTCGGCATCCTGCCCGTCGCGGAGAGCTTCGAAGCCCATCATCGCGCCGCCGACTGTACCGAGCAAATAGAGGCCATCACCGGGCTTGGCTTCCGCTCGGGATGGCACCGGCGTGTGTGTTGCGCGCCCGATTGCCGTCAGGCCGAAGCTTCTCGGCGATCCGCCCGATACGGTGTCACCGCCAAGCAATGGGCAATTGTAGTGGGCCAGTGCGTCGCGCAGACCCTCAACAAACCTATCATCATCGCCGCCGAGCATATGGCCAAGCAACGCACCTATAGGCGCTGCGCCTTTGGCCGCCAGATCGCTCATATTGGTCGCGACGAGCTTCCAAGCGACATCGGCCATGTCTTGATCTGCGAGGAAGTGAACTCCCTCGACTATCATGTCGTGGGTCAGAACCAGCGTTTCACCGCCAACTTCTAGTACCGCCGCATCATCCCCCAGGCCCCGGGCTGCAGGATGGGTCGCGAGACCGCGTAATGCCTCGATAAAGGCCCTTTCGCTACTCAGCGTACCGCCTTGGCAATCGTGTCAAGTATCCCGTTCACGAACTTCGCTTCGCGTTCGTCGAAGAAGGCGTGCGCTACATCGACATATTCGCTGATCGCGCTGCGTTTTGGGACATCGGGGCGGGCGAGCAGTTCGTAGGTACCGGTGCGGAGGACCTGAAGCATGGTTTTGTCGAGGCGCTTGATTGACCAGCCATCCGCTAGCCGGTCTTCAAGCAGCGTATCAATTTCTTCCTGACGGCGGACGGTGCCTTGAACCAGATCGTCGAAGAAGTCGGTCTCGGCATCGGCATATTGATCGTCTTCGATCTCCGCGCCGAGGCGATGCTGGTGGAACTCGTCGAGCAATTTGGCGAGCGAGGTGCCCTCCATGTGCCACTGATACAGCGCCTGCACAGCAGCGAGACGCGCGGCTGAACGCGCCTGAGAGCGTGGTGGGGTCTGGTTCATTTGAGCCGCAATTCTATGGATTTGGCGTGGGCGGGTAAGCCCTCGGCATGGGCGAGGCGGGCAGCGGCGGGGCCGACATTGGCCAGCCCTTCCGCGTCGCAGCGAATGAAACTTGTCCGTTTCATGAAATCGAGCACCGAGAGGCCGGAGGCAAAGCGCGCGCGGCGGCCAGTTGGCAATACGTGGTTCGGGCCGGCGACATAATCACCAACCGCTTCAGGCGTATTTCGTCCTAGGAAGATGCTGCCAGCGTGGCGGATTTCCTTTGCCATGCCTTCGGCATCGTCAATCGCGAGTTCAACATGTTCGGCGGCGAGCATATTGGCGAGGCGAGGGGCCTCTGCAACAAGGTCATCAACCACTATCAGCGCGCCATATTTGTCCCAGCTTGCGCGGGCGACCTTTTGGGTGCTGAGCATCGAGCATTGGACGTCAATCCGGTCTTCGACCTGCACAGCGAAGTCGTGATCGTCGGTAATCAGGATGGATTGCGCGACTGGGTCATGCTCGGCTTGGCTGAGCAGATCGGCTGCGATCCAATCGGGGTCGTTCTTGCCATCGGCGATTACGAGAATTTCGCTCGGCCCAGCGACCATATCAATACCCACAACACCGAATAGCTGCCGCTTTGCCTCTGCTACCCAAGCGTTGCCCGGGCCGGTTATGACATCGACCGGCTTGATCCGCTCGGTCCCGTAAGCAAGCGCGCCCACGGCATGGGCGCCGCCAACACGCCAGATTTCGTCCACTTCGGCGAGATGTGCCGCGGCGAGGACCAGAGGGTTCATAACGCCTTTGGGCGTTGGTGTAACGACGACCAGCCGCTCTACGCCAGCGACGCGTGCCGGAATGGCGTTCATCAGCAGTGACGAAGGATAACTTGCCCGGCCGCCCGGAACATACAGGCCAGCAGCATCAACAGGTCGCCAAGTCGCGCCAAGGCGCAGACCCGCATCATCCGTCCAGTCGCGGTCTTTGGGCAACTGATCTGCGTGATAAGTGCGGATACGGTCCGCAGCGAGCGTCAATGCGTCGCGCAGATCATCGTCCAGACCGTCAAAGGCCTCGCGGCAAGCCTCCGCAGAAATTCGCCAATCGTCGTCGGTCGTCAGGCGGTGGCTGTCATAACGGGCGGTGTAATCCACCAAGGCCGCGTCGCCACGTTGGCGGACGCTATTGAGGATATCGAGAACTTCGCGCGAGACATCGCCGTCGCTTTCACGCCGGTCGGCAACGATACGGGCAAATTCCCGTTCGAAGTTCTCGTCGCTGGATTTCAGCAACCGCATCAGGCGGCGTCCTGCTTGGCGGTTTCGGCGCGGAACGCTTCGACCAGGTCGGCAACGCGCGGGTCGGTTTTCAGCGCAGCCCGGTTGACGATAAGGCGGGCGCTCACGGGGATAATCGTCGCGATTTCAACCAGCCCATTGTCCCGCATGGTTTTTCCGGTCGAAACCAGATCGACAATCCGGCTCGCCAGCCCAAGCCCCGGCGCAAGTTCCATCGCACCGTTCAGCTTGACGCATTCGGCCTGAATACCCTGCTGCTCGAAATAGCGCTGGGTCAGATGCGGATATTTCGTCGCCACTCGCATGTGACTGGCATTGCCGTCGTCTTTAAAGCCGTCTGAAGGTTCAGCCACGCAAAGGCGGCAGTGCCCAATGTCGAGATCGACCGGGCTATAAAGCTCTGAATAGTCGAATTCCTCAATCACATCGGACCCGACGATGCCGACATGGGCTGCACCGTGTGCTACGAAAGTTGCCACATCGAAAGCGCGCACGCGGATCAACCGCATATCGCCGCGTGTGGTCGCAAATGACAGGGCGCGGTTGCCCTTGTCGTGAAAAGCTTCCTCGGGCACGACGCCGGCACGCGCCATCACAGGCAGCGCTTCTTCGAGGATGCGCCCCTTGGGGATGGCGAATGTCAGTTGAGATAAAGAATTGTCGGCCATGAGGCGGCAGATAGTGACCACAGGCGGAAAGGGCAACGCACAATGCCAGAAGACACGGGTCCAGTAGATCTAATGCAGATGAAAGACGTTGCCGCCGGAATTCGCTGGCAGGCGGAACATGCCGCGAAAGCCGGGGCCGAGTGCACGGCGCGCGTAGTACTGGCGCAACTGCGCGTGATTGAGGGCGATACAGCTACCGGCACACGAATGCGTGAATGGCCAGGCAATGTGATCGAAGACGCTCTGCCCCTGCGGCTGGCTGGCGGTTTGCATAATCTCTTGCTCGCGGATACGGACCGGAGCCTTCGGACAGTCTATTCCGGCGAAATCACCGATCAGGATCAAGTCGATAACATAGTTTCGGCAATGGTGCAGCGGCATGATGAGCACTTGCTGCCGTGGCTCGACGGACCGCCGCAAACTAACGAAGCGGGCCGCTCAGCCAGCATTATGGCGGGACTGATGTGGCTATCGGGCAAAGTGGGACCGCGTTTTGAATTGAATGAGCTCGGTTCCAGCGCGGGCGTGAACACGATGATGGAGCGGTTTGCCTTCGATCTTGGCGGCGTGAAGGCCGGCGTTGCGGGCTCGCCAATGCAAATAGAGCCAGAATGGAAAGGCCCGCCTCCGCCTGACAATCCGGTCGAGATTGTCTCTATCCAAGGCTGCGATCTGACACCTATCGACCTGTCACAGCCCGAGATGGGCTTGCGGTTGAAGAGCTACGTCTGGCCGGAGGTGACGGAGCGGATCGAGCGGATCGACGCAGCAATTGGCTTGGCTCAGGAAAAACGCCCTGATGTTGTGCAAATGGATGCCGGTGCATGGGTCGCGGAACGGTTGGCGACGCCGCACGAGAAAGGCGTCACACGCGTACTGTTTCACTCGATTGTCTGGCAATATATTCCGGCAGACATCCGGGCCGGGATCAAAGCGGCGATGGCGGCGGCAGGCGCAAATACCACTGCGGAGCGACCACTCGCGTGGGTGACGTTAGAGACCAATCGCGCAACATTCCGTCACGAACTGCACGTGCGATATTGGCCGGGCGGTGAAGAAGCGGCGTTTCTAGGATGTGCGCATCCGCATGGCGCATGGGTTGAATGGTCAGGCGACTAGTCCGCCAGAAACGCTTCCATCGCGGCATTGACCTTGTCTGGTGCTTCCCATGGCACGAAGTGACCGCAACCGTGTACTTTCACGAGCGTCAAATCAGTCACAAACTCGTCCAGACCTTCGATGTTGGCTGCAGGCAAGGCTAGGTCGTCCATCGCCCAAACAACCAATGTCGGAATCGTCAGTGGCGTCACTGGCGGCGGAGCGTAGTCAGCTGGCAGTTCATAGGGCGCGTCAAGTGGGGGGACCACCAGCGGAGTACCGCGGTACCAGTTGAGCATCGCTGCGCCCGTTCCCGGCGTTGACCAATCTTCCAGCAATGCAGCGCGCTCTTCCGGCTCCATCGCATCCGAGCGGTCCCATTTGACGACTTTTTGGAGAAGAGCGGTCAGACCATGATCGCGCACAAGCGCATCATTCGCCGGATCGCGAAAGGCGCGCATATACTGGCTCGCCTCACGCTGGGATTTGTCGGTGTAAAGCAGCCGCGAGAATATGACCGGATGCGGCGCATTGGCGATTACTGCCCCTATTACACGGCCTACCATCTGGCCCGTCAGCGCCGTGCCCCATGCAATCGCGCCGCCCCAGTCGTGGCCGATGACGGTGAATTTCTCGACACCCAAAGCATCTGCCATCTGGAAGATATCGCCGATCAATTTGTCCGGCGTGTAACTTTCGGCATCCTGCGGCTTAAACGATCCGCGATATCCGCGCTGGTCTGGCGCAATGCAGCGGTACCGATCTGAAAAATGCGCAATCTGATGTCGCCAAGTCCTGTGGCTTTCGGGGAAGCCATGCAGGAAGATCAGAACAGGCGCGTTTTTCGGGCCAACGTCCAAAACATCGAGCTCAATACCGCTGGCAAGAGTTACGCGAGTCTGTTGAGTTTTCATCACATTAGACATCAGTCTTGCGCTTCCATTTTTTCGATATAGCCGTCTGCGACCATCGCTGCGATCTGGTCGAAGAGCTGGTCGGGTGTCCGCCGCATTTCTCCCATCGCTAGTTCAAAACCGCGCGCGACGATGATTTCACGCTGGCTTGCTTCTATACCTGCGATAATCTCCGCCGCAGCTTCATCAGCTGGGATGCCATTATCAATCGCACGGTCGCTGACGCCGCGTTTCTCGCCATCAGCATTGAGCGCATTGCGCGACACGTCGGTGGCGACTGATCCAGGCGCGATGACATGGACGTCGACACCCTTGTTCGACAATTCACCGCGCAGTGCGTCAGCATAGCCAATCAACCCGTGTTTCGCGGCGCAATAGGCCGTTCGCATCGGTACACCGACTTTACCGGCGATGGAGGACATGAAGATGAGTTTCCCGCTTCCGCGTTTCACCATATGCGGCAGCAAGGCCTGCGTTAGTGCAATTGGCGCGAGCAGATCGATTTCCATGATGTCGTGATAGACCTGCATCGGCGTATTGATCGCCTGAGACCGCTGCGAAATGCCCGCATTGTTGACGAATATATCGACATTGCCGTTCCATGCGATGGCTTGTTCGCCGGCAGCGGTCCGGGCGGCTTCATCGCGCACTTCGAACGGCAGGATCAGCGTGTCAGCGCCAACCTCGTCAGCGACGTCTTTGAGCCGCGTTTCATCGCGTCCCGACAGGATCAGCTTTGCGCCTACGGCTGCAAATTTGCGCGCTAGAGCCCGGCCGATTCCGCTGCTCGCGCCGGTGATCCAAATCGTTTGTCCGTTGAAGCTCATGGGTGACTCACTGTCTTGGGTGTTCCTGGGATGGGGATAAATTCGTCGCTATCGCCAGGGACTTTGGGGAAGCGGCCCTCGCGCCAGTCTTCTTTGGCCTGATTGATTCGGTCGCGGCTGGAACTCACGAAATTCCACCATGCGTGGCGTTTGGTACTGAATGCCTCGCCGCCAAGCAGCATGACGCGACCGCCTTCCGCCGAGTTAAGCTGCATCGGCTCACCCGGCGCCAGCACCGTCAGCGTGTAAGACTCCAGTTTTCCGCCATCCAAGTCGGCAGATCCGCCGACCAGCATGACTGCACGCTCGTCAGCATCGGCATCAATAGGGATAGAACCGCCAGCCGCCAGCACGATTTCCGCATAAATCGTTTCGGCATGCGTAGTTGTAGCGGCGGTTTTGCCCCACAGCGTTCCCATGATGACATGAGCCTTTGCGCAATTGTCTTCGACGAGCGGAATGTCGTCTATCGCTTCGAATGCTGGTGCAATTTCTTCCTGACCATCAGGCAACGCAAGCCACGTCTGCATTCCGTAAATCCGTGCACCCGTGTCTCGCTTGGCCTGTGGGCTGCGCTCTGAATGGACGATACCCTTTCCGGCAGTCATCAAGTTCACCTGGCCCGGGCGAATGGTCGAAAACGTGCCAAGGCTATCGCGGTGATCGATTGCGCCCTCGAACAGCCAAGTGACTGTCGACAGATTAATATGTGGGTGAGGGCGGACATCCATTCCCTTACCTATATCAAGCTGCGCAGGGCCGAACTGGTCGACGAAGATGAACGGCCCAACCATCGTCCGCTCGCGCGCAGGCAAAACGCGGCGCACCTTGAAATCGCCGAGATCGTGGGTGGTCGGCGTGATTGTCTGGATGATGCTCATGCCGCAGTTTGCGGAGCGCTGGCCTTGATTGCAAGGGCGTGGACGCGGTCGCCGGGAATGTCGCCAAGTGCGGCGTTGATCATCCGCTGGCGCTCCAGCCTGCTTTTGCTCGCAAAGGCAGCGCTTTCGATCACAATGGTAAAATGTGATTCACCGCTGCCATCGTCGCCGGAATGTCCCGAGTGCTTCGCGCTGTCGTTAATTACGTCCAGCACGGAGGGCGAAAACGCCTCTCGCAACAGCTTTTCCATCTCGCTAGCAATTCCGGTCACCACATATACTCCTGTTCAGGGGTTCCCTTATCACGTGGGCATCCCCATCCTAAAGGGCAATGAAACAATCAAGATTCCACGGTCGTCATGATCCCGAAGGCAGGCTTTGCGAACGGCCCGGTTGCCGCGAGGGCGGTGAATTCCGCGCACCCGGAGGTCGAGGCCCCGGTTTCGACGGCCCGGGCAACTGGCGTTGGTATTGCCTGGAGCATGTCCGCGAATTCAATGCCGGTTATGACTGGTTCGCCGGGATGGAAGCGGATGAGATCATCGCCGCGCAATCACCGACCGCTGGCTGGGAAACCGAAACGCGCGCCTTCAAGCCTGATGCTGGCATCGATGGAATGCCGAATTGGGCCAATTTCAAAGACCCGCTCGATGCCATCGGCGCGCGCTCGGCGAGCATAAGACGGCAAGCCGCGAGCGGTGCAAATCGCGGCAGCGCAGGGAGGTTCTCTGCTGACGAGGGCAAGGCGCTCGAACTGATGGGCCTCGGCAATCAGATCGACCGCACAGAGTTACGCAAACGCTATGCCGAACTAGTCCGCCGCTATCACCCCGACCGCAATGGCGGAGACCGCAGCTATGAAGCGCGGCTCACGCGGGTCGTCGAGGCGTATAGCTTGCTCAAGGTGAGCAGAGCGCTGGCTTAAGACGCCGCAGCCTGCGCTTCTTCAATCAGCTCCGTGTCGATTGCTTTTGCCACTTTGTAAGCGTCGCGGCCGCGCATACGTTCGGCATATGCGTTGAATTCGGGCCGTTCAGGCAGGCTTTTGAACATCAGGCCCCAATCGACCTGACTGCCGACATAGACGTCCGCCATGGTAAAGCGGTTGCCGCACACATAATCGGACTGGGAAACCAGCATCGCGAGCATGTCTACCGTGCGGTCATAGCTGCCGAAACCGGCCATCACTTCGCGCCCTTCGGGCACTTCCCAGCCCATCGCCTTGGCGGTAACAGCCTGTTCCACCGGACCGGCCGAAAAGAACATTGCGCGATAATAGGGCGCGCACTCGTGATCA
Source organism: Pontixanthobacter sp. (assembly GCA_037968495.1). Classification (GTDB taxonomy): domain Bacteria; phylum Pseudomonadota; class Alphaproteobacteria; order Sphingomonadales; family Sphingomonadaceae; genus Aestuarierythrobacter. The sequence goes on along the minus strand of JBBKVP010000056.1, from coordinate 20,022 downwards.
TTCGGCCCCAACTCGCCGCCCAGCTCCATATCGGCGAGATAGGCGCAAATGGCAGCTGCCTCGGAAATGACATGGATATGCTGGTCATGGTGATGCACCAGCGTGGGAACCTTGCCGATGGGATTGGCACCCAATAAAGCTTCCGGTTTGTTCGCCCAATCGACCAGCTCTGTTTCGTAATTTGCCTCCGCCTCATGCAGGGCCCAGCGGACGATTTGTCCGCGGCTCATCGGATTGGTGAAGAATGTGTAGTCGGCCATTATCTATTCCTAGTCAGGCGAGTTCACCGGCAGTGTCGAAGATTGGCGCAAAGCCCGAAAAGATGATCCGCTTTCCGTCGAACGGCATATCACCCATCATTTGCGCGTTTGGGTGTTCTTCCATCTTCTTATAGGCTTCGTCGCGGGTCTGTTTGTCGGGATACTCGATCCAGGAGAAGACTACATTCTCGCCTTCTTCGGCTTTGACCGCGCCGTAGAAATCGGTGTGTTCGCCATTCATCAGATCATCGCCCCAACATTCGACGATGCGGGTCGCACCGCAGTCTTTGAACATGGGCGCAGATTTGCGTGCCATATCCAAATATTCGTCTTTCCGGGAGTTGGGAACCGGGACCAAGAAACCTTCGATATATGCCATCGGAAACTCTCCTATCTCTGCAGCTGATATTCCGGTTCTAACGCCGAAATGAGGCGATAATATTACCTCTGGCGAAACGCCCAGCGCAGCGTTCCTGCCATCACGCCAGTTGCGAGCCGAGCTGGTCCGGTACGAATTATCGACCGATCAAGGCCAAGCTTATTCTTTGCAAAGCGCGGGAGCAGGTCGACCGCTGCAGTACCCAACATTCGTTGAACAGCCTGCGGAGTCCCTAAAGTTCGCTCCGACAGCACCAGATCGGCAATTTCTCGGGTGGCGGCGGTTACCGTCAGTTTCGGACGCATTGCCTGGATGAGTCGCTGCGCCTCTCGGCGGGTTTCCGGTACCGGGTCGGCGCCCAATGCTCGGGCAATTTCGGCAAATTGGCGGAAGTACTCGTCCTGCTCGCGTTGAGGCATCGCGGGTTTGGCGTAGCGGATATAGGCATCGAGGAAGCTGGTGGCCTCGCAGGCATGAACCCAGGCGAGAACTTCGGGATCGGTAGCGGTGTAAGGCGAGCCATCGGGCAGAGCTCCGCCCACTGCGGCGTGGATACGATTGACCCGCTCGATGGCCTTCATCGCATCGTCGCGGTCGCCAAATGTCGTAACCGCAATAAATCGCGCAGTGCGCCGCAAGCGGCCCAGCATATCGTTTCGAAAATCGGAGTGATCGAGCACCCCTTGTAAGGCGCTGGGATGCAGCATTTGCAGCAATAAGGCCGACATACCGCCTGCCATCATCCCCACCACATCCGCGTGGACCATGCGGATTGGTGTGTCCTTCTCGAACAAAGCGTTCTCCGACAGGCCGACAGGCTGCTGCCCCTTGGCCTGGTCGTTAAAAACGGCGCGGACCTGCTGGACCAGCTGTTTGCGGATGAAATTGGAAGGGGTGGGCGCGGCCATGTTCTTCCAGATATATACGCGATCAGTGGCTTGCAGCAACTCGTTTGCCCCGCTAACCGACGCAGGCAATGAACGATATGACAAACACCAGCCACGGCGAAAAAACCGTCCTAGCCGCTCCCGATACCGAAATCAGCGTTCGCGAGACGTTTGGTATAGATATCGATATGAAGGTTCCGGCCTTTTCCAAGGCCGACAGCCGCGTGCCTGATTTTGACGAAGGCTATGTCTTCGATCCCGATACGACGCTGGCGATTTTGGCTGGTTTTGCATTTAACCGCCGAGTGATGGTGCAGGGCTATCACGGCACGGGTAAATCTACCCACATCGAACAGGTTGCAGCGCGGCTGAACTGGCCTTGCGTGCGGATCAACCTGGATGCGCATATCAGCCGGATCGATCTGGTTGGCCGCGACGCGATTGTGTTGCGCGACGGATTGCAGGTCACCGAATTCCGCGAAGGTTTGCTGCCATGGGCATTGCAGACGCCGACTGCTTTGGTGTTCGACGAATATGATGCGGGCCGACCCGACGTGATGTTCGTTATCCAGCGCGTTCTGGAAACCGAGGGTAAGCTGACACTGCTGGATCAGAACCGCGTTATCCGGCCTGATCCGCATTTTCGTCTGTTTGCTACTGCCAATACGGTTGGCCTTGGGGATACGAGCGGGCTTTATCATGGCACGCAGGCGATCAACCAGGGCCAGATGGACCGTTGGAATATCGTAGTGGGCCTGAACTATCTGGCTGAAGAGGTCGAACAGAAGATCGTCAACGCCAAATCACCTGAAACGAAGCCCGAAGATGTGATCAAAATGGTCCGGGTCGCTGAGCTGACCCGTCAGGGCTTTATCAATGGCGATATCTCGACCGTGATGAGCCCGCGTACCGTCATAACTTGGGCACAGAATGCGGAAATTTTCAAAGATATCGGCTTCGCCTTCCGCCTCAGCTTCCTCAACAAATGTGACGAGGCCGAACGGATGTTGGTGGCGGAATACTACCAGCGCGTTTTCAATGTCGACCTGCCCGAAAGCGTTGTTTCGAAGGTTTAATGCTCACCCAGCTTTGCGTTTGCGATCTGCCGCAGGTGTGCGCTTTTTTATATCCAGTTTTGCAACTTCGGCGGCTCTGCTAGCGAAGTCTGCCCGCTTGCCGGAATGCGGTAGCTGATTTGCGGGCTTGGCTTTGCTGAACAAGAAGCCTTGAACCTGGCTGCACCCTTGCGCGCGAAGATTGGCGAACTGGGCTTCGTTCTCGACGCCTTCGGCAGTTGTACTCATGTTTAATTTTGTGGCGAGCCCGATCACTGCCTGCACGATTGCTTCGCTGTCTTCGCCTTCTGAAAGATCAGCGACGAAGCAGCGGTCGATCTTGATCTTGTCGAACGGGAAGCTGCGCAGATAGTTGAGCGACGAATATCCTGTACCAAAGTCGTCGAGCGCAATTTTGACACCCAGACTGCGGATCTTGTGCAGTAGGGACAGGTTTTCCTCGCTGTCTGTCATCAGTGTGGTTTCGGTGATTTCCAGCTCCAACCGTCCGGGCGCTACGCCGCTGGAGGCTAAGGAGCCGATAATCGTGTTTACGAGCCCTCCGTCGCGCATTTGCATGGGCGACAGGTTCACAGAGATCGACAGATCGTCAGGCCAGCTGCTGGCCTCCATCAAAGCCTCCCGCAATACCCACGCGCCAATCGGAACAATGTCACCTGTGTCTTCGGCAATCGGAATAAAGACGTCTGGTGGGATCATGCCGCGCTCGGGATGCTGCCAACGCAGAAGTGCTTCGTAGCCAGCTGTGTCGCCGGTTTTGGCATCGAGCAGCGGCTGGTAATGAACCGCCAGCTCGCCGCGTCTGAGTGCTGCACGCAGGTCGAGCTCCATGCTGCGGCGTTCTTGGACCTGTTCCTGCATCGCCGGGTTGAACAACGAAGCACCGCGGCGGCCGCGCGCCTTGGCGTCGTAAAGCGCCAGATCGGCAGCTTGCAAAACATCTTCGCCCGTCAAGCCATTATCTGGCGCAAAAGCGACGCCTACGCTGGCACCCAATAGCAATTGCTGCCCCTCGTGCATGATCGACTTGTCCATCGCAGTAACGATGGCTTGAGCTGCATTAAGCGCATCCTCGCGATTATCGATTTTTTCCAGCAGAACGGCAAACTCGTCGCCGCCAAGCCGTGCAACCATTGCACTCGCGCTAACTGCGCTTTCGATTCGCCTGCCAGCTTCCGCGAGCACATCATCGCCGACGCCGTGGCCAAATGTATCATTGACCGATTTGAAATGATCGAGATCGACATACAGCACGGCGAGCAAGTCAGCATTATTGCGGCGGTTAAATGCACGGCTGAGCGTGGTGTTGAAAAGGCTCCGGTTAGGCAAGTTGGTCAGCACATCATAATGCGCCATGAATGTTACTTTTTCTTCCGCTTCACGCGTCCGCGTTACGTCGGCCATGAATCCGCGCCAGCAAGCCAATTCGCCGTCGCGGTTATAGATCGGGCGCGCTGCAATCGACCACCAGGCCTTCTTTCCGTTAGCCGTCAGCGGTAAAACCAAGTCGCGGAATGCGTCTTCACGCACGCCAATTTCGCGCAGTTCATCACGCTCGGGCGAAGGATCAAAGATCAGCGATAGACGTATCCCTTCCATCTCTTCGGCGGAGCGGCCAGCTGCTTTGCAAAAGCGTTCATTGGGGCGCAGGATGCGGCCATCACGATCGCATTCCATCAGCCAGTCGCTGCCTTCTTGATCATATTGATTAAGCAGTAGCTGAATGGTTTCATTCGCTTCATTGACGGCTCGGGTCCTTAACCGGCGCGTGGCGAACATGTAATTCAGGTTGAAAAGCGCCCAATGCATGAACGGGATCGCACTTAGCGCGACGACTGCCGTAAGGAGCGTTGTGCCAGTTCCTAAAGTGAAGAGCGGTATAGCGATTGCGCAGGAATGGATCGTGACGGTCAGCAATGCGCGCTTCGGCATTGCGATCATGCACAGGCTATCAATGAACATCGTGAGCAAACCAGCGGCGACCAGCGGCAGAATCATGCCTGGCGGAGCCATTGAGAGTCCGGTGAAGATTACAAGGCCCCAAACGGCGGCCCGGGCAACGATCAGCTGGCGCATCGCTTTGAAATTATCGATATGTGAGCGGCTTTCGTCGCGGATGTGCTTCTCGATCACATATTGCCGCGCGACGATAATCCCGCCGAAAAGGGTAAGTAGGGCGGTGTAAGTGATTGGAAAAAATGCCTGATAGACGGCGATGCCCAGTACCAGCCGGATCAGATCATACATCAAATAAGGAAACGCTGCAGAATGATAGAGCTGGCAGCGTGCGAACCACTCCCTGTCTTGCTCCGCAACTTCGTGATCGACGAGATGCAGCATAGTAAGGTCGCGCATCGAGGGCGAACGTAAGAACTGACTTATACGATTCATAGTGCCCCCAGTCGGCCAGTCCGCTTGCGTGCAGAGGGGCCGACCAGTGGCCTAGGTGAAAGGGCTTAACATATTCCTTTCATGGGTATTGTTGCTCGCTTATGGCGTTACCAGATACTTTTCGCCAGTTGCTTTTGCGTCATAGGCCATTGCCGCTTCTTTCGTCAGCATTTGGTCAAGGTCGATCTTGGCCACATAGCTGCTGGCGAAGGTCGTCGTGATGTTGCTCAAAACGCGGTGCTGCATCTTCTGCACGCCTTCCTGCCCGGCGCTGGCGAGGAACGGTGTGAGCAGCCAGCCCGACAGATCCCATGCAAAGCCGTAGCCAGGCATAATCGACATTGGCGCGACGTTCAGTACGCCGTAGACATACATGCGTTTCTGCTGGGTCGAGCCATAACGGCTATATTCCTGCGTTTTAACCGCGACTGCTTCCATTGCGGTGAAGACCGAATTGACCATCGTGCCGCCGAAGATCGGATCGAAGCCGATGTAAGCGCCGGTTTCCTCGATCGCGGCCATCAGTTGCGGCATGAAATCATCGTCTGATGAGTTCACGATATGCTTTGCGCCAATGCCCTTGAGGATATCGGCCTGTTCCTGCTTGCGGACGATGTTGACCAGATCGAAGCCATCTTCCTGACAGATTTTGTTGAGCATCTGGCCAAGATTTGACGCAGCGGCGGAGTGGATAATCGCCTTGTGTCCTTCGCGGCGGGCAGTTTCGACAAAGCCTAGCGCCGTCATCGGGTTAACAAAGGCGGATGCGCCTTGTTCTGCGGTCAAATCGCCCAGCGGCATGCACATGCGCGCATCGGCCATCACGTGTGTCGCAAACAGCTCGCCGGTCACGCATGCGACCCTTTGGCCAATCATGTTCTGCGCTTCTTCGCCTGCAGCGACCACGGTTCCGGCGCCTTCGTTACCCGCTGGCATAGCAGTACCGACGCGCCCAGCCATGCGCTTTGACGAGCCGGGAGGCATTTTCGCAACCAGCTTGCCAGGTGAGTAATCTGCATTTTCAAGATCGGCGCCGGGCATCAGCAGGCCAAGGTCCGAAGGGTTGATCGGAGCGGCTTCGACCTTGACTACAACTTGATGCCCAGTGGGGGCGGGCAGCTCGTGATCGGCTACTTCGACGGTGATCGTATCGTCGGAACCCAAGGTGCTAAGAATGCGGCGGACTGCTGTGGTCATGGCTCTCTCCAGAATCGATTGATTGTTTGCTGCCGACTAGGTGCGGGTTTGAAACGGACCTTGCAAGCAATGATCTTGGCATTTGTCCGACGAAATGCAGATTCGCCCTGACAAATGGGTCTGGTGCGCGCGCGAATGATCTGCCAGAAAAGACAGGCAAACTAGGGGACTACCAATATGCGAAACACCATTATTTCGGGCGCAATTATGCTCGCCGCGTTCGGCGGGTTTACCGGAACTGCTATCGCGAATGATGGTCATGCAGTTACAGCGACTGCAGAAGTTGCAGCAACGGCAGACGAAGGCCGTCTCGAAGCCGACGTTAAATTTCTTGCTGACGATTCGCTAGAAGGCCGCGAAGCGGGCTCTGCCGCCTATGCAATGGCTGCGGGCTATGTCGCGGGCCAATTCGCTGCGATCGGGGTCAAACAAGGCGGCGACAACGGCACATACTTCCAGAACGTTCCGCTCATCACCGGCAAATCGACCGGTGCGGAAGATGCAGGACTGGTTCTGACCGGTAAAGACCTGCCCAGTGATCTGGCGTTCGGCGATGACTTCGTTAGCTATGGCAAGATTGGCACTAGCGGCGAGATTGAAGGCGAGCTGGTTTTCGTTGGCTTAGGTTTTGCAGCGGAAGGTTACGAACAGAACGATTTTGAAGGGGTCGACCTTAAGGGCAAAATTGCTGTTGCTCTGCGCGGCGTACCGTCGGGCCTTAATTCCGAAGAGCGCGCGCATTTCCGCGCCACCCAGAACGAGCGCCTTTCCGAACGCGGCGCCATCGGCCGGATGATGCTGTTCACTCCTAAATCTTCAGCTCAGTTTCCATTTTCGGTGGTGAAGCGCTTCGTGAGTGGTCCCACTTCCATGAATTGGGCAACCCCAGAAGGCACTTCCTTCTCCTCGTCGCCCAACATTCAGGCAAGCGCGATCCTGAGCCCGGAACTGTCGGAGAAGTTGTTTTTAGGTCAGCCGGTTAGCTGGGACGATCTGACAAAGTTTGAAGATGACGAGTTGGACGCTGTTCCCAGTTTCGACATGGGCGTCAAAGCGAAAATATCGTGGGGTAGTACTAGCGAGCTTACGAGCAGCCCGAACGTCATCGGTTACATCCCCGGCACCGATCCCGCGCTTGCGGATGAATATGTCGTCGTGACCGCGCATCTCGATCACACCGGTGTGGATGATGATCACGGAACTTATCCTGAACCCAAAGACGGCGAAGAAGAAGCGGGCGAGATCATCGATAGCCTCAACAACGGCGCGATGGACAATGCCACCGGCACGGCATCTATGCTCGAAGTTGCGCGGTTGATGGTGAACAACCCGGCCCGCCGCCCGATCCTGTTTGTCGCGCTGACAGCTGAGGAAAAAGGCCTTGTCGGCTCAGACTATATGGCTCGCAATCCTCTGCCCATGGGCGGCAAGCCGGTTGCTAACATCAATCTCGACATGCCGATTGTGACGTATGAGCTGAAGGACGTAGTGGCCTTTGGTGCGGAACGCAGCACAATGTTCGGCCCGATTGAAGCAGCTATTGAAGCAGCCGGCATGAAGCTGAGCCCCGATCCAGTTCCTGAGGAGGGTTTGTTCGCGCGGAGCGATCAATACAGCTTTGTCCAGCAGGGCGTGCCTTCATTGTTCCTCGTCACAGGACACGGCGGAGATGGCGCTGCGGCTCAGGCTGACTTCCTCAAAAATCACTATCACAAGCCGTCTGACGAAGTTGGTCTGATCGACTTCACTCAGCTCAAGCGCTTCACGGATGTGAACCACGATATCACACGCTCGGTCGCCAATATGGACGAGCGCCCCGTGTGGCTGAAGGGTGATTTCTTCGGCAATGCGTTCGGCGGTGAAATGCAGGAATAATTGGGTGCGGCGGGCTAATCGTTAGGCCAGAGCCTAGGGATAGCTCGCCGATACAAAATATAGCCCCTGTGGCGGGGCATTGAGGCCAAGTTCATGCCGATCTTTCGCGGCAAGGGCTTGGCCCATTTTTTTGGCGTCCCAAGTGCCTATGCCGACCAGCGACAGGCAGCCGACCATTGAGCGGACCTGATGATGCAGGAAGCTGCGCGCTTCGGCCTCGATCAACAGCAAGTCACCGTCGCGGCGGACGTCCAGCCGGTCCAATGTCTTGACCGGATCAGCGGCCTGACAATGGGCTGAACGGAAGGTGGTGAAGTCATGCCGTCCGACCAACACTTGCGCTGCTTCTTGCATCGCAGACTCGTCCAGCGGTTTTGAAATCTGCCAAGCGCGGTTGGCGTCAATGGTCAGCGGGGCACGGCGGTTGATGATCCGGTAAAGATAGCTGCGCCCAAGGCATGAGAAGCGCGCATGCCAATCATCGGCGACTTCCTCGCAATGGGTGACTGCAACCGGATGAGGGCGCATTCTGGCATTGAGCGCTTCCATCAGGCGGAACGGATCGAATGGCCTTTCGATATCCATATGCGCGCGCATGGCTAGGGCGTGCACGCCTGAGTCCGTGCGGCCCGCCGCGTGCATTCTTGCATCTTCGCCAGTGATCGCGTGGGCTGCATCCTCGACCGTCTGTTGCACAGTCAGGCCGTGATCCTGCCGCTGCAGGCCCATGAACGGCGTGCCGTCAAATTCCAGAGTAAGCGCGAAACGAGTCACCCGACCTTCGCTCCCGCCGCGACCTTTTTGCCGCGTAAGAAATCCGCCACGTCCATCACAGGCTTACCGGCGCGTTGGATGCGGGTGGGCCGGATCGCGCCGCTATCGCAGGCAATAGTTAGCCGGTCGTCCAGCGTCGTTCCGGCTTTGCCGCCAGAGGCGGTGACGTCGGCGGCCAGGACCTTGATCCGCTCCCCGTCCAGTTCGAACCAAGCACCGGGGAAGGGCGCAAAGGCTCGCACCTGACGTTCTATGAACTTCGCGTCTTGAGCGAAATCGATCTTCGCCTCAGCCTTGTCTATCTTGGGTGCGTGGCTTGCGGCATCTTTATTCTGCTCGACCGCCGTAAGGTTTGAGAGATCGGCCAAGGTGGTCACCATCAGCTGCGCGCCGATTTCTGCCAGTTCCTCGGTCAGTTCGCCCGAAGTCTTGTCTTCAATCGGTGTGCGCGCGGTCGCCAGCATCGGGCCGGTGTCAAGGCCCGCCTCCATCCGCATGATTGTGACGCCTGTTTCTGCATCCCCGGTCAAGATAGACCGGTGGATCGGCGCCGCGCCGCGCCATGCGGGCAGCAGCGAAGCATGGACGTTCAGGCAACCTTGCGGCGGAATATCCAGCACGGCCTGCGGCAAGATCATCCCGTAGGCTGCCACAACCGCAATATCCGGCGCAAACGCAGCAAATTCTGCCTTTGCCTCTTCGTTCTTCAAACTAGTTGGGCAGCGCACAGCAATCCCCAGTTTTTCCGCCGCAATCTGGACTGGCGCGTGCTGCAGCTTCTTACCCCGGCCAGCACGGCGCGGCGGCTGGCTATAGGCGGCGACCAGGGTATGTCCCGCCTCATGCAAAGCGGTCAGGGTCGGGACCGCGAAGTCGGGTGTCCCCATGAAGATGATACGCATGTTGTTCGCGGCCTTCCTAAATCAGCTCACACCCCCTATCTGCGCAGGTATGGCATCGCAAGAGATCGAAACACTCGCCGCCGCATTGGCCCGGCTGCCCGGCCTTGGCCCGCGCTCGGCAAGGCGCGCGGTTTTGTGGCTGGTGAAGAAGCGCGAGACGGCTTTGCCCGCAATGGTCGAAGCGCTGGGTGCAGTGCGCGATAATCTGGTTGAGTGCACGACCTGCGGCAATGTCGACACCCGCGATCCTTGCGGCATTTGCTCCGACCACCGCCGCGATGCGAAATCGCTTTGCGTGGTGGAAGATGTGGCCGACCTATGGGCGCTCGACCGCGCGAAGCTATTCACGGGCCGATATCATGTGCTCGGCGGCAGGCTATCCGCGCTTGACGGCGTCCGCCCTGAAGACCTGTCGATAGATACGCTGATAGGCCGCGTTGCAGCAGGAGGCATCGACGAGGTGGTGCTGGCTATGAATGCCACTCTCGAGGGGCAGACCACCGCGCATTACATCGCCGAACGCTTAGAAGATCGTCCCGTGCGGATCACCCAACTGGCCCACGGCCTACCTGTAGGCGGAGAACTGGATTATCTCGACGAAGGCACATTGGCGCAGGCGCTGAGGGCGCGGCGTCCGGTTTAGCGATACAGCGTTGCGAAATCGCCAAACGCACCCTATCTGGCAAGATTATGGCTATCCGCGAAATCCTCGAAGTTCCCGATCCACGGCTCAAGACCGTTTCCAGACCCGTCAAAAAGTTCGACGATGAGCTGAAGGTGCTCGTCGAAGACATGTTCGAAACGATGTATGAAGCACCCGGAATTGGCCTCGCCGCCATCCAGGTCGGCGTGCCTCTGCGCGTACTGGTGATCGACTTGCAGGAGCCGGACACGGATGCGGAGCCGGAAGAATGCGGCCATGACCACGGTGACGGGGAAGGATCGCATAAACACTATCCCGTCAAAAACGAGCCGCGCGCCTTCATCAATCCTGAAATTCTCGATCCGGCGGAAGAATTAGCGACCTATCAAGAGGGCTGCCTTTCAGTTCCCGAAATCTACGCTGATGTGGACCGCCCGGCGACCTGCAGCGTCCGCTATCAGGACGTGGACGGCAAGACCCATGAGGAACAGCTCGACGGTCTGATGGCCACCTGCATTCAGCACGAAATGGATCACCTTGAAGGCATTCTGTTCATCGACCATTTGAGCCGCTTGAAGAAGCAAATGGCGCTGAAGAAACTCGACAAGCTGCGTAAGGCTGCTTGATCGGGGAATAATTGTCAGGGCGCTCTAGCGTTCTTGCTCCGTTCCGCGTAGAAAAGTGGCATGGATCCACTTGTAATCACCATTATTGTTTTGATTGTCGGCCTCGTCTTTGGTGGCACGATCGGTTGGTTTGTGGGCGCCCGCCCGGTGGCCGAATGGAGGGCGCGGCATGAAGAGCGCGATGCTGAGGCGAAGAACCTCTCTGAAAATATAGCGCGGATGGCGCCTGAACTTGCGACCATGAGCGAGCGTGCGGCGCGTGCTGATACGCTAGCGGAAAACCTCGACAAGACGCGCGAAGAATTGACTGCGCTGAAGACGCAAGCTGCGGGTTTCGAGGAACAGAAGCGCGCGCTGCTCGATACGCGCGAGCAGATGCTCAAGGAATTCCAGAACACCGGCGCGGCTGTGCTGGGCAAGGCGCAGGAGGCGTTTCTTGAGCGCGCGAACGAGAAGTTCGGCGATACCGAGAAGACCAACAAGGCTGCAGTTGCGGCCCTGTTGGAGCCGGTCAATCAGCGCCTGAAGAGCTACGAAGATCAAGTCACAAACCTTGAAAAACAACGCGTGGATTCCTTCGGCCAGCTGACCGGACTTATCGAAAATATGCGGCTGGGTCAGGAAGAGGTTCGGCGTGAGGCGCAGCGGCTTGGCAATTCGCTGACCAACGCGCCGAAAGCGCGGGGGCGCTGGGGTGAGCGGGCGTTGCAGAACGTTCTAGAGCAATGCGGACTGTCGCAGCACACCGATTTCAATCTGGAGCATTCCATTGACACGGAAGATGGACGGCTCCGCCCTGATGCTATCGTTAATGTGCCGGGTCAGAAGAAGCTGATTATAGATGCCAAGGTATCGCTAAACGCTTATCAGGAAGCCTTCGAAGCTGACGATGATGACGTGCGCAAAGTAGCACTGGCGGCGCATGCAAAATCGATGCGTAATCACGTCCAGCAACTTGGCGCTAAGTCTTATCAGAGCCAGTTCGAAGAAGCGCCTGACTATGTCGTGATGTTTGTGCCGGGTGAGCATTTTGTATCTGCTGCGTTGGAAGCCGACCCCGAGCTTTGGGACTTCGCTTTCCAGAATGGCGTATTGCTGGCTAGTCCGACTAACTTGGTCGCCATTGCGCGCACCATCGCGCAGGTTTGGCGGCAGGATCAACTTGCTGATGAAGCGAGGGAAATTGGCCGGGCAGGGGCGGAACTCTACAGCCGTTTGGAGACTGCTTCGCAGCACCTCAAGCGCGTCGGTTCAGGCCTCGAAACGGCGGTTGGCAATTATAACAAATTTGTCGGTAGCTTCGAGCGCAATGTTCTCTCTTCAGGCCGCCGCTTGGCCGACAAAGGCATCGAAATCGGAAAGCGCGAGATTGAAGAAGTGCCGCTCGTTGAAAGCGCGCCGCGTTACACCGCCGCCGATGTCAGCGACGACATGCCTCAGCTAGAAGATGGCTCCAGCGATGCCAAGGCTTCATAGGCGAGCACTGCCGCCGCAACTGCTGCGTTCAAGCTGTCGGCGCGCCCTCGCATCGGCATTGTGACGCGCAGGTCGCATTCGTCCTCATATTCGGCAGGCAATCCGCGCGATTCGTTGCCGACCATCAGGAAGCATGGCGCCGCATAGGCGGCCTCGCGATAAGGATGGGTATCGCGCAAGGACGCGCCGACCAACTGTCCGGCACCGCCGCGCAGCCAAGGCACGAATTCATCCCACGTCGCTTGCGCCACTTTCTGCGTGAACACTGCGCCCATACTGGCTCGCACAGCCTCCGCGCTAAACGGATCGGCGCAATCATCGAGGAGAATAAATCCGCCTGCGCCAACTGCATCTCCGGTGCGCAGCATAGTCCCGAGGTTGCCCGGATCGCGCAAAGCTTGTGCGACCAGCCAAATCTTCGCAGTGCTGCGATCAACACTTGCTAGCGATGTGTCGAATTCGTCAAACACGCCGAGTACTGCTTGGGGATTGTCCTTGCCAGTAATCTTGGTGAGAATATCCGAGCTAGTCTCGATAATTTCGCCGCCAGCATCCTCGACCGCATTTTCAAGCGCAGTTAGCAGCGGATGCGGGTCGCGTTTGCTTGCCATCACTAAGGTTTCAGGCAGGCGGCCGCTTTCGCGGGCATCGGTTAGCAGGCGTAATCCTTCGGCGAGAAACTTGCCCTCCCGCTTGCGATGCTTCTTGTCGCGCAAACTGCGCAGATATTTGACTGTGGGATTGGAGAAGCCGGTGATTTCGCGGCGCATGAAATGTACGCCTCAGTCTTCGCCGAAACGGTCGATGAAGAGGCCGCTGAGCTTGTTCAATACTGCATCAGACTCATCACCAACGACAATCAGTTCGACGCAATCGCCCTTAGCTGCGCCGAGCATCATCAGTCCCAAGATGGAACCGCCAGCAGCTTCGTTGCCGTCTTTCGCCACGCGCACTTCGTGCCCTTCGGGAAGCTGGCTGACGATATTGACGAATTTCGCGCTCGCCCGTGCGTGAAGGCCGCGCTGATTGGTAATTTCGACAATCCGGCGCGCTTCGGTCATGATACTTTTTGTTCCTGTGCGAGGAACTCCGACGCCACGGTGATGTAGTTGCGGCCAGCATCGCGTGCCGCTGCTACCGTCTCGGTAATCGACATCGTTTTTCGAGCAGAAGCGAGGCGGATCAGCATTGGCAGATTGATACCCGCGATCACTTCGATCCGGCCTGTTTCAAGCAGTGAAATCGCCAAATTGCTGGGAGTGCCGCCAAACAGATCGGTCAGAATAATCGCGCCGTCACCGGTTTCGACTTCTGCAATAGCTGAAGCGATTTCCTCGCGGCGCTCCTCTACATCGTCATTTGGGCCGATGCAGACGGTCGCGACGGCCTGCTGCTTGCCGACGACATGCTGCATCGCATTCACGAATTCTTCGGCCAAATGGCCGTGCGTCACAAGGATGATGCCAATCATGATGTCTGCAAATGCCTAAATACGGGAAGTGTTTTCATAGGGGAGGGGCGCGCCATTTTCATGATTGCTGTTTGCCTTCGATCTGATCTTCCGCGCGGGAGGCCAGATTGCGATGGAGAATGGTGGGGGAAAAGCCCGCGCCGTGCAAGCTTTCCGCGATTTGCTCGGCAGTAAAAACAGACCGGTGCCGCCCGCCGGTGCAGCCAAATGCGATATGGACATAGCTTTTACCCTGCGCCTCGTAGCGCGGAAGCAGTAGCAGCAGTAGGTCGCGGATTCGCTCAAAGGCAGGAGTGAAGGCGATATCGTTACGGATGTGATCAGCGACAGGTTTGTCTTTTCCTGTCTGCTCGCGCAGCTCCTCGACCCAATGCGGATTATCGAGAAAACGCATATCGAACACGAGATCGGCGATGGGCGGCATGCCGCGCGCAAAGCCGAAGCTCGAGACCGTTACTACCATTTCCGCAGGCGCGCTGTCGGAGAACCGCTCACGGATTTCCTGTTGCAGATCATTCGCCGTGAATTCGCTGGTATCGATGCAGGCATCAGCCCAAAGGCGAAGCGGTTCGAGCAGTTCCCGCTCTGCAACGATTCCGGCTCTGACTGGGCGGCCCTGAGCTTGCGGGTGACGGCGGCGGGTTTCGTTGTAGCGGCGCTCAAGCTCCGCAGAGTTACAGTCGATAAACAGCGTTGCGATTGAAATATCATCGCGGCCTGTCAGACGTTTGACGCGGCGGATAATCTTGTCAGGTTCAAACCCCCGCGTCCGTGAGTCGAATCCGATGGCGAGCGGCGGGCGGATGCCGTCTTCCGATGCGTCAGCCCCCAACATCCGGTCCAGCAATCGGATCGGGAAGTTGTCGATTGCCTCCCAGCCCAGATCTTCCAGCACGCGCAATGCGGTTGTTTTTCCTGCGCCAGCCGTGCCCGTGACAAGCAGGACGCGTTGACGGCCATCCGAGGAGGGGGCGGGGTTATTTATGGCGGACGATTCGTCGGTCATTGGCGGCGGGTTGTGCGCTTATGCCGCTGCAATGTGAAGGGGGTAAACCTAGGCATTTAGCCCGTATTGGGACAGTGCCCATTCCGCGCGAATTGCGGCAGTGGCATCACCGAAACGGAACTGGATTGCCGGAATCGCGCTTCCTTGCAGTGTTGTTATTTCAGGCTTGTCGATGAAGCGCGGAGCCTCGTCCGTCAGTTGAAGGACGAGGCAAACGGGCGCCCTGACTGTAGATATCGTAACCAGCCCGACATTGCGAATTTCGAATAGGCCGGCAGTGTTGGGATGCGGTGAGGCGGTAAGAACGCCATTTTCGGTTCTCAGAACAACGCCATCATCACCGACCAATTGCGCGCCGCGATCTATCAACATTAGCGCGAGACTGGATTTTCCGGCGCCCGGCGGGCCTTCAATCATAATTCCTCTGCCGCCAACTGAAACGCATGTCGCTTGATAGGCAGATGGCTCGGTCACAAAGATAGAAGCGAAGGTAGGGTTAGTGTTAAACAGGCACCGGACTTGCCATCACCGCGGCAATCGGCAGTAAGCGACCCATCATGTGCCTCGGCAATAGTTCTCGCGATAGCGAGGCCAAGGCCGCTGTGATTGCCGAAGTCCTCCTCATCAGGGCGAACGGAGTGGAAGCGTCTAAATATCTTCTCGCGCTCGGCTTCTGGAATACCCGGACCTTCGTCGCAAACCGTCAGTGTAATTTCCGGTCCCACGCGCAGCAGATCAATGGTGATGCGCCCATCGGTGGGCGAAAAAGAGACCGCATTATCGAGCAGGTTCTCGATAATGCGCTCCAGTCTGGCTGGCGCTCCCATCACTGCATAGGATTCGTAGTGAATCGCGCGCAAGTCGATTTTTCTCCCGGCATTTTCTTGACGGTCTGCGCGTGTTCCCAGAATGTTGACCACCAGATCATGCATATCAACCTGTTCGAAGGTTGTCCGGCTAAGCTCCGCATCGACCCTGCTAGCATCGGCAATTTCGCTAACGAGCCGGTCAATCCGGCGCACATCATGCGTTGCGATTTGCGTTAGCTGTTTACGCAGTCCCGAATCCTCGACCTTCTCAAGTGATTCCAAGGCACTGCGCAGCGATGCGAGCGGATTTTTGATTTCATGGGCAACATCAGCCGCAAAGCTTTCGACCGCATCAATCCGGCCACGGAGGGCGGTAGTCATGTCGGAGATACTGCGCGCGAGCGACCCGATTTCGTCACCGCGTTCGGGCAGCCGGGGCACCACCACATCACGGTCGCGGCCAAGCCGAACGCGGACTGCTGAGTTGGCGAGCAGGCGCAGCGGCTTGATGATTGTGCGCGCAAGGAAGAGTGATGCCATGATCGAAAGCATCAGCGCGCTTATGAAGGCAATAAACAGCGTAGTCCGGGCGCTGCGGACAGCTTCCGTAATGTCCTTGGCATTGCGGGTTGTCAGCAGTGTTGAGCCCTGTAGCCCAACTGGTGCAGCAGCGGTAATTACAGGTGTACGGTCGGGCGCATTGCGCAATTCAATCTGGCTCAGCCCCATTTCGCGGGCGCGGGCCAGTTCCGGCCAAATGTCGGCTTGGGTGCTTTCGGGATCGAGGTAGTCGGGAACCGCTGCTGCACCTGTGATTCCGTCCACCAACTCATCGAGCCAGCGCGCAAAGTCCTGTTGCCAAGGCTCTGCATCAGGATCGGCCAGAGTGAAGCTAGGCGTGTCGAGGTCAAAACTGTCGGCCCAAAGCCGGCCCTCGGCATCGTACATCCTCACGCGCATATTCTGTTCTTTGCCGATCTGGATCAGCAGCGCTTCTTGCCTTTCGCGGCTCGCACCGGCGAGTGCTTCGGCCGTGATCTGCGCTTCGATCCGTGCCAATTTGTAACGTTCGGAGAGCAGTTGGCTGCGGTAATTGTCGAGATAGAATATCCCGCCGCCCAGCAGCGCCAATGGTAAAATATTCACCACAAGAATGCGCGAGCGCAGCGACAGCTTTCGCGACCAACGAAGTCCCCCGACTTCGCTGTCTCCAGACGTTTCTTCAGCCATCTGTGAAGCTATAACCAGCGCCATAAAGGGTAGAGATCGAGGAGAAGTCCCGGTCATGGACGCGGAACTTGCGGCGCATCCGCTTTATATGGCTGTCTACTGTCCGGTCGTCGACAAACACATCATCGGGATAGGCTGCGTCCATCAGCTGATTGCGTGATTTGATCACGCCGGGACGGGCCGCCAAAGCCTCAAGGATCAGAAATTCGGTAACTGTCAGCGATACTGACTTTCCATCCCATTCAACATGATGGCGGGCAGGGTCCATCGACAGGCGTCCCCGTGCCCACTTTTGGTCTTCGGCCGCGCCAGTTGCTCCGTTATCTTGTCCCGCCGGCGAAAGGCGCGCGTTGCTGCGGCGAAGGATGGCGCGAATCCGTGCGATCAGTAGCCGCTGGCTGAACGGCTTTGCGATGTAATCGTCAGCTCCGATCGCGAGGCCAAGCTCTTCGTCCTCCTCATGATCCTTGCTGGTGAGGAAGATGACTGGCAGCGGGCAATGTTCGCGCACGCGGCGGAGCAATTCCATGCCGTCCATCTTCGGCATCTTAATGTCGAACACGCCCAGATCAGGCGGATTTTCGATCAGCGCACCCAATGCGACCTCGCTGTCCGAATAAACACGGGTGGTGAACCCTTCGGCTTGCAATGCAATGGAAACCGAAGTCAGGATATTGCGGTCATCATCGACCAGCGCCACAGTGTGCGCGCTCTGATCGTTTTGCTTCTTGCTCTGCTCTTCAGCCATTGCGGAATCTGATCCTGTTTGTGTCGCCTCATGGCCTAGCTTGTTTGGTTTTACGAAACAACGCACGTGCATCACAGTCTTTAGTTGCAGCTGAAATTGACGCGAATCGTGCATATGTTTATGCGACCTCCTGAAGGCGCTGCATTCGTATGCAGAAAGTTGCTCACAGCGCCGCACCCGCTCATCAGGAGACGACATTGTCCACTGCGCTTTCCCATTCGCTTGCCGACCAGGGCATTGAAACCAATGCTGAAATTAATGCCAACCTCGGCACCGACGCGCTGATTGCAGCCGCTGTTGCAAATGGCGAAGGCAAGCTGGCCGCCGAAGGGCCGCTGGTTGTTCAAACCGGTGCGCACACGGGCCGGTCTGCCAAGGACAAGTTTATCGTCCGCGATAGCGAGACGGAAGACACAGTTTGGTGGGGAAAAACCAACGTCTCCATGACGCCAGCCCATTTTGCGGCGCTTGCGGCTGATTTTCTTGCCGAAGTGGCGAAGAGGGAAACGCTCTACGTCGCTGATTTATTCGGAGGTTCGCAACCAGAACACCGCGTTAATGTGCGCGTGATTAACGAGCTTGCGTGGCACAACCAGTTCATCCGCACATTGCTAGTCCGGCCAACTGCAGCCGAACTGGACGGCTTCCTGCCGGAATATACGATCATTGATCTGCCAAGCTTTCGCGCTGATCCCGAGCGCCACGGCACGCGCAGCGAAACGGTTGTCGCGGTGAATTTGACCGAGAAGTTGATCCTGATCGGCGGCACGAAATATGCAGGTGAAATGAAGAAGAGCGTCTTCGGCATTCTCAACTATCTGTTGCCGGTCAAGGGCGTGATGCCGATGCATTGCAGCGCCAATGTCGGGCCGGATGGCAAAACAGCCGTGTTCTTCGGCCTGTCAGGCACGGGAAAAACGACGTTATCGGCTGATGCCAGTCGCACGCTGATCGGCGATGACGAGCATGGCTGGTCCGACACTGCAGTCTTTAACTTCGAAGGCGGATGTTACGCCAAGATGATCCGCCTGTCGGAAGAAGCAGAGCCGGAAATTTTCGCCACCACCAAGATGCACGGAACCGTGCTTGAAAACGTCGTGATGGACGAAAACGGGAAACTCGACCTCGACGATAGTTCGCTCGCTGAAAACACTCGCGGCGCCTATCCGCTGGATTTCATTCCCAACACATCCGAGCATAACCTTGGCCCGGTGCCAACAAATGTGATCATGCTGACGGCTGATGCATTTGGCGTACTGCCCCCGATTGCACGGCTGACGCCGGATCAAGCAATGTATCACTTTCTATCGGGTTACACTGCCAAGGTTGCCGGCACGGAAATCGGTGTGACGGAGCCGGAAGCAACATTCAGCACCTGTTTTGGTGCACCATTCATGCCGCGCCACCCGAGCGTTTATGGCAATTTGCTCAAGAAGCGTATTGCCGAGGGCGGTGTGCAATGTTGGTTGGTCAATACGGGCTGGACCGGCGGCAAATACGGGGTCGGTAACCGGATGCCGATCAAGGCAACCCGCGCACTTCTAAATGCGGCGCTCGACGGATCGCTCAATGACGCAGAATTCCGCAAGGACGAAAACTTCGGCTTTGATGTTCCGGTTGCCGTTGCAGGTGTGGACAGCGCGATCCTCGATCCGCGTTCAACTTGGGCTGACAAGCAAGAATATGACCGCACGGCGCGCAGGCTAGTGAAGCTGTTCGTCGATAATTTTGCCGAATTCGAAGCGCATGTCGACGCTGGCGTACGCGAGGCAGCACCGCACGCGGCCTGATGTCGAAACAAGAGTTGGAGAGGGAAGCCCCTTTCCCCGCCGAAACAATGATGCGGGGAAGGGGGCTTTTTCTTTGTCCCGCGCAGGTCCACACTGTCTGGGACTCACACTTTCAGGAGTATCATCATGGGACTATTCGACAGCATTCTGGGCCAGGTTACCAATAATCCCACGGTCACAAACATGGCCGAAAAGCTAGGCATTGACCCTGCAAAGGCTGCTGAGGCTGTTGCCGCACTTGGCGAAGCGCATCAGGAAGATGGCGATACCGTCGCATTGGCCGCAGAAAAGACCGGCCTCGACACAGGCATGCTCAACCAGATCAAGGAACAGATTGGCGGTGAAGGATCACTCGCCAAGTTTGCATCGATGCTCGACAAAGACGGTGACGGCAATCCGCTGAACGACCTAGCCGGTATGGCCAAGGGTCTGTTCGGTAAGAAGTAAAGTATACGGGCAGAAGCTCGCGAGAGAGGAACTTC